>JAKVBY010000046.1:15982-63207 GCA_022446825.1 Pirellulaceae bacterium
GGAGGTGACTTGGCCGTGGGCGAGGCGCCGCCTGAGCAAAGAGGCTGGCTCATCGGGATTGCTGGATTGGAGAGGAACCAGACACCGGATCGATTTATCACTGTGAGTCACTGTGGTGTGGCAACTTCGGGAGACCTGTGGCAATTTGTGGAAATTGCTGGCCAGCGTTACTCACACATCCTCGATCCGCGCACGGGCCTAGGTCTAATGCAGAGGAGTAGTGTGACGATTGTGGCGCAGAACTGTTTGGATGCCGATGGGTTGGCAAGTTGTCTTAGCGTTTTGGGTGCTGTGGCAGGTGAGAAGCTGATTGCACAGCAACCGGGTGCGGAAATGCTGATGCTGACCCACGTGGACGACCACATTCAGGAAGTTCAATCCAGTGGTTTTCCGAAGCTCTCTTCACGCTGATGCAATGGACACGACAGGCAGATGTTCCTCGGCCGGTTGTCCGCTCGGTCTGGTCGGCAGTGGGACAGGCACCCATTTAGGTTTTTGTTGTGGTCGTTTCGAGGTGCTGCCCTTCGGGCAGTACTTCGATGTGCAAGGACTGTAGACGTCCGCTGCGCTCAATGGTAATTGAAATGGGGCTTTTTGCCGTCGTTAGCAAGTTCTTTAATTCTTCGGTATTGGTGAAATTCATTTCCGCCACGTCATAAATGCGGTCACCCACTTGTAGGCCTGCCTCAGCGGCGGCCGAACCGGGGATGACGCGCGCGATGATCGCGGTTCCTGGTTCGGCCGAGTCTTCACGCCAGGAGATGCCGATACGAGTTGGATTGCCCATGAGTTTGATAGGAACTTCCACCGCCTCCAAGGTATTTTCGCGGCGAATGGTCATCGTCGTGTCGGTCGGCGCAGCCAAGACGTGCTGTCGAAAAAGAGCATCATCAAGCAGCGATTGTCCGGAGAAGGTCAAAAGTTGATCTCCTACTTTGAGTCCGGCGTTGGCAGCGGCAGAACGAGGAACCACGTGAGTGATCATTATTTTTTCGGCGTTACGGCGCCATTGAATGCCAAGCCGAGGTTGCTTTTTGGGAAGCGCTGATTCCATTTGTTGGCGACTACGAGGAAATTCACGCCGAGCTGCCAGACGAAAACCGGCGATCGAGTCACGGTCGCCGACATGGGATGCGAACCGAAAGATCAAGCGGGTGATCTCTTGCGTGCCGGCGAAGTTAATTTTGTGGGCATCGTCGTGCGGGCGGTGGTAATCGTCGTGCAGCCCGGTATGCAGCATGATCGTCGGAATGCGTCGTTCATAGAACGGATAATGATCGCTATTTTCCTTCATCTCCCAAGTAAAATCGAGTCTGAGATTCAGATCGGTATTTTGCCGAGAGAGCATTTGACGCAGACGTTTGCTGGTCCGTGTTCCATAGACTTCGACATGCTCCTTGCGCAATCGCCCAATCATGTCCATGTTGATAAATAGCTTGATCTGGCTGAGCTCCAGGGTTGGATGGGCCAGCCAGTGTTTGGAACCACGTAACGCTTTTTCTTCCGCATCCCAAAAGGCGAAGACGAGGGTGCGTTTCGGAGGTGTTGGCAAGGCGGCAAAAGCTTCGGCAAGCTCCAGCAAGGAAGCGGTGCCACTGGCATTGTCGTCAGCGCCATTGTGAATGTATCCGGTAGGTCCAAAGCTATTGGAGCGTGTTCCATAGCCGACATGGTCATAATGAGCTCCTAAAATGATCACTTCTTTGGAAAGCTGGGGATCACTGCCAGGCAGCTGTGCCAAAATATTACGATAGCCACGTTGGAATGGTTGATAGTAGCTGCCACCTCCTGCCGCTCCCTGCAGCCCGAATTTCTTCAGCTGCTCGGTAATGTAACCAGCAGCGGCTCGTCCACCCCGGGCTCCCGCTTCGCGTCCTTCAAAGCTGTCATCTGCCAGTACACCAATATGGGCTTCTACATCCGAGGACTTAATCGAATGCAAGGCTTTCAGCAGGACGCCTTCGTGGGCCAAGCCGGTTGCCGAAGCCCACCAGCAGGTCGCTAGAAATGCAAAATGAGTGGCCCGAGAGCCGTACAGGGAAAGCATGGAATTCATGTCCGATCTGACCGAGGTTGACGAGATGTTTGATTTTGACGTTTGTAACGAAGTGACGTGAGTTTGCGCTGAACCGAGCGGGGAAATGGCTCTGGAAAAGGTTTCGCCATCGAAATATAGCTCGCGGCATAGACGGTGTCGGAAGATATCGCAAAATTAATCCAGGCCGGATCTGCCCGGCTGGTTTGCGAGAACGGTAAAAAGGGCGGTCTGATAGATCAAAGCCGCCTTGCAGGCTGCGCTTGGATTCTGCAAAATCTACGAACGCGATTTACCGAGCCTTCGGCATCGGTGAGACGTCTATCCGGAGAGGTGGCTGAGTGGTCGAAAGCGCGGGTTTGCTAAATCCGTGACCGGGTAACTGGTCCGCAGGTTCGAATCCTGTCCTCTCCGCTCGATGCCGTGGCCTACGCTCGCCCGGTATCGCACCCATTCGCATAAGCCCTTGTTGCCACAGGGGCTTTTGTCGTTTTTGGCGACTGGTAGGAATTCCAATAAAAATGCGCCGCCCTCTCGGCGCGTGGGTGACCGTTCACTTTCGACCACTACTTGAAGCTTTTTGCGAAGCCGCTCAAGGTGACTTGGCCGACCTGAAGGTACGGATACTGAGCGTGGCACTGCTGTGCGCTATTCGCCGTTTTTCTTCTGTACGGTGGCGCGCACCACCCAGACACTGTTTGTTTCTGACGAATTACCGGGGATCTGCATCCAGCCGTTGGGAACACGGTCGTAGATGTACAGAAGATGCTTCTCGTCGAGAGCCACGACCTGGGTGTAGGCGGACGTTTTTCGCGGTACCACAACGGGTTCCTCGGGCCGGAACTCGTTATGATTGGCGACAATATCAACCTGATGCCAAGCCCGTCCTGTCCCGTCGCTGTTCAGCCACAGAAACAGACCGGGGCGACCGCCGGAAAGGGCGACCAGGCCATCGGACATTACCGCCAGGCCTGGCTGCACCGAGCGTGCATTTTTTATGGCGATCGCTTCAGTCCAGGTTTTGCCTTCATCGCTGCTGAAAGTCTGTCCGTAGGCGACGTTGCTTGCTAAACGAAACACGCACATCAATCGACCGTCCCGCAGACGACAAACCGCGGACTCACAGGGACCGTTATTCCCGGGCAGTGGACAGTCTTCACCGGCAATCATCGAGCGAATTTTCCATGACACCCCATTTGCTGACTCGGCTGCCAGCAGGCTGTAACGTTTTGATCCCTGAAAATACCCATACAGCATGGCGAGGTAGTTACCGTCCTTGAGCAAAACGCTTTGGCCGTTGAATACGAACCCGGACAAACCATGTTCCGGCGAGAAGCTTCGGTCTGGTGCCGGCAAGCCGCTCACCTGCATGCCGGATCGCACGAGATTCAATTTTTGTTGTCCAAACGGGAAAATCTGATAAGGAGCCCCCATCACATCGGTGGAGATAGGCTTGAGATAATACGGAAGCAGCAGCACGTCGCCGTTTGGCAGGTTCAATGACACGTTGCCGTAGCGAGTCGTCACCGTGTTGCTCCACGTTAATCCCCCGTCCCCGGACCAGGCAGCTTCCGCGGTCGCGATGCGGACGTGGTCATCCGGATGGTTGGACATCGTCGCGAGCAGGTTTCCGTCGGCAAGGCGGGTTAGCGACGGGAACCAGCGATACCCTTTGCTGCGCGTGACAAGCACCGGCTGCGAGAGCGAAACACGCAGCCCATCATCAAACGTGTGTTGCTGCCCGGATTGCCAGCCGTCCAAAGGTTCGTGCCGCAAAACGTGGTGTCCTAAAGGCTCTGCCACGCGAGGTGTCCAGAATCCACCGGCAATGACCTCTTCTCGCGGTGGTGCGCGCCAACGCAATGCCTGCAGGTTGAGACCCTCTGTGCCATGGATTACCGACACGATGGTGTCATCGGCTAACACGACGGAGCTGGCGTATTGGCCGTCCGGATGGAGCTGAAAAACTGTGCGACTCCACGTTTCACCCTCATCGTAGCTGACGACAAATCGCTGACCACGTGTATCGGTCTTGTATCCAAATGGCAATATGATCGTGCCATCAGATAAACGTACCAGGGAACCCGTCTGCTCGTCAAAACCGGTCAGCAGTCCTGGCTCGGTCCAGGTCTTTCCGCCGTCGTCTGAGTGCAGGATGGCGGTAAACCGAGCCACGAGACCGGAGTGAAGCTGCTTACTTTTGGTGTAAGGCGGCTTGTCGTCACGGAGCAGGTGAGGCGACGCTAGGTTCGGCGGATCATTTGGAGATTTGTGCCGTTGATAGCGAATCGCCAGCAACAGACGTCCCGAAGGCAGTACGATCAAATCCGGTTCAACGCCATGTTCGCAGAGCGGTTCCTTACCTCGCTCCCAGGTCTGTCCATCATCCGAACTCGTATAGAGAAAAGTGCGGGTCAACTGATCGGCTGTGGGGATCGGTTCACCGGACGCGGTAGTAATGTCCCAGGTTCCCAGAACCAGCCCCATTTTCCCTCCGGGCAGCTGCGTTAAGCGACAGCTTTGAGCACCTGTTTGCTCGCGCTCGCTGGTATTGAGCTTCACAGCCGGCTCCCAGGTCGCACCACGGTCCGTTGAGCGGGCGACGTAAGCCTCAATCCGATGGCTGGGATCGTCTTCACCTGCTGCAGGCTTCCGGCCGTCATTATATTGAACGGAGTAGTAGTACAGCAGCGTGCCGTTTTCGGTGACACCGACACCGTTGCCGGCTACTCGCAACTGTGTGTGGCCGTCGGGTACTTTGAAACGCATGTCGACCGGAGAACCTATGTGCGACCAGGTCTGTCCTCCATTCGTTGAATGCGCCACCAGGCCCAGGTTCCAGCCTTTTGGTGAGTAGCTCTCTGCGAATAACTCGTCTCCATTGCCAATCACGACCGTCGGTTGAATTGCCGGCAATTCGGATTCGTGGAGAGTGGACGGCCAGCGAACGAACGTTGTCGCGCGGTGTGCCTGACCGTCCGGACTGAATGGATGTCCAAAAATCTCACGCAGTTCCGGGTGTGAAATTTCCCAGGTAACCAGTCGATCGCCAGGCGTGTCGTCATCTGCCCATCCGGTCGATGAGGTCGACGCAAACAGCAGCAACACTGCCAGGTTGTACATGAATACGGAGAGGGATTGCAATGCAGGACGACGGTCCAAATTGGCTGGCATGAACGGCAAAGTGTGTAGCACTTAAAGTTGCTCCTTGACTCTAGTCTTGATCCGCTATTTTTTTGAGCGACACTTCAACAGTACCCAGCCGTTTTTCGAGTTTCTTGGTTTGATCAAACGCAATCACTCCTAGCGTTCCCAGAAAACTGCCACCACTACCAAAACGCCATCTAATTCACTCATTCTTTCACTTGCAAGAACATTGCCTTTGCCTATTTTTTAACGCAGCTGTCCGAGGTTTGCAAAAAGACATTGAAAGTGTCGAAGGGGAGTTCGTCTGGGACACCCTGGCGGTGGTTCCCATGAGACTTGAGTTTTTTGGCTTCAACCATCACGACCATCAAAAATAAATTGCCGACAACGATTTAAAAAGATCAATATATTCGCAAGGAATCCTAAAAAAATACCGTATTTTGAACGGTCTCAATTCTAGAACGGCGATACAGCCTTTCTGCAGGCTACCGTTGTCGCTTGCTTACCGTCCTTTCAGACGGTGGGGGAGTGGGCAAGATCTGGGAGCAAAGAAAGTGCCTGTGTGGGGCCTTGAATTGACTGGAAACGGGAGCCAGACAAGACTCTTTTTGCTGTCTCAAGAGACCTCGATCGGGAGTTCGTACCAGGAATTTTGTAGGTAACCTTTGGCATTCCATGGAACACGTTGGGGCATAAAGCCTCCAGAACTGTCAAAAGCTCTGAGCAAGAGCTTTTTGGTTTGGGGAGTTATCCTGACCTTAGCACTCCATAGTTGCCAACAGTAATCGACACCTTTTCCCAGCAAGGTCGTCGGTTGCCAACTGGTCCCGTTGTCGGATGAAATCTGGACACGCTGTGTCGTGACGTCAAGTCGACCCGTAGGTAAAACATAACCGGAAACGTTGATCAATCCGGCAGGGACGAGAGCTTTTGCGCGCGGTGTCGCAATGGCTCCATTGATGGGAAACCGATAGATAGGACCTGATTCCGTCCAGTCGATTGGATCGGTTTTCTGGACAATTTTGTAAGCTGTTGCGAGGTAGTGATTTGGCGAAGGCTTGTCACTGACGGTGATTTTTCCCAGCCATTTAACGCTTCGTGCTCCAATGTACCCGGGCACTAAGGTCCTCAATGGGTACCCATGATCGGGAGTTAAATCCTCCCCGTTCATTCGGTCCGCAAGGAGTGCGCCAGGTACTTTGCCAGCGAGCATTGCTTTCTCGATGGGAACCGATCCGCCGAACGGGATCACACCGTCTTTTCGTTCGATTTCGTCCTGTCCTTCAAACCAGACATGTTTAGCACCTGCCAGGACTTCGGCCTTCTTCAAGACATCGGCTAGAGAAATTCCCGACCAATTGGCATTACCGATTGCACCCGCTTCCCATTGAACGCCCCCAACTTTCCCTTCAGAATTGAATTCAGATCGACGATTTCCCGCGCAGGTAAGGGTGGCGGTTACTTCGTGGCGAGGCCACCGGCTCAAGTCTGCCAGATTTAAAGTCAGGGGCTGTCGCACGAGGCCATCGACTGTCAATCTATAACGCTCGGTGTCGATCTTTGGGTTCGGTGCATGAGAGCGGATATAAAAGTGCTTAGTGGGTGTAATCCAGGACTGAACCAGCTTGGATAATTCCGGTTCCGCATTACGGGGATTAGATGAACGGAAAATCAAGTCTTTTTCCTGCCCACCGCCGTGCTGGGCAACTAGCTTAACGGGCCACTTGATACTGGTTACCGCAACTCCGCTGGCAGCAGTCAGCAATCCACGTCTTGATATTTCAAAATGTTTCACCAGAGACTCCTATCCACGTCATCTTTCCAATCATTTTTCAAAGCATAACAGCAAGCAGTGCTCGGAAAAACATCATGCCTCAGCATTCATCGTGAGCAGGTAAGGCAATGGGGACGCGATTTTAATAAAAACCAATTCAGCAAATTGCCGGTTGCCGTCACGCGTTTCGATCCAGACTTTGGATGCTGGCAATCGTCCAGTTTGCTACGGCGCTTGCCGCTTAGTTAGAATTAGGCCTTCGCCATACTCCCGAAAAACCCAGGTGCCGTTATGAAACGACTGCTTTTTGTTCTACTGCTAGGTAGCTGTTGGGTTCCCTTGCTGTTGGCTAACGAACGGATCTTAACCAACCGTTTGCATCACGTGCGCAACGGAAAAACGCCAGAATGGTCCTCGTTTCCAGAGCAAGCAGAAGCGAGCTCTTTGGAGATTTCGTTCACGCTCCCTGGTAAGTCAACTGCCAGCACTCTGCGGTTGCGACAACAGGATGTCAAGCAACCGTGGAGCGTGTTTGTGAATGGCAAGATGATTGACAAGTTACAGCAAGACGAGAACGACATGGTACGTTACTTGGCAGTTCCCGCCGATGTGCTGCAACCGGGGAACAACCAGTTGACGGTCTCAACCGATAGCAAGCAAGGTTCAGACGACATTCGGGTCGGTGAGATGAGCTTGTTCGATCAACCACCAGAGGTGGTTTTGTCAGAAGCTGACGTGACCATTCAAGTGGTTGATAGCGAGGGCCAGGGTATTCCCTGTCGACTGACGATCCTCAATCGGTCCGGTGCCTTATCAGGTGTGGGCGCTCAATCCAGCACAACTCTGGCAGTACGTCCCGGTGTTGTCTATACGGCGGGCGGGTTGGCACGCGTGGGTCTGCAGGCAGGCACCTACAAGGTGATCGCGGGACGAGGATTTGAATGGGGCATCGATTCAGCCGAACTGATCGTCCGCAAAGGTTCTCAAGAAAAACTGAGTTTGCGGATTCATCGAGAAGTTCCTACGGAGGAACTGGTCAGTTGTGATACACACGTACATACCTTCACTTATTCTCGGCATGGTGACGCCACAATTGAGGAGAGGATTATCACGACCGCCGGGGAGGGGATCGAATTACCGATTGCCACCGACCACAACTTGCACATCGACTATCGGCCCGTCCTTCGGCGCCTGCAGATGGAGCAGTATTTTACTCCCGTGATCGGTAACGAAGTGACGACGAGTGTCGGGCATTTCAATATCTTTCCCGTCAACACGAACGCTCCCTTGCCCAACCATCGCTTGACCACCTGGCCGGAAATCATTGCCAGCATCCGCCAAACGCCACAGGTCCAAGCCATTATTTTGAACCACGGGCGTGATTTGCATAGTAATGTACGCCCGCTTGGTCCAGCTCACCACCTTGCCGTGACGGGACAAAATCGGCATGGCTGGGGATTTGGTGCCAATGCCATGGAACTCATTAATTCCGGTGCCACACAAACCGATATCATGCAACTGGTGCACGACTGGTTTGGCCTACTCAATCGCGGCTATGCGGTGACACCTGTTGGCTGTAGTGACTCGCATGATGTGGCTCGACATTTTGTCGGCCAGGGAAGAACCTATATCCGCTGCCCCGACCATGACCCTGGAAAGATTCCAGTTGATCAAGCGGTCCGTAGTTTTGTAGCGGGCCGTGTGATTGTCAGCTACGGGCTCCTGACAACCATGCGGATCAACGACCAGTACAGCATGGGAGATCTGGTACCCGCCGGAAAACCTCTGCAGCTTGAAGTTGCAGTACTCGGGCCGAGTTGGACGGAGGCGGATGTGGTAGAGCTTTACGCCAACGGCAAACGCATCAAGCAAGAAATCATTTCGCCTGGTGGGAACGCGGGGATCAAATGGAAAGGCAACTGGCAACTGGCTCCCTTCCAACACGATGTTCATCTGGTAGCTGTGGCGCGGGGACCGGGGATCGAGTCGCTGCATTGGCCGACCGCGAAGGCTTATCAACCCACCTCGCCGGATTGGACTGCTGCTGTCTTTAGTTGTACCGGTGCCGTCTGGCTCGATGTGGATGGTGATGGGAAGCCCACCAGTGCCTATCAATACGCTCAACAGGTAATGAAACAAACCGCGGGTAAGATCGAGCCGTTGCTGAGGCAGTTGGCCAATTATGATGTAGCGGTCGCGGCCCAGGCTGCCGCACTGCTGCAGGCAAAAACCCCGGAAATCCTCTTGCAGGACGAATTTCAACAAGTACTCGCCAAGGCAGCTGACCCCGTGCGTCAAGGAATCCAAGTCTACTTAAACCAGTGGCGGCAAAGCCAGACGTTGCCGGTGCTGCCATGAAACCACTACTTGTGAAGGTCGGTCGCTGGCATGTCTGAATAAGGACGGTGATGGAAAGTAGGTAATCACTTTGAATGACGCAACCTGCAAGAGAAATTTGGCCAGGGCAATTTCGAAGTTGGCCCGGAGATGCAGAGCTCCAAGATGGCGAATTTTGAAGAGCTTTTATTTTTGGGGGCGGCACTCTTGCTGGTAGGGCGCCTGCTCTTGCAGACTGGTAATCTGGCGAGCGCGATCTGTTCGATTGAGATGGAGGTCGGGGATATCTGAATCTTCAGCAGCCTTTACTTTAGTGCCATCGCCTCTACCAAGCTCGGCTTGTTTGTATTTCTCGAACCAAGTATTCCTGTTACCAAGAGACGGCGGGACAACGGGAACTAGGACGCATTTTCTGGTGCCATGCTCTTGGTGCTCACTCACGCATTTATAGCAGCGTGTTTCTCCGTGCTGGCTCAGCGTTTCACGGGAGATTCTTGCCAACGGCGAAGGTCGTTTGAGGCTTTCTCTTGCGTGAGGAAACGCTTGCGGAGTTCAGTGGCGATCTATTGAATGGACAGGACAAGCGTTCAGAGAGGTAGTCTACTGTGTTGTTCTGCACCGCACTGAGTACGATTATAGGTTTGACTATGAACGGTTGAGTTATCCAAGCCACAGGAAATGGGGTTTTGTTGTGTTTCGAAAATTGAGCGAGATCGACGATCTAGTGGTTGGCGGCTGCCTGGCACATCTGAGTCGAAGTTGACAAAACTAAGACAGCTTCAATGGCGAAACAAGGTTTAGAACGAACACCTCCGTTGTACGCGGAATTGTTTTGTGGCGATGCTCTAAAACGGAAACGGTCTCCCATGGCCGAGCGTCCGGATGAGTTTGCAGGGAAAACATTCTTGTGATGAGAGAAGAAGGGACATTTGTGAATCCCAAAATTGTGATTTATCTCTTATCCTTGTCAGCCTTGCTGTTTGCAAAGGCCACAGGAGCAGCGGAGGCAACAGAACGTCCCAACATCCTTATTGTGCTTGGTGACGACATCGATCGTGATGATCTGAGCCCCTGGGGCGGTCCGGCGCATACACCGAATCTCGCCCAACTTGCCCGCGAGGGGATGCGTTTTGACAATGTTTACGCCAACGTAGCTATGTGCGCACCGTTTCGGCAGGAGCTTTATAGCGGGCGGAGTGCCTGGCGGACACGGGCTATGCCGAATCATTCGCAGTCGGTTCTGGGGACACAGAGTCTGCCACATTATCTGCGGCCACTCGGTTATCAGGTTGGGTTGCTCGGGAAACGTCATGTCGGACCGCCAGAGGCCTACCCTTTCGACAAGGTGGGCGATCTACCTAGGAAGACGGATGCGAATCCGCTGGCGGTGAAGCGGGCACGCCGTTACATGACCCAGGCCCGTGCTGCAGGTAAACCGTTCTGCCTGGTCATCGCTGCGCACGACGCCCACGGTCCGTATACCAACGGGGACACGTCGCGTTACCCTCCTGCCGAGTTCAAGCTCCCGGACGATTCCATCGATACGTCGATCTACCGAAAAAACTTGTCGCGGCATTTTGCCGAGATTACTCATCTCGACGACTTACTGGGGCAATTGCGTGCTCTGCTCAGCGAGGAAAAACTCGCTTCCAATACGCTGATCCTTTTCTGCTCAGAGCAGGGAAACGCCTTTCCTTATTCGAAATGGACCTGTTTCAACGATGGCCTTGCCTCCGGAGTGGTAGCGGTTTTACCAGCTGTGATTCCCGCGGGAACACACAGTAGCCAGCTGATGTGGATTTCGGACATTGCACCGACGCTTGTCAGAGCGGCTGGAGGAAAGGTCGTGTCGCAAAAGTTTGACGGGCGCAGCCAGTGGAAGAATTTCACCGGGGGGCATCAGGTGATCCACAAGTATGCCTACGGAGCTTTCGTGAATTGTCGGATCCTGGACAATCAGGATCGTGTCTATCCCATCCGTTCTATCCGTGACACTCGGTATTCCTGCATTTGGTCTCCACGGCACGATGAGGAAGTCACTTCCAACACAACCCTCACACAGGCGCTCCACTGGAAGCGGGCAACAGAGCAGCCCACCGGACTTCCCAATGTGGCCGGTTCCTGGCTTTTAAAATCGTGGAATTCTAAGTCCGAGAAACACCGTATCTTGATTGAGCGGTTGTATCGTCGGCCAGAATGGGCACTTTACGATCGGCACAGCGATCCCGAGGAGTTGAACAACCAGAGTGAAAATCCTCAACTGGCTCCGGTGCTGAAACGATTGCAGCAGGAATTGAAATCCTGGCTAAAAAAGTGGGGTGACAGCGATCCGGTGGCGACGGAAAAAGCCTTCCGCAGCAAACTCTGAACCGGTGCACTTTGCCAAAGCGAGTTGCGGAGCAGCGATGCGTTCCAGCTCGCCGGCTCCGTGGGACATCCCAACGACCATGAAATTCGCTTGCGTTTTACGGCACTTGCCGGCATGGACAAGTATCCTGGGCTGATGGATTATGCTGCGGCTGATCGAGTGGAACTTCTTCGCGGCTATTATCGTCCGCGCGCGTAGGCCTGGTTGGATCAGATGCAGGCGCAGTTGGATGTGGGAAGGATTGACTACGGCAGTCTTCTCAGTGGTCCCTACAAGCAGCTGGCACAATCCTTCGTTGTGGGGAAATAAGCCATTCCTCCCTGGAATCCAGTAGGAAAGCCGGCTACAGACGTTGCGGCGTCCTGACTTGAAAAACGCAGTCTCCCGACGATTGCCATTTAGCACCTCTGGGGTTGTTACCTTGAGCCTCTCGAACCCGATCAGGTCTGTCCATTGTCGGGCCGGCGAAGTGTGATTTTCCAGAACGTAGAGCCTGCTAGCAAATACGAAGGCCGTTTACGCTGCGCGGCCGTTCGGCCAATTGTGAACACTGCGTCCTGAGAACTGCGCAAGGTGTCGTTGTGAACGGCGCAGCTTGACAGCCGACCATTCTAGTCAAGCAGAAATCGTTTTGATTTGCCTAGGACGGGGACCTGTCGATTAGATGTCGATTGTGAAGCCCTGGCGGTTTTCCCGTGTCAGGAAGGAGTTTGCTTGCGCGTCGTCCACGATTTCTCGTTTGACTGGATCCCATGCGAGTTCCCGATCCAGACGCATAGCAATGTTCGCGAGGTGGCAGATTTCCAGCATGCGGTTGTGGGACCAGACATCCGAAATTGGTTGTTTGCGCGACTTCATCCCTTCGATGAAGTTTGCCGTATGGTTCGCACTCACTTCACCGCCGTAGACCTCTTCAATCGCTCCGTCCGGTAATGGACTATTCTGAAGATCTTCGACAGGTTTTCCAGTGATGCGGCCTCGGTTGACAAAAAACCGACCTTTCGTGCCTTCGAAAAGGATGCCGTTGTCGCCTTCACTCGTGATGATCATTTCGACATCATTCGGCATGTCCGCGCGGATCTTGAAGTTGGTGGCGGCATTGTACTGGTCTTCCACGACCGGATGTCCGTCCTGGTATTCGACAGGCAACGTGTATTCAAGAGGAGTCACCTTACTGGGGCCCGTATGGCTGGCGCCGATTGCCCAGCAGGCAATGTCGACGTGATGTGCTCCCCAGTCGGTCAGTTTTCCGCCAGAGTACTCGTGCCAGTTCCGAAACGAGTAGTGTGCATTGCTGTAAAGCGGTGCGCCGCCGCCGTAGCCGGTGCGCATTTCCGGCAAGGCACGATAGTCAACTTTTGGTGCGGGACCGAGCCAGAAATCCCAATCGAGTTCTGCGGGGACGGGGGCGACGGGAATGACCGGTGAAGCCTTCATGCCGTTGATTCCACAGGTCACTTTTTTGACCGTACCAATGCGTCCATTTTTTACCAGTGCGATCGCCTGAAGAAAACGCTGGCCTGATTCGGTGCGTTGCATTGTGCCGACTTGGAAGACGCGGCCGGTTTCCTCGACGACCTTCTCAATCAACTTTCCCTCATCAATGGTGAGGGTGAGTGGTTTTTCGCAATAGACGTCTTTTCCGGCGTGCATGGCTTCAACTGCAATCTTGGTGTGCCAGTGATCTGGTGTCGCGATCATGACCGCGTCGATATCTTTTCGGTCCAGGATTCTTCGATAGTCTTTGTGAGCCGCTGGCTTTTTACCTTGCTTCTGTTCCACCTTCTCGACGTGCGTCCCCAATACTTTCGAATCGAGGTCGGCTAGGGCGGCAAAATCTGCAAAGCGAAACGACTTATTGGTAATGGCCCAGCCTTGATTTCGTAGTCCGATGGTGGCAAAGACAGGTCGTTCATTGGGCGATTCGTTGCTGAGGGCTCGGGTACTCGACGAGGATAGGATGCCCACGGCGCCAGCAGCAGCCATACCTTGAAGCAATTGACGGCGTGTTGTTTGACGAGAAATGGACATGGAGCAAGATCCTTTAAGGAAAACAGAGCAAGTGTTCTGGGAGAAAATTTTATGTCGGACAATAGGGCAATAAGTCGTAGATGTGTCAGGTAGCCAAACTTGACATGCATGTCTAGCTTACCTCATCGTAGCGCACACTTTCAATCGGTAGATCTGGTTTCGGGGCGAACCTTGTCTATGTCCGGGATTTCCGATGTGGAGAGCCCGTCTGACCCTGTTGCCGGGTCGGGAATCAGGCCGGACACTTTGGCAGTTTGTGGAACCGCAGGAGCATCTTTGCCTCAGACTCTATTTTGCAGGTGTTCGGTGAATCGCTGAGCCCGGTGAACCTGGGGCGTTTCGGTTCGCACTGTTGAGCGCCGAAAGCTCTTTGCGCCTTTCTGCAAGCCTTTTCTGTTGGCAGGTGTAACGTGTGTCCATGATCTTTCGATCTGGCACTTCCTCGAAAGGTGTTCTTGTTCAAAGCAAACACTCCTGTTTGGTATCCACTGATGCTTGACTCCGTTAGCCCTAAAATTTCTGAGACGCACTGGAGAGGATGAAACGGCAACTGGCTCCAGACTCTCGCCGCCTTTGACATCTTTTTCGTTGACAGTCAGTTCGGTGCATTCCGCGGCTCGGTGTACCCAGCAGTCCGAGGTTTTGGAATTCTGGGAAAAGGCATGGATTTGTTGCGGGATGGGCGCCCTTTTTGGGCATGTCCCTATTAAACCATTTACAAATCGAGAGAAATTTCGTTCAGGTGATGGCACTTTGAAGAGCTTTTCTCGCGAGTTTTGGTCGCTCATTACATAAGGACCCACACAATGAAAATTCGAGAATTCTTTTCTCCGGCTCGTCCGACTCACCGCTTGAATCGTCGCAACCCAGCAAGGCAGACAAGTCTCAGCTTGGAACGATTGGGCGACCGGATTCTGTTTGCTGCTGATTTTGGCTGTGATGTGGTGGAATCGAAAGCGACACCGGCCGTGATCTCGACCGAATCGACGTCCACGAGCCACTCCTCCGACAGAGAAGACACGTCAAGTGAGACACAGGAAATGTCTACGACGGCAGGAAAATCTAAAACCGAATCGGTCGACGACTTTACGAAAGCCAAAACTGAAAAAGTCAAAAAGGAGCCGGCGAAAACAAATCAAGGTTCGGGAGGTTCGGGTGGATTTCCAATGAGTGAGTGGGAGCCCTCGCAGGAGACTACATCCCCGTCGACGTTGCTCACCAAACAACGGATTATTGGAGACGTTTCCCAAGCGGTTGTAGAACCAGTGGAAGAGCACCTTCCATCTTTAAAGCTGGAGGAGGTCGAGGGTTTAGGCCGCTTGAAGGAGAACCTTCTCGAAGATGTCATGGCCGAACGTACTTCGGACACAGAGCGTTATGGCAAGATTGAGAGAGATAGTTTGATGAGTGAGCATAGTAATCCAAATCGTGTTGTTGGCGACATTCATGACGTTGATCTTGTCCAGTCTCCCACAAACGACGTAAGTGAAAATGCCGTTCGTTCTGTTGATGGATACGGGATGGCGAGCGCTGGACAATCAAAGGGCGGCTTCTATAACTTCTTTGAGTTCCTTGGCAATGCAAGAATTCCCGGTCTATCGGATGCAGCAAAGGTTACGAATAAGATACATGATTGGCTCATTTCGATAGCACCGTTAGGCAGATATGAAACATATCAGGATTATCTTCAACAATCAAAAAAAGATCCGAAGAACGATGGGACCGGGCTCAAAGACTTCATCTGGCAGCCTGCCCCTGATGGTACGGGTTCGGAAACCCCCTTGCCCACCAGTCTTGTGCGCGAAGCAGTGGCCAAACTTTACGCCCAGTACGCTCAACAACCTTGGGTAGGAACCGCTGGGCAACCGGTACCGGATGATGATGGCGGAACACCCTTCGATTTTGCTGCTGCGAGCGAAGTATTCAGTCAACTCGCGCGGCAAAGCTGGAATCCAATGATTGTCCAACCTGGGCCGGATGGCGACATGGAATACAACTACCTGGGTATGAAAGAAGTGCCAAGAAACGTTGGTGCCATGAAAATGGCGATGACAGGGCAACCGCTTCCTGAAGATCCTGACTGGGGGGACAATGACGGTGTTGAGAAATCTGGCTCGCTGTTGAATCCGCAGCCGATCACGACGCACAGGTCCGAGGTCGCCTCCGCTGTACCAGAAGCTGGCGAAATTCCCCCTAAGGGAAAGTAAACCGGTAGATTTGTAAGGTTGTTGCAGTGGCGTGCTGAGTTCTATAGGTGTTTGGCGCGTCGCTGAGCATTCCGATGCCGAAGGCATTTTGGTGGTATCTGACTTGCCGGTTGCGACGATACATTGCCGTAGAAATTGAGGAGCCGGAGATCCGCTACTGTCCTACCGACCAGCAGCTGTTGTTGTGGCGTGGCTGGTCGGTAGGCTGCAGGGTGAGAAGCACTTTTGTTGAAGCAGCCTCATCACGGTTCGAAACCGCCATTTTGAGGTGGAAATGTTTGCGGACACGAATCCAAAAGGTGACTCGGATGGAGTCTCGCAATGGTCAGTCGCGCCAATAAGCCCTACTCGACCCAATAAGAATAAAGTCTCGCATTGTGGAGTTTGAAACGCAGTTGCACTGGTTGGTTTTCTGACAGGGGGTGCGGTGCTTCGTCCGGCCACCGCACTTCCAAATCCGTACTGTCTCCTTTGACGGGCAGCGAGATACCTCCCGCTACTGGTTTACCGTCACTGCCGAGAACTTCCACGATGATTTCGCCCCAGCGTGAGGCCGCATTCAGGTGAAGCGTTTTGGCACCGAGAAGAACCGGGACGGTAGTTAGACTTCCGCCGTCATAAGAAGCTCCCAGCGATACATAACCATCCAGGCGGAGTTTAGCCAGACCCACGGCACTGCGCATGTCGCTGGAAGGTGGTGCTGCGGGGGACTTACCCGTGACATTGGCGCGTCCTACCCGAGCACGTTGCGCTTGTGCTTCTTCGGTACCGCGATCCTTGCCTCCGTATCCAGAATGACGATAGGTGCGTCCGCTGTAGTAAAACCACAATTCGTTACCGACACGGACGGGTTGGCGGGAGATTGAGTTGTTGAATCGATCCCACTCGCCGGCGCCCCCGCAGGGAAGGAAGGTCTCGCCTTGGTGAACACGGGTCCAATTCACCCCATCGCGACTGGCTGACAACTCGAATTCAATCAGATGTGTTGTGCCGCGCATATAGAGTTGGCTGAGCCCGACATATTGGCCGCCGTCATGATGGACGGCTAGCGAGTACAGTTGTGCTCCAGGCGGATCCTGTGAGTTCACATCCGCGACAAGTTGTGGCTCGCTCCAGTTGGTGAAATCGTCGGAGAGCGAGAGTTGGACCTTGCGGCGCTCTGTCCACAACCGGCCGTAGACGGCATACTTGCCCTTGAGGTGGTCATAAAAAAAATGGCCGACATCAAGGATCTTGGGCATCTGTACGCGTCCAAATGGTGTCCAGTGAATGCCGTCTGGACTGCTGGCGGTTGTTGTTCCCAGCGCTTTCATTTCAGGCAGGGGAGTCAGGTAGCGATAGACCAACTTGTAGCGCCGCGCTGGATCGGGGTCCCGAGGGTCAAGGATCACACTAAAGGGTTCACCAAAATTCTCCGTCTGAGGATGGGTCATGACAAGATTGGTCGGTGATTCCAAGCCGGCGATGAGGTCAAGGTCCGGTTTCTCCCAATGAATGCCATCGGTGCTCGTCGCGTAGGCCAGAGCCCATGGCATGTTGGTACCGATTCGTCCCGTGAAGTACCACATCTTGAACAGATCCGATTCTTTGTCATGCAACACCGTGCCATAGAGGAGGGCATCGGTTTCTAGGTTCGGTTCGGGCATCAACACCGGGTTGCCAGAGAACTTGCGCGGTGGATGTAGGGTGCTGGTCAGATTCGAACGCTCGGCGACGAGCACGTCGTCCAAGAACAGCTGATGCACGCCGGGCGCGAGACGGACTGCTGGCTCGGCTTGTAGAGGAGAAAGCAGAAACAAGAGTCCGAGTAGAAATGACGACGGGACTTGCCAAACGGTTGGTCGCAGCCAGAAAGTTCCACATTGTTTCATCGGTTGGTCTCCAGCCTAGCTTTGTTTGTCGATGACCTTCCAATGAGAAGGCTTTGGCCACGTGCCCAGCAAAAGATCGTACTTTAGAGGGTTCAGCGCGTGTGTCCCACTCGCTACCGAAAAACTTTTTCCGGTAGAGCTTTCTTTTACGCTAGTCCCTGTTGACTGGGCTATATGTTCTCGGATGTCTGAGCAAATGGCTTAGTCGTCGAACGACGCGTTAGTATTCGATTATCTGCTTTTTGGCCGGCTGGTTCTGCTCAGAGATCCCGACAGAACAGACGCCACGAGTTAGGATTCCGCTTTGCCTCGGATGGCAGGTTGTTCTGCTCCGGCAGGAAGAAAGACGAGTGAGATGGAGTTGACGCAGTGCCGTGTGTTGCGGGCGGTGAAGCCTTCGCCGAGGAAGACATGGCCCAAGTGGCCAGAGCAGTGAGCACAGACAATTTCCGTGCGCTGTCCGTCTAGATCAGGTATTCGTAGCACGGCTCCCTCAATCTCATCATCAAAACTTGGCCAGCCACAAGAGCTGTCGAACTTGCTGTCTGATTTGTACAGCGGTGCATTACAGCGCCGACAAATATAGCTACCAGCTTCCTTGAGATTGGTATATTCGCCTATGTACGGAGCTTCTGTTCCCTTCTGAAGGATGACACGTGTTTCTTCGGAGGTAAGCTCGTTATATTCGGAGGAGAGTTCTTTAGGCGACATCTTCATAACCAGAGAAAGAAGAAAGAAGTGACAAAACACCAACGATCATATCTGACGCAGCAGGGCTTCACATGCCCCTCTCGGCAGGTGACGGTGGGCGTTTTCTTGTATGTTTTCCTTGGCTTGCTGATGGGAACGCCCAGTTGGGGGCAAGCAATTCCCCTTGAATTTTCAGAGCCGCAGGGGAAATTTCAAGCGGTTTCGGAGCAGTTCCCTAAATTTGTGAGTGTTTTTGGAGTAGCAGTCATTGCAACACGCGATACCCCGGATGACAAAGTCCTCCATACGGCCGCCGTTCTGGCACAGTATTTGGACAACGACGAAGACGGGGTCGTGGACAACAAATTGGTTGCGCAGCATTTGACCAATCGGAACGCTTTCATGTTGTTGGCTCGGACAGAAGCGTTCTTTCGACGATTCGATTTTCAGGTTCTTGAGCGGGCCGATTTACATGCGGGCCAATCGCAATTCGCGACGGAGACCAATCCAGGTGGCCGACGATTTGATGCAACCTTAGAGGAGGTGTTGCATCTTGTCACGGATTACGGATATGGAAAAGCCTATCCAAGTGTCTTTGGACGCGGGAGGAAATCGGAACTTGCCAAGTGTCTCAACCGAGCACGGGGCGGATATTTTCGTGAGGTGCCGCAGCGCTATCCGCAAGATGCTTGGTTTACATATGACGATCGTACTTGCAATTACAAATGCCAGCTGACGGAATATCTTTATTGGGCCATCACTTCGGTTCTGGGTGCGCAAAAAGCACCTTGGCGCGCAGCAGAAATTCGCCACGAGTGGCGGCTTTCGACGCCGGAACTTGTCGCGAAACATGACCCGTGGATTCACCGGCTGATCACGGATCCTAAATATCAATTTCCGTCCAAAATACCGAATGGTCGTTATGGAGAGCAGAACGGCTTGTAGACGCCTTTCCAGTAGTTTGTGCTCATTGGCGGCGATTTTTTGTTGTCGTAACGAACCGGGCAAACGGACACAGAGAATCGGGCGAACACTTTTAGCCCTGCTAAACGGATGATATCTTGGACTGTGCAACTCGAGCCAAGTAGGTGATGTGTGCCAGCGGGTTACCTCCAGGTGGTTGTTCCCAGTCGGTTCTCAGAGAGCAACGCGGACGAACGACACCTGCTTAGAGCAACGCAGCGAAACCCTTTTTTGTCCAGGTGTTGAGCCCCTGCTACTGGTCTTTGGTACGACAATCGTCTAGCCTGCCGACAGGAAATTGCGCTGTTCGTATCCCAAGGATTTGAATTCCCATGACGCGAAGACCTGCATCCTATATGCGCCCTTTTGTTGTGGTGCTGAGCATTGCGGCCCTCTGTGGTGTTACTCCGAGCAGTACGTTTACACAGGCAGAAGATGAGGCAGCGCAGCAGCCTCTGAATATTCTCTGGATCATTGCTGAAGACATGGGGCCCGAACTTGGCTGTTACGGTACTCCGGAGGTTCGAACGCCACGGTTGGATCAATTGGCTGCTGAGGGGGTGCGTTACACGCGCGCCTTCACCGTGACTGCGGTTTGTTCGACGAGTCGTTCATCGTTTATGACGGGCATGTATGCTTTTACGATTGGCGCACATCACCATCGTTCTCACCGCGCGGATCGTTTTTTACTTCCGGAGGGGACGGCGGTGATTACCGATTATTTTCGTGAAGCGGGATATTTCACCGCAAATATTCGTAAGCTTGCCAAGTCCGGTGATGACCCACGATTCTTTCGCGGCACGGGTAAGACCGATTGGAATTTTGCGTATAACGGTGTCCGTGAGACCCCCTTCGATTCGGACCAATGGGACGATTTAAAGGTACAGCAACCATTTTTTGCGCAGATTAATTTTCCGGAAACGCATCGTGGGGGCGCCTGGAACTCGGCTCATAAGCACATCCCGCAACCAGCCGATCCGGACCAGGTGGTTGTACCGCCCTATTATCCCGACCATCCAATCGTGCGCGAGGATTGGGCGCAGTATTTAAATGCCGTGATGTCGCTTGATCGTAAGGTTGGCTATGTTTTGGACCGACTCGATGAGGATGGTCTGGCAGACAATACGGTTGTTGTCTTCTTTGGTGATCATGGCCGGGCGATGGTGCGTGCTAAACAGTGGCCTTATGAAGCTGGCTTGCGTGTTCCGCTCCTGATCCGCTATCCAAAAACGGTTCAATTGCCTTCCCAGGTGAGGCCAGGCCGTACTGATGATCGGCTCATCATGTCGATCGATTGGTCGGCGACGTCTTTGTGGATGGCGGGTATTGAGCCACCAAAAGCCATGCAAGGCCGGACTTTTCTGGGACCGCAGGCGGTAGCTCGGCAGTACGCGTTTGGCGGTCGCGATCGTGGAGATGAGACAGTCGATCGGATTCGCACCGTACGTGACAAACGTTTTCGTTATCTGCGAAACTATTATCCGGAACGTCCCTTTCTCCAGCTCAATCGGTACAAGGAGGCTACCTACCCGACGATTCCTTTGCTGCGGATTTTGCACGACCGAGGAGAGCTTGATGGGATTCCAGCACAGCTCATGGAGCCGACCCGCCCGTCAGAAGAACTCTATGATCTCGAGGAGGATCCCTACGAGGTCCACAATCTCGCCGGTTCCGCAAAGCACAC
This sequence comes from Pirellulaceae bacterium, assembly GCA_022446825.1. GTDB lineage: Bacteria > Planctomycetota > Planctomycetia > Pirellulales > Pirellulaceae > JAKVBY01. The sequence continues at coordinate 37,090 of JAKVBY010000046.1, forward strand.
AGAAACTCTGCAGCGTTTGCGCCGTGAATTGGATGCGTGGCTTGTCCGCATTGATGATCAAGGGCGTTTTCCAGAAGCGACCAAGGTCGTGCAACGCTATGAGGAACAGATGAGGAAAAACTATACGGGCAAAATTAAATCTGCCCGGCAACGTGTACTTGATCGCCTCAATATTTTAGAAGAGAAACCCTAACATAAACCGAGTCTTGGGAGACCCGTGAATGCGAACTTTGCTATGTGGCGTAATGCTATTGGCCGTATCGGAACAGATTGCAGCGGGCCAAGAGAGACCCAATATTTTATTTATCCTTGCGGATGACCTTGGCTGGCGAGATTTGAGTAACGAGGGATCGACGTTTTACGAGAGTCCTCACATCGATCGCCTCGCGCATGAGGGGATGAAGTTTACCCGCGGTTATGCGACCTGCCAAGTTTGCAGTCCATCGCGGGCCAGCATTTTGACGGGTAAGTATCCGACCAGCCATGGGATTACCACATGGATCGGAGACAGGGCCGGAGAAGCGTGGCGAGAAACGCAACGTTTCGACAGCCATCTACCTGCCGAGTACGACCGGGCACTACGTGCAGAAGAAGAGACCTTGGCGGAAGTTCTGCAAGCTCACGGATACAAGACATTTTTTGCTGGCAAATGGCATTTGGGGGGCGAGGGATCTTGGCCTACCGATCATGGCTTTGAAATGAATCGTGGTGGCTGGGATGTCGGTAGTCCGATTGGTGGTTATTTTTCTCCCTGGAAAAATCCAAATCTTGAACCAGGACCGGCTGGTGAATCGTTACCCATGCGACTGGGGCGGGAAACGGCTGATTTTATTGGCGCTACAGAAGGCCAGCCTTTTTTGGCGTATCTTTCCTTCTATTCGGTTCATGGGCCTATTCAGACAACAGAGAGTCTTTGGACAAAGTATCGTGACAAGGCAGTAGATGCGGGCCTGTTTAACGAGCGATTTCTCTTTGATCGGCGTTTGGCAGTTCGCCAGGTTCAGGACTGTCCTATCTATGCGGGGATGATCGAAACTATGGATGCGGCGGTGGGAATTGTTTTGGAGCGGCTCGATGAATTAGGTCTGGCGGAGAATACGATTGTTTGTTTTACGTCGGACAATGGTGGGGTTTCCTCGGGAGATGCTTTTTCGACTAGCAATTTGCCTTTGCGTGGGGGCAAGGGGCGTCAGTGGGAGGGAGGGATTCGCGAACCGTTTTATGTGAAGGTGCCAGGTGTGACAGAGGCCGGATCGACGAGCGCAGTCCCGGTTAGTGGTATCGATTGGTATCCGACTTTGTTGGATTTGGTGGACGTTCCGATTCCCCCAGAACAGCAGGTAGATGGTGTGAGTCTGGCTTCTGTGCTTCGGGGGGGGACGATTGATGAGCGGCCACTTTTTTGGCACTACCCACACTATGGGAATCAAGGGGGGGAGCCCTCTTCGATTATCATCGAAAACGACTGGAAGCTCATTCATTATCATGAAGATGGCAATGACGAACTGTACCACTTAGGTGAGGACGCAGGCGAACAAACAGATATTGTTTCACGGTATCCGGCGCAGGCCAAAGCAATGCGTTCGGTGCTGGATGTTTGGTTGAAAGAAACGGGTGCCAAGTTTCCGAGTAAAGATACCGACTTTGACGAAGGGAAGCGGCGACGTCGGTGGGAGTCACTGCAAGGCTCCGGAAAGTCGCAGCTGGAAAAACGCCATGCGGCCTTTCTAGAGGCCGCTTTCAAGCCCAACAAGAATTGGTGGGGAAGTGCCGGAGCGGATTGAACCGGCGCCGCAGCTGGCATGAAGCTGTCTTCCCAGCGAGGCTTGCGGACGATTTGTCTACCCAGCTGACTTACCCCTCAGAGTCATTTCTCCTTTTCTGCGGAAACGCCTGTGACAGACTTTGCTTGCTCAAGGCATTTTCCTACATGCCAAGAAAAGTAATGAATGGGAAGATGTTCATAGCCGTGGGAAATTGGCAATTTCCTATACCGTCGGACGATACTTCTTGATGGCAGTTACGATACCCGGAAGACTCAGAACGACTATGGACAGCAAGCGACAGTACGACGTCGCCGGCAAGTGCTGCAGAGCTGAAAGATCATTGCTTTTGCTACGAAGCAGCCCGCTAACTGCTTTCGTTTTGATGAAACGCAGCCTGTAACGCTTGAGTTTTGTCTTTTAGTAACTCAATTTGTACTTCGAGCGCTTTGCGCGAGTTGTCGACTTCGCTGAGGATCTTTCCGCTGGCATTCTGGATCGATTCTGCGGATTTGCGGATGCGATCCAGATTGCCCGCCCTTTTCTCGATTTCAAGAATCGCCTTTTGAATCGTCTGAAAGTCGGCAGTCTGGGTGCCTTGATGAAGATGCCCGCGAACCGATAACGCCCTACTCAGAGAAATGGCAACTTTCAAAAATAAGTCGGAGTTTGGGTCTTCGGCATCCCAGACCACAACGACGTCGTGCCCATAACGGCTAATGGCTTCTAGAGTGTCAGGAGCTGTTTTGCGGGAAAACACAAACAGACCAACCTGGGCATCACGGTTCTTGCGAGCAAATTCGATTTCCTCGAGCGCTTTTGACAGGTTATAGCTGCGGTCTTCTTTGGCTTCGATGACGATTTTTGCTTGCGCTGCTGCACTTTCCGGACCGAGTTCAATGACGCAGTCGCCGACTTTGCGATTTTTGATGAAACCGGTGGTGTTTCCTGTTCTGGTGGCGACGTCACCGACCTTATTGGACTCGGCGGCAACTAATTCATAAACGGCATCTTCGAACAGCAGCCCGTGTCGTGGTGATTGTGCGGCTTCTTCTCGACGAGCGGTCATTTCGCGGAGGGCAAGTTTTACGTCTTCTTGAAACTGTCGATTGACTTCCCGATCCTCCTTAAGCAGCGAGAAGACTTCGCCACGCAGTCGAGCCAGAGCCGAACGGTCATTGTCGAGTGAGAACTCATCGGTGATTTTTTGTTGTGCATTTTTTACGTTGCGGACCAATTTACTCATGGCGGAGTCTTCTTCGTTGAGAGAAAACTCTTTGACAACTTCATCGATTTTGTTGCGCAAGTTCTCCGACAACTCGCCTTGATTTTCGACTAATTCAGCGATGAAACGGGCCAGAGCACCCTCTTTGTTGTCGAGGGAAAATTGTTTGAGCACTTGATCGCGTTGTGTTTCCAATTGTTTTTCAACGGTTGTACGTAGGGAAAGTAGCAGGCCGTTGGATTGATCGGGACTCAATAATTTCATCAGCGGACTTTCGTCTCCAAAATGCGAAGTCAGCGTTTTTGACAATTCAGATTCATTGCCACCCACTTGGCGATGCAGGACGGATTCTAATTCACCATCACGTTTAACGAGACGTTCCACGCGTTCCTGGAAACGACCATTTTGCGGATCAAAATACTCTTTGAGAGCACCCGTCAGGCGGTCATTTAAGGTAGTGGAATGTTGTTGTAGTCGACTGTCGAGATTCTCCAAAAGGCGTTCACTCTCGCGCCGGACTGCGTCACTATCAATTTGACCACGTGCTTGTCGCAGAGCGAGTACGCCGATGCGGAGGGCACTGAGCGAATAGCGTTCTAATTCAACCGCTCCTTTGCCATGAAGCTCTGCAATCGTATCTGTATCTTGAACGTTTAATTCGAGCTGAAGTGTGAACGGCAATTCGCTCTTTTCGCCGGGCAGAAGGGGCTTCACCTGGCCCGCTAAATTGGAACTCATTGTCGCTTCCTTTCTGAACAATCGTAGGCTGGATGTGGTAACGTGGTTAGGTTGTTCTCGATACCATAACAGAGTGAAAGCAAATTCTCCTCTGCGCAGTGCGTCACAGATCGCAAATCTTGCCGATTCCAACAAAAAGTAGTTTCGCACGTACTTGATCTGGCGGCAGTCGAAATTGCGCAGCGACAGCGTCACGGTAAGCCTGGAGTTGAGGCCGATAATAGGTGATTTTGTTCCGTAACGCGGCGCTGTCATCCTGGGCAACAGTGTCCGTTTTGAAGTCGATGATGTCGGCCGCCACTGCGCGGCCGGCCCGGTAACTGGTGACTAAGCGGTCAATATGGCCGACCAGTAGGCGGTGCGTCTGGCGAACGGCGATAGCGCGTTCATTTTCAACTTGCGGCAACAGATCGGGGGTGTGATCATAGGTCGCGCGGTGCAGGCAGGTTTGGACCGCAGGCTGTTTGATCATTTGTTGAAAATCCGCCAACAAGGCCTCGAATTCATTGGTTGGTAAGACGGTTTCCAGCACATGATCGGCGACTTGCCGCAGTCGTTCTGGCGATGGCAAGCCTTCATCTAGCCACTCGATTTGTTCAAACCAAGCGTGGATCAAGGTGCCACGTCGTAGCGCCCGAGCACGGTTGGGTCCCTCTCCAACCGATTGCGGAAGCTGCACGATATGGCCGCCTTCGAGTCCCGAGGGACTGATTCTTTCTAAACCTCGCCAGCGTGTTTTGGGAGGTTTTGCCAGCTTGATCGCCAAAGCCGGTAGAGAGTCTGTGTCGTCGGTCCTTTGAGCAACTGAGTGGGGAAGAGCTTTTCCAGGAGTTTTGTACCATTCTCGTTCTCCGATCTCGTAGCCGATCTGTCCGGCCTCGAGTCGCTCGCCAGACGTTAGGGCGGCTCGCAACAATCCATTAGATGTTTTGCGGAGCGATTTTTCGTTGTGAGGCGACGGAGTTACGATCATGTGCAGGGCGTGGACGGCGCGTGTGACGGCAACGTACAGAACGCAGAGCGACTCTTTTAAGCGATCATTGTCTGCAGAGCGAAACAATTCTTGCCAGTCGAGCGGCATTAACTGCTGTATCTCCTTACCGCAGTATCGAGTGACCCGATCGATTCCCTTTGTCGGCGCAGGACGACCGAAGATCAGGTCTTTTCGTTGACCGATCAGGTCCGTTTCTAGATCCGCGAGAACAACGATGTCGAATTCAAGTCCTTTGGCTTGATGAACTGTCATCACGCGCACATCGGCTGCAATGGGATCGGCAATTTTTCGTGAACCCACGTAGGTGACAAAGTCACTTGGCCGCGATGATGCGGAATCTTCATATTGATAAGCGAGGCTGATGAGTTTTTCCAAGCGGCGTAGTTCGCGTTGGTTGCAGGACACGGCGAGTTGTTCGGACCATTGGTAAACCGTGGGGCCGTAACCTTCACGGACAAGTTGATGACGGATTTTTTGAGCAAGTTTTCCCGCTGCTTTGGGTATGGATGCTTTCGGTTCTGCCAGTCCTAAAAATTTCGCCAGGGGCGAGGTGGAGATGTGGTAGTGTGCAATTGAGTCACTGGGATGATCTGCCCATTGCATGGTGGAGAGGATTACCCGCACTGCGGCCGAATCGTCAAGCAGATTACCCCCTTCTTCACTTGCCTCGACACCCATTTCCCTTAATTCGTAGATCAAGCGACGCACCGCAGTATTTTGTCGAACAAGGACTCCGATCGAATAGCCAGGTGCTGCTTGTTTCCACGTGGCAACTTGCTCAGCTGCAAAACGTAAAGTGACGTTCTTTTGAGATTCGGTTTCTTTTTCTTCTGGCAAACGGGCCGCTTGCAGGCACGCATAGCCGTTGAGCTTGGTGAGTGGTTGAGCGGATTGATGCTTGATGAATTGTGCTTGCCAGGCCGACACACCCTCGGCGAGCGAATCCAATTTGGGATGTTGTTGCAGACGCTCAAAAATCTGATTGACGGTTTTGATGATAAGCGGTGAAGATCGCCAACTGGTATCCAGAGGCCGCTCATTGATATCCGTCAGTTCTTCGGAAACAGCACTGAAGATTTCTGCCACACCGCCACGCCAACCGTAAATCGCCTGTTTTACATCTCCGACACAAAAAAAAGACTGCTCTGATTTGGCGGCCGTAATCCGACGCGCGAACGGACCGATCACTCGCCACTGTGCGAGTGAGGTGTCTTGAAATTCGTCGAGTAGTAAATGCCGTAAATGACTATCCAGTCGAAACGCAGCCTGATCTGGGGCAATTTTTTGAAAGGCCTCTGAGAGAAGAAAGGTGACATCTTCAAACCGTAATGCTCGTGCCTGTGACTTAAGTCGTTGGTATTGGACATGAAATCGGTCGAGCAACTGGTAAGTTGCTTCGGTTTGATTCGCTAATTGATTTAAGTGGACCGCTTTGGCATGCTCAATGAACGGCTGATATGCGGCAATCACCTGAGATTCGATTGGTTTTGTTGCATATTTTTCTTGGCCCTGGGCAACTCGACTTGCGATTCCCCCTTGGATAAAGGCAGGCCAATCGGCTTCGGCAGCCGCTGCAACTTGTTTAGCGTGGGTTTTTTCCCACGTGGCGTGGTTGGGTAACGCCAACGCATGAAGCTGCTCGAACGCTTTTTCGAGGGCAGCATTCTTTAATGGCGCAGGACGTGGGATGCGTTGCCAAGCTGCCAGGTTACTTTCGAGATAGACCGGGTAGAAAGAATTTATTTTGTCACGCACTTCAAGATCGAGGCTGCGTGTTGTTTCACCTTGGGTTAATGCGTGGACCAGAGTAAGGAGTTCTTTTTTGTCTTCGTTGTCCAGCACCGCATCAATGGCTTGACGTCGCAGCGCGGCACCGACATGTTCTTCCACGATTCTCCAGCCCGGTGGCAAGCCAAGCTCTAGCGCGAAGCTGGAAGCGAGTTGTGCAAAAAAACTGTCCAGAGTGCCCACACGCAAGCGGTGTATGTTGCGTGTTGTCTGTGAGAGCATTGCTTGGCAATCTGCTTGTGAAAGTGATTCGTCAGCAAACGCACGTTGTAACTCTTGGAGACCACTTTGAGTGGTTGCTGCTTCTGCTAATCGCAACAACACCCGTTCGAAAATTTCACCAGCTGCTTTGCGTGTGAATGTGGTTGCTAGCAGTTCTTCGGGAGTGGCGCCCAAATGCAAGAGCTGCAAATAACGATTGGTCAACTCGAAAGTCTTCCCGGTGCCAGCCGACGCACGAATGAGCTCATGTTGCATTGTTTGTGTGGTCATTTTTGACTCGGTCTTCCGAAGACACCGTCCATGCAAATGTACGCATAATCGTCGCTGTACTTTGGCGCGGGTTCCGTAGGGGGCCAGAAACGCTCTCGGCGAATGTTGCGGATGACGTCCCGGGCAGTTGCATCGGCATCCTGGAGATCTGCTTCGCTCCAGTCGGCAAGTGCCAGCCCGATGGCTTCATTACTTTTGGGTAGTAGCATGTAGCCTAAGCGGATCGGATCGCAAATTCCGATTTGTCGGACGAGGTGACGATAGAGTGGTAATTGCAAATCGGTCCAGGCACCAGACTTTTTTTCACGATGATTTTTTTCGGGGTTACTTCCGGCATCGGAGGTTTTGTAGTCCAGGATTTGCCGCTCGCCTGTTTCTTCATGCACATCAATGCGATCGATGCGACCTGTTAGCAACATCTGCTGATCGTCCACTTCAAAACTAGCGGGGGAATCTGAAAACGATTGTTCTGTGTACTCAATCCGCCAGCCGAGACGTGTGCGCTCGGCCTGCCAGAGAGCAAAAGCGTGTAGTCTACGTCGCAGTTGTTCGGCCTGGATCAAAATAGCCGTGCGCAGGTGCTTGCCAAACTGTTGCCGAACACGGTCCTCCAGAAATTGATTCAAGGCAACGCGGATGTCGTCGGCGTTGTCAGAACAATTCACCTCGCTTTTTCCGAAGCGTTCAAGTACTTGATGAGCGAGGTTTCCAAAGGTGGCGCCGTCGAGTTCGGTGGCATCGTCTCGCTTGGCGCGTAGGCCAAGAATGCGTTCTAAATAAAATCGGTAGGGGCAAGAAAGATAGGATTTGAAAGAAGTGACACTCAGGCGTGTGATCGGTTCGGAGAGTGGTTGTGGCTTGGGAACCTTAAAATTGGCCTTGCTGCCTGCCGTGTGCCACTGACCTGCGAGAGGAGCTTTACCTTTGCCTAGAGATGCTTCTTGAAATAGAGTCCGTGTCCGCTCGGCGATCAATGAGGACCCGGTGGCAAACACCAAGCGGCTGGGTGTGAGTGGATTATCTTCCAAGTCTCGACGACCGATGATCAAGGAAGTTTTTCGCCACGTCACCAGTAGTGTTGAGACGGCATAAGCGTCGCGAGCATATCTCCTTGTGTTGTCATCAAGGCCCAGCAGGGAACGCATTTTCCCAGGCAAGAATAAGTCGGCATTGAGACTGGAGGGAACGGTGCCTTCATTAAAGTTGGTAACAATTAAGGCCGGTGCGTCATCCAGAGGCAGTTCAAGCCAGCCCACCAATTCGATGCACGAATCGGTTGCGGGAGGGGCAAGCTGTTGTGAGCGGACCTGTGAGAGGAGGAGTTGAATGGCCTCCCAGGCCGGCAGTTCAGGAATTAGTTGGTCGGGAATGCCTTTTAATTCTCTTAAGGTTTCTTGAATGATGCCGATTGATTTCCAAGCTTTTCGATCCACTTTGTTTTCGAGGTCAAAACAGCGATCGCCATAAACCTCCTGTATGAGTTTATTAATTTTTGGTTGCCACTGGAGGAGTGTTTGAGAAGGACCCACGAGAGGTGCTAGTAATTGCTTAACCAAAGCATGAACGCTGCGAAGTGATTGGCTTTTCTCGTTTGGGCCGAGCCAACCTTCGCTCCATCGAGAGGGAAGGTGACGTTGGTAATAATGGTCAAGTTCTTCAATCCACCCAGGCGGCACGTTTAATTTGAGCAACCAATCTTCAATATCCGGATGTCGCACGAAAGCCGCCAAATATGTGAAATCTTTGGATTCCAATAATTTGGCAAGGTCATGGAGAAGACGGAATACACCGGACCGAGAAAGTGCCTCTCCGGGGCCGAAACGATTGGGCAGCTTGTGTTCGTTGAGCTGGCGCGTGAGCGATGGCACAATCCGCTCATCCGGCACACCAATGGTGATTTGCTCGGCAGAGAAGCGGCCGTCAAATTCAGCGATGCATCGTAGGACCGCTTCGGCTTGATCCTGCGGTTTCTCGGCAGATATAATCGCCTCGTCCGGGATGTTGAGCTCCACCGCTTCCCAGGATCGGGCGATTAGGCAGCCATGTGAATCAAACCGTTCAGACCAATCCTCGGGTGCGTAGATCAGGGTCGTAACTTGGTTGGCAACTTGAGTAAGCATTTGCCTGATTGCTCGGTTCAAGTCGGCCGCAGCAATGAGGACAATGGGCTGTTGCGCCGTACATTCTTGCTCTTTGATCGCCACCAGCCTGGCGGTTTGTCGATCCCAGAGTTTTAGGTTGTCGAGGGTTGCCAGGTATTTCGCTTGAATTTCGGCAAGAATTTTCCAACGGTCGGTTTCGCTAAATCCAGGGAGTGTCGCTCCCGCTTTTACGACGTCGGGAAAACCAAGGCCATCACTGGCAAGTTCTCGATGCAATGCTTGCAATACACCAGCAAAATCAAACCAGAAATGCGTATCGGTAAATTTGGGGACGGTGGCGAGAAGCAGATCTAGTTTCTTGGGGTCGACTTGCTGTAATGCGTTGGACCATGTCAGCTTTTGCGTGAGTTCGTCTGCAAAGGGACGCTTCGCTTGGTAGAGTAGCTCAGGTAATTGCCCCACAGTTGTGATTTGTGGTGGTGTAAAAAGAAGCTCCAGAGCTGCGCATTTGTCGACGAGCAGTTCCAGTAACCGGCGCCCCGCGCGACCACCAGGAAGTACTACCGTGACACTGCCCAGATCCGCGGTGTGCTGTCGTCTGAACCGATCGATCAGATAGTCAGCTGCTTGTGTTAACGCTGGTTGGTCTAGCCCGAGGAACTTCTGTGCGATAACCATGATTGCTCAAGTGGGTGTTTCAACTCATCTTACAAGACCGTTTTCTTACTTCAATGCGTGGTGAAGTGGCAATCTATGGAAGAGGTTTTTACGACACCTTTTCTTCGGCAGCACTTTTACGAAAATATTGGGGTACGAGTTGCCATAGGTCATCCCGTTTGCCCGTTGCAAAGACAACGTTGGCCAAGCGGGCAACGGTGTCTGCACGTGGCGTCCAAAATGTATGCTCAGCGACTTTAATAGTAGCAGGGAGGCGATCGCGGATGCATTTAACACCTGGTCCCGTGAGCAAGTGTTGTGGGGCGAGGGAGTCGAGGAAGGGGACCTGATCCGTGATCTTTGTCTGCGACAAGCGGTCAAGTTTGTTGTTGGCGGAACGTTGGAAAGAGGCCGAAAAGAGTTGCTGGCGCTGTGCATCCATGAGAGCGACGACATGGCTGCTGTCGCTTGGACTTTGTAGAGCAATGACTTCTAACGAGTCTAGCCCGAGGATTTCGGCGTTGGTTGCATAGGCGAGCATTTTGGCTGTGGTCACGCCGATTCGAAGGCCGGTGAAGGACCCGGGCCCGCTGCTTAGCGCAATTAAGTCAAGGCTTTTGGGTGACCAATCCAAAAGTTGGAGGCTGTTTTTAATGGCCGGCGCCAGCGACTGTGCCGTTCGTTGCTTTGGTTCGAGCGTTGTCAGGGATACGACATTTTCTCCGTCGCTCAGGGCGAGCGAGCTTTGGAGGGTTGATGTTTCCAGAGCGAGAATGCGCATCACATCGGCCCATTTTCTGGATTACTGGTGACGGTCGACAAAAATTTATTGGTCGTGGGCATAGCGACTTTTCTGATTGGCAGTCTAGGGGGTTATTGAATCGGTTTGGTTATCCAGGCTAAACTACTAGACAGCCGAGGTCGGGAGTAGGCGGGGCCACGAATCTCCTGACAGCTTAACGGGAATAGGCCATTGACGAAATCCTCAGGCAAGTGTGACGTTGGAAAGGTAGCCGCACGTGAGACGAGCGCTAATTAGCGACATTCACGCCAACGTCGAAGCATTAAACGCGGTTTTGGCCGACATTCGTGCGCAGGATGTCAGTGAAATCTATTGTCTTGGTGACATTGTGGGTTATGGGCCTAACCCCTGTGAGTGTTTAGACATGGTCATGGACAGTTGTGCTTTGACGATTCTTGGTAATCACGATCAGGCAACGCTTTTCGATCCCGACGGCTTTAATCCCGTCGCCTTGCAAGCGGTCTATTGGACGCGGGACCAACTAGAAATGACGGGGACGCCTGCTGCGATCAACCGTCGTTGGGATTTTCTAGGCGAATTGCCTCGTCTGCATTCTCAAGATGATTGGTTGTTTGTCCACGGTTCGCCTCGTGACCCAACGAATGAGTATATTTTTCCTGAGGACGTTTATAACCAGAGAAAAATGGAGTCGTTGTTTGAACGGGTGACTAAATATTGTTTTCAGGGTCACACTCATATTCCTGGTGTTTTTACTGCAACGCATGAGTTTATCACACCGGAAGAGACAGACAGCGTCTATCGATTGATTGGTGAAAAGACGATGTTTAATGTTGGTTCAGTCGGCCAACCTCGTGACAATGATCCACGAGCATGTTATGTCATTTTGGATGAAGCTTCGGAACTGGTTACCTACCGACGCGTAGATTACGGTTTTGAAGAAACGGCTGAAAAGATCTATGGAATTCCTCCTTTAGACAACATGCTTGGTGACCGGCTTCGGACAGGGCGGTGATTTCAGCTTGCCTTGCCCCTGCTTGCTTGCCTTGACCCTGGGTTGTGCGATTCTTACACTTCGTCCAGCCAAGGAGTTTGTTTCCTCTTGGAGAGTCTACGCAGACTCTTTATGAAACAACGTCATGAAGATTTTCGACAACCGTCATTGAGATATTTCCGCGATCGTTTTCAGGGTTTTCTTCGTGCGACGAGCTATTATCAGTGATATTCATGGAAACCTTGAAGCGCTCAAGTCTGTTCTGGACGACATTTCAAGTCAGAACATCGATGAGCTTTACTGCCTTGGCGACATCATTGGTTATGGTCCGAATCCATGCGAATGCATTGATTTAATCATGGATTGTGACGTTTGTATTCTTGGCAACCATGATCAGGGTGCAATCTTTGACCCGGAAGGATTTAGTGCCGGTGCCGAACAGGCGATTTTCTGGACCAGGAAGCAATTAGAAACCGCTGACAATTCGGATGGCGGCAACCTTAAACGTTGGGATTTCTTGCTAGAACTCGATCGTAATCATCGTGACGGTGAAATGCTTTATGTTCATGGATCGGCACGAAATCCTTTGAGCGAATATGTATTTCCTGAGGATATCTACAACGTCAAAAAGATGGAACGCATATTTGCGGTGGTACAGAAATATTGTTTTCAGGGACATACGCATGTGCCAGGTATTTTTACTGAAGACAATCGGTTTCTTTCTCCGCAAGAGGTAGGATTTAATTTCCAACTTCTGGACAGCAAGACGTTGATCAATGTGGGAAGTGTTGGGCAGCCCCGTGACACGGACACGCGATCCTGTTACGTCGTCGTGGAGGATCGGATGGTGGAGTTTCGTCGTGTCCCTTACCCCCTAGAAACAACAGTCGAAAAGGTTTACGCCATCCCCGAGCTAAACAATTTTCTTGGGGATCGCCTGCGCGAAGGAAGGTAAACTCAAACAAGCATTGAATCCAAGAACGAATGACGTGTAGTTCATTAATATGGAGTTCTTGCTGGTTGTGTTCCGTTTGGATGCAATGGTGGGATACACCGATTTGATTGTCGTTTCCCCGTCTTATCCGGTAAGGCGGATTGCTTTATGATGTTGTTCAGAAAAGGTATTATTCCCAACCAACCTTGCCCTGCGTAGCTTGCCGAAGCTGTTTTCTGTGCACTATTTGGGCAAATGTCCTTTTGTTTCATCCCTCGAACAAGGTGCCACTCGCCGTGGAAAAACGATTTGTCGGTTTCTTGGTGTTGTCGGTCCTTATCATGTGGGGATTTTTTCTCGCGCAGCAAGTTTTCAACCCGCAGCCCGCCGAAAAACCTGCTGAAGGCCTAGCCGCCGGTGACCCCGAGTCCTCAGGCACACCGGATGCCGAGGAGGCAGAGATTGGTTCCCTGGAGGGGATGGGCGAAGAAGGTGAAACTGCGGATGACTCTGAAGCAGAGGACAACCAGCTGGACCCCGAGACGCTCACTGCGACGGTTGAGCCACAAAAGTGGATCACGCTGGGCTCGGCGAAGGAAGAAAGTGATTACCGTTTGTTAGTGCTCCTCAATAATCGTGGGGCCGCGATCGAGCGTATCGAGTTGACCGAACGCCGGTCAAACGGGGCGTTTCGCTATGGCAATCTCGAAGAAACAAGCGGCTATCTCGGTGTCCTTGCCGTTTCATACAACACTGCAGGGCAAGCTGTTGTCGGGGCAGTTGGTCCTGGCACCCCCGCCGCCCTCGCAGTGCCCAATGCGACGAATCTTGCACCAGGGTTGCAAGCAGGAGACGTTGTGGAGGCAATCGATGAAATTGCAGTGGGCCAAGCCGCGCCGATGGAAGATTTGCTGCGTGACCGGCTGCCAGGGCAAACGATCCAACTTAAGGTACTTCGCGCGAAAGCGGATGATGTGGTTTCGCATGTTTTTTCTGCGACACTGACCGAACGTCCTCTAGCTTTGGTGCGTCCGGATTTAGTGGCAGAGTCGACCGTCTCATCAGAAGCTGATGAAGTGCTGCTGTCTTGTCTCATGTCGCTGCGCGGTGAGGCCTCGAAAGTGACCCAGATCGCTGCAGAAGATGTTTTACACCGTCGTCGCTGGGAAGTGCATAACCTTGATGAAGACCCATCCGGTGTGGAATTCAAAACAACCCTTTCGGGAAACGACTTAACACTCTTGGGGCTCGAGAGTCCTCTTGAGGTTACCAAGCGATTTCACTTGCGGCCTGTGCCATCTGATTTGAACCAAGCCGATGCTTATCTTGCTTATCAGCTTGATTTAGAGGTGGAGTTCAAGAATCTTGGTGCGAAGCCACAGGAAATCGTATATCAATTGAATGGAGTGGGCGGGTTACCACTTGAAGGCGCCTGGTATTCCTACAAAATTCATACTGGATGGTTTAAGTCTGCTGGAAACCGTGACGTTGTGTGGTCATCTCCGGGGCAGGGGTTTCGGATGCTTGACGCCACCCAAATTAATCGTAACGTCGCCGAAGAAGCCTCCAGCGATAATGTAATTTCCGACGCAGCGCAACCAATCTCTCTTGATTATGTGGGCGTCGAAACGAAGTATTTCATGTCCGCCTTTATGTCGGCTGAAGAATCTGAAAATGCAGCGCTGACTTGGGCAAAAGTAAACGCCGTTCCGCGAGGCACTTACACGAAACTTGCTAAACGCACATTGCGAAATACGGATGTTTCGGTCGAGTTGATCAGCAAGCCCCTCTTACTCAAACCGCAGGCGTCCACCGCGCGCCGTCTGAAGCTATTTGCCGGCCCGAAATCACGAGATCTATTAAGTCGGCATGGGCTTGATGACTCGATCTATTATGGCTGGCCTATTTTTGCCCTCTTTGCGGGGCTACTCACAAAAATTTTGCACGGTTTTCATTGGATTGTAGGGAATTATGGCATTGCCATCATCATGCTGACGGTTCTTGTGCGTGGCATGATGTTTCCCCTCAGTCGGAAGGCGGCCAAGAATGCTGCTCGGATGCAGGAATTGGCGCCAGAGATCAAGGCCGTTTCGGAACGACACAAGAACGACATGGAAAAACGTAACAAAGCAATGATGGAGTTGTATGCCAAGCACAACTTTCATCCGTTGAGCGGCTGTCTCCCCATGTTTCTGCAGTTACCCGTTTTTATCGGACTTTATAAGGCTTTGGCAGTAGATATCGAATTGCGAGAAGCCCCTCTCATTCCAGGCATTGAATGGTGCTCTAATTTGGCTGCGCCTGACATGCTGGCCCGTTGGGATAGCTGGATGCCTAGTTTCATCGGTGGAGAGAGCACGGGATGGCTGGGACCGTACTTTAATTTTTTACCAGTGATTACGATTGTGTTGTTTATCCTCCAGCAGAAACTCTTCACGCCCCCGCCGACCGATGACCAGCAGAAGATGCAACAGCAGATCATGAAATTCATGATGGTTTTCATGGGCGTTTTGTTCTTCAAGGTACCCTCGGGGCTCTGTCTTTACTTCATCGCTTCGAGTACTTGGGGAATCGCAGAACGCTTGATGCTGCCCAAACCGACCCCAGGGAAAGTCAAAGAAGCTTCCACTAAAAGTTCTGCTACTTCGAGCAAACCGAGTTTGGTTGAGCGTTTGACCAATAAAGTGGAGCAGATGCAAAAACAATCGAAAGCATCAAAGCCAACGCAGAGAAAAAAAGATCGCCGCAAAAACCGTCGGTGATGACGCATTCTTGATTTCGGAATGATAGCCATGTCGTATTTTGTCGACGATACGATCGTTGCTATCGCTTCTGCTCCAGGCGGAGCGCTGCAAGGGATTTTACGTCTGAGCGGTCCCCAGGTAGTATCCATTTTGGAGGCTTGTTTCGTTGGCGATTGCGATGCGCGACTTTCTGAAACACGTTTGCCACAGTCGATTGCTGGCAACCTGCACGGTGTGGATGATTTTGGCCTGATCCCGTGTGCCCTCTACCTATGGACAACTTCGCGAAGTTACACTCGGCAGCCAACTGCTGAGATCCATACCATCGGTTCGCCGCCAATGTTGGATGCCTGTCTGAGTCGAATTTGTGACTGTGGTGCCCGCTTGGCCGAATCGGGAGAATTTACATTGCGGGCGTTTCTTGCTGGTCGCATCGATCTAACTCAAGCAGAAGCCGTACTTGGTGTGATTGATGCAGAATCCGACGCGCAGCTGGAAACGGCATTGACGCAACTCGCTGGTGGAGTCGCAACGCAATTAACGGAGGTTCGCGACGAGATTCTTGACTTGCTTGCGGAGCTCGAGGCCGGGTTAGATTTTGTAGAGGAAGACATTGAGTTTATTTCTCGAGAAGCACTTGAAGAAAGGTTGTTGCACGCGCAAGAAAAAACTGAAATGGTTTTGGACCAGGTGCGAACTCGTGCGCAACCTCGAGCGGACTACCGTGTTGTCTTGCGTGGTGCTCCGAATGTTGGCAAAAGCAGTTTGTTGAATGCGCTGTCGAATCAGAATGCGGCGATTGTTTCCAACGAACGTGGTACCACCCGGGACTTTGTGACAACGGAACTTTCACTGAATGGTCTAGAATGCACCTTGGTAGACACTGCTGGCGTGTCCTTAGGATTGGCAGGTCTCAGCCCTGAAGTGGTTGCGCAACAAGTGACCGAGGCTCAGATCGCCCAGGCAGATTTACAACTTTTTTGTGTCGATTCGACCCGCAGCCTCAGTCGCTGGGAAACAATTGAGATCGATCGGCTAACAGCCGATCGAGGGCTCGTTGTGGCCACTAAGGTCGACGAGCTATCGGTGGATTTTTTCAGTGGGAACAAGGTGATTTACACCAGCAGTAAAACATTAGAAGGTCTTGACACGCTCCGCGCTGAAATTGCCACAGCACTCTCCAGCGATGTGGTTGGTTCCGGTGTGGTTGCCAGCACTGGAGTGCGCTGTCACGAGAGTCTGCGAGTTGCTGCGAAATGCATTGCTCGTAGTCGTTGTGTGAATGCAGAATCATTGGGCGAAGAACTCATAGCGGCAGATCTTCATGCAGCTTTAGAAGAGTTAGGGAAAGTCGTTGGAGTGATTTATACAGACGACATCTTGGATCGAATTTTTAGCCGATTTTGTATTGGTAAATAGCTTATGTCAGATCCTCGAATTCTGGTTTTGGGTTCAGTGAATGTCGATTTGGTGGTTCAGGGCGAAAACCTACCGGCGTTAGGTGAGACGGTGATTGGAGGCGATTTCTTTCAGGCTGCAGGTGGTAAAGGTGCTAACCAAGCGGTCGCAGCGGCGCGTTTGACCGGCAATCCGGTGGTATTCATCGCAGCTGTGGGGGACGATGCGTTTGGCAGTCAGGTGTTGCAGGGGTTTCGTTCGGAAAACATGATGACAGATTACATCCGCGTCATCTCGCGAATGCCAACAGGCATTGCGCTGATCATGGTAAACCGGGCTGGAGAAAACTGTATCAGTGTGGCATCGGGAGCGAACCTTTGTTTGTCGGTGGATGATGTCGAACGGGTACCTGAAGCTGTCTTCAGTTCGGCAAAAGTATTTTTGACGAATCTGGAATCTCCACCGGAAGTGGTGGCTCGAGCTCTAGCGCGCGCGAAAGCTCATCATTTAACGACTATTTTAAATCCCGCTCCAGCGTCGCAGCGAATATTTGATTCGGCTATCCTTGCGCATGTGGATATTTTGACTCCCAATGAAACGGAAGCTCATGATTTAACAGGTGTGAACGTCGGGGATGCCGCTACCGCCATTCGGGCTGCAAAGATATTGCGTCAACAGGGTTTTCCCGCAGTGATTGTTACCTTGGGGGCAGCCGGATCGGTCGTGGTTACCGAGGAGGCAAAAAGAATTGATGCCACCGTCGTGCGAGCCATCGATACCACTGCGGCTGGCGATGCTTATAATGGCGCTTTGGCTGCGGCCCTTTCTGAGGAATTGTCCTTGGAGGATGCGGCTGGATGGGCCAGCCGAGCAGCGGCGATTTCTGTGACACGGTCAGGTGCTCAGCCTTCGCTAGCGTTTCGTTCGGAGATGGATTCGTACTAGGGTGGTTTGGTTCATGGGCCTAAAAAGCCGTTTGGCTGCTAATTCTTTAATGCGTTCCCTAGAGAACCCGTGAAAAAGATTGTTGGTAGGGATGGCTGTCGTTTGAAATCTAAGCTCATCTGGTATAGCCTCTAGGTTTCACTTGTACTTTAGCACCAACCAAAATATCGCCACGACGAAAAATTAAGGAGAATGTTTTTATGAGTCAGCGAACCAACCGACGTAAATTCCTGAAAACGACCACTGCTGTAGGGGCAGGATACTGGGTTGCGGGGGGAGTTGCACCGAAGCAAAGTATTGCGGCCAATGAACAGATCGCATTTGCTGCGGTGGGCGTGGGAGGTAAGGGAACAAGCGATTCGAACGACGCGTCACGAAATGGCGACATGGTCGCCATCTGCGATATTGATGAAACGACATTGGGAAACGCTGCAAAGCGTTTTCCCAAAGCTAAAAAGTTCTTTGACTATCGCAAGATGCTAGATGAAATGGCCAAGAGTATTGATGCGGTGACCGTCAGTACTCCTGACCATTCGCATGCCCCCGCTTCATTGCGAGCCATGCGACAAGGAATGCATTGTTTCACGCAAAAACCTTTGACGCACACGATCTACGAAGCCCGTTTGATGGGAGAAGTGGCACGCGAAAAAGGCCTTGCCACCATGATGGGGAATCAAGGGACTGCTAATAGCGGGTTACGCCATGCGGCAACACTAGTTCAAAATGGTGAGATCGGAGAAGTCAAAGAAGCGCACGTGTGGACCAACCGGCCGGTCTGGCCTTCGGGTCTCAAGCGTCCGACCGATACCCCACAGATTCCGTCTTCGGTCCATTGGAATGAATTTCTCGGCCCAGCGCGGGAACGTCCCTACCACCCCTCGTACCATCCGTTTAAATGGCGTGGTTGGTGGGATTTTGGCACCGGCGCGTTAGGCGATATGGCCTGTCACACACTGAATATGCCTTTTGCGGCGTTGGAACTACGTGACCCGATTTCTGTCGTTGCCGAAAGTCCAGGACACAACGGTGAGACGTATCCGGGCTGGTCGATCATTACTTTCGAATATGCCGCGACAGAAAAACGAGGTCCCATCACCTTGAAATGGTACGATGGCTTGAAGCTGCCACCCGAAGAACTGCGATCTGGTGCGACGTTGCGTCCAGGAGAAGGGGCGAGTGATACGGGGTCCCTTTTGGTTGGCAGCAAAGCGACACTTTATTCGCCGGGTGATTATGCTGCCGAATTCGAAATTATCGGTGTCGAAGAGCCACCGGAAGCTGAGTATGAGGAATCGCCTGGCCACTTCAACGAGTGGGTACGCGCGATCAAGGGTGGTGCGCCGGCCATGTCGAACTTCCCGGATTACGCAGGTCCTCTTTCGGAAACTATTTTGCTGGGCAACCTTGCGGTTTGGGCCGCTCGTGGTGAAGACGCCACAGGTGAGTCTGATGGCGATGTAGTGGTGGGTAAGAAGATAGAATGGGATGCCAAAAACTTAGTGGCGACCAATGCCCCTGAAGTGATGCCGATCGTTAATAAAGAATACCGAGATGGCTACGGGATCGAAGGCTAGTTTTAGTCTCTTTCCCTGATTGCTGAGACTGGCAACCAAGGTCGCAAGTTAGACTTGCGGCCTTTTTTTACGCATGCCTGCGCAGGTTCGTTTCCTCTCGGGAGAGACTATGGTAGAACGTGGTGGAAGAAACTAACCCTGATTTTTCTCTCGTTTGTGGAGCTTGAAGATGCCCAAAGTCCTTATGCCACTGGGTGACGCCACAGAGGCGTTGGACACGTTTTATCCTTTTTTTCGCTTACAGGAGGAAGGATTCGAAGTGGTTGTTTCCGGGCCGGAGGCGAGATTGTATCACACGGTGTTGCATGAGATTCCACCGGATTCAAGCATTCCATGGGATATTACACAGGAGCGCCCAGCCTACTTCATCAAAGCAGACATTGCCTTTCGTGACGTGGATCCCGACGAATATGTTGGGATGTTTATTTCCGGAGGTCGGGCGCCGGAATATATCCGTTACGACCAAGATCTCTGTCGTGTGACACGGGCAATCCACGAAGCAAACAAGCCCATTGCCAGTGTATGCCATGGAATTGAAATCCTCACGGCTGCTGATATCATCCAGGATCGCACTGTTACGACGGTTGCGAAATGCGCCATGGATGCAGAGCAGGGTGGTGGAAAGTACGTCGATCAAGAAGTTGTGATTGATGGTAATATTGTCTCGGCGCGTACTTGGCACGACAATGCTCCGTTAATGCGAGCATTTCTCAAAATGCTCAAAGAGGCTTCTTTCTAGCCGGGGTGCCTGTGGATCAAGCACGGCGATGAAGTCCAGATTTGGATGCTGGAAAGTTGTCCGATTAGGCAAACTGTAGCGATTTCGCTAATCATTCTTCATCTACGGTCTTAGGGACGCCGATAAATTTTAGCACCACTGACGATCAGTTTGGTCGTTGGCATGGGCGCTGGTCGTTGGCATGGGTACTGGTGTTTTATGAGTACCTAGGAGCAGAACCAGAACGCAGGTCTCACGATGGTACGGAAATTCGTGTTCTCGAAAGACTCACCTTACTGCTTTGTAGGTTGCGTTTAGATTCTGTGGTAAGTGAGTGCCCCATGTACTCTTACATACAGGTGCGGTTTTTGAGTGATGGTCCCAAAAGATGGTCGAAATTGAAACACTTCGCGGCTTGGCAAAAGATAAGCTTTCGCGGCTAACTAACCGACAGGACGTTGTCCTTGTCGAAACTCTGTTAATCCGCGATGGTTATTATTGCGGGCGTCGCTTCACCTCAGGTTCGTATCAAGCCTTGTATTTAATCGTCAAGAACGAATTGACGATTCTTGATTCAAATGGCAAAGCGTTGGAGACAATTCCTTTTGCGAAGGCACCAGAAGAAGCACTTCCTCTGGCCGCTGCCTAGCCTGGAACGGTCATTCGGAAATGCCCCATATTCTGGACTCTGCGATTTCTATGCAATTTTTGGCGGGATCGCGAAAGTAGACGGATCGAGCTCCGTCAGGCCAGGCCATGATTTGTTCAAGTGGTACTCCATAGCTTTTTAATTGCGATATCCAGGTGTCTATTTCGTGCGCCTGTGCGGCAAAGGCAATATGTCCCGCACCCTCTGTGCCGTGACGAGGTAGTGGAGAATCGACAGCATTACTTGCTTGGGTTTTGAAAATTAAAACCATTTGATTTCCACATCGGAAGAAGACGTGACGGTCCTCTTGCCGGCTAACAAAATCAAGTTTGAGTATGCTTTGATAAAATTGCTCGGCTGCGAAAAGGTCGTCGACATAAAGGCAGGTTTCGAGAACACCATGGAATTTCATTGGGCGAAAACCTTTCGCATCGGAAATTAAATGTATTGGTTACTTCATCCCGTCAATCGACATTTCGCTGGCTCCACAGTAGACTTCATAGAGGCCATTCTCAATCAGAATTGTAGAATCTGGGGTAGTAGAACTTTATGGCGAAAATGCATTTTATCATGATTGGCGGTTTTCTCGGAGCGGGAAAAACGACAACGATCGCGCGGCTAGCGAGGACGTTTCAAGAGCAAGGTCTGAATGTGGGCATTGTCACCAATGATCAAGCCAGTGATCTCGTCGATACGCATAATCTCCGCTCGCAAGGGTTCGAAGTGGGGGAAGTCGCTGGTGCCTGTTTTTGTTGTAACTTCAACGAACTAACCGAAACCGCTTCCCGACTGGAAGGGGCCCACCAACCCGATGTGATTCTCGCCGAGCCTGTAGGAAGCTGTACCGACTTGATTGCAACAGTCGTACGACCGCTGCGACATTTTCACCAAGATCAATTCAGCGTGGCTCCCTATGGTGTCATTCTTAAGCCTAGCCATGGTCTGCGTATTCTGAGAAATGAAGCCAAGGCAGGATTTTCTCCTCAGGCGGCTTATATTTTCAAAAAGCAACTTGAGGAAGCGGACTTTGTGATTTTGAATCGGATTGATGAATTGTCGGTTGATGTGGCCGACGAGTTGTCTTCGCTGATCAAGGGCGAATTTCCAGAGATTCCCGTATTGCGCACCTCCGCACTAACCGGACAGGGATTTGAAGCCCTTGTGAAGTTCCTCCAGCAAGAGGGTAAATTTGGTTTGCGGTCGATGGAAGTTGATTATGACGTTTACGCTGAGGGTGAGGCGGAATTAGGTTGGTTGAACAGTAGCCTGGTTGTTTCCTCCGCGCAGGAATTTTCGTTGGATGAGTTGTTACAAGGAATTTTGGGGCGTCTGCGAGATTCGTTAGTTCAACACCAGGCCGAAACGGCGCACCTGAAGGCGATTGGAATGGCAGAGGGAACGCATGCCGTGGCTAATTTGATTAGTAGTGAAACGGAGGTCGAGTTGTCGTTGCCGTCGGAATGCCAAACAAAATCTGCAGAGGTGGTTGTGAACGCCCGTGTGGCGATTGATCCTCAGCGGTTAGAGGAAGTTGTGGCGACAGCGATTGCTGCAGCATGTGATTTCTATAACGCCGTTCCGCAATTTCGGAAAACGCAGAGCTTTCGACCTGGACGCCCAGTTCCCACGCATCGATTTGCCGAAGTTGTCGATTAGAGACGGAATGCTTAGGAAAGTATTTTTTTACTAATTGTTTCTGCTGGGAAAATGGTGCGCGCACAATCCTTCGCATCCCTTCGCATCTTTTTAGTTCGAGGGTCTGCTGGGCGTCGTCCAAAGAAAGTTCAGTATTCCTTGACACAGGTGAGCATTTAGAGCGTTGGCCGCACATCAGGCGTGTAGGATCCATTGCGACCATTACTATGAGGCCAGAAAAATGGATTCCGCAGGTCGATTTGGTGGGCCAAAACGGAATCGGTAACGACTCCTCTTTTGAGGCGTCTCAACCCCTTTCCTGAAACGAATGTGTTACCCTGGAGACTTGGTGCGTGTGTTACTTTTGCTTGGAGCGAAATGTATTGTTGCGATCCATGCAAACCGTCGGCAGAACCCAAGGTCAGTGAATTTGCGCTGTGTCTGTTATGGGGCCAAAACCGATTGGAGGTTTGGATTGTATTCGCGATTGGCGAGAAACAACTGTACGTGACTGCCTTAGTTGTAATGACATGATTGAAAAATCGCATGGGGTGGACTGAGAATACAAAGCCCCCACGGTTGGCTTGTCGGACGTAAAAACTTTTTCAGAAACTTGCCTGTTGTCTGTTGTGCGCTAAGGCCCAGTTCAACCTGCTTGGCCGGAGACCTTTAGTCTAAGTAAAGAAACTCATTAGAGTTAAACATCGCTAAACAAACATCGGTCAAGGCAGCTGCCATATAGGGGTCGATCTTGGTAGGAAAAGGGATCGGCAAGGCGAGCGATTTAGTGTTGCGTGCTTCCGCAGTAAGTAGATCAACCTGTATTTTGTAAAAGCGGCTGACTGTTTCTAGTTCCAGTGGCGTCGGGGACCGACTGAAGACTCGTTGGAACATTTCTTGAAAAGTAGGTTCATCAATGTTTTTGTGTTGCCGGAGTAAGCAGCCTGCAAGGTGCTGCGCTGCTTCCAGAGACAAGGTTGAATTGAGCAGTAAGAGAGATTGAGGGGCAGTTGTCGATTGGTCACGTTGCGGACAACTGATATTGCCATCGGGCCGGTCAAAAGCGTCGAAAATAGGGTAACGCAAATTGCGGCGTGCAAAAACATAAATACTACGGCGGTAGTGAGAAGCCATGGGTTCAGTGACTTGCCACTGGTTTTTCAGTAAGGTTTTGCGAAGTTCTTCCGGTAGCGGTGGCATTACACCACGCTCACTCCGAGTACTCGAAAGAAAGTCGGAACTAGCCAGCATGGCGTCTCGAATGGTTTCTCCGGAAAGTCGCCGCATAGAGAAATAAGAGAGCCAGACATTCTCAGGGTCATGTATTGATTTAACAGCACTAGCCCTTTTTTGGCGATAGGTTCTGGAGGTGACGATCATCCGATGAAGGTGTTTTAGGTTCCAGCCGTGTTGCACAAGATCTCTGGCCAACCAGTCGAGCAGGTCGGGATGAGATGGTTGACTTCCGGATCCAAAATCACTGGACGCAGGCGCAAGACCTTTGCCGAAATGATATTGCCAAAGTCGATTTGTAATAACCCGCGCAGTAAGTGGATTGTCAGCTTGTGTTAACCATGCGGCGAGGGCAGTGCGGCGGCCAGTTGAATTAGGTAATTTGTCGATGTGAAGTGGATTTTCCGAGGGGTTTGCGATCCTCGGAACGGCGGGTTGAACTTCAGGGCCCGGACGGCGCCAATCTCCGCGTACCATCAGATAATTCGGTGAAATACTCGTCGAAGTTTCAGCAAGCGCGTGGAGAGACTGATTTTTGATGATCTGGACTGCGGGTTCAAAGATGGCGCGAAAACGGTAGAAATCGGCCTGACTAACGGGATCGAATTTGTGATTATGGCATTGTGCACAACCGATCTGCAGCCCCAGAAAAACACTTCCCACTGTGGCCGCCAGCTCATTTAACACGTTATGACGCCGCTCTTCTTGCGAATTGATATCCGGCATGTCGGGGCCGCAGAGGCAAAACATGGTTGCAATGCGTCCCTGAGGATCCTCAGGTGCCAACTCGTCCCCAGCTACCTGCATGGCTAGAAAACGGTCATACGGCATATTCAGATTCAGCGCATCAATCACCCAGTTACGGTACTTCCAAGCATCTTTACGAATCGCGTCAAATTCAAAGCCGTCAGTTTCTGCGTAGCGCGCCAGGTCAAGCCAATATTGAGCCCAGTGTTCACCGTGATGAGGAGAGGCGAGAAGTTGATCAACGAGCCTTTCGTAAGCATCAGGAGATGCATCTCGAAGAAATCTCTCGAGTTGTCGGGGATGCGGTGGTAGCCCACACAGATCAAAAAAAAGGCGTCTCCCTAAGGTGGACCGCAGAGCCTCGTTTTCTGGTTCGAGTTGATGTTTTTTGACTTGGCTAAGAATGAAAATGTCTAGCCTCTGACGTGCACTTGGCACCGTTTCAAACTCAGGCACGGCACGTCTTTGCAGCGGCCGAAATGACCAGTGGTTCCGTTCACTCGCAGTGATTGGTGATTCAGAAATAATTTCTTCTGAGGTGGCGACCAGCGATGTACTGACCAGAATTCCCCAGACCAGAATTCCCCAGAGCAAACTCAGGTGATGATTCGTTGCGGCTTGATTTTGACAGTAGGTTTGCAGTGGACTCATGTCACGACCTCGTCGACAACACGCGCCTCTCCCGGACCGGTCAAACGTTCGTCGAGGCCGTTGTGAAAAAAACCAAGCAGTTCGTGATCCAATCCCATCAAATGAAGAATGGTTGCATGTAGGTCATGGATGTGGACTTTGTTTTCCGTTGCCCTCAGTCCGATAGGATCTGTTGCACCATAAGCACGGCCGCCTTGAATACCCGCTCCGGCGAGCCAATAGCTATACCCCCAAGGGTTGTGGTCGCGGCCTTTTCCCTGTTCGCTCATTGGCATGCGACCAAATTCTCCTCCCCAGATGATCAGGGTATCTTCGAGTAAACCGCGTTGCCGTAAATCGCGAATCAAACCGGCGATCGGCTTGTCGGTGCGAGCACAATTTTCGCTGTGGTTCGTGAGCACATTCTGATGCGCGTCCCAACCGTTTGAGGCGCTGGAATAAAGCTGTACAAAACGGACGCCGCTTTCGACCATCCGCCGAGCTAACAAGCAGCGTTGTCCGAATTCCTTGGTCTTGGCGTCATCCAATCCATAGAGAGAATGGGTTGCTGATGTTTCGCGATTAATATCGACTAATCCGGGTGCAGCCGTTTGCATGCGAAATGCTAATTCGTAGGCGGCAATACGAGCTGAGAGTTGATCATTATTATCGCGTTGCCCGGCGTGCTCTCGATTAAATTTTTGAGCCAAGCCTAGAATTCCTCTCTGTTGCCAGGAGGAGATTTTTTTTTGTGGTTGAAGATCCAGGATTGGCGCATTTCCTGGACGCATTGTCACACCCTGGAAACTTGCTGGAAGGAATCCGTTTCCCCAGGCCGGTGGACCACCTTTCAGTCCACCGCCCGGATCAGGCAGGACGACAAATGCAGGCATGTCCTGATTCTCCGTCCCCAATCCATAGGCGATCCAACTGCCGACACTCGGCCTTCCCATCAAGAGACTACCGGTGTTCATTTGATATACTGATTGTGGATGATTCACACTGTCACCGTGGACACTGCGAATGACCAATATTTCGTCGGCACATGCTGCCGTGTGAGGCAGGAAGTCGCTGATCTCCAATCCGGACTGACCACGTGGTCGAAAGGGCTTAATTGGTCCGAGGAGTGGATTCTGAGCGACATCACGCCGGGTCATGACATTCCCAAAACTCTCTGGAAGTGGGTGTCCTGAGTACTTGACCAAGTCTGGTTTTGGATCGAACAAATCCATGTGACTTGGGCCGCCGTCCATGAATAGCCAGATAACGCGTTTGGCTCGCGGTGAAAAGTGCGCAGAAGTTGTTTGTTCGGCGGCAGTTTCTTTTCCGAGTAAGGAAGTCAGCGCGACCATTCCGGCACCCCCTCCAGCGTTCATCAGCCATTGGCGACGATTTGAT
>JAKVBY010000046.1:63307-69719 GCA_022446825.1 Pirellulaceae bacterium
CAATTGTTTGTGAAGGCAGCTTGGTGGTATGGAATCCGCAATCCCTGTAGGCTGTAGTCAAAATGGCTTTATGGGGGACTGCGGTCGTCATTCTTACCCTTGAATTTTGACTGTGAGTTGATCCAGGGTGTTGTTGAATTCTGTAAAAATCAGCGGAGAGGATCGAGTTAAAAATGTTGGGAGCAAATCAATTTTTCTGGTTCCTTTGTGTTACCGTCGTTGCGGTTGACATTCTCGGTGCGGAGTCACTGCAGGTCATTGAGGAAACGGATCACATTAAAATTCAAACCTCGGTGATTCAGGCAGCCATTCGTAAAGAAGGGTATGTCAGTGGTGTTGCCGGCGGCTCTTTTATGGACAAAAAGACGGGGGCCACAGACCTTGGTTTTGGGCTCGACATTGCCGATTGGATCATGGAACCGGGGAGCGATAAGGCTTATCGAGAACACCTCGATGAAGAACTCATTTATCGGATCGGCAACCTCTACCATGGCGACCGCGCGAAGAGGTCTCTTGAGGGGCCACAGATTTGTACTCAGGCCCGACACATGTCTCCAAAAGTCACTCAAGGTGACGATTTCATTGCAGTCGAAATGTCGTTCAGATACAAAACTGCGGCACCGGGGAAGAAAACGGGATCGAAATGGAGTCAGACGATCGTTTTTCCTGAGGGGAAACGGTATTTTGTTTCCAGCGATCGGATTGATGCCGTCAATAGTAGCGAAGCCATGTTTCTCCGCATTGACATGCCTGGCCACATTAAGCATCTCAAAGGAGACCGTTTCAGCCACGTCTATTTGAGCTATTTGCAGCAAACCAGCCCGGCCGTCGAGTTTACTAAGGGGCTCATCCCGGCAAGTTCATTTGTGGAGGACTTTGCGCCGGATGAACGCTTTAACTATCGCCGTGAACGGGAGGAACTTGCGGGCCGTAAGCCACCAGAACGCTTTATCCGGGCTTATCGCATCCGGGATCCAAGTACTGGAAAAGAGGGACCGTGGCTTGCGGGTATGACTTTGGATCCGACGGTTGTCCACGAAGCCTGGTGCCATCAGCGTGGTTACATCTGCATGATCGAAGAATTTGGCGGACGGCCCATTAAGGCTGGTGAATCGTTTAGTGCCGCCTTCATTGTCGGTTTTTTTGATTCGATTGAAGAGATGCACCAAGTCTATGACCAATACATTGGTCACCATGGCCTCAGTGTCAATAAGCATGGCTGGATGCTAACTAAGTAATGGCAGGGAGCTTGGTATTTTAGAGCGGTCACCATTGAACCCGCGTTAGGCAGGGAAGTATCTACAGATTAGCAGCAACTAAGGGCTTAATCCTGGCTTGCTGCAATGCGAGGAAAGGCAGAGATGCGCAAGCGCGCACAGCCCTTCAGCCTGGAGCGTCAATTGTTTGCGGAGCCATCCCTCTGGTTTGATGGTTCCGGTAGGAAATTTGACNAAGGAGGGCGCTGCTAGGAGTTCTCCATTGTTGACATAATGNTCNTTCNGCTGGGNNTNTCNANAACGTGAATCTCGGCNCCTTCACAAGCGAGCGGGCAGAGTAAGGAAAGCACGNTCCACAACANTTCTCTGCGAGTCACCATCCGACGAATCATGCGGCAGAGAAAAAGCGTCTTGGTGTTTGTTGTTGTGACGACAAATCTTGATATGAAAAGTAAGTCAATTTGTTGTGGGCTGTGAAAGGAATTCAGGTGAGAACACGTTTCCAGNAATGAAGCTGTGGCCTTGAGGAATTGTGCCTGGACGGATGTCTTGAACATCGGGGATGCTGTAATAAACAAAGATGGTACCGTCATCCAACTGGATTGCGCCGGGACCACCGATAAATTGTCCGGCGCCGCCTAATGCCGTGTACTGCGCAGGCAATCCCTGGCATAAAATTTTTGTGTTGGCGATATCCCAGGTCATGCCTTGGTCTCGACTTAGCGTGGCACGTACTTGTGCGGGTTCTAGGCGATGGGCGTAGACGCAAAGTAAGTCACCACTTTGCAGCGCGATCGCATGCAGGGGAGCACCGGACATTCCGGTTTCCCGAGGAGGGCTCCAACTGAGGCCTCCATCAGTTGAAGCCGAGCGATGGATGATTAATCCCGAACTACGGATCACCGCGATGACATGCTTTTCTGCACATTGCACTAAGGTGCATTCATTGAGATGGGTTCCGCCGATCACCACTTTCTGAAAGGTCTTCCCGCCATCGGTTGAACGCAGCGCAAAAACTTCTGAGGCTCGTTCTTTTTGATGTTTTTTTTCAGCGTAGCCCGGAATCAGAATTGTATCATCTGGGAGTACCGTCGCACCGGTGAACATGCAAGCCATATGTTGATACGGCGCGCCGTCGAGAACCTTCGTCACTTTCCAAGATTTTCCGTTGTCTGTGGAGACACGGGAAAATAAATCACTCGGGGCATGGGTGGCGATCGTCGCCTCCGGTAAATAAATGTCGAAAGGAGATGCAGAACCGACGCGGATGTCCCAGATCAGCATCCCGCGTTCCCTCAATTCCTCGGCCATGTGGCTTGGCCAGATGTCCCATGGCATGTGGCAGTCGTCTCGCCAAATATGGCCAATGCCCAGTCGCTCCAGACGAGACTTTTGTTGTTCTGGTGTTCTCAAGGTGGTCGCATGGACGACCTCGACCAGCGTTCCGTCGGAAAGGCGAAGTGGCATGCTGTATTGCCAATCTGGTTGGATCTCTTTCCAGGTAGTGCCGTAATCCTTGCTCGACAAGGTAACTCGGCGGTGATGTTCGACATAGAAATCGTCGTTGATTCCACTACTGTCGGCTGTTTCGAATTGGACGACAATCTCGTTGTCGCCCCGTTTTCGAATCCCACCTGCATAAGGAAAATTATAGGTGTAACTGTTCCAACCTGGCAGGTCGTAGATTTTCAGGTCCCGTTTCCAGGCCTTTCTAGAAGTGGTCGTTTCTTGTCCCCAGATGATTTCGGGAAACAGCATGTTCGACAAGCAGAGAGCGAGAAAAAGAAGCCAGGGTCTTTTCATTTTATTCACTAGGTTTTCAGGGTCAGGCGATTAGCTTGGTGACGACTTCTCCGGCGACGTCGGTGAGACGAAAGTCACGCCCTTGATGTCTATGCGTGAGTGCCAGGTGGTCGATTCCCATAAGATGCAATATGGTGGCATGTAGATCATGAACATGCACCGGGTCTTCCGCAACATGATATCCTAGGTCATCGGTTGTTCCCAAAGTGATGCCGGGTTGGATGCCACCACCCGCCAACCAAACGCTAAACGCGTCAGGATGATGGTCGCGCCCCAGTCGCATTGCCGAAGCGGTCCCCTGGACCATTGGGGTACGGCCAAATTCACCACCCCAAACAACGAGTGTTTCATCGAGGAGGCCTCTTTGCTTGAGGTCCGTGAGCAGGGCTGCGGCAGGTCGATCGATTTCTCGACAACGCTGGGGGAGGGCATGCATGACGTTCTGATCGGTCGAATTGAAACCGTGATGGTCCCAATGTCGGTGGTACAATTGCACGAATCGAACACCCCGTTCCACCATGCGCCGGGCCAGCAGACAATTATTGGCAAATGAAGTCTGGCCAACCTCCGCTCCGTACATTTGCAAAGTAGCGTCAGTTTCTTGAGCTAAATGGGTTAATTCTGGAACGCTCACTTGCATCTGAAATGCTAATTCGAATGACTTGATGCGAGTGATGATTTCGGGATCGCCCAGTGATTCGAATTGAAGTTTATTCAGGTCTCGTAAGGCATCCAGGGTTTGTCGGCGAACTTTACGTGTAACTCCGGGTGGGCTGGAGGCGAACAACACCGGGTCGCCGTGTGATCGAAATCGTACGCCTTGGTGAGTTGTCGGGAGAAAGCCGCTTGTCCAGTGGTGATATCCCACTGGCGGGCCTTCTGAGGCGCCGGAAGCCAGGACAACAAACCCTGGAAGTTGTTGATTTTCGCTTCCCAAGCCGTAATTTAGCCATGCTCCCAGAGCAGGCCGCCCAGTCAAGGTTGAACCTGAATTTAAGAACATTACCGCCGGGTCATGGTTAAAGGCGTCGGTGTGCAACGACCTGACGATTGCGATGTCATCGGAAACCTTGGCTAACTGAGGCAAGAGTTCGGAAATTTCTGCGCCCGATTCACCATGTCGACGAAACCGGAAGGACGATGCTGCGAGGTTGGGTCTGCCTTTGATGAAGGCAAAGCGGTCATTTTTAATGAGATTTTCAGGAATCGGAGTTCCGTGAAAACGCTTTAATGTTGGTTTGTGGTCCAANAATTCAAGTTGGGATGGACCACCGGCCATGAATAAAAAGATCACGCGTTTTGCGCGGGGTGCAAAATGGACAGACTGCTCAGATTCAGAGGANGCNAGGNCTGNNGANNTNNGCTGTGAAGAGAGGCCTAAGCTGCCTAATCCCAANGCCGCANCTTGCAAAAATTGTCGGCGTGGTATGNCGGGGANANATTGATTTGGTANNGTCATTTTAAAGCACAGAAGNANTTTTGCATCCTATNGATAGCNTGGGAATNAGATNAATCTANGAGTTATTTTGTGATGGTTTCATCGAGGTTGAGTAGTANGTTGGNNAGAATTGTCCAGGCAGCCAAATCCGTCACATTTAGATTTGCGGTTGGTAAAAATGTTGCGGTGCTTACCAGAGNATGAGCCNCTTGAGGATCTTCCTGAAAAACGATTCGCTGCGTTTCCAGNAAGTGCTCCAGACGCTGTAACTCTTGACGCCGAGGTTTGCGAGCAACACAAAGCTGAAAACCACGTGTGATTTTCTGAGAAACGGTCAAACCATCGAACGTCATCAGACGATTTCCAAGTGCGATGGCGGTTTCCACAAATGTTGGATCATTCAGTGTGGTGAGGGCCTGCAATGGTGTGTTTGTGCGAGGCCGCCGTGACGTGCAATGCTCACGACTCGGGGCGTCAAAAGTCGTGAAGCTTGGATAAGCAGATGTTCGTCTCCAAAAAGTGTACAAGCCGCGTCGGTAGCGTGCGGCACCAGAATCCGTTGGCCACTCTTCCATTCCAAACCCTTTGGTGCCGAATTCCAGCCAAAATCCAGCTGGTTGTACGGGGTGGACACTTGGGCCGCCAATGCGGTTTTGCAGTAAGCCGCTAATGGCCAGCGCTGAATCTCGCATGGTTTCGGCAGCCATGCGAAACCGCGGACCTCGTGCGAGAAGACGATTTTCTGGATCAAGACGCAGGAGGCTTGGGGTGATTTGTGCAGATTGACAGTAAGTGGCCGACGAGGCGATCCGCCGGTGAAGATGTTTTATATTCCAGCCCGACCGGACAAAGTCGCGTGCGAGCCAATCGAGTAATTGTGGATGCGTCGGTGACTCGCCTTGCATTCCAAAGTCATCACTGGTGGCGACAATGCCTGTGCCGAAAAATCTTTGCCAGAAGCGATTCACGGTGAC
This sequence comes from Pirellulaceae bacterium, assembly GCA_022446825.1. Classification (GTDB taxonomy): domain Bacteria; phylum Planctomycetota; class Planctomycetia; order Pirellulales; family Pirellulaceae; genus JAKVBY01. The sequence continues at coordinate 68,740 of JAKVBY010000046.1, forward strand.
GCGACTCGTGAGCGGATTTTCGGCCGATACAAGCCACCGCGCTAAGTGAAGACGATTTGTGACTTCTGCAGAAGGTGTTTGAGGGAATCGAAGGACTGTTGGTAGAGCGGCATGCACTTCCTCACCGGCGTTGAGAAAATCCCCTCGTACATGAATGTGGGTGGCGCGTGGTGCGGTTTTTTCCTGAAGCACCAGTGTGGACGGACTCGTTTTTAGCAAAGCAGCTTGCTCCGTCAGAAGTTGTTGTTTTTGTTCGGTTTCTGTAGCAGGCAAATTTTGGAGTTGGTGGCGAATCTGGTCCAGTTCTTTTTGTTGGGCTGCAGAAGGCAAATAAATGACTGGGCTGAGATCGGTGTTTGGCTCACCTCCGGCTCGATCGGTTGTGTTGTTAAAGAATGCATAAAATTGAAAGAACTCACGTTGCGAGAACGGATCGTAAAAATGATCGTGACATTGGGAGCAAGCTAAAGTTGTGGCGAGCCAAACGGTGGCGGTTGTGTTGACACGGTCGACAATGGTTTTGACGCGATCCTCCTCGGGATCGACGCCGCCTTCCTGGTTGATCATCGTGTTGCGATGAAAACCAGTCGCAATGCGTTGCGACCTTGTTGGCTGGGGCAACATGTCGCCCGCCAGCTGATGGATCGTGAACCGATCGAACGGCATGTTAGAGTTCAGTGCGGCAATCACCCAGTCACGGAATGGCCAGATAGATCGTCCGACGTCAATATTGTATCCATTGGTATCAGCGTAGCGTGCTAGGTCCAGCCAATGTCGTCCCCAGTGTTCGCCGTATTGCGGAGCTGCTAATAATCGATCCACTGCCCTCTCGAGCGCGTCGGGTCGCAGGTCAGCCAAATGTGAGTCCAGCTCAGCTAGGCTGGGAGGGAGCCCTGTGAGGCTGAGGTGAAGGCGCCGTAACACCAGGGCGGGCTCCGCTTCGGAGCCTAATGAAAGGCCTTTGGTTCCCAATTTGCGGA
>JAKVBY010000047.1:0-1856 GCA_022446825.1 Pirellulaceae bacterium
CAAAGCCTTTTGTTGCTGAAAGCAAGTGGGCGACTGCCTCATCAAGGTGGGCGTCGCTTCCGTAAAGAAGCACCCGCTTATCAAATGCTGCAACGCTGGGTTGCCGAAGGACATCGCGACTCCACCAGTCCTCGGGAGCTTCAACGTTTGGAGGTGTTTCCAAGACTACGCAGATTGGCTACGGATAGCCCACGTCAGCAGTTGAACGCCACAGCACACTATTCAGATGGTTGCAGAGAAGACGTGACGAATCTAGCGGTTTTCTTTTCCCCGGACGAGTCGCTGGCCAGCGTATCTAGTGATGGCCTGGTTAAATTTGACCAAACTGCAGAAGCAGTCATTCTTGTCCGATTTCTTGACAAGATCGAGACGGCTCGGATTACCTACATTCAACGCGATGATGCCTATGTGTTTCAGCATCCTCAAGAAGTGAATGTCATCGACGAACACATTGGAAGGAAGCAGGAAAGATTGCAACTGCAGCCTGCCGATGTCGCTGACGATGCGACTTTTTTACGGCGTGTCTCTCTCGATTTAATTGGACAGATCCCAGAGCCAGAAGAAGCGAAAGAGTTTCTCGCATCAAGCGATCCTGACAAGCGGCGCCAGATGATCGAACGGTTACTCACGCGTGAGGAGTATGCTCAGTTCTGGGCATTGAAGTGGGCAGATGTCATGCGTGGTAATCGAGAGTTGATCAGTGAACGGGGGCTTCACAATTTCCATCGCTATTTGGTACGTAATTTTTCTTCGGATCGACAGTTTAATCAGGTGGCGAGAGAAATTCTCACCAGTGTGGGCAATACGATTGATGTTCCGGCTGCTAATTTCTACCGAGTTTCGCAAACTCCTGTTGCAGCAGCCGAGTCATTTTCCCAGTTGTTTCTTGGTGTTCGTATCCAGTGTGCTAAGTGCCACAATCATCCTTACGAGTCGATTACGCAAAAGGACTACTATGGACTCGCAGCTTTTTTCTCGCGTGTGCGTTTGAAAGGCGTACGTTTTGGGATTGATGATCAAACAATTTTTTTGGCCGACCAAGGCGAAGTGAAAATGCCTGGGCAGGAAGAGCCAATGGCACCGGTTGCTTTTGGTCTTGTACAGGAAAGCAATCCCGCAGTGAAGGACTTTCGCAGGGGGTTGGCGGATTGGTTGACTTCACCAGAAAATAAGTATTTTGCCCGCTCGACGGTTAATCGTGTTTGGTTTCATTTGATGGGTCAAGGGCTTGTTGAGCCAATTGATGATTTTCGAGATTCCAATCCACCTTCAAATCCAGAGCTTTTGGATGCGTTGGCAGACGCGTTTGTCCAATCCGGTTTTCGATTTAAGCCGATTATGCGTTTAATTCTCAATTCCCGTACCTACCAGTTAAAAGCGGAACCAATCCAAGAGCAATCACCCTCAGCTGCCAGCCCTGATCGGTATTTCACGCACGCGATGGTGAAAATGTTGAGTGCCGAACAATTGATCGATGCCATCAGCATGGCTACCGGCATTGAGGAAGTATTCCCTGGTTATCCGCCCGGTACAAAAGCAGTTGCCCTTGCGGAAGGAAACATCGACCATAAATTTCTTAAGTCTTTTACCAAGCCGATTCGAGATGTGGCGTGTGACTGTGCTCGAGAGTTTGAACCGTCTTTAAATCAAGTTGTTCATTTGTTGAATAATCCTGACGTACTGGACAAGATTGATTCGGAGCAGGGACGCATAGCGAGATGGATTCTTGCGGGACAGCCGCTCGACAAAACGATCCAGTCGATTTACTTGGCAACGCTGACGCGTTTGCCAACGGCCGAAGAGGTGGATCTCATCACCGAGTATATCACCAAAAGTGGGAATGAGACCGAGGGTCT
>JAKVBY010000047.1:1956-33642 GCA_022446825.1 Pirellulaceae bacterium
ACGAGTAACATCAGGATTGAATGGTTGGCGAAAATAGACAGATCGATGCGACGATTGAAGTCGTGACGCCTGAAAATATTGCGTTCGAATATCAGGTTGCGGGCCCTTTTCGGCGTTTGCCAGCATTTTTGATCGACCTTGGGATACGAGCAGCCTTTATTTTTCTTTTGTGGATTATGCTGGCCTTCTCGACACTGGTGATCGGTGCGTTTTCCATCATGGTTCTGCTCATCGTGTTCTTTTTGATCGACTGGTTTTACGGAGGGCTTTTTGAAGCTTTGATGAATGGCCAAACGCCCGGGAAACGAGTCATGGGAATACGAGTGTTGACCACGGATGGTCGACCGATTAATGGTCTGCAAGCAATCCTGCGCAATGTTTTGCGAATTGTTGACATGTGGCCGATGGTTTCGCTGGCCACATTCGGAGGGCCTGCCCATGTTTATTTGTTGCCTACGTACCTGGTCGGTCTTGTAGCTATGACGATGACGACACGGTATCAGCGCGTGGGGGATTTAGCCTGTGGGACAATGGTGGTGGTCGAAGATCCGCATTGGCTTTCAGGAGTTGCGGAGATCGAAGATGCACGGGCCTTTGAACTTGCCAGCTACTTGCCAGCCGATTACCAGGTAAGCCGTACGTTGGCACGTGCTTTGGCTCACTATGTTGATCGCCGACGTTTTTTCTCGACGCTACGTCGTCGAGAAGTCGCGCGACACCTGGGGGATCCTCTCTTGCGGAAATTTGGGCTGCCCTCGGACACGAGCCATGATTTATTGCTATGCTCCCTTTATTATCGCACATTCATTTCTGAAAGATCAGCAGACGAAGAGCATCTTGCTGCAGCGCGTGAATCTCCGTTTTTACCAATACAGGAACAGATGCCGCTTGCTCGGAAATCCCCGAAAATATCTCCCCGTGCCTAAGAAAAATAGTTTGCTTCCGCTGCGCAGGGTTGGAATGTGCAAAAGGTAATTTGGAATGACTCCCTATGAAAGTCGCTGAACTTTTAGAACGCCGTCGCGAACATTGGCAAGAACTAGAACGTTTGTGCGCTTTGGTTGCTGCGAAGCGTAAGAAATCGTTGTTGCCAGAGCAGATATCACGTTTTGCGACGTTATATCGTGCTGCCTGTGCAGATTTGGCCTTGGCCGACTCCTATCAACTACCACCTAACACAGTGCAGTATCTACACCGGTTGGTTGGTCGTGCCCACAATCAGCTTTACCGTAGTCAGCAATTCAACGTGAGGGCCTGGGCGGAAATCTTGCTGATGGAAGTTCCCCAGAAGATATTTCGCGACCGTTGTGTTCAGTTAATGTTTTGCCTTTTTTGGGGCGGGTTTTTGCTTTCGGCTTGCTTAGCGTATTCAACATCTTTTTGGCCGCAGTACGCCACGAATATGTTGACCGACCAAGGGATTGAAAGCATGACCGAGATGTTCAAGAATCCGATCAGTCGTGGTCCAGGACAGAGTTCGGCCAATTTTGCGGCTGCTGGGTTCTATATACAGCACAACACAACGATTGGATTGAAGTGTTTTGGTGGTGGTTTAGGGGTTATCCCAGGAATTTTTATCACACTTTACAACGCGGCTCATCTGGGTGCTTCCTTTGGATATATGGCACGACCAGATGTCGCTCAGGGTGAGAATTTCTTTCATTTTGTCACAGCACATGGACCCTTTGAACTGACCGCGATTGTTCTTTCTGCTGGTGCTGGTTTACGCCTAGGAATGTCTTGGATTTCCACCCAGCGATTAACACGTGTTGAGTCGTTGAAGAAAACGGCCAGGGAAGCGATGCCAATCATGGGGGCGGCAATGATCATGTTTTTTCTGGCGGCATTGATTGAAGGATTTATTTCTCCCTCCCCGCTTCCCTATATAGTGAAAGCGACAATCTCAGTATGTTCGAGTGGGATGTTGATGTTTTATTTCGTGGTCTTGGGATTTCCTAGAACAAGATAAATTAGCGTTCTTTGAAGCATTGGGGATTGGCAAAACGAAATCGGCTGGAACACCTTGTTGCGAAAGTCACGACCGTGCAACTGGATAAAACAGAATTAGTTATTCGTGAACGTGGGATTCTTGATTTACTCGATATCTCGTTGCGAGTGATTAAAAGGCATTGGCAGCCTTTGTGTGTCACTATGCTCCTCGGTGGGGTTCCTCTGGCTTTGATAAACGACTGGTTAATTGGTTGGATGATCAATGTCGAATACTCGGAAGCGGTTGCGAACGGAAACCTGATGCATGTATTCCTCTATCCGGTCCATATGGCATGCTTAGTCGTTATTGAAACGCCACTTGCCGGGGCGTTTGCCACAATGTTTCTTGGCCGAGCGATCTTTATGGAGGAACTCGGCGTTCGACGGATTGTCAAGAATGTGTTGGTGATGTGGTGGCCCTTGCTGTGGTACCACGTTGTCGGGCGTGGCATCGTTCTTGTTTGGCTCCTGTATGCAGCCGTGCCAAAGTATTCAAATTTGTCGGTATTCGAAATTTTGGCTTTCGGTTTTACGGCGTGCTATTGTCTGCTACGGGCTTTACGACCATTTGCCAATGAAATTGTGCTTCTAGAGCGGAACCCCATGCGGGCGTCAGATTCGACAACGATGACGATCTCAAAACGCATGTCAGCGTTGCACGGCATGGCTGGTAGTGATTTGTTTGTCCGATGGATGGCATCTGCTTTTTTGGCTTTTCTTTTGATGAACTCTTTGTTTGGGGCAATTATTTTTCTGACAGGCGCCTTTCTGAATGCTTGGGTACCAAGCCCGACGATGTTGCGAATTTTTTTACCTCTCTCGATGTGGACCGTTGCGATGTTTGTCACGACATCACGGTTTTTGAATTATTTAGATCTGCGCATTCGCCAAGAAGGCTGGGAGGTTGAATTGCGCTTGCGCGCTGAGGCATCGCGATTAGAGGTGCCAAATCTGTGAACTACCGGAACTTACCCTTGACCTATTGGATCCAGACGCTCTTGCTCGCGGTACCTTTGGCGATGCACGTGTCGTTTCTCTTTGGTGTCGAGGAAATAAGTAACAGTCAAGCGGTTGAAGCGGCTCGTGATACGCTCACCGATGTGACTACTTATCCCTGGTATGATGCCCAGAAGGATTCGATTCATCGGATCGACGTCCATCCGCAAGCGGAATTAGAAGCCAGTGTCCGTGAGCCGAATTGGGAGAATGAATGGGATCTTGATCTGGAGATGCCTGCTTTCAATTGGGGCGGGCTGTGGGACATTCTCTCTGCTGTGTGTTGGGTTGGATTTGGGGGTTTGATGTTGGGGCTGATTGCTGCTCTCATCTGGGCATTTTCGCGGGCTGATATTCTTGCGAACGAAGATGGGAATCTTGAAAATGGGGGAGAAACAGCTTTAGATGAACAGATGGCGCGGATTGAGAATTTGCCATTTATTCTGGAAAGCTCTCGGACCGACTTACTAGCTGAAGTGCAGCGTCATGCGACCGCAGGAGATTTTCGCACCGCGATCATCTATTTATTTAGTTACCAACTTGTTTACTTGGATCGCCACCAAATGATTCGCCTTCGTAAAGGAAAGACAAATCGACAATACCTTAACGAGGTCAGAAAAAACTTGTCTTTACGCAAAGTGTTAGAGCAAACGATGTTTGTGTTTGAGGACGTGTTTTTTGGAGATCATCCGATTGACCGAAGGCAATTTGAATCGTGTTGGAGAAGCATGGATGAATTTCATTCACAGGTTGAGCAGGTGGTGGCATCATGAGGGTTTCTGAGCAGAGTCGCTCTCATTTCACTGCTGGAAACCAGCAGAAGTGGCTGTTGGCGACCTTGGCCGTTGGTGTCCCACTTGTGATGCTCGTTGTGGTCATGCTTGCTAATACACGCCAGATTGATTTGATCGAATCTGATTACGGTCGAACCGGAATTGTCCAGGATGACGTGAGCGTGAATGGCACTGGTGTACTGGCAGGCATGTTTCGCAAAGCGGGTTTTCAAACGTCAAGTTGGTCACGGCTTTCTGCCTACTTAGACGATGTGGATGTCATTGTTTGGGTACCAGACGATTTCAAAAAACCGACAACTGAACAGCGAAAATGGTTGGAGAGTTGGTTAGACGCGTCTGAGAATAGGACGCTCATTTATGTGGGGCGTGATTTTGACGCGAGTATCAAATATTGGAACGACGTTCGCTCCGATACTCCACCGGACCAGGTGGCTGAGGTTGTACGTCGGCAGGCAAATGCCACTGCGGAACATTTGTTGCGGCGAAATGCTGCACCAGCAAAGCAAGACCTGGGATGGTTCATTATTAATAGCGTTCAGCCATTAGAAACGACTCCCGTGCTGACATCGCCCGATGGGATATGGATGGATGGAATCGATGCAGCGAAAATAGACCTCAATCTCACCGGATTCATTGAAATTCCCAAGCCCAAGTCGAACAAGCCTGACGAGTATGCATGCGATGTTTTACTGCAAGCGGACGAACGGATCCTCGTAGCACGACTAGCGACCAAGTTTTGGAAACGGCAAAACTGCCAAATTATTGGTGTGGCGAATAGCTCTTTTTTGCTGAACTTGCCGCTGGTCAACAAGGAGCATCGTAAATTAGCAGCGCGATTAATCAATGAATGCGTGACTGATCGAAAGACGGCCGAAGTCGTATTCTTGGAAAGCGGGCCCGGCGGTCCGCGACAAGTTGATGAAGAGTCAGATTCGCAGGCTCCCACAGGATTGGAAGTGCTTACCGTTTGGCCCTTGAGTATCATTTCTTTACATTTGTCGGTCCTTGGCATTATTGCCTGTGTTCATCTGTTTCCGATCTTTGGGCGACCACGACGAGTGCTAGAAGATTCCACGGGTGACTTCGGACGGCACATTGATGCTATTGGTGAATTGTTAGAAAAGACGAAAAACTCTACTTATGCAACAACAAGAATTGCCCAATATCGCGAACTCGCGCATCGAGAAATAGAGCATGTGGAAAACCCACTTTCGAGATCAGAAGAAGCAACTTACCCTGTTGTCCCTGCAAAAAGAGATCTGACAAACGCCCAGGCATTGTCGAGCAAGTTACCGCTTCCGTTAACTCCAGAAAATGCTCCCCAACTAGCGCAGTACGCACGGCAGACCTTTGCAACGATCCAATTAGATTTCACTCCAGAAAGTCTGCACGACGTCGATCGAGTCATCCAAAAGTTGCGACAGCACGGTTCCCGAGTGGATGACGTGGCACGTGCGAAAGCGATAGAACTTGGGTGTTATGCGGGAGAACTGCTGGTTCGTTATTTTGCAGGACGCTGGTACGTTCCAAGTGACTTGCAGAGACCGGTCGCGGGACGTTCGGGGATTGTTGTTGTGATGGGAAAAGTTGACCCTGATACAAATAGTCCTCAGCCAATCATTCAGGACCCAGTCAGGCAAGCGTTAAAGTACTTAGACACCTCAAATACCACGGGGCTCTATTACTGCTTCCAAAGAACTCAAGAGCTCATTCGTCAGCAAAAGAAAACATCATGAGCTCTAGGACGTATACCAGCTGGTTGCGAGGATGAAACCGACGTCGAAAATTTTATGAAGCAACAGAAAGTCGAGAGATCATAATGGCCGCATCTCCGTTCGATTCGATTCCGGATTCTACAGAAGCAAGTCGAAACGCGATTGAATTCATCTGTACCTCTTGTGGCGCAGCGCTCAAAGTAATGTCAGATGCAGTGGGGCAATCTGTACAGTGTTCCCAATGTCGACACGTGCAGGTGGTTCCCGGGGGTGCGGTTGGTGGCCCACCAGTAAAACCACCCCCGATTGATGTTCAGCAACCGGTGAAGAACCTCCCTGCCGTGAGCGAAACGCAGCTGCCTCATGCGCTCAGCAATCGAAAAGACGAAGGTCGTGATACGCCAACAAAACGACTTTTTGATCGCATCACGGCGGAGATCGGCAAGATCTATGTAGGGCAGAGCGAGTTAGTATTGGGAGCACTTGTAGCGTTATTTTCGAGTGGACATGTTTTGATTGAAAGTGTGCCAGGATTAGGAAAAACTTTGTTCGTCCGTACCCTCGGTAAAGTGTTAGGTTGTCATTTTGGAAGGATTCAATTTACGGCCGACTTAATGCCGTCGGATATCACCGGCGCGCCTATTTTTGATATGAAAATGCAAGATTTTCGTTTTCGCCCCGGTCCTGTTTTCACCCAACTTCTGCTCGCAGATGAGATCAATCGATCACCCGCCAAAACTCATGCAGCATTACTTGAAATTATGCAGGAATATCGAGTTACGATTGATGGCGAGAGTCACCCGATCACGAAACCCTTCTTGGTGTTGGCTACCCAAAATCCGATTGAGTCAGAAGGTACTTACAATTTACCAGAAGCTCAGCTTGACCGTTTTATGTTCAAGCTCATTGCTGATTATCCGGAAGCAAGTGAAGAAGCTGACATTTTGAAATTACACAGTCTGCAAATAGATTTGGGAGAGCGGTTAGAAAAAGAGGTGGAGACGGTCACTTCTCGCGAAGAGATTTTACGGATCACGGACGAGAATAGCCAAGTACGGGTTGATGACAAATTGATTGACTACACGAATCAACTGGTGAGATTGACTCGCCAGTGGCCACAGTTTCACATGGGAGCTTCTCCGCGAGCTGGAATTGCACTTGTGCAAGCGGCCCGTACGCTGGCCGCATTTCTCGGGCGCGACTATGTGGTTCCCGACGACCTTGTACAGATTGCACTTCCGGCGCTGCGGCACCGAGTCATCTTGACTGCTGAAGCAGAAGTCGAAGGACAAAAGATCGATCAATTACTCACCGATCTGATCCGTTCGGTAGAGGTTCCGAGAATTTGAATCAGACAACTCAAGCCATCGAAGGAGGGGGTGAAATAATCAGGGCCTTGCCTTGGTTGATCTTACTGTGCGCAGCATTGCCCCCTATCATTCTGGCCCGTTGGAAACAGATTTACCCCCACAGGCCACTTTTGATCGCCTGTGGAGCTACATGCTTGTCGGCGTGTGTTGTCCTGATTAAACCGGACTTGTTTTTATTCGTGATTGTCCTCGATCTGGCAGTGGTACTTGTCGCGATCTTCGATCTTCTGTCGTTACCGCGTCGATCAAGTTTTTCGGTGAAACGCGAAACGATGAGAGTTGCATCTCTCAATGAGCCGCATCAAGTGCAGTTGGTTGTCGATAATCATTCGACGCGGTCTTGGGTGGTTTGCCTTCGTGATGACTTGTCCCAAGAGTTGGAGGTTACACGTGAAGAAAGTTACCTAGAGTTGAAGGGACGGCAGCGGGCCACGGTGGATTATGAATTTTACCCGCGCCGCCGCGGAAAATTTGCGATTGAATGTGTTCACTTCCGCGTTCGGAGCCTGTTGGGTTTTTGGCGACGTTATTTTGAACGAGCGGCGGAGTCAGTCATTCATGTCTATCCGGATATGAAACAACTTTCGAAGTATGCTGTTTTGGCTCGTACCGATCGACTCAGTTTGATTGGTGTTCGCCGAACGAGAAAGATTGGGCAAGACAACGAATTCGAACGCTTACGCGATTACACTTTGGATGATAATTATAAGCATCTTGACTGGCGTGCTACGGCGCGACGAAACAAGCTGACGGTCAAAGATTTTCAAACCAATCAGAGTCAGCGATTGATTTTTATGATTGATTGCGGACGTATGATGACGAATCAAGCCGTTGGAAACAGCCTCCTGGATCATTCGCTCAATGCCATGTTAATGCTCAGTTATGTGGCATTACGACAAGGAGATAGTGTAGGGCTGATTTGTTTTTCTGATAGGATCCATAATTTTGTCCCCCCGCGCAGTGGCATGCGACAAATGAGTCAATTACTGCATGCATCCTTTGATCGTTTCCCACGACTTGTTGAATCACGCTTTGATCAAGCATTTCTACATTTAACGACTCATTGTCGTAAGCGTTCACTTGTGATTTTAATGAGTAATATTATTGACGAGGTCAATTCTCACCAGTTAGAACAATATTTGGGAAATGCTGTGGGCCGTCACCTACCACTTGGCGTTCTTATTCGGGATTACCGATTGTTTGAAGCCGTTGCCGAAGAGCGGCCCGTCGGCAAAGCGTTATTTCGATCTGCCGCCGCTGCGGAAATTCTCAGCTGGCGACAGCAAGTCCTCACAGATCTGACGCACAAAGGTGTTTTGGCCTTAGATGTGTTTCCCGAGGAAATGACCGCACCACTCATTAATCAATATCTAGATATTAAAGCGCGTCATTTGCTTTGAAGTGAAATCAAAGTCGGTTTGAGGACGAAGGCGTTTTGAGGTTGCCAGATGATTTCAAGAGCAGAAGTACTCACGAGGCTTGGCGGACCGCAACGTGCTTTCGTTGGAACTTATGGATTGCTTCCTAGTTACGTGATAACGACGAAATCCGGTTGTTGATAGGTAACCTGATGCGAACATGTTGATTTGAGGAAGCGTTCGAAGAAGAACGCAGCATGGTAGGGACTAAGGGCACGGACGTCTCGGATAGCGCGGATCCCAAGTGCGTTCTTTGGAAGATCTTTTCTCAAGAAGTACGGCAAACGGCACCAAGAGTGTTTCTCGGTTGACTCGCACCGTTCATTCAGAACTAGCTATTGCATCGGCGACTAAATTGTTAGGGCAACGGTTAAAGTTCTGTTTAGTACGAAACTGCGTTAATTGCTCGTACCAGTGCTGCCCCTGCAGCCAACTTAGCGCAGGCGCCGAAAATCCATGGATCCAACATGTGCTGTTGGACCAGGTAAGGGCATCGAGAAGTTGTCAGCACCCTTAAAGATGAGCTCAATCTGTTTTGCTTCCCCGTCGAACTCGTGCGATTGAAGTGTCATTGTTTCATCCGCTTCAGAGAGCAGCTCCCAAGTACCATGACTCTCATAGGGGGTGCCATCTTGACTTCCCATGAGTGTCATTCCACCGTCGTCGTCGAAGCGAATGTCGAGTTTAGTCGCTTGTAGCGATTTGATCTGGTCTGCGGTGAGTAGTTTGTCTGCATGGAGGCGATCTAGGGTGACGGTACCACTCCAATGTCCAACAATTTTGTTCTGGGGAGGTATTGAATCCGTGTTGGTTGAACGATTGCAACCGCTGGCCGCGACGGTGAATAGAAGTAATAAACATTGTTTTCTCAGGCACGGAGAGTTCATGGATCGCTCTTGATACGGAGGGTAAATGTTGATTGTTTGAGTCGGACTCTACAGAGCCATTTTCTATGAGACAACTGCAAAATATGCTTTGTGCGCCGTCCTACCGCGGCAATGCTAGTTTCAACATTGCTAGCGACTTGGTGGCAAAGTATACCGATTACGACAATTCGCTCGATTTTGTCGATTGTGCCGCCGATAACTCTTTCTACGAGCAAACGACAGGGAAGTTTTTTGAAGGGCGCGACATTTCCACGGATGGAATTCACATGTCGCGTTTTTTGACTTGCTCGAAACGAGTAATGGTCAGGAAAATTAGACTAATCGAGCTGGGGGAAGCGTGAAATGACCCGAACAACAACCTTTGCAATCCTCACGATTGTTGCCATGTCTGCTGCATCAACAGGCTGTTGCATCAATCGTTCCTATTGTGGCCCGGTGAGGGCTGGTTGTGACACTTGTGGTGAGGTTTGTCGCGGTGGTTGCGGTGTCCTTGGTGGTTGCCTTCATAATCTTTTGACCTGTGGATCAGGTTGCGGTGACGTTTATTACGATGAATGGGCGAGTGATGCTCCGAGCGGTTGCGATTCATGTAATCGATCTGGTGACTACTGTGGACCGTCCGCCTGCTGTCCACCACTCTTCGGTTTTCTACGCACTCTTTGGGGCTGTAGTTACCGAGGTGATTGCTGCAGTGGCGGTTCGGGTTGTTGTGATTCAGGACACGCTCACGAATGGTCCGACGGCGAGGTAATTGAAGATCAGGTATTGGAGGGTGACCAGCCCCTGGCACCGACACCTGCAGAGGTTGGAACGGCGATCCGACAGTCCGCAAAACCCTACTACGTTCGTCAGACGTCCAGCCGATCACGGTTACGTCGTCATTGATTTCAATCTTATAGCTCATAAACCGAGAGGCCGAGTCGTGCAGGTTCGGCCTTTTGGTGTTTCTTGTTAGGACACGGAAATCGTACGATCTTATGGCATCTACCGGCATCGAAGCCTTGCTTGATTTGCTTTCTGATTTTGGCGTTCGCTACATCTTCGGAAATCCGGGTTCAACAGAATTGCCTTTAAACGATGCTTTAGTTGGTGACGATCGCTTTCACTACATTCTTGGTTTGCAAGAAGTCCCCGTGATGTCGATGGCAGACGGTTTTTCGATGGCATCGCAATCGTTGGGTGTGGTCAATCTGCACATCAGTTGTGGCGTTGGCAATGCGATGGGCATGTTGTACAACGCGTTTCGAGAAGGAACGCCATTGCTTGTCACCGCCGGTCAACAAGATCGTCGCTTAATCTTTGAGGAACCCATACTTTGGGGAGAACTCGTAGAAGTGACGCGACCATGGACGAAATATTCTGTTGAAGTCCGTCGGGTTGAAGATTTACCGGGTGCTTTACGTCGAGCGGTACAAGCTGCACTCACACCGCCAACTGGTCCGGTATTCATGTCGATTCCTGTGGATGTTCAGTTGGAATGGTGTGAGAGCCTCGATATGAGCCCCATTCGTTTACCTGACCTGCGCATGCGCCCGCCAGAGGCTGCGATTCAGCAGGCTGTCAAGCTCTTGCTCGCAGCAGAAAATCCGGCGATTGTTGCCGGGAGTCGGATTACTGAGAGCGACGCCATGGCCGAGTTAGTTGCAGTTGCTCAAACGTTGGGTACGCCCGTTTTTAGTGAATCGGGAACCACGCACGGTCGTTTGGCGTTTCCTAGTGATCACGCCCTCAATGCACAGGGTTTGCCACTTTGGTCTCCAGAGGTCCGTCAGAAATTAAGCGAATTCGACGTCTTGTTAGTCGTCGGTATGGATTTGCTGCGACAGTACGTTTATCACGAACCGTCACGTGCCATTCCAGAAAAGATTCGAGTGATTCATGTTGATGAAGATTCCCGACAAATTGGGAAAAATTATCCGGTTGAGGTGGGCATTGTTGGCGCCACAAAGGTAGCGTTGATGGAGCTGAACTCAGCCTTGGTAAGTGAAATGACGGAAACAAAACGAGCCGCAATCACAAGTCGGGTGGCCGACCTGTCGAAGCGGCATCGTGTTTCTCGCCAAGCGCTACGTGACCGAATTAACTCTCAAAGCGATATGCGACCGATTACTCCGGCATGCTTAATGGGAGCTCTTGCAGACATTTTGCCCCCGGACATTGCAGTTATCGAAGAAGCCGTGACTACCACGAACACGACTTTCGAAAGGCTTGGTGCACTGCAAAATACCTCCGGCTATTTTGGCCATCGAGGATGGGCACTCGGGTGGGGACTGGGCTGTTCGATTGGCGCAAAAATCGCGTGGCCACAACGACCCGTTTTAGCTTTGCTCGGTGAAGGTTCTGCAATGTATGGGATTCAAGGTTTGTGGTCTGCTGCCCATCACAACATCCCTGTGACTTTTGTGATCAGTAATAATGCCCAGTATCAAATTCTAAAAATTGGGGCAAAAAGTTTCCAGCTCCCGCATGCCACGACTGACCGCTACGAGGGTCTCGATCTTGTCGAACCCGAAGTTGATATGGTTGCCATGGCACAATCTTTGGGTGTGGAAGCACGCAGAATTAATGAACCCGACGAGCTACGCGATGCGGTGCAGACATCGTTGGTTGAAAATCGGCTGGCCCTTTTTGATGTCCCCATTTCGCGTGAGACACAAAGTCGCTTGGATTATGGTTAAACGATTTAAATATTCATGACTAACGTTATGGATAGTGAGGTGTTTCTCCTTGGATACGTAGGCAACAAAAGATGTCCAAAAGTGATCGATTGCTTTTCCCAAGTCGGAGCAAGGATTCGTACCGAGAAGTATTCTCAAATGTGGTTTGTTGTCTGGCTCTGTTTGAGTAAGCTAAAGTAAGGTCTGCCAGGTCGTCTCGTGTTTTTAGAGAATCCAGGAACGAGCAACTCGGAAGGATACTTTTGCCGAACGTCTCTTCACACACGCCGACGCGATCTGGTTTGTTCAAGGATCCTGTTTTCCTAGCGGTTCTGGTGTGTTTTTTTCTTTCAGGGTTTTCCGCGTTACTTTATGAAACCGCGTGGATGAGGATGTTTGCTGCGGTTTTTGGGACAGCTGAATTTGCGATTGCGGCGGTACTGGCTTCTTACATGGCTGGGTTAGCGATCGGCGCCGCGATTTCAGGAAAATTGTTGGCTAAGATTGTTCGTCCGGTACTGATTTACGCATTTCTCGAAGCCGGCATCGCCATCACAGCGTTTTTGGTTCCTTGGGGAATTAACGCCGCACGTTCAATTCAAGTTGTGATGCTCGGTGGGCAGGCAGAACCACCAAGCAATGGCGGCATCACCCTGGCGCTCTTTTACTTAACGGTGGCGTTTTGCTTGATTCTGATTCCGACAACGTTTATGGGAGCCACATTGCCAATTTTAGCCAGGCACGTCATTCAACGTGCAGATCAGATTGGTCGGCGGATTGGCTTGTTGTATGCCGTTAATACGTTCGGGGCAGTGGCCGGCACATTGGTCGCTGCCTTTGTTTTGATTGGAAAAACGGACCTGGGTTTGCAAGGGACTATTTGTGTTGGTGTGGCTATTAACGGAGTTGTTTGCGTTATTGCCGTTTGGTTGGCGAGACATCCTGTTGCCCATATCGCTAGTGACACGATGCCTCCTAGGCCACTCTCCAGCACGCTGGCTGAAAGCCAACAACTAGCATATCCAACAACATTCAATTGGGTTTCGGTCCCCGTTTTGATATTACCGATGATGTTTTTTTCTGCGATCGCCTCCTTTGTCTATGAAGTCACGTGGACCAGGCTGTTGGGCCATATTCTTGGGGCAAGTGTCTTTGCCTTCGCGACCATGTTGGCTAGTTTTTTGACAGGAATTGCGATTGGTAGCACCATTGCTTCAAAGTATGCGCAAAGTTTTAAGGCTGCAGCAGTCGGTTTCGTGGTCAGTCAATTTGGGACTGGTGTGGCATCGATGCTGATTTACTGGTCGTTGGACGTAGTGGCAGAGTTTGCCTTGCGCGAAGGTCAAACAGACTTGCTTACCAATGTCTTGCTTGCCATTGCTGTGTTGTTACCCGCGACGATTTTTATTGGGGCTACCTTTCCCTTTGCGGTCAGAATTTTAGCGCGTGATTCCGTTGATGCTGGACCTGTTTCAGCACGCGTTTATGCTTGGAACACCAGTGGCGCCATTGTTGGGGCATTGTGCGCTAGTTTTGTGCTTTTGCCAAATCTTGGTTATGCAAATTGCATGCTGGTGATTGTCGGACTCAATTTCCTATTGGGGGTGATCGGTTGTTGGCTGATTCCTGAAGTGGCAGCAAAGTCATGCGCAGTTTGCTTGTCGGCAGCTGCTTTATTGCTAGTTGTGTTTCAACCTTCACCTCCCGAAAACGTTTTACGGATTAACGCCCTAACTAGAAAATCCGTTGCTGGCGAAGTCTTGTATTCGCAGGTTGGTTTTTCGTCCGACGTGATCGTCGTTGACGATGGCGAATTTTTACAGCTCTTGACGAATGGCCTGCCAGAAGCTCCCGTTGCGCCTCAAGGTACCCCACCGCCGTATGGAATGGAGGGACGTTATCTGACTGCCTTGCCGATTCTACTACGACCCGAAGCAAAAAGTGTTTTGGTGATTGGACTGGGCGGAGGGATTGCAGTGGAGGAGGTTCCCCAGTCCGTGGAGGAAATCGATGTTGTCGAAATTGAAGACGCAGTGATCACGGCCAATCGAATAATTGCGCAGCGTCGTAAGAAAGATCCGCTGCTGGATCCGAGAATTCAGTTGATCGTAAATGATGCGAGGTCGGCACTCGCATTGACGGATAAGAAATGGGATGTGATTGTTTCTCAGCCCTCACACCCTTGGACAGCTGGCGCGTCGCATTTGTATACCCAGGAATTTGCGGCCACCGTGCGTGACCGACTCGTTGCCGATGGAGTGTTTCTGCAATGGGTTGGTCCGGGAGACGATCAGCTGTTGCTTTCAACAGCAGCCACGCTGCAATCGGTGTTTGACAACGTGGAGCTCTACCAACCAACTCCCACACTACGAGTGTTTCTAGCGTCCTGCGGTCCTTTGCTCACAACTTCCGGGAGCCGCCATTTAGCACAGGTGGTGGAATTGCTCGATGACGCGCCAGATGAATTTGCGCAATTGGGATTTCACGCCGCTGAAGATTTAATCGCAGTCCTATCTTTAGACGCCACAACAGTTCACGAGTTGTGTCGCGGTGTTCCCATCAATACGGACAATCGAAATCGACTTGTGTCGACATCTTGGGGTGTTTCTAACGCAGCAGATGCACGAAAAGTTGGAATGCTGTTGGGTGGTAGTGATCCCTTGGTTGATCCAAAGCAACGTGCGGAATTGTTGAAGTCTGCGCCATTTGACTTTGCATATTTATTGCAGCGGATCGTTGCCCGTGGGCAATTGGAACGAGCGCGGGTTGTCGTGGCAAAGGATCCGGAACCCCACTACTTAGCCGTTGGTGTTGTTCAGCAAACGCTTGGAAATCGACCCGCTGCAGACCAGGCGTTTCGTGCTGCACTGGAAGCTAATCCTGAAAATTGGGAGGCCCAATTTCGGCTCTTTGAAAGTGCGCTTAGCAATTCGACAGATCCAGGCCAGGCAGGCCGATTGACCGCTGCGGGTGAGTTACTTGCGGAACCTGCTGCGTCCGTTGTGCTCGCTGCTGAAAAGTTGTTTACGCAGCAATGGAACAAAGTGTTTGAGTTGGAAGATCGAATTGCTGACATCCCAGCTGATCATCCCTGTTTTTCATTAGCATCCCAAATTAGGATTGCTGCCAGATTGGCAGCGCCAGAGAGGCTGACGAGCGAAATGCGTAAAGAAACGTTGCAGCTCGTCGACCATAGCCTCAGTCTCAATATCAGCATTTCGGGCTATTTAAATCGCATCGATGCAGCGTACGCTGCCGGGGAAGTCGCTGACATATTGCATACTGCGCGTTTTCTTTTGCGGCGATTGCCCGGAACCGTATCGCTAGAAGCACGTCAAATGATGCCCGTACTTCAGAGAGTACTCGGAAGGGTGAGTCAAGTGGCACACGAGTTTGATGTTGACCCCACGATGCTTAAACGGGTTGAGGCAGTCGAAGAATTATACCAACGACGCCTACAGGATCTCAATTCACCTGGCGTGCATTAGTTCGATGATGGCGATTTCAGGTCGACACCAAAGTCGTAAGGGCTCGACTCCGCAAACCCCACGAGATACGTGGAGCAATGTTGGAGGTTCGTGGAAAACACCGCTCGCATATTTTGTGCCATAAATACTAGGTGAGATAATCGGGCCCAGGAGCGGTGGTCGGATCTGACCTCCATGCGTGTGGCCGGCGAGCATTAGATCAAACTGATGCCTTTGAGCCCAGCGAATTTGGTCGGGAGTGTGGGAAAGCAAGATCCGAAAAGACTCTTGAGAACTGCGCACTGCTTCTGGAAAGCTGGGTGGCGAATGAAACCAGGGTTGTTCGTTTCCCGCAAAAAGAATTTGCACATCGTGGATCGTCATGCGATGAGTCTTGCCACCGAGGTCGATCAAACCGGCATGGTTCAAAATGGAACGCAATTGCTTTTCATCGACTCGTGTATCATGGTTCCCCAAGACATAAAAGACTCCAAACGTTGCCCGTAATTCTCCAAGTGTGCTGGGCAACCATTCAAGACAGGCAAGTTTGTCAACGATATCTCCAGTCACGACAATAATGTCCGGGCTTTCGGCGTTTGTACTCGCTATGATCTCTTCAAAAAAGTCCGGAGAAATTCTTCCTGTCATGTGCAAATCAGAGAGGTGGGCGATTTTGAGGCCCGTAAGTTTGGAGGGAAGACGCTTGAACGAACATTGCTTGTAGGTAATATCTACCTGGAAAATTTGATTTCCTGGTATTCGACTGAACCGCTGCGTGACCATATCGTTCGTTAGTGGCCCATCGCATTCATCTGTAAGGTGGCGTGTGAACTTGGTGTTGATTCTGACACCAGGTGGTAAACGGTTAGTCGTTTTTCGAAAGGCCCAAACAGCCAGCACAGAGACAGCCGTGATCAGGCAAAGCATGCCGTAAGCGATCCAGAAAAAGAATGAAACGCTGCTGAAGTCTTGCGGCTTTGTGAAGGTCTGATGCCACTGCCGCAGGAAGGTCTCACAAGTACGAAACTGCCAGACATAGAGGCAGGGAACGATGAGGACAAATAAACAGATGACTCGGTCTAGTGCATGGAGGGTTCCTCGTCGTAGGGGAAGTGCATGCAATCGATTGAAGAGCCTTGTCCATGTGGCCAAGTGACCGAACATAAAAAACACGATCAGAAGCGTGTCGAGAATAGGCTTCATACGGAATAAATGTTGGTGGGATCGCGACTGTTCTGCAGTTCGAAATTAATCTGTCGTGACCTGTGGTACAGTACCGAATGTATCCAAAACGGCTTCGACAGTTTCCAAGAGTTGGTCCAGGCGGAATGGTTTGTAGAGTATTGCTTTAGACTGCAAACCTTCGCGTCGAGCTTTGACAATGGAGTGACCTGGATCGTAGCCAAATCCGCTCATCAGAATCAAGGGCACTGGGTTCATCGTTGCCTTCAATTTCAAGAGCAATTCGTGGCCATTCATATCAGGTAAACGGATGTCGGCAATAATGACATCGTAACAGTGCTCGTTGCCACTATTGCGCACCATAAAGGTTGCTTCATTTCCGACGTGCGCGGTTTCGACAATGCAGCCATATCGTTCTAAAAGTGCGTGTGCATTGTTGCGGACTTCATCGTCTGCATCAACGACCAACACACGACGCCCTTTTAGCTTGGGGCGCTCGTCAATTTTTACAGAAGATGGAACCGCTTTGGTGGGTGCCATGCGTTGGCCAACCTTCTGAATGACTTGCTTCAAATCGCGAGCATTTCTCAGTATGTTTTTCAACCGGCCAACGACCTCCGGTTCGTGACCGATGTACATTTCCATCACATTCACGGCCTCGTTTAAAATTTCGTCGATCGGAAGTGCGACGGCACTGTGAATTGCTTCCACGCTTTCCTGTGCGGTATTCGCCTTCTGGGCCACTAAGAGTTCCAGAGTGTTTAGTGAAACCGCAATATCGCGGGCAAATATTTCCAGGAATTGGAGATCACTTTCCGAAAACGCGCCGATCTCTGGACTTTCGACATTAAATGTTCCGATGACTTGTTCATGCCACATTAACGGTACCGTTAATGAGCTTTTGGCATCCCGAAGTCCTGGTAGGTAGAGCGGGTCTTCTCCGGTGTCTTCACAAAGGTAACTTTTACCGGTGGCGGCTACGAATCCAGTGACGCCATTACTCTGTGGATCGGCACGAAGGAGCCGGCAAGTAGCATCATCGACCATACCAACGGAGAGCAGGGGTGCTAGGATTCCTGACTTTTGCTCGAGCAATCGAATCTCAATGACGTCGAAATTTAAGAGGTCTTTTGTGTAATGGAGGATGTTTGATTTGACGAGTTCGATTCGATCTTCCACCGCCATGTCAAAAACTTCATCTGGTGTGAGATCGGCTAATTCGATACCCGCACGATGAATGGCTTCTAATTTTTGGCGTTGGAGCATCTCTGACGTAACGTCGCTAACCGTCACAATTAAATAATGAGACGGTTTGTCCATGTCGAGTACGGGTGCGGCGTGAATCTGATAATAACGGTTGTCGCCATCCCGCAATGTCGAATTGCTGCATCGGTGGGTCGCCAAGGCAGTGTGGAAGGGGCAGAAATCGGGACCAAGAATTTCTGGGTGTTTCATCGCTGCGTAAAAGTTCTTGCCCACAAGATCTTCTTGTTCTGACCAAGTACGGAGCTGCTGATTTGCCCAAATGATTGCATTTTCGCCATCGAGCAATGCGACTCCGTCCGGCATTCCTTCAAGAATTTGCTCGTTCTGGAGCATCCGCCCATAGCGCATTGCTTCGCTCAGGTGACGCGATGCAATAAAAATGCCGGAATACTCGGTACTGTTGAGCTTGGCAAGTGCCCGAACGGGACTACGAACGGTGACTAGATCGAAGGATTCGTGCAGACTTTCAGGTATTTCAAGGTCTGCGCCTTCCGCGTCACATACACAGAGGATCTTGGGTTTTTCCGCCAATCCCCAAACTCCTAATCAAGAGTCAGCACCATTTTTAACAAATTATAAGAGTCGCCCGATCCAGCAACAACCACGACGCAGTCGCGATTATAAATTGGATCGGTTCCCAGGACTGCAGATATCCAACCCACGTGGTGTCAGGAAGATTTTTCCTGAACTAGTCGACAGTTTTATCTCGCGTCTTCGGTATTCCCGTCATATTTGGGCTATTAATCAAAACAAGACGTCGGATTCACTGACAGTAATTTTCAATATTCTTCTTCTCCAAGTCCTTTTTGTAGGCTTTGTTGTGGGCGACCAAGTGGTTGATTCGACAGACCTCTTGGTTCGTTAGGGCGGATACCGCAGAATCTGCAAATGGGGACCTCCCAGTCGCGCTAAAAGGCAGAATCCATTCGATCCTGCGCTGTCTGTCGCTCCGGAGAGCTGACTTCTTTCAGCTGGGTAATGATTGAATCCGATAACACCACAAGTCGGATTGCTTGCGTTGAACTTTTGACGCGTTGTCCCAGAATCCAGATAGGATGAGACCAAGCCATGTGGAAAGCAACTTTTTTGGCGATCGGTATCTCGCTGTGCATTTTGGGTGGTGAGGCGCTCGTCATTGAAAAAGCGCTACTGGTACCAACTGAAATAAAATCTCAAAAAGGTCTCTTTGGAATCACCAACGCAATCGCCCAGCAACGGGAGGTTAAACCACCGGACTGGGCCCCGTGGAGTTTACTGACGGGAGGGATGGTCGTGATCCTCTATTCCATCACCATTCCCAAACGCAATGGGTGAAGAGGCAGAGGGTGAAGAGGCAGAGGGTGATGATCCCCGAGCAAAAACCGGCTTTTTTGATTTGCGACCTTTTTACTGCGACCTTATTTCGACAAAATTGCCGGGTGGAATGCTCTTAGCTCGAATTCACTCACCTTGACGAAACTTTTCCAAATATTGCTCAGCATGCTTGCGTTCTTGACGCGGTAGTCGAGTATTGATGAGCGGGTCGCTTTCTTCTTTCAAAGCACTCTCGATGGCATCCTGAATTCGCGCTTTTGACGTGCCCGAGGCATTCGGCCCATCTGCATCCCCTACCCGAATAGCTTCTCCTTTTTTGGGCTTGGCACCGACTTTTGAGCGGTACTCGCCCGACTCGGTCTTTTCTTTTGGACGGTCTCCTTGACCACGCCCTTCTCCTAATCCGAAGCCAGGTTTCCCTGTTTGGCTACCACCCCCATTGCTCAGATTATTAGACAGGGCTTGTTGTCCAAAGCCATCACCTTGACACATTTTACACCCACTGCCCTGACAACTCTCACAGTTCATGGCATCTTTGGCATCGGCAATCTGATCCATCAGATCGTCGAGGGTTTCCATTTCCTCTACTGCATTTTGCATGTTCTGCATTTGGTCTGCCATCTCAGCAAGTTGTTTCTGGGCACCTTGCAACTCTCCCTTTTTCATCTGTTCGGCGGCCTTGCCCATGCTACTCGCCATTTGTTTCAATTGATTCATCTGATCATTCAGGCGGTTCATTTTGTCAAGCTTTTTCTGTAAATCGCCAGCCGCAGCCGTCTCACCGCTGCGTTGCTTTTCCTGGATCATCTGTTCCAACTCTTTTTTTGCCTGTTTGTGAGCATCTGCCATGGCTTGCATTTTTTCTTGCATTTGTTTGAGTTGGTCGCCAAGTTGTTTCTTTTCAGTTTCATTCAAACCGCCGTTCTTAAGCTTTTCCTGCAATTGCTTTAACTCGCTGAGGGCTTTATCAAAATCTCCTGCTCGCATCGCTTTACCGAGTTTTTGCGCAGGCCCTTGTTGTAGTTTCTTTAATTGATCGAGTTGCTTGCGGATTTCATCTGGGTCACCTAGTTGTTTCCGTCGATCATTTAATTTTTTTGCAAGGTCATTAATGCGCATGGCGACTTTTTTGCGATTGATATTTGCATCATTACTGAGCTCGTCGAAATGTCGCTCCATGTCTTTGATCATGGCCTCTAAGTCTTCCAGATTCTTTTCCGCAATGCGTTTGCGACGTTGCTCGAGTTTGGGTTTGGCATGGTCCAACGCATTTTTAACTTGCTGCTTAATTTTGTCCGGCGTGTTTTGTGAGGCTTTGGCCGGCTCTTCTGCATTGCCTACAAACATAATTAGCGCGAAGATCATCAGCGCAGGTAGCAATGGTAGCAAGTTTCGCCAGTGTACGTTGATGCCGAATTCATCCTTTACCTCGACACGTGCGACGCGACGGGAAGCATCATTGACGAGGGCTTGTCCAGTATCAGAATCGACTTCTGCAGGAGCCAAGGTAAGCGTACTAGAAATGCGTTCTTTAAGTCCGAAGCGGCGATCTAGTTCAATCGCTGCGTCGATTGAACTGCGTCGCACTAGATACG
The DNA here is from genome assembly GCA_022446825.1 of Pirellulaceae bacterium. Taxonomy (GTDB): domain Bacteria; phylum Planctomycetota; class Planctomycetia; order Pirellulales; family Pirellulaceae; genus JAKVBY01. Next base: position 22,607 of record JAKVBY010000047.1, read on the forward strand.
TGGAAACCATCGCGAGAATCAAACCTACAGCAGTCATTCCACCAATCCAACTACTGTTCCAGAGGGCAACGTGATCCGCATCAGCAGTAATTTGGAGAACCCAAAGTTTGGGGACGGCAACTGCACAGGTTGCTACCAGAAGGGCGGTAAAGAGACACCAAGAGAAGATGCGTAAAAATTGGTTGAGAATCAATCGTCGCTGGGCGTTTGCGACCTGTCGTTTGATTTCTTCCATGCTGAAATTCCTTCGACTTGGATGTTTACGTGCTCAGCGACAAGAATGTTGGTTCTGACTTTTTACTGGGATCATTTGCCGGGCGATCGGATTGTCACCGGTCGAATTACCAACCCATTGATTATAGTAATTTTTTCGACGAACGCTGCTGGATTCTTTGGCTTTCGCAGTTAGAAAGTGGCAGCTGATGATTTAATCACGTGATTGATGAGGGGAAAAATGGGTTCGTGGGCGGCTTGTTGCATGAAATGTCTGGTTTTGTCAGAGATTCAATAAGCGTGCCGTGGCTGAATTACGTAATCTGTCCAGTTCGCGGTTGTGGCTTTAGCAACTATTTCAGTCGCCGTGAGATTGTCGTTAGGCAAAATGTTTTGAGCCACGCGCTCGTTTTTTGGTCAGTTCCTTGGACAGTTAGGTCAACCGCTGTGTGCGGAGAAGGCTTGGCAGGAATCAACGGTTGGGGTGGCTCGCAGGAGAGGCTGTTCAGAACCTAGCGAGATGCCAGGATCAGGAAGCGTTCAAGGAATGTTTCTTCTTCGAAAGTCAGCGGGACTCGTGGTTTAAAAGTTGTCTCAGCAGTTGCCTGCTCTGGGATTGGTTCGCTTTTTTGTCTTTGATCGCTTGCGCAGTTGACGCATGCGCCGTGTTGCTTATTGCTCTCTGGCTGGTGATACATTCCTTGGATAAGGGTACTATTGCCAAACGTTGATTGGAGGGTTGTCTTACGTGTTGTTCTCTCAATAATGTTGTTCTCTGAATATATGGGTGCGAAGTCCAACAACTACCAGACTTTATTCTTGTGGTGTTCGAACGTTGACTCCTGCTTTGCGCAAGCGGTTGACGAGCGTTTTAACGAACTCGGTGTCGCGGGCACGTTGTCCCTGCTCAATGGCTAGTTGGATTAATCTTTGAGCAGCTTCTGGATGCCCTTGGCGCAAGGCGTATTCGGCGACTTCAAGAACAGTGCGAGCTAGCTTTTGACGCATTGAGCGTTCCATCGACATTTCTGACCACGTTCGGACCGCCTTTTCTCGCATCATTATCGTCTCGAGATCAAATGTGTTTTCTAATACCTGGATAGCGGCAAAGGTAGTATCTGCATCGCCTGCATTGGCGCCGATATCCCGAGCGCGTGAAAGCAGTATGAATTGGAGTGTCGGGTCGTCTGCGTTGTCTCGAGAAAGGGCCAACAGATCGATCGCCAATTCAGACAAAGCCTTTTGCCGTTGTGACAAGAGTTCAACTTTGAGCGCTTCTTGATGACGAACTACATAATGCGCTGCGACATCACTTTCACGGGCTTGCTGGTCCTCTGCGGTAGGTGTCGGCAACCTCTGAGAAATGCGCAGTGAATTGCGATCAGCATTTTCTGGTCGGAAGACGGAATCGAACGGTTCATCTTTGCGCTGAGATTCTGGAGAGTCGAGGGGTGAACTAGTTTGCGAGTCTTGGTGGTTTTCCGGAACCGTCTGTGGACCGATATTTGCCGACGAAGCGGTGGGCTTCTCCCGCGTGGGCAGAGTCGAGAAGGTATCCATGCTCTGAGAATTCGGTGAGCCTACGGGTGTACGCTGTGCAGGGGGGCGATCCAGATCGCTGTGGTGGCCTTGTGCCAAGCGAGAACGTGGATTCGATGCAGGCGTCTGTTTTTCTAAGGGAGGTGGAGTCTTGGCCCAAAAACCGAAGGGATCTACATTGAACCCAAATTTCAACACCAAGACACCGATCAGCACCCCAGCAATACCGCCCAGCACAATCGACAGGAGACTTCTTAGCGACGACGATTGTTTACCGCGCAGTCCAGTCCGGTTTCGCATTGAATTTGAGGACGACTTGACTTCAAAGGGTGAATCGGATGGTGATTGGTTTTGCGATTCCTCAGCGCGCTCTGATGCCGCGTTTGAATTTAAGGTTGTGGTAGAACCCGCGTTGCTACTTGTCGATGTAGAGCGTAATTGCTGGTCGTAGCGGGCCTTTCGATCTGCATCGCCCAAACATTCCTGGGCGGCATTCAAAGCGGCCAGAATCCGATCTGCATCAGCTGCATGTGGCCCTTGTTGATGCGGGCGTACCAAGTCACTCTGACGTTTCCAGGCACGCTTGATCACGTTGTATTTTGATTCAAAGGTATCGATGCAAAGCAATCGATAGTGATCTGGTGGCTGCTCCGATGGTGGAATTCCGAGCCACGAATAATACGAGTCAAAGTGCTTTTTTTCCATCTCGGTTTCGCGAGCTTAATGGAAACAGGGCATACGACTGGAGTCGGCTTAATTGGCTTGCAAACCACATTGGTGGGAGGTTGGCCATTGCGTGAAGGGGAAATGATCAGTCCAAGGTAACAGAGATGGGCACGATCGGTACTCACGGTGTGATAAATAAACTGTGACGAAGAACGTTGGGAAAAATGCTGTTGAACAAAATGCTTAGTAGCGTAGGTACTGTATGTAAAACGAGGAGGGATCCACGAAAATGCAAAGTGCCAACCTATCTAGAATGAAGGTTAAGTTCGAGAACTGTTAATAGCGGGAGGTGCCTTGTCAATGACGGCGCCCTGATGATGGACATCTGGGAAAACCTTGGCGTTCTGTAGAGAGGGTGTCAAAGCGAACAATCGTTTCCGTGTTCCAGGGAGACATTACTGGTAACTTCCTGTCAAAATATCACAAACCTAGACTTTTCCCAATTCAATTTTTGCTGGGTAGACTGAAAGGATGACAAGCAGAGGAATTCGCTGATTTTCTCCATCTACCAGAATGGGAGCCGTTTCGGGGCTCCCTGGAAGACTCGCTGAGCTCTTGGGAACCCCTCTGATCATCCCCAGGGTGGCAGGCTGTGGATTTGTGTTTTTGGGATCTTTGCTGCTGGCGGTTAGAGTCGTTAAGCAGTTTTAGTCAAGAAAAATAATGGATGGCGTTATCAAAAATAATCTTGCCATCAGCTTGTTCTGTGGATTCAGCTCGGGTCCAGCGAGGGTGATTTGTCGGATGTATGTGCCGTTCGGGGTGAGGCATGAGTCCGAAGATTCTTCCCGTTGAATCACAGATACCAGCGACATTTGCCAACGATCCATTAGGATTGTCTGGATAGGGGACATGTTCGGGGTCGCGAGAACGACAGCTTGTGTAACGCAAGGCTAATTGGCAGTTTGCGTCTAATTGAGACAAGGTTTCCTCATCGCGCGCGACGAACTTTCCCTCGGCATGGGCAATCGGCAGATACAACGACGTAGTTCCCCGCAAAAAGACACATTTGTCTCCCTTCGACGCCAACTGCACCCACCGATCTTCGAATTTGCCTGAATCATTCCAGGTCAACGTGGCTGCCGCTTTCCCCTCTGGTGAGATGGGTAGCAAAACGTTGGATTTGATCAGTACTTGGAAGCCGTTACAAATCCCCAGAATCAGTTTGCCATGGGCCTTAAAAGATTCGAACGTTTCGTGGAGATGGTGGCGAATTTGATTGGCGAGAATACGTCCTGCAGCGATATCGTCTCCATAACTGAAACCTCCCGGTATGCAGAGGATTTGGTAAGCGCTAGGAAGTTTGCTTTCTTTCAGAAGGCGATTGATGTGGACGATGTCGGCTTGGCCGCCTGCTTGTTCAAAAGCAAAAGCCGTTTCTCGATCGCAATTGGTTCCTGGAGCACGCAGGATGAGGACGCGGGGAGTTCCCATGTGTTTCTCTTTGATTTTTTCCGGGGTTTTGCGTATGGATTGGAGCGTGGCTCGCGCCCTAAGTTTTTCGTCTGACTGGTGAAATCTGTTTAGGACCACCGAAGTGGAGATTGCCAGGCTTGCTTCAATGTTTCAATCGATTCGTTCAAGACCGGATAGTGTGTACCATTTTCAGCTTCAAAATCGACAACCAACTGTTTTTCTTCCTCAACGCTTCCGATACAAGCTACGGGAATTCCCGCAAATGCTGCCGTAAACGCGTCCACCGATTCGGGGGCAACTTCACAAACAAAACGGGTGTTCGATTCTGAGAACAGCAAGGCTGTAATAGACTCTTGCGTTTTCTTCAACTTTAAAGCGTGCGGAACTTGGTTTAAGTGCAGGTGGATTCCATAGCCGCCAGCGAATGCCATCTCTGCCACCGCAACGGCGAGACCGCCTTCACTCAGATCATGACAGGAACGCACGTGGCCTGATTGAATCGTTTGGTGCAGTGCGGCAAAAGTGGCTTTGGCTCGCTGTACGTCCACTTGGGGGACGTCCCCGCCAGAGATTTTATTTGCGAGGCAAAAATGCGACCCACCAAATTCATTGTTGGTTTCACCGATTACAAACAGCTGATTTCCTGGAGTCTTGAGGTCCATGGTGATGCAGGTGCGAACATCCGCAATTTGACCTAGTGCGCTGATGAGCAATGTCGGTGGAATTGCGATGGTTTGTTTTTGGCCGTTTTCGTCTAGGTAACTGAATTCGTTGTTGAGACTGTCTTTGCCACTAATGAAGGGTGTACCCAATTCGATTGCTAAATCACGACAAGCGAGTGCAGCACGCACCAGTGAGCCAAGCGTTTCCGGGCGATCGGTGTAGCCCCAGCAAAAGTTATCCAGAATGGCAATGCGACTGGGATCGGCTCCCACGGCAACGCAATTGCGAAGCGCTTCGTCGATCGCACTCGCAGCCATATGGTAAGGATCAAAATCACCAAAATGAGGATTCATGCCGCAACTGACTGCCAAACCGCGCAGCGAATCTAAGACGGGGCGCACCACGGCTGCATCGCTGGGACCGTCGTTCTCGATACCCACTAAGGGCTTGATGACGCTGCCACCTTGCACCTCATGGTCGTATTGTCGAATGACCCATTCTTTGCTGGCGATGTTCAAAGAAGACAGGATATTTTTCAGCAACGCACCATGGTCTTCGACTACCAGCGGCACCGTTTCCGCTCTTTCGGGTGGCTGAAAGTATGCTTCGCGAACAATGGGTGGCCGCCCATCGTGTAGAAAAGCCATGCTGAGATTTGCAACTTCATGGTCCAAGTAATTCAATTGAAGGCGGGCTGTCGGGACAAACCTACCGATAATGGTGGCTTCGACACTTTCCGATTGGCAAAGTTCCTGGAACTCATCCCAATGTTTCGGAGGGACAGCCAGAACCATGCGTTCTTGAGCTTCTGAGATCCAGATTTCTGTATAGGAAAGACCGTCGTACTTCAGAGGTGCGCGATCGAGCCATACTTCGGCGCCAATCTTTTCACCCATCTCCCCTACAGCACTGGAGAATCCACCGGCTCCACAATCGGTAATGGCATTGAATAAGCCTCGGTCACGAGCTTCCAGGACAATATCTTGTACCATTTTTTCTGTGATGGCATTGCCAATCTGAACGGCACCACCCGAGAGGGATTCGCTTTCGCTGGTCAACTCCGCCGAGCTAAAGGTCGCACCGTGAATTCCGTCCCGACCGGTCCGCCCACCGAGCGCCACAATATGGTCGCCTTCCTGCGGCTCTTTGGCAGATTTTTCGCGAGGAATCAACCCGACATTGCCACAGTACACTAACGGATTGCCGAGATACCGTTGATCAAAATAGATGGCGCCATTGACGGTTGGAATCCCCATGCGATTTCCATAATCTCGCACACCAGAAACGACGCCTTTCATGACGCGGCGGGGGTGAAGGACTCCAGGAGGTAAAGCGCTGGCTGGCGTATTCGGGTCGGCAAAGCAAAACACATCCGTGTTACAAATGGGTTTTGCTCCTAGGCCGGTTCCTAGTGGGTCGCGGATCACCCCGCCAATTCCCGTGTTGGCTCCGCCGTACGGTTCCAAGGCGGAGGGGTGGTTATGGGTTTCTACTTTAAAGACCACATTGTGGTGGTCATCGAAACGAACAATCCCCGCATTGTCCTCAAAGACGCTTACACACCAATCGTCAGCCCCAAGATTTCTCCGAATTTGCTGGGTCGCTTCAAAGATGGTCTCTTTCAGCATGTTTTCGAAACGTTGCTCGCCGTTTTCATCGCGATAGGCGATCCGACCGGCGAGTGTCTTGTGACTGCAATGCTCACTCCAGGTTTGTGCGATGGATTCTAATTCTGCATCGGTCGGATCGCGTTTGAGTGACTTGAAATGATCTTGAATGGTTTGCATCTCAACAAGCGTCAAATAAAGCTGACCTTGACGGCTTAGCTCAAGGAGGCCATCGTCATCCAGCTCGCGTAATGGAATGACGATCAATTCAAACTCGTATTCCGAGCCAACTTGCAATTCGTCTAAGTTCAGCGGTCCCACAACCACTTCTTCGATCGAATCGTTGGCGAGAATTTTCGTCGTGATGGCCCGCAATGCATCTTCAGGAAGATGCCCTAACCAGTATTTGTGGAAAGTGCGCACGGCACGCACTTCGAGATCGAAATCGGCAATCGCTTGGAGCGCACTTTGTGCGACAGGATCCATGACGCCGGGTTTGGGCATGACGTGTAATAACGTCGGTTTTTCGTTTGGTGGTTGACTTAATTGCGGGTCACCTACGACCGCCACGACGGTTCGTTCGACGATGTCGTCCGCTAAGAGTTCTCTGGCAAGCTGGTCTGCTTGTTCGAAATGGATGTTACCTTGTACCAGATAGCCACGCGCTGCAGTGACGGGCAAGTCATCAGACAAGCCCATGTCGGTTGCATCGCCCGTAATGGAGCTAGCTGCTAAGTCAGGTTGACCTTCACGAGGATAGATATCAATTTCCCACAGCGTCACGATTGTCCTTCCCTGTCTTCAGAAGGCGGCGCAAAGCCGCCTGGTCTCCTTTTTCGAGTGCCTGGCGAAACGAGGCCAGCACTTTGCCAAAGTTATCCATTGAGTTCAAGATGTGGCGACGGTTATCTTTCAGGATCTGCACCCAAAGCTCCACGTCTCCCCCAGCGATACGGGTTGTATCTTGCCAGCCGGTTGCCGTGAAAGCGAGTGATTGACTCGGCGTCGCCGCGGCCAATGCCGAGGCCAGGAGGTGTGGCATATGGCTTGTTTGGGCGAGAATCTTGTCGTGCCTGGCTGCCGTCATCCGGAAGGTTTGTGCTCCGAGACGACTCCAAAATTGCTCCACGCGAGAAATATGTGGTTGGAGCGCCCCGCGACTGGGTGTGACAATGACAGACCTGTTGTGAAAAAGGTCACTGCGTGCATGGTGAGCTCCCGTTTTTTCACTTCCGGCTAACGGGTGACTGCCGACAAACTGTTTGGCATCGGAAAGCCTCATGACAATGGGGCCTTTTGTGCTCCCGGCGTCGGTGACGACGGTCGACTCAGGAGCGTACTTTAGGACCTCACGGACGAATTCCACAATCTGATCAATGGGAGTACAGATAACGACAAAGTCGGCCTGGCTTACCCCTTTGCGTAGATTGGTTGTTGTTTCTGTGACTGTCCCGCAACGCTTGGCCCGCTGTAAACTTGTCCGGCGACGACCGATTCCGATCACCCTTGCCGCCAGGCCGCATTCCTGCGCCGCCAGGCCGATCGATCCGCCGATCAAGCCGACGCCCACAATTGCGATCGTTTGATTCCGGTTCATCGGTCACTCTCAGGAGGTCCAGCTGGGGAAACGGCCGATTTTATCAGATTCGTGGCAGGCTGACGTTCCCCCCTAAAATCTCGCTCCCTTAACTCTGGTCGCCTCTACTGGAATTTCAGCCCAGCGGACTTAAGATAGACGTTGTTCAGAAGTTTTTTCTGAATGCCTGCCGAGACGCTCCCGGGGGATGCGTTTGGAGACATGAAATTGAGACATTGAAACTGAGGCAAAAGTGAATGTCTGAGTACCAATAAAAAACCAATTTTTCTTGTCAGAAAACAAAATTCCGTACAATGAATGGCGTCAAAACCTTGGGTTAGTTGAATCAGATGGCAAAGATCGGTCTTCACCAGTTATCTCAGGTCTGCCATCGTCTCGGAACGTCCCTTCGAGCCGGTGTCGCGCTGCGCGAAATCCTGGCACAAGAAATGTCCCACGGATCGGCGCGACATCGAGATAAAATAACCCATGTCTCGGAATGGGTAGCCAGGGGAGAAACCTTGGCGGCCTCGATGAGTCGGACCAGGGGATATTTCCCTCCTTTTGTCTGTGAAATGGTGGACGTCGGAGAACAGACAGGTCAATTGGAAAGCGTCCTGTTGCATCTGAGCGAGAACTACCGACACGCACTGTCGTTGCGACGCCAGTTTTTCATTGGAATTGCCTGGCCGGTCATCGAATTGACCTTAGCCGTTGTTATTGTGGGGCTCGTGATTTGGTTGCTGGGAGTTTTACCAGGAAAGCCTGTCACCATTTTCTTTGGTTTGTCGGGTACTAGCGGACTTCTCTGGTACTCCCTGGGCATATTTGTCATCGCGTCGGTTTTGGCATTTATAATCATTGCGGTGTGGCGAGGATGGTTTGGCTCGCTGCCGCTGCGGCTTGCTTGGCAAGTGCCGGGGTTGGGTAAGTGCCTGCGTACGATGGCGCTGGCACGATTTGCTTGGTCCCTTTCGATGTCATTAGGTTCTGGACTGGATGCGCTGCGCGCCGTCCGCTTGTCCTTAAATAGCACACAGAACGCATCTTTCATGTCTCACACGGAAGATGTTGTGGATCGCATTCGCAACCAGGGTTTAACGTTTCATGAAGCGCTCGGCGCAAGTCAGATCTTTCCCGAAGAATTCCTGCAAAGTTTGGCGGCGGCGGAACTCGCGGGTTCGGAAAGTGAATCTTTGGAGCGGCTCGCCAAAGATTATGAGGAACGTGCCCGTGGGGCATTGGCCGTGCTTACCCGTTTGGCGAGCGTTGCCGTGTGGATCTTGATTGCTTTGATCATTCTCTATTTCATCGCAAAAATGGTCATGTATATCATTCAGCCTTATCAAGAAGCGTTTGAAATGCTCGAACAGGGCATTTGAAACAGGGCAGGTCTTACTTACCTGTCATTTGCCGCGCCTGAACTTCAAAATCGAGGCCGACATCTTTTTTCCAGGCTTCGCTCAGCTGCGCCATGACACGGGTGCCTGAGCGATCACGGATGGGATTTTCATCGACTTGAGAAACCGCCCAGAGGCAAGGGGATGTGCTGCACAACATGACCTCATTGGCTTGGACGACCTCTGCGACGGTGATATCGCGATAGCAGAAGGGAATCTTTAAACGCTTTGCCAAACGTTGTACGAACGCTAGGCTGATTCCGGGAAGAATCTTTTCCAGGGGTGGTGAAATGAGCCCTTCCTGCTCGCGATGAATGAGGATGTTGGCCGTTGAAACCTCGCTGACAAAACCGTCTAAATCGAGGAACAAGGCGCGGGCGTACGGATTTGTTTTGACGGCCGCCCGATCACCCAGGAAATAATGCATGCGACTGCGACATTTCAGCTCGCTAGGCCAGCAGGCAGAGGGAGGCTGCCGAAAATTTGCTACGACGAGTGTTTGACGCTGGTCATATAAGGGAACGAAGTGTGGAAATGACAAGGGATTCGTATGCATGCAGACCGTGGGATTCTCGGACGAGGCGGATCCAGGTGTCGCAAATAAACAGAGCCCCAGATCACTCCCTGCGGGTAGAAGCGAATAATTGACCCGTGTCAGTTCTTCCGCTGCCGAACGCAGTGCAGCAATCGACAGGGACAATTTCAGTTCAATGATTTCCAACGAACGGGCAAAGCGTGCTAAATGCTCGTCGAGCAAGAAAAGTTTGCCTCCAAACGTTCGTAGGCGTTCGGATACGGTAGCACCAAAGGTGAAACCCACATCATCGACTGCAATCTGGGCTTCTGTTGCCGCAACGAAGTTTCCATTGAGATAAGCAAGAGGAGCGGACATACCGAAGGCTGCCAGAGAACGCTGAACGGAAAAGAAAAGGACAACGCCGAGGGATCCAAGTTTAGCGACTTGGTCCTGAAAATTCGCCTCCTGGCAGGCATCGGGAGCGAAAAAATTATCGCACAGTGGTTAATCAACCGGTTCCCACAACACATATTTGCGCACGTTTTTTATTACCTGAGTTGAACCCCAGTAGGTCGCCTCAGCATGCTCTTTGCGTATCGAGCGGCAGACATTGATTTGCTTGAATTGCTCGGCTGCACTACCTAGCCGCGACTTGTCGAGACCCGTGTAACCTAAGGCAGATGGGTTGCGACCTTCTTCCACAATCCAATAACGTTTCAGGATGGCATCGCGATTGTTGAACAGTAAAAGAGCTTGATCTGCTTTTTTCAGGGCGTGGCTATGATAGTTGCCGGGATAAAGCCAGGGTGTGTGAAGTGCAGCGGCTATCAGGACGACACGAACATCACGGTCTGAGTAGGAATCGGGGGCATATCTTCCGGCTAACTTTCCACCGCCCATCACGTGAGTGGCCCCGGTGACAACCCGTGCACCGTAGCTGAACCCAATCAGACTGATCTGCGTTTCTGGTGGTCTTGCGGAGAGAAATTCACCCAAATAGAACCCTTCGGAGTTGGTACGGTGTGCTTTGACACGAAAGTCGTGGATCAGCCCTTTCTTTTGTGTTGACGGCCATGACCAGATCACAAAGCGAATTTTTGTTTTCAGATCCAGCTTCTGTGTGATCTTGCGATAAACGTCCTGTCCACGAGCAAGGGCGTGACTGCGATTTGCACGGTTGCCATGAACGTAAATGATCGTTGTTGGGCAAGTAGTTTCTTCTGCTTCGTAATCGGAAATAGTTGTCTCGATCCAAGGGCCGTTGTCTTTGCGCAGGCTGAATCGCAAATCGGTTACTGCATCGGTGCCTCGCTGAGCACACCCCAAATGACGTGTGCTGACGACCCAGAATTCATCGTTCTGTCTTCGTGCAGGTTGGG
>JAKVBY010000047.1:33742-67430 GCA_022446825.1 Pirellulaceae bacterium
TCTTTCCCAAAGCCGATATTTTTTCTCTGGATTGTCTCTGCTGCGCACTAGGCTTGAGCAAAAGGTCTCAGTGCCTCAAACCTCGTGAGCTGAGCCTGGAGGTCCAGGCGTGGGCGGGCGGACGGAGATCTGACGAGATTTCTTGCGCTGAATCGGCTCTCGGCGAAACGCATGCTTCTCCATCAATAACCGCTTGTTGCTGAGGAGCCATGTTGCGGGGCAGATTTTTCGTAGACAATTCGGAGCAATATTCCATGAAATCGAAGTGGCTGCAGCAAATGCTTGTGATTCTCTGGGTGTGTATCTCTGCTTGTGCTTTCGCGGAGGAGTCCCCACTTGAGGTGGATGTTGACCCGCCGCGCGGTAATGGCATCCAACTTGGCGACGGCGCGGTTCACGAGTGGAAAGTTGGTGTGGAAGTAACTGCCAGTCGAGGGACTATTGTCGGAGCGGTTGCCACCATCCCGATTCCTACGAACTGGCCAGAACAAACCGTGGAGCGAGTCGAAGAAGAGTCTTCCAGGAACATCACTTCCGTCAAGTACCGTAAACTTGGTGGCGGTGTTGAACAGATGGTGGTGACTATTCGGCGGTTACGAGCGAATGAAACGGCTTATGCCTATGCTTTAGTGCGTGTGCACCGCAAAGCCATTATCGGTCCCCAAGACACCGCACAGTTTGAGATTCCTCAAAAGCTCGATCGTAGCATGAGGAAATTTATCAGTCCCAGCCCTTATATTGAAAGTAATCATCGCAAGATTCGCAAACTGGCCAAAGAAATTGTTGCCGAGATTCCCCCTGCGAATGACTGGAAAAAGGTTGAGGCGATTTACGACTGGGTACGTGAGCAGGTCCAATATGAATTCGACAAAGAGATCAAAGGGGCACTGCAGTCCCTTGACGATGGACATGGCGACTGTGAGGAATTGACCTCATTGTTTGTTGCTCTCTGCCGCGCCAACCGCATTCCTGCTCGTGCGATCTGGATCCCGAACCATTGTTATCCAGAATTCTACATGGAAGACCAGGACGGTTATGGACATTGGTTTCCATGCCAAGCTGCCGGTTCGCGAGCTTTTGGGAGCATGCCAGAGCATCGCCCCATTCTGCAAAAAGGAGACAACTTTAAAGTGCCCGACAAAAAAAAACCACAACGCTATGTGGCGGAGTTCTTTAAAGCCCAAATTCCTAGTGGAAGCGGTAATCCAACGGTGCGTTGGGAGCGACAATTAATCACACCGGTGGAAAACGAGCCGGCAGGCCGAGCACGGGATTTACCCTTCGACTTCAAACCATAACGTTGTCGATCACTTCTTTGCTGGGGAAGGTTGTTCGACGCGTGCGATCTGAATCAGCGCTTGTTGTGGATCCAGGCTTGCTGGCAATTTGGGGTTTGATCCCGAGTTCTGTTTCAGCAGGATGCCTGCAGTCAGGCCAAGGTCGCAGGAAAAATTTACCCCGGGGTTTTTGGGACAAAGTGTTTCTGTAAGTCGAACATTCTAAACCTTGGGCTTGGGATCGAAGGTTCGTTTTGCGGTGCTCCCGACAGATAAAGGAAAATGACATTCTTAGCACGTCCGAACNNCTTACTGTGGGGAGACAGAGCCCCCGGNCAGCTAGACATTTTGTTCTNCAAGCAAGGAGGGCCATGACATGGCCGTCAAGCCGAACCCGTCGGTCGGCCGGAATTCTCCCCGGTTGATGTCATCNCAGAGAGTTGTTGGTTTTCTTAAATAGAAAGCATGCGTTACTTCGCTGTCGGGTGAACAACGACTTGTAAGACCGCCTCCGCCGTAGAGGGGAAGCCCTCAGGCATCGTTGTTGCGCGAAGTCGCAGCGGTACATTAAACGGCCCACATGACATATCGTCAAAAACCACCCGTAACACTCCTTGGTCTTGGCCAACTTTCAGTCTCACGGGTGCTGCAGTCACTCCGGCAATGTGATCTGCGACGAGCAGGTCAACTTCAACCGGTAGATCCAAATATTTATTGCGACCAATACGAAACGGCACATCGACCGTCAGGCCAGGCTTGGCCAGGATAGATTTGTGTGCGAGCTTGATCGTCATTTCCTCTGGATCGACCAAGGCGATCGCCTGGTCATCTTGCGCGTGCGAAGTCACACTCACTTTATGCCTGGTTCCATTGGGGTCTTCGACAACACCAACGGCCATCACACACGTTCGGCTTGTCCTGCGCGCTTGCATCCAGGGAGCAAGTTTGATCGGGAAGTCGAATTCGGTGACACCTGCAGGGACGATCACAGGAGCCGCCGTGACGCCCTGTAAATGTCGTACTTGGCGATCGGCCAAGTGGATGGTTAGCGGTCCTTCAAAGCCACCACGTTCAATGGTGAAGTGACGGATGTACGTCGTGCCACGTGGGACAAACACCGAGTCGAAAGTACCAGTAACTTTGTAGGGCGTGGGTACGGAGACCGCCAGCAGCACGTGTCCTACCGGTGAGTCATTGGGCGTGGTTGCCGCAACTTGTGCCGGGCGTACGATGGTTTGTTCAGCAACAGAAGCGTGTCCACTGATCGTGATTTTGACCGCCTCGACCGTGGCGGATTCCGTTGCTGTAAAGGTAAGAGAAGTCTCATTCTTGTCTGCAGGTATGGTCGTATTTTTGAGTGTCACTGAGGCAGGTAAATGGTCAACTTTAAGTTCGACTGCTTCGCTGAATCCAGCTTGGCGTTTGAGGCTGACCTTCATGATCGCTTCCTTACCACGATTCACCGTGAGGGCATCGGTCGGTAGAGTCAGCGCAAAGTCAGGTTGAGGGGGTTGGGCAGTGGCGACATAGAGTCGATAAGCAAATCGTTCGCCTCCTCGACTCGCAAACCGGTCTTGAACAGAAACGGTAAATTGTCCGTCAGAGGGTGCTGTAAATTGCAATTTAGAATCAGTATTTCCTCCAGCCAGATCATCCGCTTTTCCCAGTGTTTTACCGTCAGCGTCTGCAATAGAAATCACACTGTCGAGAGGCGAACCGAGGCGTGCTGCCCAAACTTCAATATCGAATACGTCACCTTGCTGGGCTGCAAATTGCCAACGATCGACTTCGTTTGAGTGCTGAATGATTCCGTTGAACACCGCAGGAGCGAGCACCACATAAGCGGCTTCGTCAGAAGTCACTTGTTCGACAAATTCAGGCAGGTCGCTTAACTGCAGATTAAATTGATTCGTTGTTTGTCCGTTGAGTGATATCAAGTGGGGATAAGATGGATCGTCTGTCGTTGGCAAGGTGACGGTTACTGGTGCGTTTGGGACTTGTTGGCCGCTCAGCTGAACTTGCAACGTTTTGCCGCGCTGGCCGCCGAGTGGAAAGACGTGATCAATGTATGGTTGGTCGGTGATCGTCAGTCGATAAACATATTGTTGGAGACCACCGAAATTAATGTCATGGATGTGGATTTGGTATTCGCCGTCGCTTGGCGCAACAAATCTCAACAGTGAATCGACCCCTAAACCATCGGTGTTTTCTGCCAGGCGTTGTCCGTCAGGTCCAATGACCTCAAGTCGGGAATCGAGAGGTGAACCCAGACGCGCGGCCATGACTTCGCAGGTATAACTTTTTCCGCGGACACCTGGAAAGGTCCAAATGTCGATATCTTCGCGGGGGAAAATGCGACCGTTAATTGTGATTGGCAACGGCACACGGACCGGCACTGGAGTGCCGTCGATTTCTTCCTCGACGATTTCAGGCAAATCACCGACAATAAATTTCATTGTTGGTGTGGCTCCCTGGGCTGTCCAAACCCGCCATTTGCGAATCCCCAGCACTGCATCAGAGGCTAGGCTGACATTGCCGGTTTGATCTTTCGGATAATCTTCGGATGCCTGCGAGGCCGGCATGGGGATCAATGGCCCCTCAAACCAAACCGTTTTTGGAGCTCGAAGTAATTCAGGCGAGTACTTTAGACCGGCGCCAAGCATCTCAAAGTCACAAACGTCGTGGAGGTTATGCCCTCCCACATTGAATTGCACAGTCGTACCGCGTTGGCCTCCCGCGGGAAAGATGTAGCTGACGAAAGGTTCGTCAGCGTTCAGATCGACCAGCCAAACTGAAAAAGGGGCGGTCGATAAGAGAAAAAAGATTGTCAGGACAACGGAAAAAGTTAATTTTGTTTTATTGGCACACATGATCATGGACATCCGTGGGGAAGATCGAATCACTCAAAGTTGCCTGAATTCACAGCCTTCATAATCTTTTAGGCGAACAACTCCTGAATCACCCGACCATGCCCCGGAACGATCGGAATGGGACGCCCTTCCTGTGTGTAGAACTCGGTCTTCGGGTTAATGCCCATGGTGTCATAGATGGTGGCTGCGAGATCTTCCGGTCGGTAGGGGGTCGTCGCGGGTTTTTCCGCCCGTTCGTCCGAGGCTCCGACGATCGTGCCGCCTCGAATGCCTCCACCTGCCATGGCGATGGCACTACTTGGGCCCCAGTGGTCTCGGCCGGCAAACTGATTGATGCGGGGTGTGCGACCAAACTCACCGGTAACCAGAACCAAAGTTTTTTCCAACATGCCGCGGTCATCCAAATCACGCAACAATCCAGACATCGCTCCGTCAAGCTTTGGCAGCAATTGATTTTTCAGGACATGAAAGTTGTTGTAATGGGTATCCCAGTCGGTGTGGTCGATTAAAACGCAACGCACTCCGGCTTCGACCAATCGTCGTGCCATCAAACACGATTGCCCTAAAGTGTTTCGGCCGTATTCGTCACGCAATGGCGCGGATTCTAAATGGATATTAAATGCAGACTTAGTCTCTTTGGAGGTCATCAAGTCGAAAGCTTTTTGTTGATATGTGCTGAGCGTTTTGGCTTTGTGGTTTGCTTGTGTCTCGGCAGACTTTTGAAATCGATCCACTTGTGAGATCAACTCGCGACGGTTTGCTAAGCGTTCTGCTTGTAAGCCAATCGGTGGTGCCAGGTCAGGCACGGAAAAATCAGGAACATTCGGGTCGGCTTCGACGACGAAAGGTGCAACGGTGGAGCCCAGATAGGAGGAGGAGGCGCTGTTGTGCATTTTGGGCAAACAGACATAAGGTGGCACGCTACCCCGCGGTCCTAGCATCTTTGCCATCACCGAACCGTGCGAAGGCTTTTGGTTATTTGGCTTCAGGCCTCCATTAAAACCGGCTTCAGGATGGTAAGCAGTCAGTAGATAATGATCGGCTGCACCGTGATTGGAGTTGCGGTGTCCAAAGGAACGCACGACCGAAAATTTGTCCATCTGCTGCGCGAGTCGTGGAAGATGCTCAGAGAGCTGAATGCCAGGAACGTTGGTGCTGATAGGATCAAATTCACCGCGAAATTCGGCCGGCGCATCCGGTTTCATGTCCCAGGTATCAATGGTTGATAGGCCACCCTGGAGAAAGACGACAATGAATGACATGTCATGAGGCGTTTGACCTGACGGAGTTTGTGTGCCTTGGCTGGCAAGGATTTGGGGTAAGTTAACACCCATTCCCAGTGCACCAGCGGCTCCGAAACGTAACATGTCGCGGCGACGAATGCCGTCACAGTAGTTTTGTTTGTGGACCATACAGGTCTTCCTATTCAACGATTGAACAAAAACTCTAACGAATTGAGCATGCTCCAAGCCAAGTCTTCTGCCGCCTGTCGACGATTAGCTTGACGACTAATATATTCGATCGCAACTTTTTGTTCGGTTTCCGTAGGAAATCGACAGAAAAATGTCAGATATAGCTTCTCGACTAAGGTCATATTATTCGTATTGCCAGCGACTAAATGAGCGATGCGTCCATCCGCGTGCGCTAGTTTGTCTTCGACACGGGGTGAATTTAAGACATGCAGAACCTGTCCGACAGTTGGTTCAGAAACACGCTCGCAGTCACAAGCCGACGCCCGCACGGGCCGCCCGAAAAGTTTGAGAAAATAATGAGGAACGCTGCTGTCCCAGAGTTGAATGGCGCGTTTGCCTGCGGGCACAAACTCAAACTTTTCATCAATGCCTGTAGTTTGGCAAACCGCGTCTAGTAAAACTTCGGCTTCTAACTGTTTCATCAGAAACCGCGAATAATTTTGCTCGTCGTTTTCGTTAGAAGCATTCACTTGGGCCGATCGCTGGTAGGCGGCTGATGAGGTGATGAGACGGACCAACTGTTGAAAGTCGAATTGGGACGCAGAAAAGTGCTCTGCTAAGACATCCAGTAAATCCGTGTTGGAGGGAGGATTTGTGAGCCGAAAATCGTCGACTGGTTCGACAACACCACGACCCATAAAGTGCGCCCAAGCTCGGTTGGCCAAGCTGCGAGAAAACCATGGATTTTGCGGGGTTGCCAGCCAGTCTGCAAACAGGCGGCGGCGATCGCCAGGAGGGGATGTTGACGGTTGCGTGGTTCCCAGAGCGTGGGCAAATATTTTTTGACCAGTACGAGGGTGCGCGGTGGTGACATCGTTCATCGCCAGGATTATTTCGCCCTGGGCTGATTGCTTGAAACCGACCTGAGTAAAGAACGCTTGCATTCCCCAATAATCGGTTTGGCTCCAGCGATCAAACGGATGATGATGGCATTGCGCACACTCAATTCGCATCCCGAGAAAGACTTGTGAAATCGTACTTGCCGCTTGGTTGGGTTGATTGACTACCTTAAAAAAATGCGACGCTGGAGATTCTTTCACAGGGCCTTCGGCCGCCACTAACTCTTTTGCGAATTGATCTAATCGTTTGTTTTCTGCAAAGCTACTGCGAATCCAATGATAGTAAAGATAAGCTTGTTTGTGTCCTAACGCCTGTCGATTGACTCGTAGCAGATCGGACCACTTTAATGCCCAATAATCGGCAAACTCACTACGCTGCAGGAGGTTCTCGACAAGATCCTGACGTTTGTTTATGCCATCGCTATGAAGAAAAGCCTTGGCTTCCTCCGCAGTCGGTAGTGTGCCGATGATGTCAATATGGACTCGACGTAAGAAGTCCGCATCCGTGCATAAGCGAGAAGGAGTGATGTTGAGTTGTTGCAGACGTCGATTGATCGGCGGGTCGAGCACGTTGTAGACGAGAAATTCAGCATTCTCATCGCTTGGTTCTGTATTGTCTGATTCTGCACGCGGAATCAAGGCGTGAAAAATATCTACCTGTCCCCCATAGCTTGCCATCACAGCAACCGTACCGGGCGAATTTCCCGTGTTTACTATTCCCGCAGGGTTGACCGAGGCAAGTTCGCTGTTGTTGGATTGAAATTGAGCGAGTGCCGTTACATCGCGTCGACTTCCGTCAGACCAGTTTGCGACAACACGTAAACGCTGCTGTTGAGCCATCGAGAGTACTCGCTCGTGGGGTGACACCTCGATCTCAACTAGTTTTAGGTCGGTTTCGTCGCCAATCCGGGCACCTTCCGCGATCCAGCGTTGTAAGGTTGTGAATTCGGGACGCGTCGGGGGAATGCGGATGCCACCACCGTGTGGCGTTTTCCCACACGCTTTGGTTAATAGCAAACTGCGCGAGGAGTCACTCGGAAAGACGCGGCGACCGCGACCCTCCATGACCAAAGCCTGATAGTCGGCAGTTGGATCAAATCCAAAGACGGATAGTTTAAAGCCGTTTTGTCCTTCAACTTTGCCATGACAAGCAGAAGAATTACAGCCAAATCGACTGAGAATTGGAACGATATCGTTGGCGAAATTCAGTGGTCGCGCAACGTTTGCTGCGCTGACGCTGACGGGTATTTCTAGCTGTAGATTGGCCACGTCGACGGAAATCGTTGTTTCGCCATTTGTGAGGGGTGTGACCATTCCATTCGGGTGAGTCCGACAGATCGTGGGATCCAATACGTTCCATGTGGCTTGATCGGTCACATCAATGAGTTGTCCATCGGCCAATTCAGCGTGTAGAAGAATCGACATGCAATCATCGCTGCCGACTAGAGATAAGCTGGTAGGATCTGCAACGATCCGCGCAAAAGAGATTTCGGCTCGACTTTGAGGGCATGCAACCACCGCAGCAACAAGCAAAGCCAAGCAAGTAAATATTTGGCGTTGCGACACGGGTTTACGGAGTTTGAGAACGAATGAAAGCCAGCCGACCAAAAAACCAACCTCCCGAATTGACCAGGAAGAGCAAATCATGACCTATATCGTAATCCAGATTCTATACGGGGAGCAAGCGAGAAGACCTAGAAAACGCAGCGTGTTTCTATAGTAATTTGGTCTTGAACAGGTGGTTTCCAGAAGTGGGGAATGAATCCCAATGGCGGACTTTCTCACCTAGATGTCCGAGGTAAAACTGTGGCCGGCGGATGCGTAGGAATGCCGACTCAAGTCAGGAGCCCGTCTTTGCGACCGGTGTGGTCCGAAGAGGCAGGCGAGTTTAAAATCGTGCCCGGGCTCGGAGACAGATGTGGTATCTGGAAAATGTGGTATCTGAAAACGGTTGGTTCCCTGCAGTCACACTCCGCGAAAAGGATGTTGCTTGCGCAAACCGCCAAACATAATAGCCGACTGATTGGCAGCAAACGTCTGATCGTACCCTGGGTTGTTCATTTTTGTCCTGATTTTGTATTGCGGTGATTCTGGTTAAGCGATTCTGGTTGGAGCTGAATGCTCGGAAGGCTTCCATTTATCCGGAACTGGAACGTTTCGAACCACAAACGGGGATGCCAGAGAAACGTGGAGCAGCGGCTGAATGGTTCTCCGCAGCCCTCCGACCTCTCGCTTGCCATTTCGGTTGCCGCTTTTGTCTGAGAGGCACGTTTCGCCGTTTTTTACTGGACATTCTTCTTTCGTTTTCGGATCTTCTCAGTCTCCTCAACAAGAATGCGACGGTAAATCACCTCGTTCGGCGGTTTCTGACCACGAGGGACCGCTGGTATTGGCGATTGTGGAGGTTGGATTTGAGAAACCTTCGCCATGCCGATAGACACCAGAGGATCAATCGATGTATGGTTGAATTTCAGACGGAAACTGTTTGCACTTAATCGATTTCTGACAATCCCATGCCTGAACCTGACACCCAGCCGCCCAGGGACGGTCATTCAGTTGATCTGTCGAACGGCTTTGACGTCCAACTGGCACAACGTGTTCAGCGCCTGCCACCCTACATGTTTGGCCGGATCAACCAGTTTTTGTATGACAAACGTCGACGTGGGGATGATGTGATTGATTTGGGTATGGGCAACCCATCCGACCCGCCTCAAGAGCTTGTGATTGAGAAACTCACTGAAGCTGCTCAGGATTCTCGTAACCATGGTTACAGCAAATCGACGGGGATCCTTAATCTCCGTCGCGAAGTTGGCAGCAAATATTTGAAACGCTATGGGGTGAGATTGGACCCGGAAACTGAGGTCATTACTTGCCTCGGTTCCAAAGAGGGATTTAGCCATATGTGTCTCGCCTTGATGGGGCCTGGAGATACTGCGATTGTCCCCTCACCTTACTTTCCCGTGCATATGTATGCGGTGGCTTTAGCGTCTGCGAATGTGATTACTCTGGACGTTGCTGACAGTGAGCAGTTCTTGTCAAACATCGCTTATACCTGCCAGCATTTGTATCCCAAACCCAAGCTGGTCATTGTTAACTATCCACATAACCCCTCGACGGTGACTGTTGAACAGGACTTTTATGCGGACCTGGTGCAGTTGGCGAAACGTTATGGCTTCATGGTTATTAGTGATTTTGCGTACGCCGACGTAGCTTTCGATGGTTACCGTCCACCCAGTTTTTTGTCCGCACCGGGTGCAATCGATGTCGGTGTGGAATTCACGACCATGAGTAAGGGATACAACATGGCTGGGTGGCGCGTGGGGTTTTGTTGTGGCAATCGGGAAATGATTCGCGGCCTCGGCATCATCAAAGGTTACTACGACTACGGCATGTTTCAAGCAATACAAATTGCAGCAATTGTTGCTTTGCGGCATACCGAAGCATCTGTCGAGGAACAGTCAAACATTTATAGAATTCGACGTGATGTCCTTGTCGAGGGCCTGAATCGTAACGGCTGGCAGGTCGAACCTCCGAAGGCGGGTATGTTTATCTGGGCTCAAATCCCGGAACCTTGGAAGAAACGGATGTCGACGATGGATTTTGCCATGATGCTGCTAGAAAAAGGTGACGTTGCCATCAGTCCTGGGAGTGGATTTGGTCCTTCAGGTGAGGGTTTTGTGCGGATGTCCCTAGTTGAGAACGAGAATCGTCTGCGGCAAGCGGTTCGGCAAATTAACCGTTGCATGAATGAAAGTGATTAAGGATTGCCGTAGAGCTGAGAATGTAGGGCCAATTGGAATTCCGGAATGACCGATTTGTCGTGCAAAAGCGATTTTTCATCAGAAAATCGTGCCCGGCTTGTGCTGCGGGTTCTGGGACGCACAGCTTCGGGTCGCTATACTCGCATTCCAGATTGCGAACCAAAAAAATGAGAGGGCTTTTGTTCGCCGCGACAAAAGCCCTCTCGGTTACAGCTGCATGAATTCCGATCGAAATCGTGATTCATTGACCCACAGCCTTACAGTTCGATATCGGGAATCCGAAATCGCCGACTTTAGGTAAGTTGCTTGTCGCAAAGAATTTGACCCACACCTTCCTTTGAATAGCTGCCCATTTTAACCATGTCGCGCATTGCAAAGCTTGCCTTAGAGGATGGCACGGTCTACACCGGCACTTGCTTCGGTGCTGGAGGTGAAGTTGATGGTGAAGTTGTCTTCAACACGTCGATGACCGGCTATCAAGAAATACTCACCGATCCGAGCTATCGCGGTCAGATTGTGACGATGACTTACCCGGAAATCGGCAATTATGGTGTGAATCTGGAAGATGTCGAAAGCCATAAGCCGCATTTAGCCGGTTTTATTGTCCGGGAGAATAGTCGAATTGCCAGCAATTTTCGCTCGAGCGGTGGCTTGGATGATTATCTGAAAGAAAATGGTATTGTGGCCCTGGCTGGCATCGATACACGAGCTCTAGTGCGTCGCATTCGTACTGCGGGTGCGATGAAAGGGGTGCTCTCAACAGAAGATTTAGACGAGAACAGCCTGATTAATAAGGCGAAATCGAGTCCTGGACTGGTAGGCCGCGACTTGGTTCAGGAAGTTGTCCCGATTGAATCCCGCAGTTGGGAGGAAAGTTTAAGTCCTTGGAGTCTGCTTCCCGGCACTTCGAATTCGAGGGAATCGTCGTCTGACTGTCACGTGGTGGCCCTGGACTTTGGTATGAAGTGGAATATTGCACGGCATCTCTTTGATGAACAGTGTCGTGTCACGGTGCTTCCAGGGACCGCGACTGCCGCAGAAGTGCTGGCACTTGCGCCAGATGGTGTTTTCCTTTCCAACGGGCCTGGCGATCCCGAGCCAGTGGACTATGCGATTCGATGCATCCAAGATCTGCTCGGTAAAACCCCAATTTTTGGCATCTGTCTTGGGCACCAACTATTAGCCCTCGCTTGTGGAGCAAAGACATTTAAACTCAAGTTTGGCCACCGAGGTGCAAATCAGCCTGTTTTAAACCTCCAAACAGGTGTTGTCGAAATCACCTCTCAAAACCACGGTTTTGCGGTCGATGAGGCGTCGCTACCGAACCAGTTGGAAATTACCCACCGTAATCTCAATGACAACACGGTTGCCGGTCTTCGGCACACCGAATTACCAGCTTTTAGTGTTCAGTATCACCCTGAAGCCTCGGCGGGGCCCCATGACAGTCGTTATCTTTTCCGCCAATTCCGCGAATCGTTGACACCGGTGCATTGACCTTGAAGTGGGTTGACCTTGGGGCGTCGATTATGGAGTGCTTTCGGATGCTGCTGTGCTAGGGGCAAAGTTGACTGTCAACAGTGAATTAACCATCACCCCGGTAATTGTTTGGTGCTGGCGATTGGGCCAAGCAATCTCGACTTGCAAAGGATCTTTGTTGGCGGCTAGGCCGAAATGGAGTGTCAATTCATTTTGATTTCCTTCTCCAGTGCCTGCTTCGACTTGCCGGGTTAGCGTTTTTTCACCGATCTGGATGCGAACTTGCGCACCAATGGCAGAACGGTTGACAGACTTACCGTCGCCTTGAAGACGTACTTTGAGCCAATTGTTGGGGCTGCCCTGGTTCTCGAACAGTTTCCCTGCCGAGGCAAGGTCGAGATCTCCGTCATTGTCAAAATCAGCCCAAGCGGCTTGATAGGTTGGCGGTAAATCCTGCAATTGTGCTGCAACGGTTACATCGCTGACGACAAAGTTTCCGGCGTTGCGGAAGAGAACAGGGTTGTTTTTTCGACCGAACGAAGCAACGCCATAAACTGTCGTAAAGAAGAGATCGAGATTTCCGTCATTGTCGTAATCTCCGGCACTCGGCGTAGCGTAGGATTCCTGATAGTGCACGCCGCTGGGTCCAAGATCGGCGAACTGATAGTCTTGATCTGGGCCTAGGTTTTTCAGGAAGCGTGACTTGGGTTGATCTCCACGGCCATCGACGTGTGCGAAGTTTCCGGCAAACAGATCAATGAAGCCGTCGTTGTTGAAATCGCCCCAGCAAGAGCCGATCGAATGCCCACCTCCGAAGCCCTCTGATGTCGCGACAACCCCGTACTTTCCTGCGGCATCGGCAAATTGTCCTGCACCATCGTTCAGCCAAAGCAGATTGGGTTGCAAACGGTAATTCGAAGCATAGATATCGATGTCGCCATCGTTGTCAAAGTCCGCAGCCGTGACACCCCGGGCCCGGTAGTTGCTTTCCGAACGCTCTAACCGAAAACCTTTGCCAGCTTCATTGATGAGAATCATGAATGGCCAAGTGATGCCGGCGTTCCATTCTTCGTACCCACCGACGTAAATGTCGACAAATCCGTCGCCATTAAAATCTCCCCAACAGGCTCCGCGAGAAGACGATTTTGGCAGCTCGGGTAATTTCACTTCAGTGAATTCTTTACCGGCATTGTTTCGATAAAGTTTTAACGCCGCCCAGGAGAACAGATCGATAAAACCATCATTGTCAAAGTCAGCCGCGACGGACGTTGGTACATCGGCGATTCGCGTAAACATTTTGCCTTGCTGGTTTTTCCAGACACCACCCGAGGCACATAAGTCGACCCAGCCGTCGTTGTCAAAATCCGCCCAACAGGCGGCGTCCGTACCGATTTGCAAACCACTGGCAGAAGTTTTGTCTTGGAACAACACGGTTTCCTGGCCAGTCAGGTGACCAAGGGTGGTGGTGGCGATTATAAAAGCCACGATGCTGTCAGGACGGATTTGAAAGGACTCTCGAGCAATCTCAAAGAAAAACTTTTGAATCTGAGGCATATTCGATTTCCTCNTCCAAGATNGGGCCTAAAGTTCAAGCCGAGTATTCTAACCGGTGCAAATGGGTGTCAAGTCGATCAAGCTGCCGACACACCGCCNGCAAAAGATGTTTATTTTTGCATTAATTCTCATTGTAANGGGCTCTCAAAGCATATTTATCAGCAGCTTGGACCAGGGAGACAAGNTGACGTGTCCATCTTGGTAGNNGCCGGATTCCNATGACACAGCAGAGTTGNCAGAGAATGCGCGGTTGCGGCANCTGAGATACGTCATGAGTTNCTGCTTGTGTGNGAAGCTCTGAGTGACACAGGGATCCCGNTCAGCCTGTGACAGAGTTGACAGGACTTCCAACCTGCTCTGGGAGACACTCTGTGGTAGAATTTTCATGAGATGAGGCACTAATCGAGNGGCACTAACCGAGAAAGATTAAGGANAAAGGCTTTGCCACTATGTCAAATTTAGACCTTGCGATCGCGACTTTTGGCGGTGGCTGTTTTTGGTGCACCGAAGCGGTGTTCAATGAGCTTCGCGGCGTTTCTAAAGTAACTTCTGGATATTGTGGTGGCGCGGTTGAGGAGCCAACCTATGCTGCCGTGTGCGCTGGTACGACGGGGCACGCAGAAGTCATTCAAATTGAATTTGATCCGACTCTCTGCGCTTACGAGGACCTGCTCGAAGTATTCTTTCGAACACATGACCCTACAACGCTCAATCGTCAAGGTAATGATGTCGGTACTCAATACCGTTCGGTAGTGTTCTATCACGATGAGGAACAGAAAACGGTTACAGAAGCGATCATTCAACGTCTCAATGAGACAACTGCCTTTCGGGCACCGATTGTCACAGAAGTGACTGCGGCGGTTACTTTTTATGCTGCAGAAGATTATCACCAAGACTACTTCAAGCTGAATCCAAATCAGCCTTACTGCAGGGCCGTGGTTCAGCCAAAAGTTGAAAAGTTTCGCGCTGTTTTTTCTGAGAAGTTGCGTGTTGATTGAGTCTTTCTCTCGGAAAAACCAAAAGCATCTACATTTCGTGCTATGATTTCGCTTCGTGTCCAGTTAACGTCGTTCGCTTTTTCGCTGCTGGCAAGGAAGGGTTGCATTTTCCAGTGACGTGTCCCATGCTTCGACAAACACCTCTATTTTTGCTGTTTCTGTGCAGCTTGATTCTGTCGACCGGTGGATGTGGTACTACAGATCCCGTGGCACCGTCACCCACAACCAGTCCTCATCCAGTCGAAGTGAAGTCGACTGAAACCGCGCCTTCCCAATCCGTGAATAACAACGCGCTGCTTCCCTCTCTTGAAATGGTCAAGGAGACGCCTCGCGAGTTGCAAGACGGAGACTTGTTCGAAAATGTTGCAGAACAAGTGGGAGTTGATTTTGTCTACCAGAACGGCCTGGAAGCAGCTCACTACCAACTCATTGAAACGCTTGGCGGTGGTGCGGCTTTGTTTGATTTTGATCAAGATGGTGATTTAGACATTTTTGTGTCGGGCGGTGGCGGTTTTAGTGATCCACCGCTGGTTACCCTGGGAAAACCTGGCGTGTTTTACCGCAATGATCTGGATGCGGATGGCGGCGCAATGCACTTTGTCGATGTAACCAGCGAAGTGGGCCTCGCAGCCGCCCCATTTTATAGCCATGGATGTGCCGTTGGCGATTATGATGCCGATGGGTTTCCCGACTTACTGGTGGCAGGACACGGTGGTTGTCAGCTTTTCCGAAATGAAGCTGGCAAGTGTTTTACGGATAGAACTGCGGCTGCTGGTTTGATCATGCCGTCGTGGTGCGTTGCTGGCGCCTTTGCCGACATTGACCGTGATGGAGACCTCGACTTGTACGTTGCTACCTATGCAACTTGGCAGCCAGATGCTACCCGACAATGCATTTCGGATCGGGGAAAGCGAGATGTCTGCGCTCCAGCTCAATTTGCTGGGGCACGCGATTATTTATGGGAAAATTGTGGCGACGGAACGTTCCAGGACATCACAGACGGCGCGGGAATCACGTTGGACGGTAACCGGGGATTGGGTGTCGTCGCGGTCGATTTTGATTCAAACGGCTGGGTTGATTTTTTTGTTGCCAACGACGTGCAGCCGAATGCTCTGTATTCAAATCACGGTGACGGACGGTTTGAATCTACGGGCCTTGTCGCCGGAGTCGCCTTTTCTGCTACGGGTAAAATGGAAGGATCGATGGGAGTCGATGTAGGAGATTTTAATGGCGACGGCGCGCCAGACATCCATTACACCAATTATACGCTACAAGATAATTCACTGGCACAAAATGATGGTCGCGGTGGTTTTACTCAAGCGAACTCGGTTACAAATCTGTTTCACAAATCGACGCCTTGGGTGGGTTGGGGCACGGCTTTTTTGGACCTTGATGGAGACGGTTGGGAAGATTTGATTGCGATCAATGGCCATGCTGGCTACGAGTATCAGGATGGTCCTTATTTCCAACCTTCCCAAATTTTTCGCAATCAGCAAGGTAAACAATTCAAGGAAATCACAGCACGAGCCGGACCTTATTTTAGTGTTCCGCATGCTGGCCGTGGTCTCGCTATTGGGGACCTGGATAATGATGGTGGTGTTGATTTAGTTGTTGTGAACCAAAACGAGCCGGTCGCTGTTCTACGCAATCGTCAGCCTTATGAGCATTGGGTAAGGCTGCGGCTTCGGGGCACGCAATCGAATCGAGATGCCGTTGGAGCCAAAATTACGCTTGTCAACGAGAAACAAACGCTTACACGGTGGATTCGGGGCGGTGGCGGTTATGCATCCCATTTCGATTTTCGCGTGCTTCTGCCTTGGAACGATTCCCGTGAATCAGAAATCGAGGTACATTGGCCGAGCGGTGGAATCGAATGGTTTGGTAATCTTGCGCCGAAAGTAACGCATGAACTTGTCGAAGGTCAAGGCAAAGAAAAAGAATCAGCAGTTGGCGCCCCAGGGGAATGAGACGCCAGCCACCAACGGTCCACGAGAAGTGTCTGCGACTCGCGGTGCGATACTCATCGTTTTGATTAGTGTAGTCATTGCTTTGGGAATTTCGTGGTGGCAAGATCCAACAACCGAAGTAGATGCTGATCAACTGTTGAATCGCGTGAGAAGCGCATTGCTCTCGGCCCTTGATGAACCGGATGCGGCGCTGCGTCGTCAACTGTCTTTTCCGGCGAACAATGCGTTGTTGGAAATCGAACCAACCAATGCGGTCAGTCGTCATTCCATCCGGTTGCTCCGCTGTGTGGCGCTTGCGATTATCGTCGGAGAGGAAGAAGAGACAGGTAACATCTATGAAACAGAAATGATGGAATTGATGCTGCAAATTGATTTTCGCCAATGTTTTCCCGAAGACCTTTTGATGGCCGCACGAGTTTTTTATATGGCTGGGCGGCTCTCTCGCTCTGATGAAATGATCGCTACAGCATTGATGCGAGAGGAAGGTCGGTATGAAGCTTTAAATATCGCGGTGCAAATCCGCATTGCCCAAGGACGATTGGACGAGGCACTCGCTTACACAGGTGAGTTGTGTGAATGGCAACCCACGAACCCTTATTGGTGGCAATTAAGAGCAAGTGTGCTGGCTCAAAGTGATGGAAAAATACAGACCGTCAAGGAATCAATTCGCGTAACTCGTAAGCTATTGGAATTTAATATCCCGAATTCCTTTGCTTTGCGAATGCGTCTCGTCGACGACCTGCTCAAAACGGACAACCCTACGGAAGCGCGAACCGAATTTGATCTTGTGAAAGGGAAATCACTTGAAACGGTTTCCATGCAACCGATGTTGGAAGCTAAGCTATTGTACTTTGAAGGGAACATGCCAGCTGCCCAAGAGATTGCAGAAAAAGTACTCGCTCGCGATTCTACAAGTGTTGGCGCGAGACTCTTGAAGGGCCGCGTGGAGCATGCGAATGGTCAATGGGAGAGTGCCATCGAAACCTTGCAGCTCGTCCTGAAATCGCATGAAAGCAATCCGGAGGTGCACTATTTGTTGGGGCAAGCCTACGCCCGGCACGGAGAAGACGACAAGTCGCAGCAACATTTGGAACGCCATCAAACACTCACTGACGCTAAGGCGCAAATTGAGGCCTTGTTAAAGCTGGTTCGAGAACACCCTTATGACGCTACGTTGCGTGAGCAAGTAGCGGACCAATACCTCCGCATCGGAAATCTCGAGGCGGCCCGTCGCTGGCGTCCAGCGACAGAATAGAATTCTTTGGACAGAAAACAGACTTTCAGGATGGGGGTGTGGCAATTCCTGATTTCAGCTGCGTCAACTCAGGCATCCATTGGCTGCTTTTCTGGCAGCAAGTGAATAAAACTTTTGCCGAGCCGACCACCGTAGTTGCCGGCTGAGATTTTAACGAGCCCCTCGGTTGATCGCGCCGCGTTGATAGCGGCATGCGTCGCTTCTGCAACGGTTTTCAAGTCGCGTCCGTTGATAATGATTTCCATGATTGATTGCACGCCTGCAGGGACTCTAGAATCCTTGCCGAGTTGCTTTTTGAGTGTGGGACAGAAATTTTCGTAAGTGCTGGCAAACAAAAAGGAATAGCGACTACCGGCCTTGGATGCGCTCGCAGCGACCCCTCCCGGAAACGTGGTGATGGTTCCAGGCGTCGCATCGGTTGCGTCGGCGGCGCGCTCAGCGGCTTCGATAGCCGAGTCTTCGCTGTTGCCCATGAACCATAAATTTCCCCCCATGATCCCGTCACGAAACCCAAACCGTCGATCGATGGTAAACTCGCCGCCCATTGTCGGAATGACCCATACGCGCCGATCATACCGAATCTTCCGCTGTTGAAATCCATCTCCAAAAAATGCGATTTTGCGCCCCAGTTTGAAGTATGAATCTGTTTCCAAGAGATTGAAGCAAGCGGCGGTCGGACACGTTAAAATATTTTGGCTAATTCTCCGCAGCAGAGATTTTTCCAACGCTTCCTCACGGTCTTTGCGAAAGCGAGGAATGTGGAATTGAATGATCGCCCCTGGCCGTCCATCCGGTGTTGAAAAGTCTGCCTCTCCGCCAGGACCTACGTAACGATCCATGCCCGCTTCGCAATCACACATGATCGTACTGCTGGCATGGCCGGTTGCGGCATTGACTGCATAATCAAGCCATTTCTGATCGCGGGCAGTGACCAATACTTCGGCGAAAATGCTTCGGAACGCTTCGGCATAGGTGTCTTCAATGATTGCGTTTGGCATGGAAATATTGGGACGAGGTGTTGTTGTTGGGATGTTTCAGGCGGAGACGAAAAAATGGGTCTTTGCTTAAGTTTCAGTTGGACGACCTCGTCCAGAATAGATTGCCGATTCCGTCACTACTTTATCCATATAGATGTCATGGTCTTGCATGGGGATGTCTGCAAAGATCTGGCACTCGAAGGCTAAGGCGACGAGTGGTGCATCTGCGCGAGCGTGTTCAAGTAACTTGTCGTAGTAACCTTTGCCGTGACCCGTGCGCCCGCCAGTGCGGTCGAAGGCGACGCCAGGTACCATGATCAAATCTAGTTCATCGGCTTCGATGCGTTTTTCGATCACCGTCCGCAAATCAAGACGTGGTTCCAAGATGCGGTACATGCCGATTTCTAGTTCTTCCATCGATTCGAGATGAAAGAGCTCTAATTCGCCATCTTGATTACACCAGGGGACCACGATTCTTTTTCCCGAAGTGAGCGCGGTTTGCAGGTCATGCCGTGTGCGGACTTCGGCTCGAACGTCCACATAAAACATCACCGTTTCTGCAGCATTGTACTCCGGCAACGCCATGAACTTGGCGACAATGGTGCGACTAATGTCGTCTTTGTTTTCTTGGTCACGTCGGTTGGCGTGTGCCTGCTCTCGAATGCGTTTTTTCTTTTCAGAGAGTTCCATCACTTGG
The DNA here is from genome assembly GCA_022446825.1 of Pirellulaceae bacterium. Classification (GTDB taxonomy): domain Bacteria; phylum Planctomycetota; class Planctomycetia; order Pirellulales; family Pirellulaceae; genus JAKVBY01. The sequence goes on from JAKVBY010000047.1 coordinate 52,886, forward strand.
TCGGTCGACATGGCGTCCTCGTCGAATACAGGTTGGTCCATCAGAGAGGTTTCGAAAACCTCAGTAAAGACATGTTAGCAAATGCAGAGAATTCGGCAATTAGCGGCAGCAGGGCTAGGAGCAGGAATGCCCTGAAAGAAACTTCAAACGATAAAGAATCGAGGGAGCGATTGCCTGGTTTCGTGTCACCCTTTTTCCTAGGGTACCTGCCTGGCATCGAGGAATTGTTTACGTTTTGAAAAACGTTTTGGATCGAGTTTGACCTGAGGACGTGGAGAAGTGTTTGGAGAAGCAGTCGCCTTTTGCATGGCGGCTAAAAACTCGGGATCCAACAGTTGTCGCAGGACCTCGTCCAGGTCGTCCCGTAACCAGTCGGGGGGTATATGATGGGTTCTGGCCCGTTGATCGCACCAAGCGACTCGACCATCCATCCCAATCACGTAAACGGTAGAGGTGGTTGAAAAGCCGCCTACGTGGGAGTTGTTGCCGATGTCACGAGTCGTTCCCAAACGATGGAGAAAATCTTCTGAGGTAGCATACCCCTGAGGCCATGGATAGGGGAAAAATACCCTCGGTTTTTGAGTGGCTGGATCCGTTTCCGGTGGGGCTTTTGTAAGACTGACGAAGGAAACTTGCTGACCATACTTTTGATGTAGCTCGACGAGACTCGACGAGAATTCCACACAGCCGCGTCACAGCTGATCCCAGACGTCGAGCACAATAATCTTCCCGCTTCCCATACGGGGTGGCTCTCCCTGCAGCCAGTAGGTGGCTTCTAACTCCAGTGGCACGGGGTCGCCGAATTTCAGCAGTTCTACGGGGCGACGCTCTTGAGGAGTGTCCTGAGGTTTTTGGGAAACCGCTGCGGGTGAATAAAATGCTTCCGGCTCTGCCGAGCTGTCAGACCAAAGAAAACCAACGATGCTTCCCACAAACAGAACCAAACTGATCCAGTTAAGAGCTTCGAGCAATGTGTTCTTGAGGCCACGTCGCGCCAGGAACTGGACGCTGCCCAAAAGGAGCAGGCTCCCAAACGCCAGTAAGAGAAATGCCATTGTGATTGTGAATGCGGTGTTGATGAATTGAGTGTACCCCACCGTTGTACGGTGGCTGATGACACTTTCCGGTTTGACCAGGAATATTAACGAAGGCTATAGGCTCCGCAAAAATGCCTGCAAATCTGCGATTTCAGGTAGCGTTGCGGTGGGAGGTAACTGGTGTTTAAATTCGTGGAAAACCGCGTTTAAATCGAGCGCTCGGTTGTCATGAAAATATGGACCCCGTTGACCAACTCCCAGGAGGGTCGGTGGGTTAAATTCTGCCAGGCCATTCTCATCGACAAATCCCACATCATAGGTTTGTGGTGTGGTGAACGTCGGCGGCGCGTGGCAATGAACGCATTCGAAGGATCGAAATAAGTCGCGACCACGTGCAATACTCTTTTCGTCTCTGATCCCTCGAGCTGTATCGATCGAAGGAGGGGACTCCAGCGTTTTGACATAGGCCGTCAAGCTCTCCAGAGCGTTCTCAGGAAGCGGATTGCTATTTTGCATGGTTTTTCGGATCGAGGAGAGAATTTGATCTTCGTATTTTGCTACGGCGCCGTTCCAGGCCAAAGGTTCGGTCCCTCGACGACCCAATAAAGAAAAGACCCGTTTGGGTGCACCAAATCCTTGGTCGGATAGATTATCGTTGCGCAATCCGTTGGTGTGGCCATCCGTATGACAACTGTGACAACTAATCCAGCCATCGTGGGACAAGTCTGCATCATAGAAAAAAATCTCGCCTTGATCGACTAAAGAAAGTTCTGGTTTGGGACCCATGACGATTTCTTTTGTGACCAAGACGTTTTTCAAATCAACGACAGAAACCGAATCTCCAAAATGATTTGCTACATAGGCCAGAGACCTATCGCGCGTGGTCGCAATGGCAATAGGCCGCTGTCCGACCTTGAGACGATGTTTATTGACGTTGTTTCGTTTGCCAAAAATCAGCTGTCCAACACCACCGACTGCGATGGTGACGATTCCTTGATTTGTCACGGCGATGTCATTTGGGTCGGCGAGGCCGTTGCCAGCTTCGCCTAATTGGAGAGATTGCGCTTGGTGGAGTAGATCTAGGTTCTCATCAAGGACCGAATCTAATCGCAATAGTCGCAACTGACTTGACATCATAAACCCCCAATGCACATCGCTCTGAACCGTGGGGGCCGATTCGTCGAGCATTTGATGTGCTACCAGGAGTGTTTTTTCATCTGCAGTGAGTGCCAATCCGCGAATGCCATGTCCGGGAATCTGGCCGCTGCGCACGACGGTAAAAGATGTGGGATCAATGACCGCCAGTCCACTTCCGAACGCATCGGCAACAACCAGAAAGGTATCTCCGCGCACGAGCAACTCGCAGCGTGGTGCAAAAGGCAAATCGAGAGATGCGACCACTTTGCCCTGAGAGAATTGAGAGTCGGCAAACTCAATGACGGTCAACCGGTGTGACCAAAGCGATGTCACGTAAGCACGCCGGCAATCGTTGGATGCGATCACCCGAACGGGGTAAGACGCTACCGGAATACGCTGTTGGACTTGGACTTGTTGTTTTTCGATGCGCACAATCAATAATTCATGAGTTGCCTCGTCGGTTGCTAAGTAGAGACCGGCTGTGGACGTCGTCACAAAATCCGAGATTTTTTCTCCAATGTTGATTTCGTTTGCAAGTTCGTTGCCCTGGCAAGTGATGATGGACAAACTTCCAGCGCGGCCGTTGGCCACATAGAGGTGCGACTCGTCGTGGCTGAGTGCTAGAGCCACTGGCCGACGTAGTGCGGGTTCGGTCTGCAACGCGGTAGGTTCTGCACTGAGTGCCGAGCTGACGCTCAGCGCACAATGAAACGCATAACCAAGCCAAGCCACCATGCGAACGTAGGAACACTTTGTTATTAGGGACCACTCAGAGATAACAAGGAGGTGCTTCAAAGGACTATCTTTCCAGCCGTTAAGAGTTAACGTTAGCTAAAGTGAATATGCTAAATTGCGCGCTCGGGTATTCAGATTACCTTGCCAGCCGGAGAGTCTTTCGCCGACCAAGTCGAAGTCAAAAATTAAACAGTAGGATAGTCTTCAGCACGTGGGCGGAAGGAATCATCGTTGCTACCAATGTCGTCTGCGTGACTAGGGGTTAGCACGGGTTGTCGGGAACTGAGAGTTCCGGCGACTCAACTTCCGAATTGCCACTATCGCGAACTTGCTTGACATAGCTTTCGTAGGCTTCGCTCTCTTCGGAGCTCATTTCTCCATTACCATCTTCGTCAAATAATTTTTGGACGATGCTGTAATACGCTTCCATATTCTCTTTTGCCTTACGGATGTTGCGCTCAGGCTCAACACTGACCCTGGCCATCACCAATTTTTCATATTCTTTTGCAGCCTTCATTTCACGCTTGCTCGCTTCTCCATTCCCATCCACATCGAAGAGTTTGACCGAAGTTTCGTAATAATCGTCAAGGGTTTTCATGGCTGCCCTCATGTTGCGCTGTGGCTCGACGCTCACGCGCGCACGTACCAGCTTTTCGTATTCTTTGTAAGCGGCGTGCTCTTTTTCGTCGACTTCACCATCTCGATCCGCGTCTACGACCTTGGCGACATTCTCGTAGTAATTATTGAGGAGTTCCATGGCTTTGCGCATGTTCCGTTCAGGTTCCACACTCACACGTGCGGTGACAAGCTGTTGATAATTTTCATAGGCCGATTTTTCTTCATCCGTCAAAGCGCCATTTCGATCTGTATCCAGGACACGCGTAAATCGCTGTTGGTAAGCTTTGTACCTCGCTTTGCGATCTTTCTCCGATTCGCTGCGTCCCTGAGGAGCTGCGGAAATGCGGTTGCGATAAGCTTTGGCGGAGGCCTGATAGCCGCGCTGTCCTTTATTGCGTTTGCTTCCGCCCGAGGCTAATTTCTGGAATTTGGAGAACGCTTGCTTTTCCGACTTGGAGAGTTTTCCGTCTCCATTTTTGTCGAAGGGTTTAATGAGCGCTGCGATATACGCTGTGTATTTTTCCTGCTCTTCGTCACTCAAGGATCCGTTCTCGTCAATGTCGAAAGGAACCTGCAAGGGGGATAGCTCGGAGGTTGTTGACTTGGAGGCAGTTGGCTCGTCGTCCGCCCAAGCGGGAACCACCATGAAAATCGCAAGCAGGGTCGACAGAGTAAAGCAGGTGGTTTTCATGGAACTTCCTCAAGTGTAGAAGTAAAAGTAATAAAAGTATTGGCCGCTGGGGTAATCGTGGGTGTCGAAAAAATAAACTTAAATCACTGGAACGCCGTATCTTCCTGGGTCGAGTCAAGAAATTGGGTTACCGCTTGTGTTGGTGAATCTTTCGTTGTTGGGGGCGGTGTTCGTGCCAGCCATGTTCAAAATCCTTTTTAACTTGTGAAACGCCTGCTGCGGCGACTACGAGGCAACGCAAATCCGGTTGTTACGGAAAGGTCCTCTGATGCCGCGGGCGATAAGGCTTTGAAACATATTGCTTTAAAAATTTGGTCACAGCAGTCGTTCCTAGCGCGTAGCAAGTAAACCAATCACGACTTTGAAGCATTCATTTCACCCGTCAAGCTAGATTTTGCGAGTCACGATCCGAGCTGCAGTTGAAATTATGCGCTAAAAGGTCCACCTGTTACCAGAACACCTGTTACCAGAACACCGAAATTTGACTTGCAGTGGGGACAGGCTATGCGACATGACTTTGGTAATTAATTGGCGTCATCCGGGCATGTTCCCAGAAGGCCGTAGTCTGAGTCCAGAAGATCGTTTTCCTTCGTCACTTTCGAGAGGTTTGTTTTTGTGTTAAAGATGATGGCTGTGTTTTCATGTGAAGGTTTTGGGACAGATTACAAATAAAACAGGGTTTTTGATGTGGGGTACGTGAATGTACTGTGAATATTTGCGTGGGGCGTTTGTACTAATTTTGAGCTTAGGGCTTACGATGGCGGATGGGTTTTCCAACGCTTACGGGCAAGGTCGTGACCAGAATGAGTTGAAAACACGCGAATTTCAATTGCACTATACCTTCGAGGTGGAAGAGATTCCCAAAGGTGCTACGGTTAGGACTTGGACGCCGATTCCCCAAAATAGCGATCACCAGACAGTTCAGATCATTAACATGGGTGCGCGGGCTTCCAAGGCCTCACGGATGCGCATTAAGACCGAGCCGGCCTACGGCAATCAAATGGCGTTTTTTGAGATTAAGAAAGCGTCTGGTAACCCAATTTTTGCAGGCTTTTCCTACTTGATTGAACGTCGAGAAGTTCGGAGTTTGCAAGAAGAAGGAGATAAGGAGCCTTTGTCCGAAAAACACCGGAAGTTGTTTTTGTCCGCGAACGAGAAAGTTCCGATTGCCGGTAAGCCTTTGGAATTGCTGGTGGACACGGAACTTCCTGCCGAACCTTTGAGTCTGGCGCGTCTGTTGTACGACAAGGTGGGAGAGCATGTTGTGTACGATAAATCAAAGCCTGGGTATGGCACGGGGGATTCACTATGGGTTTGCGAGAGTCAGTTTGGGAACTGTACCGACTTTCACAGTCTGTTCATCTCGCTGGCCCGCAGCCAACAGATTCCTGCTTGCTTCGAAATTGGATTTCCCTTGCCGGCAGATCGTGGCGATGGGCTCATTGAGGGGTATCATTGTTGGGGAATGTTCCACATCGAGAACAAAGGTTGGATTCCCGTTGACATTTCCGAGGGCGATAAGAATCCCGCTCTGCGAGATTACTACTTTGGAAACTTATCGGAAAATCGGGTAGCCTTTACGATCGGACGCGATCTTGAACTCGTTCCGAAGCAGAATGGTCCACCTTTGAATTACTTTATCTATCCCCACGTGGAGATCGACGGTGAGAAATTATCTGCGGATCAGATAAAAGTCACGATCGAATACGCAGACTAACCAAAACCGGTGGGGACGAATCGGCACGCAGAGGTTTCAAGAACTCGCGTCTGGTTTCAGCGGTCGTACGTCAAATTCACGTTCCAGCAGTTCAAACAGTTCCTCTGGTTCTTCGGTGATCCCATCGAAGATTTGTGAGCCAAACAGTAACTTAGGAATTCCCGTATCAGGGCAATAGGCGCTCAGCTCAATGTAGAGTCGAATGCGTGCGTCCATTTCATCACTGAAAATGACGTCGTCGGTCGCTTTGCTACCGACGATTTCTTCGGCCTGCTCGCGAATTGCTTTTAGCGCCGGCAGAGTCTCTTGCGACAACCAGGCGCTAAATTGAGGATACTCGGCGGGTTTGTTTTGCCACACCCAGATCGCATACCGCGCCAGGCGGCAAGCATGCTGATGCGAGCCGCGGGTGGCATAGGGCTCGAGTGTGTGGTTGCAGATCGCTTCTTGTGGGACAGGTAGCATGCAAATCGCGATTTGATCTCCATAACGATGCTTGGCTGCTGTCAGGTGGCGATGTAATTTTCGGCAAAATGGACAGGTGTAGTCAAAAAGTTTCACGATCATTAGATCTGCGTCGGTTTGACCAATCAGCGGATGCTCGTTAATCGCAATGATCGCTCCGCCCGACAGCACGGATACGGTCGGACCTTCTCCGAGTTCTGTTTCGGGCATAGATCGCGCGTCTTGGTTCGGTTTGGTTATCTTGCCCACATAAAGTGGCCCCCGTGTTGGATCATTGCGTGTCTTTACGAGCTCCGAAGGCGGGACACTACTAAGGCGATATTTTTCAACTTTTTGGGCAAATTGGCCGATCGTAAAAATGCCAAATGCGGGAATCACCATAAGCAAAATGCGACCGGTCGTGCGCGCAGAGAAAGGCAGGCCAGTAGCCACAACTGCCGCGATTGCAATCCCGCAAAGATGCGTACTCAGACACAACATGCAGAATTTTTGGATTACAAAGGCTTGAATGCCAATAAACCAAAGAGCAGCGCAGAAGGCCAGTGCCGCGAGCCAGGCTACGAAGACCCAGGCAGTGCGACAAAGTGTTGACTGTGGATCGCTGCCACCTAAAAAAGTGCAGACGCTGATTGTCATGTAAAGCAGAGCTGCGGGAACACCGACGGGGACTTGCATCCATGTTGACCACTTGGTTGCCCAGACTTCGTCACAATCGAACAGGCGACTGCCGTCACAGCCAGCAACCCCACCGATTTCCATCGCTTTGAATACGAGAGAGATTGCCAGCATGAACGCGATCACAGAAACAATGCGTACGAACCAGCGTCGCCAATTGGTGGGCGGATCAAATTTTGAGGAATTTGATTGGGCTTGTGGAGATTCGATCGTTTCAAAAGGTCGCGGCTTGTCCAGAACTTCCTCAACCACTTGAGCTGGTGGCTGGACTTCTAGCCGTGCTTCACACCGAGGGCAAATGACGGCTGTAGGCGAATTTTCTCGCCCACAATGAGGGCAGGGGACGGTAGGGACGGTTGCCATGGTGGAGGGCTCAACTTATTGCATGTCATCGGAGCGGATACGTACCGCCGGAGAACCAAAATGGTACGTTGTGAAGGTCGGATCGGGTCATATTGAGAAAAGTCGGTCAACCGCCAGAAGAACTTAATCGATCAACCCTACGTATTGGGTAATTTGGAGGTTTCGATCTTACCAATTGGAGCAAACATAAGTTCTGAACTGACTACTTTTTTGAAGCTTCGCTGGGCTCTAGGTGCTTGTCCGAACTTGTTTTTAGACATGGGTTTAAGTATTATAGCAGGGATTGTTAGCAAGCGTTCATCCTATCATGCAATTCTGTCCTGACGAAGGGCCAGAGATGTCTTCTGAAACAAATAATCCTCCTTCCGACGACGAACCATCGGAAGTCGAAATGAGTGAGTCCACAGCTGAAGACTCGGCGCTGGACGATCTGGAAGAAGTCCAGCCGGAGGACGCAACTCGTCCCAAGTCGATTTTTTCAAGTTCCGCCTCGCAGGAGGAGCAGAGACTTCCTGCCGATTCGGAATCGTCTGAACCATCCGAGCCATCCGAAAGTTCCATGTTAACCAAGGGGATCGTGGTTCTGGTAATCCTGGGGCTGCTGGCGTTTTGGCTGCGTGCGGATTGGCAAAATGGCTGTGCTAGTGAAGCCATTAAAAAGCGTGATTTTGAAAATGCAGAATGGTGGATCGGTTGGTCGGAATTTGTTCATCCTGGTAATTTGGAAGCGGAGTTTTTAAAAGCGCGCATTTTGCGTTTGCAAGGCGATTTCCAGGCCTCAATGGATCAACTCGAAGTTGCCAAAGACGCGGGTCTCGATCCGAAACGTGCGGAACGTGAACGCACCTTAGCCCTCGCCTATTTGGGGCAAGTTAACCAAGTACAGGATCAACTGGGAGACTTGCTGCAAAATCCTGGTGATGACGCGCACGAAATTTGTGAAGCCTTTGTGATGGGGTATATTACCACGCGCACGTTTCGTCAGGCTGAAACGATTGCCGATGCTTGGGCAAAGGATTTTCCAGAGGATGCGCAGCCTCACTACTATGTAGGTGTGATTCACCGGGAAAACGGACGTTGGGAGGCCGCTCAGGCGGAACTTGAGCGTGCGGTTGCCTTGGATCCTGAGCATTCTGCTGCAGCCCGTGAGTTGGGAGAGGTCTTGGTGATTCGTAAGATCCCCGCGGAGGCGCTGAAATACTTTCAGATGTCGCAGAAACAAGAGGACAGTCAGATGCTGGCGGGTCTGGTAGGCGAAGTCCAATGCTTGCGGGCGCTAGGAAGGTCCGACGAGGCCCGCGAACGCATTCAGGCAGCGATGGGAATCGATCCACTCGATTCGGCGGTGGCTTTTGAAGCGGCACAAGTTGAAATGGACGAGAATCAATATGACGCTGCAATTGTTGTTTTAGAACCGGCGGTTGAAGCCAATCCGCGGGACCATAACCTGCGCAATGCCTATGCCGAAGCGCTTGGGGGGGTTGGTCGAACTGATGAGGCCAAAGAACAATTTGACCACGTAGACGCCTTTAAAAATAAACTTCGCGAAGCGAAGGTGCTAGTCGAAGAGTTGACGTCCAATCCCGATGATCCTGACAAACGCTATCGCATTGGGAAGTTGCATTTAGACTATGGCGATCCGAAAGAAGGTCTAATATGGCTCTATGGCATCTTTAACTATACGCGCGGCCATTTGCCAACGCACAAAGCGTTGGCGGATTACTATGAAGCGAATAAGGATCAAAGTCCTCGGTTCGCCGAATTGGCGCGGGCTCATAAATTAATGAGCGAGGGTCGGTTTATGGAACTGATGCCCCAGGAAGGAATGCCGCAGGGAATGATGCCGGGCGGAATGCCGGGCGGAATGCCGCAAGGGGCAATTCCTCAGGGGGGAATTCCTGCCGGACAGTAAAGTTGTTTTGGTGGTAACATCTCATTTTTCTGCGAACGGGTAGCGGTTCGGAAACCGGCCGATTAGGAAGCAAATCTATGGGCCGCTCGCTTGATGCCTCGTCGGCAAGATCCACTTCATCGGCAATCACCATTATTTGGGCTCTGGTAGCGTGCGCCGCTGCGGGTTGTGGTTCAAGTGCGCCGACGCCGGGTGGGGGTATGATTCTCCCGGGCGAAATTGAAACCCAAAATAAATCAAAGGCGTTTGCCTCCGAGCATATTCGCTTTGAGGAGATCACCGATTTTGCGGGTATCGATTTTGTTTATAAAAACGGTTCGGAACATGACTACAGCGTGATTCTCGAATCGTTGGGAGGAGGTGTTGCAGTCTTCGATTTTGATGCCGATGGGAATCTTGATTTGTATTTTGCACAGGGAGGCGGTTTTTCAGAGACGACTTCGGCAGGAGTTAAGGAAATCGGCATTCACGGCTTGCCATCTTTGATGTTGCGCGGTGACGGTGCGGGTCGGTTTGTTGATGTTACCGATCTAACGAGAACGAAAGCAGGGAATTTCTATTCCCACGGTTGCCATGTGGGCGACTATGATGCGGACGGTTTTCCTGATCTGCTCGTGACGGGTTATGGCGGGTTACAGTTTTTTCGGAACCAAGGTGATGGGACTTTTCAAGAGGTTACGCAGGAAGTTGGTTTTACCGACACTTCTTGGAGTACGGGAGTTGCTTGGGCCGATTTTGACGAGGATGGACATCTGGATTGCTTTGTTCAGCATTATGTCAATTGGTCGTTTGAGAACGATCCCCATTGTGGTGGTCCACAAGAAGGCTTGCGCGAAATTTGCCCACCGAAGCTTTTTAAGGGGTTACCGGACATTCTCTACATGAGTAACGGTGATGGTACGTTTCGAGATGCCTCACTTTACGCGGGCCTCCGGAATAATACCGTCGACAAAAGAAATGATGATGGGAATGGTTTGGGAGTCATTGTCGGGGATGTCGAGATGGATGGCGATCTGGACATCTATGTTGCCAACGACACCACACCGAACTTTTTATATGTCAATGACGGCACTGGCGCGTTTGAAGAAGTGGGACGTCAAAATGGCGTCGCACTTGATTTAGAAGGTGAATCGAATGGCAGCATGGGGGTCGACATTGTCGATTTTGACAACGATGGTGACTTTGACCTGTGGGCGGCAAATTATGAGTTCGAGTCCTTCGCCTTATATCGCAACCAAGACAACGGCTATTTCCGTCACTATAGCAATCAAGCCGGGATTTCCAGGTTAGGAGATCTTTTTGTTGGTTTTGGTACCGCTTTTTTTGACGCGGACTTGGATGGTGATGAAGACGTTGTGGTTGCCAATGGCCATGTCGTGAAATATCCAACCGGGACGCCGTTGTTACAGATTCCGCTACTCCTGGAGAATGTTGAAGTTCAAGGCCAAGCCTATTTCAACAAAGTCAAATTTCCTGACGAATCTTATTTTTCTCAGGTGCACATGGGGCGTGGTTTAGCGATTGGTGATTTGGATAATGATGGCCGGCAGGATGTAATTATCTCGAATTCATCCGTTGATTTTGCGGAGAACGCTTCTGAGGAACGGGCGGTTATCTTACGCAATACCTCGATTGACCCCAATCATTGGTTGCAAGTACGGCTCGTAGGGACGGCGACAACACGTAACGGGATCGGCTCTATTTTGAAGCTCACGACGATTCGTAGTGATGGCACTTCCCGCGAACAGCTGCGTATTATTAAAGGGGGAGGAACCTATCTGTCGCAGAATGACTTGCGGCCGACATTTGGAATTCCTCACGGGGATACTCTGCAGAGCTTGCAGATCACGTGGCCTTCGAAAAGTGAAAAAACGCAAGTCGTTACAGAATTCGATTGGGATCAAACCCTGACGATCGTCGAGCCACGGGAAGGGGGATAATTCCTTTGGCAGGCAACGAGGAGGACAGAGCGGGCCAAATGACCGCAGAACGGATCTTCGGAAGTGGTATTCGCAACCGATCGGTTCGCCAGGCCTCGGCTGAAGAGGTGCTGCTCCGCTTCAAGAGAACTAGACGACATCCGCTAGTTTCCGTCATAGTTAGCGTACTTTAGATTGATACACAGCTGCATGGATTGTAATTCATGGCAAAGAAACCTCGCGGCACGACAAACGCACCAAACACACTGAATGAGCCTCTGAGAAAAGAAGAGGGCCACTTGGATTGGGCTCATCGGCATTTGCGGATTGGCTGGTGGTCGCTATTAGTGTTTTTGACCTTGGGAATCGGGCTGGAAGCCATGCATGCATTTAAAGTGCAGTGGTATCTCCGCGTGGGTGATGAAGAGACCCGTCGTTTGATGTTTACCTTAGCACATGCTCACGGAGTTCTGATCGGACTCGTGCATCTCGCGTTTGCAGCATCGGTCTATATGCTGCCAGACTGGAAGTCGACGACGCGGAGTTTTGCCTCTAGTTGTTTGACCTCGGCGGGAATATTTTTGCCCCTGGGTTTTTTGCTCGGAGGCATTTGGGTTTATGGTGGCGATCCGGGGGTTGGGGTCTGGTTGGCACCCGTAGGAGCTTTGCTGCTGTTTGTGGCGGTACTCACCACAGCACAAGCCGTTGGGCGGAATCGGCTGTCGACTTAAGGTCATTCGGGAAATGTTAGGGGAGTTTCATTTCTTTGTCGCAGCAATTCTTCCAGGCGGTTCCAATCGGTTTTACCGTCCTTTTGGATCAGCAGTTCGACCGCTTCCCCCGACCTAGGGTTTTGTTGTTTCCATGCCGCTACCGCTTTTTCGGTGACGTCATTACGTTCTGACTCAGAGGCGACATAGTCGTACCTGAAGTCTGCAAATCCTGTCGTCTTTTTCAGCGATTTGTGTGCGATGTAGCGTACGGGTGCGTAGGGGTCTTGGAGCGTTTTAAGTAGCACGGGTGCTTGCCACTCTGAGCCAGAGATAGCTTGGGCTTCTTCCCACCCCAGAGTCCAGGAGGCGATTGCGCGTTGTGCCGCATCCCCCGTTAATAGCCAGTAGATGGATGCGGAGATATCTTGTTGGTCGTCGGGAATGGTTTGACTTTCGATAGCGTACCATTCCGCTAAGTGATTTGAGGTCCAGGTCAGCGATTTATCGATATGGCATTGGTTGCAGGCATTCGGGCGACCATGTTCGACGCTGGAATTGACACTCGGATTGTCGATCACGTGACTGCGCTGAGCGCTCATTAATCCATAGGACGTATAGGGCATGTGGCAGTTGTAGCAGAGGCTACCGCTCGAAGTCGCAGCGTGGTGCGTGTGGGTTTCGAGCTTTTCCCGATAGTTCTCATGACATTGAAAGCAGGCTTCGTTGCCGTGCATCTGGTTTGCTAATTGATCTTTGGGATTGCTGTCGTGCATGGAATGGCAGGATAGGCACGTCATCTTCCGCGCTTCGTCGTCATGGTTAAAGCATGGCGAGGCCAGGAGGGCCGGGTATTCTCGACCGGAGACGCGCATTGCTCCATCCCCCCAGAACATTTGTTTGAGAATATGTGCAGGAACGTCGTTGTCTTCTTCCACATTTTGGAAAGAGTAGACTTTTTTGGAATTGTCAAGCGCTTGACCTGCCACATAGGAATAACCGTTCTGGACCCAGTGGGACATGTTGTTCGGCTCGAATGCGCTGTGGCACTGCCCACAAATTTGAGCCGACGTTGCTGCGTCACATTTACCGGGATGCACGATCAATTCTTCCGGAGCATCGTTGGCCAAATGACTGGTGTAGCGTGTAAGTGGATTTTGATATTTACGAATGTGCTTTTCTCCAGAACCGTGACAGGCTTCGCAAGAGATGCCGAAATCGACGACTTGCGAGGCCATTCCTTGGTAACCCGCAGGGTCGCCGTTGGGGTTGCCGTCGACGGCATGGCACATCAGGCACGAATCATTCCACACCGAAACACGTGGCCCTTCATGGGGCGGTTCAATAAAAACCGCGTCATAGGGAACCCAGCGTTGGTCCTCAATGATATACATCCAGGGGACTTGGATCATTTCAAAACCACTTCTTTGAATACTTTGCACCCAATAACCCTGAAAATGGTGTGAGCCAGTGCTCATAAAGATGCGGCATTCGGTTCGTGGCACAGAACGCATTGCTGAAGCGTCAAGTTTTTCGCCGCGCAATGTTCGTTGTCGCACGATGTCAGGATCGGGTAATTCGACCCAAAACTCGTCGCCCTTGCGAAAAAAACGATATTCAACTCCGTAATTAGTCAGAGTTTCGTTTTCAAAGGGCGCGAGGACCGTTTCCGGTGAAACGATTTGCGTCATGGTTCTGTGATAGGTCTGGTGCCAGCTAGTGTAGTGTTTCGGGTGACAACTACGACAACTATCAGAAGAGGCGAAATTGTCCTGCCGAACACGGCGTGGAATGAAATTTTCGGCCCGTTGTCCCTGAGCACTGAGTTGTGATTGAGTGGCAATTTGAGGTTTGCTTGATTGAATCGAATTCGCCGGCCACAAAATCGCCCCAGCAAGGCAGATCGTCATGGTCGCTACAACAATCACCGTGGCCCGAGCGCCATGTTCCTGACGACGACTCAGTACGGGGAGTAGCGCGCATAGTGCGACAAATAAGAAAATTGTGGTCTCAAGTTGGTTCATCGGACGTGCATTGTAGCGAACTTGTCGATAGGAAGGTTATGGCGAATTGTCATGGTTGATCTTCCCGCAGCCGTTGATTTGAATGCATGGTAAGGTGAACTTTGACAACCCTGGTCGCGTTTTCGAATCCTGTTCAGGATCTTGGCGAGATTTGCCGATCGAATGAGGGAGTGGCTGTGCGCAAGAGCTAAACTAGTATTTAGCAATCACTTGGTTCGGTAACTAGAGTGAACTCTCAAGTCAGGTGTTTGTGACATAAAAGCATGTGTTCAGCACAATAGATAGTACCTCTTTAGAGGGGTTTTAAGGGCAGGCTGGTCGGTGTCGAGTGTTGAACTTTAGATTAGTTAAGTTTTTTCGACAATCGATTTCTTGTGCTTGGAGAGTTAACTAGATTTCGAAGCAGAGGCTGGGAAGCCAGCAACGGTTTCCGTGTTGTATTTTCTTTACGTTGTTCATGGAAGGAGTGTTCATGGAGCAAACTTTGCGAACTCGAAGACAGGGTTTTACCCTGGTCGAGCTGCTGGTGGTGATTGCGATCA
>JAKVBY010000048.1 GCA_022446825.1 Pirellulaceae bacterium
TGATCGTGATCGCCATGATCATGATGGGTCGCCGCAGCTGCTTGGTCTGGCACCTTGGTTATCTTTGTCGACGACGGTTTGTTACATCCCCAGGCAACTACGGAAAGCAGAGCCACCATCGTACAAACTGGCTTCCATTTGTTCATTTCACTGTTCTCCAATTTCTTGAATTCGGTTTGCAATCAGTTACGGCTTCCCCGGATCGGAAAACTTGTTCTGCGTGCTAGAAGCCCACAAGGCATTCTATGCTTGCGTCATTCTATGTGAATGTTCGCCCCGAATAAAAGCGGAAAATAACGAGCCAGCAGGAGTTTTACCGAGTCAGGACGGTTTTTTCAGACCAACACCAATCCCAATCTGCGGCATTTACTCGAGCACTTCATCGATGGATCCCAAGACCTGTCCCACTCGGACAACATCATCCTCTCGGACAAACCGATTTGTCACGATCCCAGATACGGGAGAAGATATTAACACGGTCACCTCCATCGCCGTAATTTCTACAATTTCATCTGCGGCCACAACCGCATCTCCTGTTCGGACCAACCATGAACTAACCGTGTGCAAGGCGCCTCCCAACCCCAAATCAGGAACGACGATTTCTTTACGCGCGTTCGCCAACTCTTTCCTCCCTGTCGATGACGGAATTTGTGAAGCCGCGTTATCTCCCTCGACATATTCTTCTCGAGTTCCCAATGGCGCTCTTCCAAACCTTTCTCGACAACAAGATTAATCTTCATTGTCCAATTAGGCAGAATCTGCCATATCACGTGCGTGATAGCTACTGCGAACAAATGGTCCACTGGCAACTTTTTGAAATCCCATTGATTTGGCCAGTTGTCCCAACTCTGTAAATTCTTCAGGAGGAAGATAGCGGACAACGGACAAAAAACGCTGCGTCGATGGCTGCAGATATTGACCTAGTGTGAGAAAATCGCAGCCTGCGTCTAATAAATCGGCCAAGACATCAAGAATCTCTTCGTGAGTTTCGCCCAAACCCAACATCAAGCCACTTTTTGTCTTGATTTCTGGATTCAAGCTTTTGACCCGACGCAGCAGACCAAGGGTCCATCGATAGTCAGATTGAGGACCACGTACCCTCCGATAAAGTCGCGGGACCGTTTCGGTGTTATGGTTAAAGACGTCCGGTTTCGCAGCGATAACATGATCCAATGCTGATTTGTTTTGAATGAAATCTGGAGTCAAGACTTCAATCGTCGCCCCGGTACGTTGACGCACAGCATTGACACACTGATGAAAATGTTCCGCACCACCATCAGCCAAATCATCCCGTGTCACCGAGGTGATAACCACGTGCTTGAGTCCTAAGCGGTGAGCAGCCTCGGCGACTCTTGTGGGCTCGTCCTCTTGTAATGCATCAGGACGGCCTCGCGAAACAGAACAAAAACTACAAGACCGAGTACACACGTTGCCGAGGATCATGAATGTGGCTGTCTTTTGCGAATAGCATTCCATGCGATTCGGACACCGTGCATTGTCACAAACTGTCTCAAGATTCAGTTCTTCCAACAACGCAGACGTAAAGTTATTTGCATTGCCCTTCGGAACCTCTCGACGCAACCAACTCGGCAAGCGTTGAACCGTCGATGTTTCCGAAATGATCGGGAGGTCGCTGGGGGGAGTGGATCTGCTCACGGGTTCAAGTTGTCGAAGAATGAAGTAAAGGGTGATTCGTTTGTAGAAAGTAATTGTCGCATTCAAAAGCTGTCGCCAATGACTCGACAAGTGTCGAACGCATTGTTGTCATTCTAGCTGGTCGATGCCCTTCGGCCAGGAGGCAGGTCATAGAAAGTTTGGTGGCGGGTGGCAAGTTCGCAGAATTGGCAGATTCGACCAAACTATAGTCGCGCATCGGTGGATTGACGTTCAAAAAAGCACCATGATGAACGACACCGTGTCGGACCGCTACACCCATTGCTGATAAAATCCCACCTCGACCCCAAACATGATGCGATGTCGCGTGAGTCTCGGTTTTCACATTGCTCTTTTGTAACGCCGCCAAAATACCCCGGTGGAATCGTGTCATGAACTGTCCCACTGACCATGCCAATGGCTCCAAGCGAGCGATGGGATAGATTGCTAATTGGCCAGGCCCATGAATGATTGATGGACCTCCTCGACAAACCCAACGAATCGCAGTCTGACGTTGTCGCAGAGCGCCATCGTCAAGTTGGATGTCGCCGCGCGACCCGCTGCGACCAATCGTGATCAGTCTTGGATGCTCACAAAACAAAAGTGATATTTGTCCTACGTCGTGATCTCTAGCATTCGCAACCAAACGGTCCTGCATCGAGAGCCAGCGATCGTAATCAACCGAGCCGACAAAATAAAAATTGATCGATTTACAGCCAGACATAAACCGTCCACAATCGATTGTGACTTGAGTACCACCAGAACCAGATCAAACAGAGAGAATATGCACTGTTGCAGCGTCCCTGAGCTGGAACCAACTTAGGTGCTCTTCACTTTAACAATCACGGATCAGTTCAGATAGATCCGCGTACCGTGGTACCTGTTTGTCGTGCAAGCAAGACGATCGTTGAAAGGCTGGTGCGAAGTTAGCTCTTAGCCTGTAGTTCGTTCGAGTCTTGCTATTTTGTAACCGGAGATTCACCTAGAGCCTGTGGCTGCCGGGCCAAACGTGACGTGCTAGATACCGGTAGCGAAAGGGCAATTCCGATCCACCGATCTCGAACAATGAACTGACTAAGTCGGGCATTGCTCAGTTTTGGGTTTTCGAGCAATCGAGCGTCCAGTATTGGAATCGGGCGGGCTTTAGAAAAGACTTTACTAAACACACCACTCAGAGCAATCCGATCACCTAATCGAAGGCGTTTTCCGGCAATGCTAATAATGTCGTCTTCTGTTCTCACAAAGCGGCCATCTACCGATGATGGATCGGGGCGATAGGTTGTTTGAATGGACAAATTCCGCCACTTTTTTGTGCGAGTACGGAATTCTGCCAGATTCAATCCAATTTTTATCAGGCCCTCACTAAAAGCAACATGGGCAGGATTTTCATTGGCAAAACGCACGGTCACATCGGTCGGAATGTCTTCCGGGATGCGGACATCTGAACGATTGAATTTCCCGGCGATTTCAGTAATCAGTTCCCGCAAACCAATTTCGCGACCATGGAGATTCAATTGGTCAAGTGTATTGTTAATGGCTGACTCATTTAACTGAACGCTGAGGAGATTTCCGCCCGGAGCTTGAGGTCTGGGTGTAAAAGCGGCCAATTGGTTGTGGCCCGCTATGCGGTATCTTGCTGTGATCCGCTCCTGGGATGTCGACATTCCGATGGCAATCGGTGCCAGCTTGAGCCGTTTCATCGGCTCCAACCCACGTTGATTAAACTCTGTTTCCCAGTCAGACAAAGTTTCCTCGACCGCTTTATCTAATCGGGCCATGGCTTCGTTCGCAACACGATGTTCTATGATTCGGCGGCTGCGGTGGGAGTTTTCCTTGTATTCTTGCGAGGCAATATTGCGAGCAATGTTTTCCAACAAAGGAATGCCATCATAATCTGTCGATAAGTCGACCAACTTCGATTGTGCCTTCGCTTCTCCCACAGAGTTCCACGATCTCACACCACGTCGATTGACAAGCAACAGCTTCTCGACATGAAATTGTGTTGTACCACGATTTAAGAACGTTGCGGGTCCATTACGGGCCGTCGTACGTGAGGAGACGTCACCATTGGCTTTAAACCCAATTCTCCATTGATACGCGTCCGGTATCAGAGCAATCTGCAACTGAGACGATGACAAAGCCCGCCCACGCACTCGCGTACCCAAGATAACGTCATTCACCTTATTCTGCACATCTGGCTGAGCGGGGACGATTCGATTAAGGAAATCGCTGGAAATCGCAAATCGGGCGTTGGCGTTTCGGTAGTGTAAGTCGATGTTTTTGGCGAGTTGTCGCACTTCGGCCACAGGTGAGACAAAGAGTTGATGGCGGTACTCAGCAATCTCGCGCGCTAATTCCGTTCTAGGATGCAGTTCAAACTCCGCGATCGTAGCCAGTAACTGTGAATAATCTACCGGTTCGCTGATGACATAACGTAAACTAGTTTGCAGATCCTGGAATTCCCGACGGGCTACAAATTGGGCTTGCTGTTGATCGAAAAAAGGAGACTCGAGGCGACGAAGAATGGATACGGCAAGAGTCTTCCGCAAAGCATGTGAACTCTCCGAATCTTGTGCAAATGCTCGTCGCGCAGCGGCCACACGCAAAAATTCATTCCACTGCAAACCGGCGGACGAGTTACCGAGAAGTCGAGTAACTTGCTTTAAATTTTTGGAAATCCGCCCCACGGTATCGGTACGGATGGTGGCTACCGGAAGTGTACTCGACTTGATTTGGTAGACTGGATTCCATATCGCAAGTTGTCGAACGAGCATGTAATTCACACGAGCTAATTGTTTGCGGTAGCGCGAACGCGGCAAGGCTTCTTTAATTTTCTCACCCTCGTTCAATAGCTCTTGCAAGTGTTCCAGTCGTGTCCCGGTTTCCACGGCATCAACACCCTTTAGTTGTGCGAGTTCGTCAATCGTGCGATCTCGCCAATCTTCAAGTTGGTCTAAACCACCAATCTCATGCAATTGTTGAATCAATGCCATTGGATTTAACCATGTCGAAGCAGCATTCGCCGTAATTGGCGACGTGCGAGGTGTCGCCACATCGACGAGTTTGCCATGAGGTTCCGAGGCCACCGATGCAACACTAGACTCCGGACGATCGATCGCTTGACGTGTGACTCGTTGTGGAGACGGCAAGGGAATCGAGGAGTCAATCAGCGTGCTCTCTTGTACGTCGATGGCAAACGACGGGGCCGTCGGTCCCACCATCGGTTCAATCGACAAATGATCTAAGTCGATCAATGGGTCCACTGACTGATCAACTACGGAGGCTGTCGCCGCACGCCCCTCACTGGAAAACGTGCCGGTCGTCGATTCACCGATACCAATCTCATGCAATTGTTGAATCAATGCCATTGGATTTAACCATGTCGAAGCGGCATTCGCCGTCATTGGCGACCTGCGAGGTGTCGCCACATCGGCGAGTTTGCCATGAGGTTCCGAGGCCACCGATGCGCTACCAGACTCCGGACGATCGACGGTTTGACGCACGATGCGTTGCGGAGACGGCAGGGGGATCGGGGACTCAATCGGCGCACTCCCTGGCACGTCGGTAGCGAACGCTGGGGCCGTCGGTCCCACCATCGGTTCAATCGACAAATGATCTAAGTCGATCAATGGGTCCACTGACTGATCAACCACAGAGGCTGTCGCCGTAAGCCCCTCGTGGGAAAACGTGCCGGTCGTCGGATGGAACGCGTTCAACTTCGGAGAAGCTGTCAATGGCGCTACTTTTGGCGCCATTGCCAGGAAATGAACGCGATTAAAGCGCGGGCGGATTGTCAATGGCCGTTGTTTTTGCTCTGCCGACTTCGGTGCAAACAAACAGGAAACAAGCATGCCAAAGAACAAAGAAGAGGCAATAAACGGCCAAGATTTGGGTTGCATCGTGCGAGTCATCCAACCATCCATGGTTTTGAAGAAGATAGGCCACGTAACGTAGCAGCGACGATATGACTCGCCGGTATCGCTTAAGATCGGTTGAACCGTCGTACGGGTTGGAACTAGTTTTTTCGAAAGAAACCGCGAATCCGACACTTGTTGGTTGACTTGAACGATCAGGTATATTTTGGCGATGAAAATTAGGGTTAGGACAACTTTGCGGCCGCAACCCGACAACTTCGTGCCTAGCAGGCAGAAATTTTTCTGCTGCTGGGAAAATTCAGGTGTCCAAGCGAAGAGATGCCCTTCTAGCCTCAAACAAGAGAGAGTCCACCCCACAGCAAAGCTTTACCTGACTTTAGATGCCCGGCATTTCGTTGCTTGGTGACGGTTTGCTGTGTATAGTCGCAAAGGTGTTCTTTCCGCTATAATTTGGTTCTTTACCTGCTTCCTATGCAGAGTGACTTGTGCGAGCGGTGGCACAGCGGAATGACCGACCTGTCGAGAATCGTCGTAAGGTTAAGTCGTCTCTAACCATAGGATTCAATCGCTCGTAGTATTTTTCGTGAAAACGTGTCTAAGGTTCAGGTGCCACAAAGGCTGTGAGAATGTGCTACAAAAAACGACTTATTGGCTACCTTCTCGGTAGTTTGTTCATCGCCATCCAATCGCCAACCACTGTCTTTGGTGCCGAAGAAAAGCCGGTTGGCCAAGACCCTGTTAGTTACTATCGGGACATTCGACCTGTCTTGCAGGAAAACTGCCAAGGGTGCCACCAGCCTGCTAAGCGAGGCGGCGGTTACGTGATGACCAATTACGATCAACTTGTCCAAGGTGGCGAGTCGCAGGAAAAAGCCGTGGTTGCCGGGAATCCAAGTATCAGTTCTCTCGTCGCTCAAATACTGGTTACTGACGGTAAAGCAGCCATGCCCAAAGACGCAGATCCTCTTACCGAAGATCAGATCGCTTTAATTACCCGCTGGATTGAAGAAGGTGCGGATGACGATACGCCTGAATCGGCCAAACCCAAATTCGACATGGACCATCCGCCGGTCTACCATGCCCCACCGGTAATTACTTCGGTCGATTTTTCCAGTGACGGAAAATATTTAGCCGTTTCGGGCTATCACGAAGTGGTGCTACATCACGCCGATGGGTCGGGCCTTTACGCGCGCTTGGTCGGGCTTTCTGAACGAATTGAATCCGCCGTCTTTTCGCCCGACAGTTCTTTCCTCGCAGTCACTGGCGGTTCTCCAGGCCGCATGGGGGAATTACAAGTCTGGAATGTCGAGAAAAAAGAACTGATTCTGGCGCAAACTTTCGGTTACGACACGATCTATGGGGCTTGCTGGTCCAAGGATGGCCAAGTCGTTGGTTTTGGATGTCCTGATACGACCGTACGGGCAATCAGCATCCCCACTGGAGAACAGGTCTTTTTTAACGGTGCCCACAACAATTGGGTGTTGGATGTTGTTTTTTCTGTAGAGTCGGACCACCTGATTAGCGTCAGCCGAGATCGGTCAATGAAATTGTACAAATTGGACACACAACGATTCATTGATAACATCACCAGTATCACGCCTGGCGCATTGAAAGGTGGACTACATTCGGTCGACCGCCATCCAAGTAAAGACGAGCTTTTGAGCGGTGGCGCCGACGGCACGCCAAAGATTTATCGGATGATTCGTGACAAGGCCCGCAAAATCGGTGACGATTTCAACCTGATTCGGGCTTTCCCGGCAATGCCCGGCCGTGTTTTTTCCGTCGCATTCAGTGCTGATGGAAATCGAATTGTGGCCGGCAGTAGCTACAACACAACGGGGGAAGTGCGGATCTATAACTACGCGGACGCCAAAGAGCTGGTGAAAATTGCCGTCCCCGAAAGTTCGATTTATGCAGTGGGTTTCTCACCCGACGGAAAGACAATTGCTGCAGCCGGTTACGATGGCTACGTTCGATTGATCCAGGCTGCCGATGGTACCGTATTGAAAAAGTTTCCACCGGTGGAGATCGAGGATCAAACCGTTGCAACTAATCGATGATGTTGAAGACCACTATTTAGCAATACATGCTTCCAACCCTCCCGCGATCGGATTTTCGTCCATGAAAACGAAACAACCTCTCTGCATTTTTTACTGGATCACCGGGTACTCCCTGCTAGCAAGCCTGGGCCTACTTGTATCAACCGCAAAGACGGCCGCCGAAGAAAAACTACCCGAGGGTTTAAAAGTTCTTTCGGTAGAAGCGTATCCGGCTCAAATTGAATTGACACACCGTTTCGATAATCGGCAACTTTTAATCACCGGTCATTTGGAAACTGGTGAAATTATTGATCTCACGCGTTTGGCAACGCTCGCCCAACCACCAACGACGGTGACACTCACCGACCGCCGACTTGTTCGCCCTATCTCCGATGGCGAGGAACAGCTCGTCTTTCAGTTTGAAGAGCATTCCGTAAACATTCCGGTAAAAGTCACTGGCGCAAATCAAGCGCGAAGTGTTAGTTTTGTTCAGGATGTCCAACCCGCATTTTCAAAAATGTCTTGCAATGCGGGCACCTGCCACGGGTCAAAAGATGGCAAAAATGGATTTAAGCTATCTCTGCGCGGTTACGATCCACTCTACGACCATCGTGCCTTCACAGACGACATCGGGGCACGTCGAATCAATCGTGCAGCACCTGATCAAAGTCTGATGTTGTTGAAAGCGACCGGAAGTATCCCTCACGTTGGTGGGGTACGAACTCGTGTAGGGGAACCTTATTACGAGTTGGTAAGAGCTTGGGTTGCCGCCGGATCAAAGCTGGATCTGGATGCACCACGCGTGACATCGATCGAAATCCTCCCGCAAAATCCCATCGTTCCCCGCGCCGGTATGAAGCAGCAAATGACGGTTATGGCATCTTATGCGGACGGCTCGATCCGCGACGTAACGAACTCTGCTTTTATTGAAAGCGGCAATATTGAAGTTATCGAAGCCGATGAACAGGGCCTGCTGACCATGCTACGACGCGGTGAGGGTCCTGTCCTGGTGCGGTATGAAGGGTCCTATGCCGCCACGACCATTACCGTCATGGGAGACCGCAGTGGATTTGTTTGGAGTGAGCCACCCACGCAAAACTATATTGATGAATTAGTTTACGACAAATTACAGCGCGTCAAAATTTTGCCCAGCGAGCTTTGCAATGACGAAGACTTCGTACGACGGCTCTTTCTTGACTTGACCGGGTTACCTCCCACATCTGAGGAACTGCGCAACTTTATCCAAGACAACCGTGATTCCAGAACAAAGCGTGAGGCATTGATCGACCAACTCGTTGGCGGTCGTGAATACATCGAATACTGGACAAACAAATGGGCCGACATGCTGCAAGTCAACAACAAGTTTCTGGGCGACGAGGGAGCCATGGCCTTGCGGAATTGGATCAAAGGATCCATTTCCATCAACAAACCCTATGACCATTTTGCCCGTGATATTTTGACAGCCAGTGGTTCCACCATCGAAAATCCTCCCGCTTCCTACTATAAAATCATGCGGAATCCGGCTGACTTAATGGAGAACACCACCCACTTGTTTCTCGCAGTTCGCTTCAACTGCAATAAGTGTCACGATCACCCGTTCGAACGCTGGACGCAGGACCAGTATTATCACTTGGCAGCTTACTTCGCACAGATCGGCCTTAAGGAAGATCCTACCTTTCGAGGGCAAAGGATTGGCGGAACCGCTGTTGAAGGCGCCAAGCCATTGGTGGAGGTTGTGTTTGATCGCGATGCAGGAGAAATGACGCATGATCGGACTGGCCAAACGGCCGCACCCACATTTCCCTACGAGCACGACGATGTGAGTCCAGCAGCTCAGTCGCGAAGAGCACAATTGGCACAATGGATCACATCTCCAAAAAATCAGTACTTCGCCCGCAGTTATGTAAATCGACTTTGGGGCTACTTGTTTGGTACTGGAATCATCGAGCCTATTGATGACATTCGTGCCGGCAACCCACCAACGAATCCACAACTCCTGGATCAACTGGCAAAGGACTTCATCGAGAGCGGATTTGACGTCCAGCATATGCTCCGTACCATCTGCCGATCACGAACCTACCAGCATTCCATCGTTGTCAATGAATGGAATGAAGATGACGAACTCAACTATTCACACGCCATCCCACGCCGTTTACCGGCTGAGGTTTTGTACGATGCGATTCATATTGCTGCCGGCACAAAACAGAAGATTCCCGGACTGCCTCCGGGATTTCGTGCCGCGGAAATTCCTTATGCTGGCATTAAAGTTCCTTTCCTGGACGACTTCGGTAAGCCGGTTCGGGAAAGCTCGTGCGAATGTGAGCGATCAAGCAGTATGGTTCTTGGACCTATCATGAAACTCGTGAACGGCCCGACAGTCGCCGAAGCATTAGCCGACCCACAAAGCGAGCTCGCACAACTTGTCGCAGCGGAACCAGAAGATCGTAAAATTATCGAAGAGGTTTTCATGCGCTTTTTTTCGCGTATGCCGACCGAAAACGAAATTGGAATTGGCATCGAAGCGATCAATACGGCGGCTTCGGAACATGCTGAAATCGTCACAAAGCTGGAGGCTTACAAAAAAGATTTACCTGCCAAACAAGCCGCCTGGGAAAAAACGGTGACTCGCAAACCAGTATGGTCCCCCTTGGACATGGTTGAATTTCAATCGCAAAAAGGCGCTGCCTTTACGAAACAAGAAGATGGTTCGGTACTGGTTTCCGGGGATACGGGTACCGGGAAAGAAGCAGTCGATGTTTACACCGTTACCGCTCAAACCGAAATCCATGGCATTACGGGATTGCAGATCGAAGTGCTTCCCGATCCTTCCTTGCCGGCAAGTGGACCTGGGCGTGCACCGAACGGAAACTTAGTCTTGAGCGAGTTGACCGTGTCAGCCGCACCAACCGCCGATCCATCGCAGGCAAAGCCAGTCAAACTCCAGAATGGCACGGCGAGTCATTCGCAAGGAGGATACACGCCTGATGGGGTTGTGGACAACAATCCGGGCACCGGTTGGGCCATCCATCCGCACACAAATAGAGCCCACGTTGCGAGTTTCGAAACAAGCGAAGATATCTCCTTCGAGGGTTCAACAACCTTAACACTTTCTATGTCCCAACAGCTCCCACAACATCAAATCGGTCGGTTCCGATTCTTCTTGACGACGGCCACCAGACCATTTCAGACGAAAAAATTGCCTGAACCAATTGAGCAAGCATTGGCGGTGGCTGCCGAAGAACGTTCCCCCGAACAACAAAAGGTTTTGTCAGATCATTATCGCTCTTTGGACAAAGAATTGCAGAGACTTGAACAACTGGTCGCCGAGGCGGAACTTCAATTACGGAACAAGCGCCTTACGGGGATTCAAGACTTGGCTTGGGCCCTGATTAACAATCCAGCGTTTTTGTTCAATCGCTAAATAGCAAACCCTCGCGTGAGCAATCCCTTTAAGCCACAAAGATTTCATTTCGGAATCCGCAGCCTCTTGTTGGCCATGTTGGTCAGTGCCCTGGGGGCTCTTGTTTTTCGCGTCATTCATGAGCGTATCGAAAAAACGCTCGCGTTGACGTTTGTCTTAGCGCCGGTAGTGGTCCTGGGGATGGCCGTGCTTGTGGCCGTGGCACCGTTATTTCGCAAGCTCTATCGCTGGGTCCAATGGAAAAGTACCCCTCGATAGATTAATCCGCACTGACATGCGGTACGATGCATCTTGATGACAAGTCATTCCACAAAGTCTTAAAGGACTTGACGTATCTGATCGTGCCCTGGCTATATGATCTGCGCCAGGTGGTGACTCACCAGCAACAAACAATCAACAAAACGCTGTTAAAATCATTGGTGCCTCATTATTTTCAGTGGGCAGAATAGAAGCGCTCGCTACAATTCTGTTTCGCATTACTCACAAAAAATGAAGTCGTTCCCAGCCACGCTGAGATACCTGTTTGCCAGCACGCCGCAATCGCATTCGGCTGCGGATCAAACGCCTCTTTGCTCTTCGATGACAATCGATGTGCATCATGAGATTACCGTGACTAACCACCCATGCTCGTTTCTACAAACAATTTGACAAAGCGCTATGGATCGTTCACCGCGCTGGACGATTGCACTTGTTCGGTTGCCCCAGGCGAGGTTTTTGGATTACTTGGCCCAAACGGTGCAGGCAAAACGACTTTGCTACGTCTCCTTTTGGGATTCCTCAAGCCGACTGAGGGATTAGCAACAGTAGATGGAATCGACTGTTCACAAAAATCGGTCGCAGTGCGTTCTCGCATTGCCTACCTTCCGGGTGATGCCCGCCTCGTGCGACAGATGAAAGGTCGCGACGTTTTACGGTTTTTTGCGCAGGTCCGTCGTGAAGGCGATCTACGACGTGCCTTTGAGATCGCCGACGATCTGGAGCTCGATCTTGCACAGTATGTCGCATTTATGTCCACGGGAATGCGACAGAAACTTGCCTTGGCTGCAACGTTTTCCATGAACACACCGCTACTCATTTTAGATGAACCGACAGCGAATCTCGATCCAACAGTCCGCTCTACGGTACTGCAACTAGTGCACGCAGCAAAACAAGAGGGAAAAACAGTGATGTTTTCATCACATGTCCTCTCGGAGATTGAAGAGATTTGTGATCGGGTCGTGATTTTACGTGCGGGCCAGCTGGTGCATTTACAAGTGATGGCTGAGTTGAAGCGACAACACCGCATCCGTGCGCGATTGCACGCTGCCATGCCAGCCGTGCCGGACGATTTGGTGAATCTTATTTCATTTGAGCACCAGGAAAATGGTGAAATTGAATTTCATTCTCCTGGTGAATTGACCGTATTGCTCGGCTGGCTGTCCACCCTGCCACTCGCCGAAATGACTGTTTCACCAATTGGCCTGCGTGCTATCTACGATCAATTTCACCACCATTCAGCAGCTGAGACGGCGAACCCATGAACTTCGTCCTGATCCGTAAATCGATTTCCGATGCGAAATGGTTGTTTCTTTCCTTCGGGGTCTTATTGTTCGTGTTTTGCTGGACACGTGTCTGGGTCGTCAGTTTGATCGAAACACCCCGTTTCACAGCTATTCTCGATCAGTTTTGGGAACAGTTTGGACATTTTTCACCTGTTTCTTTCAGTCATCTCGTCAGTTACCCAGGCCGTGTCGCGCTCACCCTTGCGGAACCCATTGTGGTGTTTGGAATTTCCATCTGGGCCATTGCACGAGGATCCGATGCGGTTAGTGGACCGCTCGACCGTGGCACGCTGGAAATGCTGCTCGCGCAGCCCCTAAGTCGCGTCCAGGCCTTGACGACCCAAGCAGCTGTCACCACCGCAGGTACCGCCCTGCTTTGTTGTCTGTGTTGGCTTGGCATGTCGCTGGGCATCCAGTACACCGTCGTGAAAGTCGCGCCGGAATCAGCTGGTCTGGTGCTCCCATTTCTGGATGTTGAACTACCAAACCCCTTTCAAGATCACCAACCAGTTAAGGTACCTCTCAGCAATGAGGTGAACCCTGCATCCCTCGTTCCCGCAGTAATGAATCTGTTTGCCATGGGATTTTGCGTGGCCGGTATGGCCACACTGGTTTCCTCTTGGGACCGTTATCGGTGGCGTACCATTGGGATCATCAGTGGATTTTATATTGTAGAATTCCTCGTCAAAATTGTTGCCATGTCCGCCGAGTCCTTACAGTGGTTGCGCCCATTGACTTTTTTTAGTGCGCTCGAACCACAGTGGTTTGTTTACATCACGGTTGAAGAACCGGAATTAACATGGTCGTTTTTTCTTTTCGACGACAATGGTCAGATCGTAGAGATGGGACCCTCATCTTATAATTTGACGCTCCTCGGAATCGGTCTTATTTCGTATCTCGCGGCAGCACTTATTTTTCATCGGCGCGATTTGCCAGCACCACTGTAGCTGTACAAAAGACGGCTCGCGATTAACCGACGGCTTCCACAGCGAGTCGTTTTCCCAACCACTCGACCCAGCCAACCATTGGCTGTTCATTTCACTGTCAGGCAGAAACGATTGCCTTTTGTCGAGTCACGCGCCAGGGTAGTCAGCTGAGACCGTCACCAACAAGGCAGAACTCCCCCTGCCTCACATTGAACCTTAACCCTGAATCAGGAGCGATTGGTGGTTGAGCTGCGAATCTTATGGAACCATTGCGAGAGTAACACGCAGTGGCCGGATAGTCGTTCATAGTTCAGCGGCATCGCCCCCTTGCTTTTGTGCTTGCAAGCGCAAGCTTAGCTGGCTGCACTGGTCTCAAGACGGTGGCGACTTGGATAGTAACGCTCCCTCGCGTGAAATCCGCTTCTGGAACCAGATCGGTCGAGCAATCTCGAGCGGTATCAATCCATCAGAAAGAACCCCTGCGGGTTCTCATCTGCTGCTCCGATGAGGCTAAGTTCCAAAAACCCACAACAGCCACTGGGCGTTCTTAGAACAAGCCATGGTCGGATTATTGGCAGAACGCATATTTTGTTTTACGAGAGACTTTCTTACGTCTTGTTGCGAGGCCCCGTTACGTGGCCCATTCACTGCGCACTTCGCGAGACAGCATTTGATTGGCACGTTGATTGTCCTCAAACTCATCCTTTTCCGGATTCCAGGTGAGTCGTTCACCAGTACGCACGGCAATATTTCCTAACAAGCACGTTGCGGTTAGCGAACTCGAGTAATCGAAATTGCAGTCCGTGACTCCCTCCCCTTTACATGCCTGAATCCATTGTCTTTGCTGGCCGGGGGAAACAGCCAAAAAGGGTTTGGGTAAGGGAATTTTTTCCCCCCGTTGGTGCGGTAAAACAATCGGCTGCCCTCCAAGTTCGGGAACAAAGAGCCTGGCCTTGGAACCGATCAGCATCGTTCCGTTCTTGGGCGGCTTGCGCACGCCGGTGACAGAAATCGGAGGATGATTACCACCGTCATACCATGTAAGCTTCAAAGCCGGCCTCTTGTCGGTTGCCGGAAACTCAAAACGCACAATACTCGCAGCAGGAAACGTTTCTTCACCGACTGCGGATGATTCTGCCTGGATGGTGCTGGGTGTGGTCAGGGCAAACGCCCAAAACACTGGATCTAGCAAATGGGGTCCCATGTCCCCTAGCGCACCTGTACCAAAATCATGCCAACCACGCCATTTGAACGGATGATAAACTTCGTGGTACGGACGCCGCGGCGCTGGACCGAGCCACAAGGGCCAGTGAAATCCTCGGGGTGTTTTCATTTTTGTCGCTGGTCGTGCAATTCCTTGTGGCCACAGCGGCCGATTGCTCCAACTATGTACCTCCGACACTTCACCAATGACCCCTGCTTGTAGATATTCAACACATGTCCGATATCCAACACTGCTGTGATGTTGGTTACCCATTTGCGTAACGACTTTCTTTTCGCGCGCCAGCTGTTTTAGAGCACGCACTTCGGAGACATTGTGCGCAAGCGGCTTTT
The DNA here is from genome assembly GCA_022446825.1 of Pirellulaceae bacterium. Classification (GTDB taxonomy): domain Bacteria; phylum Planctomycetota; class Planctomycetia; order Pirellulales; family Pirellulaceae; genus JAKVBY01. Next base: position 15,010 of record JAKVBY010000048.1, read on the forward strand.
CGACGTAGACATGCAATCCGCGTTGCATGGCAACCATAGCCGGATAAAAATGCGTATGATCTGGTGTGCTAATGACCACTGCATCGAGATTCTCCTGAGTAAGCAGCTCACGTAAATCATGATATGTTTTTGCTTCTGGATACCGCGCACTCATGCGGTCTAGGAAATGCTCATCCACATCACACAGGGCCACCATGTTTTCGGATTTCATTTCGGCAATGTTTACGGCACCGCGGTTTCCCACCCCAATGGCGGCTACGTTGAGTACTTGGTTCGGAGAAAGTGATTTTGCTGCACTTGTTTCCACATGCACACCCACCAGGGTGCTTCCGGCTGCTGCGGTGGTGGTTTTGTTCAGAAAATCGCGGCGCGTGGTATTACGATGGTCCATGCCTGTTGAATCCCGGGGTTTTGCGATATTCTCTTGCAAAGGTACCTTTGTCCTGGCGGTCGAGCAAACCAAATGACCCAAGCAAATTCCAACGAATTACATCACGCATTAACCTCTGCAGAGATCGAACTGCCGGCTGATCAGGTCGAGCTGCTCGACCAATATTGCCAATTACTCTGGTTATGGAATGAAAAATTAAATCTAACACGACATACGGACTATGAGAAATTTGTAACTCGTGATGTGATTGACGTGTTGCAAATTGCCGATCTTCTGAAACAAGAAGAAGAAGTCCTCGATGTGGGAAGTGGTGGTGGAGTACCTGGCATCATTCTGGCGATTGTACGGCCTGACCTACAAATTTCCCTGTGCGATTCCATGGCCAAAAAAGCCAAAGTTCTTAATGCGATCATCGATGATCTAAATTTACCGATTCCTGTCTATCATGGACGGGCAGAAGATATCATTACAGAATTTCGCTTTGATGCACTCGTGACACGGGCGGTCGGGCCACTCTGGAAAATTCTCTTCTGGTTTAAGGATGACTGGCATTCGATTGGCAGGTTGTTGGCCATTAAAGGTCCCAAATGGATCGAGGAACGTGCCGCAGCACGTGAACGGGGTCTTTTAAAATCACTGGAACTACGTTGCATCGCCACCTACCCGATGCCGGGAACAGAATCCGAAAGTGTGATCTTGCAAATCCAACGCCGGCCCACAAAGTAAGCCTGTCATTAAATTCTAACATTGTTAGTTCACAACCGGAGCACTTTGAATCTGCCACCGTTGATGTGCCTTTTCCCGATCGGCATTCGTGACAAAACCAAAGGAGTCAAGACGATAAAACATCTCATTATGTTCTTGCAAAAAGCGAAATCCATAATCCTCAGGATTGTGCTTTGTCAAACAAATTAACACCGCAAGCGCCACGTCACGAACTTGCGTGTCGATCGTACCATCTTTTTTTAGTTCTGGATCTTCCCAGCGATTGCAAATCTCTCGGTTGCCAAGTGCTCCATGTAAAAGCTTAATCCTCTTTTCTCGATCGCTACAATATTTTCCCACAGCCAGAATTGCGTACTGCATCAAGACCGGATCAGCCTGTCCCTGCTGCAATGTTTGCTCAGCGTTTGGAAGAACCAGCTCAGCTAAACCGTAGCGGAGGCCCAATTCGAATATCAAATAGGGATGAGTTTGATCATCCGCAGAGGTAATCCAAGCTGCCAACAAGGCTTGCAAAATATTCTGGTGTTCCTCCTGGCGGAATGTGTTGCGCGCGGCCTCTTGTTCCAACATTGCCCGCAATTCATGACCTGCCGCCGTATGCGGTGCAAGTCGTGGATGACAGCCTACCAGTAACAATGTCGCGAGCGTTAGCGAGTCGATCACAGGCACCTCTTGCAAACCAATAAAATCGCCTCGCTGAGGATTTCTGTGGAGCGGGCGGATCGCATGTAGCCGTGCTAAATAGAGTTCCTCAAGCTCCCTGCCGTCACTTTCCAGAGCATGCAACAAACGTGCTTCTGTGCGCAACATGGTTGCAAATAATTGGCGCGTTATTCGGTTGGACCCAGTGGCACTCTGAAACTGCTGCCAGCCAGGCAAATCAAAAAGCATTGCATTTTGTTCATCTGCAACAAATGCCTTTAATTGTTCTTCATAATTGTTCGTCAAAATATCTTGAAGAATCTGGTGCGCAAGCAAGCGCACTTCCAACTGGCGATGTTGCAACCCACGTAGTAGTGCCCGGCGCGCGGCCAAACCTTGCGAAAACAATTGTCTCCGCGCCGCTTCGCGATCCTTAAATGAATCGGCTCCCAACTGTGCAACGAGGTTAATTTGTGACTTGGTCGGTGCTAGGTTCACTGGATATTCTTGACCGGCGCATACCGACATGAGGCTCAAAATAAGCCCCCCTGCCCAAATCAACTCAGAGCGTATTCCCTGCATTTGGTCACCCCATGACTTCTCAGGCAATTATAACTTCGGCCTAATCGCAATGGCGCTGCGCGTGAGGGTTTACCAGAAAGTTTGGGTGATTCTTTCGCGCAATTGTCGGTATAACAGGCAAGGTCTATACTCAAAGAGACGTTCTCCAACCAACATCCCACCCTATCGACACGCCTGCGCAAGTTGTACTGCCACGTATGAATGATTCTTCTCTTGGTTCACCCGTAGCAACAAGGAGCATCCTTTCCATCGATGACGCCGCTCTTCCTCTATATTGTGGCGTTGACGTCGGTGGAACAAGCATAAAAATCGGCCTGGTTGATCGTGCAGGACATACCATCGCCTACGACAAAATTGCCACGGAGGAGCAGCGAGGTCCCACAGATGCCATCGCACGGATCTCCACCGCCGTGGAGTGTTTGATCCGTAAGTCTGGCGCCACTTGGACACAAGTTGTGGCCATCGGCTTGGGAACACCAGGTTCCATGGATATTCCGCGGGGCATGGTACTTGCACCACCCAACTTGCCCCATTGGGTGAACTTCCCCATTCGTGATGCACTCTCCAGAGCCTGTGACCGTCCCGTAGTATTTTCCAACGATGCAAACGCAGCAGCCTATGGGGAATTTTGGATCGGCGCGGGTCAGCAACATAACAGTTTGATCATGTTGACATTAGGTACCGGGGTCGGCGGCGGGATCATTGTGGATGGTACAGCGGTGGAAGGAACGAACAGTTTTGGTGCGGAAGTCGGTCATATTTTAATCGACACACGAGCCGACGCCCGCTGCTGTGTGTGGGGCGGCGGACGCGGACAACTCGAAGCCTACGCCAGTGCAAGTGCAGTCACCGCCCGCACTACTGAGGCACTATCTGCACATCCTCAGTCATCATTGCATCGACGCTTACAATCTGGAGATGCGCTTTCCCCGTTGATGATTTGCGAAGAAGCTGAATTGGGCGATTCCTTTGCACTGGAAATCATTCTAGAAACAGCGCGATATTTGGGATTGGGCATTGTTACTTTAGTCCATACCCTGGATCCGGGCCTAGTGATTCTTGGAGGAGCCATGAATTTTGGCGGAGAGTCAACAACCATCGGAAAGCGTTTTCTAGAACAGGTCAAACAAGAATTTGAAAGTCGCGCATTCGATGTCGTCATCCGAGGAACCACCATCGGATTCGCCAGTCTTGGTGGAGACGCTGGATACATCGGTGCTGCGGGACTTGCGCAGAAAGCCCATCCAAAACAACACCAGGATTGAGACAACCCGCGTCGATCGCTTTTGGTTTTTGATTTGGGGCCAAGCGGTACAGACACCTTTTGGAATGTTAGGTCATATCGAGAACTTATCCTTTTTTCCTGATAGCGCCCCACATGGACAGTAAACATATTCGCAATTTCTGCATCATCGCGCACATCGACCACGGGAAGAGCACGCTCGCTGACCGTTTGCTGGAACATACAGAAACTGTCTCTCGGCGAGAGATGAAAGAACAGTTGCTCGATGATATGGAATTAGAAAGGGCGCGCGGCATAACCATTAAAGCCCGCGCCGTGGTAATGAAATATCGTTATCAGGGTCAGATTTTTGAGTTAAATCTGATCGACACACCCGGACATGTTGATTTCCACTACGAAGTTTCTCGCTCGTTAGCTTGCTGCGAAGGTGCGGTATTGCTGATCGATGCAGCCCAGGGAGTCGAAGCTCAATCTGTGGCCAATGCCTATGCGGCTTTGGAAAATGACCTCACCATCATTCCCGTCATGAACAAAATTGACCTTTTGAACGCGCGCCCCGAAGAGGTCACCGAAGAAATGGAGCACTCGCTAGGTGTGGAACGCGACGACGTATTGCGGGTGAGTGCAAAAGCTGGCATAGGGATTAAAGACCTACTCGACGCGACCATTGAACGCATTTCACCGCCCGTCGGGGATCCCAATACACCCCTGCAGGCGATGGTCTTTGACTCGCATTACGATGAATTTCGTGGGGCCATCACCTACATTCGCATTATGAACGGGAAAGTTCAAAAGGGACAAAAAATCAAGTTTCTGAGAGCGGGCACGACCCACGAGGTCATCGACATGGGCCAATTTGCACCCCAGAAAAGACCCTGTGATGAACTGCAAGCCGGGCAGGTGGGATACTTGGTATGTAACATCAAATCGATTGACGACGTAAACATCGGCGACACGGTTTCTAATCCTCAAAACGAAGCGGAACCACTGACCGGATATCAGGAACCACAACGGATGGTTTATTGTGGCTTGTATCCATCCGATGGACAGGATTTCTCTGAATTACGCGACGCCTTAGAAAAGCTTTCTATTAACGATCCCAGCTTTGATTTCGAACCCGAGACGAGCGACGCGCTGGGGTTTGGTTTTCGCTGCGGATTTCTTGGTTTGTTGCACATGGAAATCGTCCAACAGCGGTTGGAACAAGAATCCGACGTCGACTTGGTACAAACCGCACCCAACGTCACCTATCGTGTTACGAAGACAAACGGTGACAGCCTCGAAATTCATCGACCGCAAGAAGTTCCCGATGCGGGTGAGATCGAGGAGTTTTTCCAGCCAGTAGTTCGAGTAAACCTGATCCAACCAACAGAATTCATCGGACCTGTGATGAAACTTTGTCAAGATCGACGCGGCACTTACAAGGCAACCGAATATCTGTCACCCACACGTGCCATGCTGATTTACGAATTACCGCTGGCCGAGGTTATCTATGATTTACACGATAAACTAAAAAGTGCGACGCGTGGTTATGGGACGATGAATTATGAAGTACTTGGTTATTTTCCTGCGGATCTCGTGAGACTCGATATTTTGGTAAATGGGAATCGCGTCGATGCCTTAAGCGTAATTTGCGATCGAATTGATTCCGATCGTCGCGGACGAGCGGTCGCAAAAAAATTGAAGATCGAGATCGATCGCCATATGTTCGAAGTGGCTGTACAGGCGGCTATTGGAACACGCGTGATCGCCCGCGAAACAGTACCCGCCTTGCGCAAGAATGTCACGGCCAAATGTTATGGTGGTGATATCACCCGCAAACGAAAGCTGTGGGCCAAACAGCGTGAGGGAAAAAAACGCATGAAATCGATCGGCCAAGTGGATATTCCGCAAAAGGCGTTTATGGCAGTCCTCGACACGGGCCAGGAAAGTAAATGAAGTCGCGGCCTCGTATCTCCACAACGTTCCCTCTGGTCTTTGCGATCAGTGCATCGATCGGAATTTTGGTCTACCGCTTTTCTCAGGTCGATGGGATTTTGCACCCGGTTCACATTTCTGGTGATTCCATGGCAACGGCGTTTGTCGGCGATCACTTTTTATTGCACTGCCATGATTGCAGCATCCCTTACCGGTGCAGTGTGGAACGCGCTGCGGTCGGTGACGAGACAAAATGTCCCAATTGTGGTTATGAAAAAAATATTGTCACGAACAATGCCTTTACCCGCGGCGAGCGAGTTCTGATTGACCACTTTTCTTGGCACTCCAAAGAACCGCAGCGCTGGGAGCCTATTGCCCTCCAAGACCCAGAAGCACCAGAGCGCTGGATCGTGAAACGATTGATCGGACTGCCGCATGAAAGAGTTGCGATTCGGCAGGGTGAAATCTACATCAACGACAAAATCCAGCGTAAATCCTTAGACGAATTTAAGCGGCTTGCTATTCTCGTGCACAATGATCGTTTCCGTCCACGCATTTCACCTGGTTTGTTACCACGCTGGCAACCAGAAAGCCCTAACAGCAATTGGCAATCTTCTCAGTCTGGTTATCGATATTCCAGAGCGCAGAACGATTTTGACGACGTTGATCAAAACTCAATCCCGGGAATCGACTGGTTAATATTTCGAAATTGGAACAACGCCCCACAAAGTATTCCTGCGGTGGAACGAGACCAGGAAGCACCCCTTGTAGATACGTATGGCTACAACCAATCCTTGCCCCGTGGCAGCCTCAATATGGTCGCAGATTGGTTGCTCCACTGCCAATGCCATTGGAGCATCTCTGGAAAAATCTCCCTGCTAGCAAACACGGGACACGATGTGTTGCAGGTCGACATCTTGGCTGCCGAACGAAAATTGATCTACTTACGCAATGACGTGGCGATCAAAACCAAGCCGCTACCCCCTGCCACAAAGGATCAGCCACAGCTGCTAGAATTCGGCACTTTTGACCAACAGCTTATTCTCGCGATCGATGGCCATGTTTTACTTGAAGAGCAGATTGAACCAGCAGAAGTTACTTCTTCAAATAGCGTGCGGATGCTGGCGATCGGCGCTCAGCAAGGCGAGCTGACGGTAAAATGGCCACAAATCACACGCGACATCTATTACATCGCACCCTCAGCCGATCAACAGACTTGGAAACGAACAGACCCACTCGACGGCAACGGTTTTTTTCTGCTGGGGGATAATCCACCCCGATCTACCGACAGCCGTCGTTGGCCAAACCCTCAAATCAAGCGGAATTTGTTGCGGGGACGCGTTCTGAAGTTCGCACCTAGCAGCACAGAATAAACCGGTTGACCTGCCAGCAATCAAGAGTTCAAGTTTCGGCGGCCTGGATTTTCAGTTATATTTCCCCCTTCTCGTAAAAATCACCTCGTGGACCGAGCTGTCGCTGCCCTCCCGCTGGGTGTCGGCTTTTGTCCTCAAATGTCCCCAAAAAACCTGACGATCGATTCGACGTGGCCGCTAAGAGCCCGATCATGAGCAAATTTAAATCTTCATCTTCCCTGGAAGCAGCATCGACCAACTCGATGGTGGCCGATCAAGCCACGAACCGCTTGAACTCCCACCGAGAAACGGTCGAATCGATTGTCGTTGCCGTCATCCTGGCATTCCTGTTTCGAGCTTTCGTCGCCGAAGCATTTGTCATTCCCACCGGCTCGATGGCACCCACACTACAAGGTCGCCACAAAGATGTTGAATGCGCACAGTGTGGATATCCCTATCGGGCGGGGGCCAGTTGTGAAAATGCCGATTCTCGCAGTCCCGGAACGGTAGTCGCCACACAATGTCCCGTTTGTCGTTACACCATGTCCATTGATGGTACAAATTCTTACCACGATAGCTTCACAGGCGACCGCATTCTGGTCAGTAAGTTCGATTTTGATATTGGCCAACCAGAACGCTGGGANGTGATTGTCTTCAAATTTCCCCAAAACGCCAAGCAAAACTACATTAAACGGCTTGTCGGTTTACCTGGAGAAACGATCAGAATTTGGCGTGGAGATATTTTTGTAGAACAGCCTCAGNATTCCCAACCTCAGAATTCCCAGTATCGGATTGTGCGTAAACCGGACCACAAATTGCGGGCCATGCTCCAGCTGGTGGATGACACGAATTACATTGCAGAAGCGTTGGCCCGATCCCAATGGCCCTCCCGTTGGCAACCTTGGCCATTCGATGCCGAGGCACAAACAACACGGCGACTCTCTGGTGATGATATGGACGGGATGCGGATTGAACCAACGGGTGATTCGGAAAGCTGGCTGCGCTACCATCACACCGTTCCTCGCCCGGACCGCTATCTTGATGGTGCTCAAGGAGATTGGCACTACATCGAGCAGCGGCAACCGGCACCAGACCTCGAAGCTTATCGAGGCCAGCTGATTACTGATTTTTATGAATACAATGCCTTCTCGAAAGACAATGGTCCGGGAGGTTTTACCACAACCAGCCCAACAAATGGACTCCACTGGGTCGGAGACCTAGCACTCGAAGCCGAGGATGTGACCATTGAAGGATCTGTCGGCGAATGCATGCTTGATTTAGTCGAGGGAGGCGTTCGTTTTACCTGCCGCATCGATGTTGCGACTGGCACGGCGACTTTGTCTATCAGTGACGAGCGCATCCCCTTTGTAAACGAGCAAGGAGAAACACTCGGTACCACGCCCACGGCGGAAACGAAAGTGCGTGGCAACAAGACCTATGATTTTCGTTTTGCCAACGTGGATGACGAGTTAAGCTTGTGGATCAATGACAAACGCATCACCTTCGACAACCCAACAACTTATTTCGTCTCTGACTCCCATCGAGAAAACCTGAATCCGACGACGAACCCCACCGACCCGACTGATTTGGGTGATCTGGCTCCGCTGGGAATTGGTGCGACCGGGGTCTCTTTGGATATTCCTCGCTTACGCGTATTACGTGACGTTTACTACATTGCTTCGAACCACGACGACTACATCGTTCACAGTCCTGCGGATGTATGGGAAACAATTGAAAATCCGAACGATTGGAACGAGACGGATTTGTTTAAAGAACTCGCGCCAGCAACTTATTCGATCCCAGACAATGAATTCTTTCCGTTGGGAGACAACAGCCCCCAAAGTTCTGACGCGCGGTTTTGGCACGGCCAGTTTGTACCACGGGAGCTGATGATCGGCAAAGCGTTGTTGATATATTGGCCCCATGCTTGGTATCCAGTAGATCTCCTTCCTATCTTACCCATCCCGAATTGCCCGCGCATGGGGTTGATTCAGTAGCCAATACGATCTCATAGAATGGTCTTAATGTCGCCGTTACGGAGTACCCGACATGTCGATCTTAGAAGCTAAAGGACTGGCAAAAACATTCGGTCGACGTAAAGTCGTCCAAGGGGTTGATCTGACCGTCGAACAAGGCGAGTTGGTGGGACTCCTGGGCCCCAACGGGGCAGGCAAAACGACGACCTTCCGCATGATTTGTGGAATGATCGAGCCGGACGAAGGCAAAGTTCTGCTCAACGGAACAGATGTCACCCATTGGCCGATGTTCCGTCGAGCGCGCGATGGCGGCATGGGTTATCTAGCTCAGGAATCGAGTGTCTTTCGAAAACTTTCCGTCCAAAACAATTTGTTGGCGGTCATGGAACTACTGGGCATGACACGCAAAGCCATGCGACAGCGCTGCGACGAATTGTTGGAACAGTTTGAGATTACACACATTCGCAAATCAAAGGCCGCCAAACTATCGGGCGGCGAACGACGGCGGTTAGAAATTGCCCGTTGTTTAGTCTCTAATCCAGAGATTATCATGCTTGATGAGCCCTTCGCTGGAATCGATCCCGTGACGGTACAAAACATCCAAGGAGTCATCAAAGAACTTTGTCGCCAAGGCATTTCTATTCTCATCACCGACCATGCCGCTCGTGAGATCCTACAAATTGTTGATTGCTGTTACGTGATCAGCGAGGGCTCCGTGCTCTGCCACGGATCGGCAGAGAAAGTGAAACAACACCCGCAAGTCCGCAAGAAATATCTCGGCGATATCGACGATGGAAACGCGACTTTGCCGTCGCCTCACATTGCGGTGCAAGAATCGGTACCAAGAAAACCAAAATTACGTCGCCGGGCCAAGTCCCTGCCTAAATCAGACGTTTAAACTTTTACGATCTGGTGAGCAAACTTTCAGCAAGCCACACAGACCTCTCAGCCGCACACCTGTCAACCTGTGGTTTGCGCAACTCGCGTCCCCGGGTCAGTAGTACGTCGCACCTAAGACAAAAGCCTTATGGACAGTTAATCGCACAGCCTCAATTGCGGTCAGAGGAATAGAAATCCGGCATAATGAAATCAGATAAACCCCGAGGCGCTAATGTTCTTTTTCCGTCGTCCCACCGATCTACAAATTGGGGACAACCTGCGCGCATTGCGCGACACACCCTTGTCCTACCACGAGCAAGGTTGCACAAGAGCGGAGGCCGTGAAGGGATTTACCGTCGACCATCATCGAGNCCTNCTGGGTTATGGATCCAGTAGCTTTGAACGGGCGAAAGCGGCCCTGTCGAGTTGGAAGATGTTTCCACCCTCCATGGCCACCCTGTATTGGCCAGATGCGCCCATCGAAACAGGGACGGTCGTTTCTGTCCTATTTCGCGCCGGTCCCATCTGGTCACTTAACTCTTGCCGCATCATATATTGCCTTGATGAAGATGGAGCGACCGAACGCTTTGGGTTTGCCTATGGCACATTGAAAGATCATCTAGAATGTGGCGAAGAGCGTTTTTCCGTCGAGTGGAATCATCAGGACGATTCGGTATGGTACGATCTCCGCGCCTGTTCGCGACCGCAACATTGGGCAGCCTACCTTGGATATCCGATAATTCGGTTTGAGCAAGCTCGTTTTCGAAAACTGTCCGGCCAAAGCATGCACTGGGCAAGTTCCGCAGATTGACCGGTGCGGCTTCTCATAACATCGCTAGGCCAGAATCGGATGCATCACATAGGACACAACTCACGGCGACGATTTTGCCCTGGGGAATTCTCGTGCTCGTCCCCTTGGAAATTCATCGTTTGGTGTGCTCCATTCGCGGTGTCCCTCCTTCGTTGGTCGGTCTGCCGTTTTCCCCAGGTCTGTTACTTGCTGGACTATCTGCGGTCGTCGCGTTTTTATTTCCCCAAGGGAGTTGGGACGCCGCACTCTTTGTCACACCATGGATGCTTGTCACGTGGTTTCTAGCACTCACAGGCATGCGCGTTGGTACGGAACAATTCCTGATTCTCTTGCCCAGGAGAGAGAGATCCCTGACGTGATCTCCCTGATGATTCCCCGGGAAGCATTCCCATTAGCCTCAGTTCAGCGGGCAAGCTCACTTTTCACGCTCGATCAATGGGAAAGGCAATTACACGGTCAATCGATTCCGCGCCCGCGAGCATCATGACAAGCCGATCGAATCCAAGTGCCACCCCACAACAAGGGGGAAGACCTTGCTCCATCGCTCGAATTAATCGACTTTTTTCCGGCAGGCGTGAGCGTCCGTCGCGCGACCGCTGATCATTGATCGATCGATTTCTCTGCATCAAAACTTCGGCATCCAATAATTCATGATATCCGTTGGCCAATTCGATTCCTCGAAAATAAAGTTCGAAACGTTCGGCAACTGGAATATCGTCCTCGCGTACTTTTGCCAAAGCAGCTTGGCTGGCGGGATAATCATAGAGGATTACTGGTACTTCATCTCCCAGATTTGGTTCAATCAGTTCCGCCAGTAACAAATTCAACAATTGATCGCGATCATCTCTGTTCAGGCTTTGCGGAATCGAAATGCAACGTTTCTCCAGAACAGCAACGAGATCTTTGTGAGGTGTCGAAAACGGCTCAATCTCAGCAAATGTTTCAAAAGCACTCTGATAGGTAAGCCGTTGACACGGGGGGGTTCCCAAAAGTTCATCAGCCACGGTTTCCAGTAAGGACATACCAGCTTCATAATCGTCACCCACGCGATACCATTCGACCATGGTAAATTCTGGATTATGCCAAGGTCCTTGCTCGCTGGCCCGAAAGGCATGGGCCACTTGGTAGATCGCATCCGCTCCAGCCGCCAACAATCGTTTCATGGCAAACTCAGGCGAGGTCTGCAAGAACATTCCCTTGCTATGTGCACTGCCCTCTGAATCAGGAATCGAGACTTTCATCGGCTCAATGAACCGGTCCACCACTGTGTCGGCAGAAAGCAGTGGTGTATCGACTTCCAGAAAATCGCGGGCTGCAAAAAAACATCGCAATCGTTTCAAGCAATCGCTGCGCAAACGTAGATTCGCCCAAGGGGCACTCGGCAAGACGTCATTTCGGTTTTGCTCGGTGGACATCGATTCTCACCCGAACAGATACGTTTGCATCCTATCCGTGATCTCACTTCCGTCTTCAACCAGCAAGCACTAGTTGCTGACGCGCTCCACATAGTCACCTGTCCGGGAATCGATTTTGATAACGTTGCCTTCCTTAATAAAACCAGGAACAATGAATTCCCCACCGGTTTCCACAATGGCGGGTTTGGTGACATTTGTTGCCGTATCGCCTTTCGCGCCGGGTTCACATTGAGTCACTTGCAATTCAACATGATTGGGGGGAGTCATGGTAATCGGATTGCCATTCCACAGAATCATCGAACAGGCCAGACCTTCCTTAAGATATCGCCAGAGATCATCGATTTGATCACCCGAAAGTTCATACTGTTCGTATGTCTTGTTGTCCATAAAGACAAACGTGTCACCCTGTCGATAGAGGTACTGCACATCGATTTCTTCGACATCTGCCGCTTCGACTGATTCGCCACCTTTATAATTGCGTTCCAAAAGGGTTCCACGAATGAGGTTCTTCATGCGCAAGGTGTAAATGGCGTTGCCTTTTCCCGGTTTGCGAAAAGTTGATTCAACCACCAAATACGGCTCGCCGTCTAATTGAATTTTGAGTCCTTTACGGAAGTCGCTTGTCTTGTACGTTGCCACGTTTCGTTCCCTACTTCGATTTAAGTCCGTCTATGGTTATTCTACGAAGCATGGCAATTGTAACGTCTGATCACGATTCTGTCCGCGCCGGTAAGCTGTCCACACTTTCTTGGCAAAAAGCCTTGAAAGAAGCGATCCGTGATCCAGTCGAGTTATGCCGCACGCTCCAGCTACCAGCAAAATTCGAAATTGGAGCGGAGCAGGCCGCAGCAGAATTTCCCGTGTTCGCACCAAAAGATTTTGTCGCCAAAATGGAGGTCGGCAATCCGAGCGATCCGCTTTTACGTCAAGTCCTTCCAGTGGACGAGGAGCTTCTCCTGGCACCGGGATACGTTTCCGATCCCGTGGGGGATCTGGCGGCACAAAAAACACCCGGTCTGATTCAGAAATATCATGGGCGCGCGCTTGCAATCACCACTGGTCGTTGCGCGGTGCATTGTCGCTACTGTTTTCGACGCGAATATCCCTATGCAGAAGGGCCACGATCGCACCGAGAGTTTGCACCTCTTTTGCAAACGATCGCGGCAGATTCTACGATCGAAGAAATCTTACTCAGCGGTGGCGATCCATTGACTGTCGTGGATGAGGGGTTATCCGACCTGATTCAGCAACTTGAGAACATCGAGCATCTGCGGCGTCTACGGATTCATACGCGATTGCCAATCGTGATTCCGCAACGAGTCACAGATGCATTATTAGAATCTCTACAGCGCACACAACTGGTATCGCTGGTTGTTGTGCACGCGAACCATCCCGCAGAAATCGATTGCCATGTGGCTGCTGCATTACAGCGAATTGTAGAGGCCGGAATCCCCGTATTAAATCAGTCCGTTCTCTTGCGCGGGGTCAACGACTGCGCGAAAACTTTAATTAAACTGTCCGAGAAGCTCATCAATTGTCGAGTCATGCCCTATTATCTCAATCAGCTCGACCGAGTTAACGGTGCCGCGCATTTTGAAGTAAAGGTCGATGTGGGAAAAGCCATCATCGCAGAGATGCGTACGCGTCTCCCAGGTTATGCGGTACCGCGATATGTCCAAGAACATGCCGGCGATCAGCATAAACGACCTCTTGCCTGACCCAACAAACTTATCAAGTCAAACAACTCTTTCTTTCAGACTCTCAAGCAGTACTTCCAGCGCAACGTGCAAGGTACCGAGGAGTTCGAGTTCGGGCGTTGGATCGTGATTTGACGTCCAATACTTAGTCGGCATTCCGGATCATCCCCTGCGGTGGGTTCCAATTGCAGTCTCACAGCTCCCGTTGCCGTAGTGAGTAGCGCCGTATTGTCATCACCAATTTCACTTTCGACAGAATCGTTGGTGTACACGCTACCCAAGAATTGGGGGAAACCATGGCAGCGACAGGCGACATCAAAAATTATTTGGGAGGATTCTTGCCGCACTTCCACGCTGCCTGACCAATGGCTCTTGCCCGCCATTCCCACTAAAAATAGCGTTTGTTGATCATCGCATGAGCCTTCCAAACTGAGTTGTTGAAATGGAGGACTCGGGGGCCAATCATCGTCACTGCTCCCTTCAAGGGAAGACAACACCAATTGCGATTGTTGCTGATGAATGCATTCAATCAACTGTCGGTACCGGTCCCGGTGCCACTCAAAGGTGACCCGCAAGCCGACTCCATTTGCATTGGAAACTTCTAAAATTGTCGGTTCGGTGGTCATTGTCTTTTCAGATTGTTCAATGCTTAGTTCGTCGACAAAAGCAGTACTCCCCCAGCGACAAGAGAGACTACGGCTGGTTGTGACCCTCTGGGCTGCGACAATCAGCAGGGCCATCAATTGAACCTTTTGTTACGTCAACATCAACCTTGGTGACGTCTGAATCTCTAAAAATAGGCCCGTGTTAACTGAAGAACGCGCAATAATCCTCAGCTCATTCACGCACACAAAGTTACCAAAAATTTCAAGTGTGCAGTTAAGCAACATGAACAGTGCACCAAAAGCGACCAACTTTTGATCGGTTTGTCCGGCTCTGAGCAAATCCTAGGATCGGTTGCTTTGGCGACACCGCTCCAAATTACTTCTGGGGCTGCCGAGAGACTCCCCACAAAGCCGAGTTGCCTGACAAACCGCGAACGAGTCGATAGGCCCTGCATCACCTCGTAGACTAAGATTTTGGGCCCGTTTCGAATCCTACGTTTTCCTCCTTTGCCAACTCGGGCGACAACGTTCAGAATGACCCCAGCAATAACCGCCGCACACAACTACCGCCCCGAAAATCATCCTGGTTAAAAGTGCATCCCATGACAAACAGCCCGCGCCCGTTTCAATGGACTCATCAACAGCCGCCGTTCCCGACCGGTTTGATTGATGAGTTTCTTTCTTTTTGGGAACGGGTGTTTCATTATTCTTTTTATGAGACGAAGGGGATTCTTCGTGGCGAAGAATCTGCCAACAATACCGACGTCCTCTATGTTGCTCGTGATGGTCAACGCTTGGCAGCGACCTGTCATCTAACAATCTCCCAAACCGATCCTCGCCTCGGCGGTGTCGGTGAGGTGGCAGTCCCGGACGAGTTTCGCCGTCTGGGGTTGGCAACGACCCTTTGTGAAACAGCCCGCGATGATTTTTTTGCGCGGGGTGGTGAAGCATTATTTCTCGGCACAGAAAACCCTCAAGCCCAACGAATCTATGAACGTCTGGGATGGCAGCAACTACCAGGCACAACTGTGATGGTTTGCACGCAACGACCAGCGGCAGCGAAAACATTTTTAGAGCATTGGTTTCAAATGAGATCACGCCCGTGCCGGATTAAAGTGGCTGGCAGCGATATTCGCATTCCGTTGATTCCCTTAGCCCTAATAGATCACCCCTGGACCATTCTCGATGTTCATGCCGATTTGCTCTCATCGCGACAGTATGTGCAACATTCCTGCATGGGTTTGTATCCAAGATATGAGCAACTGGTCAGCAAAGGAGTCGTCTTTGCAGCGTGGACCGAGGATAATCGGTTACTCGGCCTTGCCAGCGTAAAGATTGATGGCCCGTTCGCTTCAATTGATGCGTTTGCCTACGAGTTCGACCAAGGCAACAGCCTCTGGAAGCAATTAATTCGTCGAGGTCTGCAGTGGGTTGCTGAGCACCCCATTTCTGAGTGCTATTGTCTGGTCGCTGTTTCGGATGAGACAAAACACAGCGCCTTTCATTCTGAAAATTTTGTCGACGTAGGAACCGGCGAAAGCCTCACGATTGGAGAAGAGGTTATTAAAACCCGTAAAATGCGCTACGACCTCGGATAGTAAGGTAAGTAAATACGAGGCGTTTTCGCTGAGAGATTTTCTGTGTGTCGCTGTTTTCCTCGGCGCACCTTGTCGGAGTGAGATTTGCAATTCGCTTGGGCAGGCAACAAACGTCACCTTTATCCTCGAGACAAAACACGCCGCAGAATATGGCCAACTTCATGGATGCCGGCGGATTTTTTGTGGCGGTCAAACAGGCGGATTCTTGATTGTGGCGAATCAAGCAACTGAAACGTAGTTCCGCTTCACATCGATACAACAACGGGCGCGGTGGCTCCCACTGGTTAAGAGTTGTAGATTCATTGCCCAGTTCGTATTTGCTACCGTGCCCTGTAAGCGGCCGCTCGACTACAATGTTTTGTTGAGAAGATACCTGCGAAGCTCGAAGTGATCTTGTGACAGTTGTTTTCGTTAAGTCGATGCGACGAGAATGGTTCTTTCAGGAATCGGGAACATCACACCATGTTCCCTCACTAGTGTACGTCTGCTGTCTTTCATCCCTGCCGCTTCGATCAAAAGGTTATTTCGATAATCCTGGTCTAGTTTGCCATGAGACATATGCTGTAATGCCACGTCGAAACATTCCTTGGGTCAGGATGGTCATCTTGGCCTCCGTACTTTTTTGGCCGTTGCTTGTTGTTGGGGCAGATCCGGCAACAGCCGACCTAACGAACGCGGATCCGCATGATGTCATGACGTCCAACTCGCTGGTCACGATCCTTAATCGGAAAAAGGTCGTTGATCTGGCAGGGCCGTGGAGGTTTCAGGCGGACCCGCATGACATTGGTGAAAGCGAACGCTGGTTTAAATTGGGTGTGCGTGACAGGTTGATCAAAGTGCCGTCGACCTGGCAAGTCGTTTTTGAGGATCTCAGAGAATACGTTGGCACAGGATGGTATGAGAGAGAGTTCACGCTTTCATCGGCGCATCAAGGGAAAAGGATCGCCGCTGTTTTCTGCGCTGTGAATTACTACACCACGGTGTGGGTCAACGGAAAATTGGCGGGCCAAAACGAAGGTGGTTATCTGCCGTTCGATGTGGATCTGACAAATCTGATCAATTTTGACCAGCCGAACACGCTGACTGTGAAGGTGACTGATCCGGAGTATCAACTGGAAAATCCGGTCGGCTACCAGCAGATCGAAATGGAACGAATGAGTGGCATCTGGCGGCAAGCCTGGATCGAAACAACGGGGCCTACCTATGTCTCGGACATTCATGTCGTTTCGGACATTGATCGATCCACAGTCGATGTAGACGTCGAATACAGCGTACCACCTCGGCAGGTCGAGAAAAACGTGCTGTTAAGCCTGCGCGTGGACGGCCCTCACGGGGTCACGCAACGCACGCAGCAGGCAATCGTACTGCCCTCAAGAGATCAGCGCGGACGTTGTCGAACGCATACACAGCTTTTCATTGATAACCCCAAATTGTGGTCACCCGACAACCCGCAACTCTATACAGTGACCGCCACAGTGTTAGATGAAAATACCGTTGTCGATGCAGCCACGCGCGATTTCGGCATGCGCAAAATCGACATCGATGGGATTCATATCCGGCTCAACAACCAGCCCCTCTTGTTGATGGGAGCGATCGATGCGGGTGATGTTCCCGATAAGAACGTTTATCTATCCGAGTATCACGCGCCCACGGATGAAGAGATCAAACACGAGGTGCTGGCAGCGAAACAAATGGGCTTTAACATCATCCGTAAGCATCTCTTCATTGATGATCACCGATACTATGATTGGGCCGACCGGTTGGGATTGTTGGTATACGGCGAGCCTCCCTATTACTGGACGATTACCTCTGTTGCTAAAGCCCGCTGGACTCGACAAGTTGATGGTTGGGTACGCCGAGATCGGAGTCATCCCAGCGTCGTTTTTTGGGCGCTGTTCAATGCGGCTTCCGGCCTAGAACCCATGCCGCTCCCTTTCGGAGGTCCGGAGTATCTAGGAGAAACACCGACCCACGAACAGCAGGCTGCGATGGTCCAAGCAGCTCGCGACATGGTGAAAGGTCTGGACCCCACCCGACCGGTTCTCGACACGAGTGGTGGCAAACCGTTCAATACAGAAATCGTGGCCCTGATGCGCTACGGCTATTCGGGGCCACATTCATATTTGCGCGCCAAATCACATTATCCTGGCCTGCGCGCCGATAGCACCGCTCGCCTTCCGGGACAAGGCGACACAACGCAGACTCGACGGCCGCTGATATGTGGTGAGTTGGGCGGCTACGTATTTTTCCCGGATATCGAAAAATACAAACGCCAATGGCAAGGTCAGGTGCCATGGCCGATCGCCAGACACGCTGGGCTTGGGTGGGGTGAGTGTCGTTACATGGGAGCCAACTACGACCAACGGTTCTATGAATGGGGTTTGGACAAAGTGTACGGTAGCTTCGCACATTTTTCCCATCAGCATGATTGGTCGGCCTTTTACGATCTGAAATTCGAAATCGAGCAGCTGAGAAAAAGCCCCGAGGTCACTGGGTTTATCTTTACGTTGTTCAACAACACAGGACCGTTTGTCCATGGTCTTGTTGATTACGATCTGTCGCTGCGCCCGTTTGCCAACCAATTGGCTGAGTTTCTCAACCCCGATTTGTTGATCATTGATTGGCAAAAACTGAACTATTGGGATGACGAGCCGTTCCAAGCAGACCTTCTTCTGTCTCACTACGGTAGGCAGCCAATTCACGATGCGGTGATCCATTGGGAACTACGAGCGGCGTCGGATACCAAGAAGGATTCGCTTATCACAGGGGATATTCACGGACTGTCGATGGCACAAGTCGGCGTCGGACCAGCGGGTCGAATCTCATTCAATATGCCTTCGGTCAGCGAGGGAACTACCTTGCGTCTCCTTGTCGAGCTTCGACAAGAGGGTATCGTTTTGTCCCGAAACTACACAGACTTGTATGTTTATCCGGCGCGGTGGAAGCGTGCTCCGACAAACCGGCAGTTGAATGTGACGGCTGTAAAGTTACCCACTGAAGTGAAGTACTCTATCGGCGATACGACGGGGCCAGTGAAACTGACAAAGATTCCGGTAAAGGTGGGCGATCGGATTAACTTTATCGCGGATCCTCTCCAACATGGCGGGGGTGATACACAGACATTGCATGCCAAGATTGGGGTGCATGGTAAAGCCGGCCAGATGTGGGATGTGGCCGATGACTGGACGATTGACCCTGGGAAAAACAACGAGGACTCGACCTGGTCAAAACGCTGGACTGAAAAATTATCCGATGTGACTCAGCGGTCGGGACAATACCCACTCATGACACGCCACAGTTTCTACGATGGTGTGTGGAACATCGGTAACGTGCCACCACAGTTCTGGTGTGTCGCTACCGATGTTGGTCCCTTCACCTGGAAAAACGATACCGACGGTGACGTAGGGATTGCTGGGGTCGGCGGTGTTCGTGTACCACCCGAAACAGTTGTCTGGAATCCTGTGAACATTGGTTCCAAACTCTACATGGCCGTGCACAGTTGGTTGAGTCCTCTCGATGGTTTTGTTGACATCGAGTTCCAGTCAACTCTACTGCAAGCCAGTAGCGATGGCGTACGATTCTTTATCGAAAAGAATAATTCAGATTCGACACTGGCCGACGTGATACTGCAAGAAAAAATATCACACCAGCCATTAGACATCGACGGTTACGAACAGCACCTAGGACTCGATCCTGAGATTCCCGTCGCGCTGGCAACCCGCTGGGATGCAAAATTGGAGACATTCCTAGACCACGGTGGAACGGTTTTATTCTTGCTAAGTAGTAACAGCCAGATTCCAGCCAAACTGGGGCTGACAGTGGGAGGTGTTGGGTATGCTCTGGCCGCCAAGGATCATTTTTGGAGCTTTATCCATCCAGAACAGGAGTTATTTCAGAGGATTCCTCACAGTAATCCGTTGGGATGGAATTTCTGCAACGTGTTGCTCTCGCACCAGGCCATTGCGGGCATTGACGTCAGGCATCGCGATGACATTCTGGTGGGCGCTTATGCAGAATGGTTGCGCACGGTGATCCGCTCGCCAGAACGATCCATACACGGATCGGTGACCGGAATGGTGGTGCAATTTCGTTTTAAAAAGGGCCGAGTTGTGATGACAACGCTAGATCTGCTGGCACATCTGACGACCGACCCGGTGGCCACGCTGATGCTCCAGGATTTAGTGGAATACTGTCACACGGGGTTTCAGCCAAGTCTCCGTTTGCCGAAGTGACCCCACAGGTATCGCTCTTTGGCGTGCCGAGCGGCCGGATCAACATCACGCAGTCTTTTACGATAACCGCGCAAAGCTCGTTCGGTTCCTTAGTCCTCTTTCATCCCCCCAACACTCGCCCGGAGCGCGCCGTCGAGCTGAAGCTTGACGAAATCAACGCGTCACAGGCCAGTGATTCGCTAGGACATCCGCTCCTTATAGTTGAAGCAGGCAACACGGCCGAAAGACCGGGGCGAATAGAGGACCCCGGAATGAACCATCGTTGTGTAGAAAATGCTTTCCCAGCACTACAATCTCACCTTGAAGGCTCGGAGAAAATAGCTCCCGGATTCGACGATGGCTAGGTAGTTCTGCTCTTTATCAACACCGCAACGCTTCCAACTTAACTCGGGATGCAGGGTGCAATTGGCAGAACTGAATTCAGTATGATCGTGACCGTTGGCTTACTTTACGCTTACCGGTGCACCAGACCTTCCAGAATCGATCGCCGCCAAAACAGTCGCTGTGATAGCTCGACCGGCGTGGGCATCAAGAATCGTTTCACCATCGGTGTCAATCGCGCGAGCAAAATCATCAGCCAACAAAAAATCATTATCAATCGCCATGCGACGACTACGAAATTCTGTCGGAGGCTGGCCCCGATAATAGATACTCACTTCGGGCGCCGCTTCATTGATTACAAGTGCTCCTTCGGTTCCCACTAGGTGCAGTTTAATTTCACCAATATTGGGGTGGCTGGCAGCACCGATACGTCCCAGGCAAAGAGAGCCGACCAAGCCCCCCTCCATTTCCAACGTCACCGTAGCTAAATCATCGACATCATTATCCACATTGGCTTGGTGAAAATGCGCCGTAGTGCGCGCAAATACACGACGGACATCCACGCCAGCCAGCATGCGAATATAGGCCAACGGATAAATTCCTTCGATCTTCAACTCACCCATGGGTTCACTACCCACCCCGCCATCGGAACCGTCAGCATGCGCTTCCAGCTGGCGCTCGAGCCAATTGATCGGTGGCTCACCCGGCAACCGCGAACCTTTGGGAGGTCCCGAATCCTTGGCAAAATAAAAATCGACGTGAATTGCCAAAAGATCTCCAATCTTGCCCTCCGCTAGGACCTGTTGCGCGTGGACCAAGGCAGGCAAAAAGTTTCGGTTCCACAGGAGAAACTTAACCTTATTGCGATTGACGGCTTCCACTAAGCGATCGCATTCTGAAAGCTTGGTCGACATCGGTTTATCTTGCACCACATGCAAACCAGCCTCTGCTGCCCGGATACTTAATTCGCAGTGGCGTTCTGCTGCGGAACTGACAATTCCCACCTGCACATCAAAGTCGTGGATTGCCTTTTCAACATTGCGTACATAGGGAATGTCATGCTGATCGGCAAAAGTTTGATTACGTTCATGAACCCAATCGGGTTGATCGTCATCGTCGGTCACAACAACGAGTTCAAAGCGGTCATTCGCAATGACACCATTGGGCACATAATCGTGCTTTACGACACTGATTACCGCACAACGAAACTTATTCCCTGGATTAGCACTCATAGTGATCTCCCACTAGCCGAGCCACTGTGCCTCGACCGACAGATTCGTATGCTGCTTCAAAGACAAGACATGCTCGAAGTGCATCGACCCCGGTTACCAATGGCGCGCGTTGCTGGTTGAGCGCATTGACAAACTCTTGTAGTTCTGTCAGACGTGCTATCTCTCCTTCACCCGTTGTCAATGAAATGGATTGTTCACCGCGAAACAATAACTGTTGATTGTGATGATCATCCGCATAGGCAGCACCGGTACCGCCGATGACGGACAACGAAAAGTAGTTTTTTGTTGAAGTAGGTAACGTCGCCCCATCAATTAAAACCATGCCCTCACCAGGAAAGCCGAGGTGCAGCTGGAAATGGCGGTTCTTTTTATTACTCTCATTTTCAGCCAGAGCAAAAATTTCCGTCGGCATTGTCTGAAACATCCAGATTGCCAGATCAATCTCGGCGACCAGATTGGCTAAATGCGGTTGCCAATGGTGCATACGAATCAGACCAAGGTTTCCTAGTTCTCCCGAGTCCAAACTTTGTTTGATGGCACATACGGCTGGCAGATAGCGTCTGGAACCAACCATTAAGCGGACATCTTGGGTTTTGCACGCTTCTAACAGTTCGGTAACCAACTCCGCAGATCCAGGTGGTTTCACAAGAAATAGGTGGTGACCACGGGCCGCAACAAACCGCCAGTCTTCTTCTTGACTGTCTCGCGGACAGAGGACCACCGCATCAAATCCTTGTCGATCTAGCTCCGTGACATCCGCCAGGCGCGCTATACTCGCAGCGCGCGTGCGCGGCGCAAGTTTCAAATATTCCTCCACATCACGGTCGTTTCCAATGACTGCCAGACGAAGCATTTCGGTCGCAATCGCTTTCGCAGAGGTCCAAGTGTTCGGACAAAGCCCGAAAATAATACGTGCTCAATGGAAGCCAAAAACAAATGCACCATCCAATATGCACATCCGTTGTACATAGCCGCAGGCGAGAATGATCCCACAACTTCTCTTAAGCCCCAGGCTGTTAAGTGCCAGGGACGTTTAGTGTAACAATTCCAACCATGAATGACATGTGTAATCCAGGCACCCTGGAGGTCCCGTTCGTAACCTTGTAGGAATGAGCTCGCGCGTGGCAGCCAGGTACATTTTCAAAATTAGGTCGTCTCTCTCAAACAAGATTACCATTCATCGGTAATGAACAGAGCGTAAATAGTGTATTTTTACAGCACCGCATGTTGAGTTAACTACTATGACATATCCGTGGCTTCTCGTTTTCAGTGTCAGGTGGGAAGCCCACATTTTTACAGCGGCACTTTCTGTGGCTTATTGTCGACACAAGCAGGACCCGTGGAAAGTAAAGGTGGATCATGGGGATCAAATACCGGGCCTTTTCTCGCACCTTCCATCCCTTACTTGTCCTTCTCAACGCAACCTGACCCAAAGCACAATCAAGACTGTTCATCTTGGCGTCTGTATTTTACGAAAGACGGTTCCTCCTGCGCAAACGCCAGAGACAACAAAGCAACGTAGCACAAACAACTGGCAACTATTGAACTTTGCCTAAGGGTCGCGAAGATTTTAGTGTCTTTGCCCATCGCTGGTCCGTTCCCTGCCTGGACTCATTTCCGAGCCGACGCATCGCATCCTTAGCAAGACTTTGCATTTTGCGGACAATTTCGGGGTACTCTGCAGCCACGTCTACCGTCTCCTGAAGATCCTGTTGAAGGTTTACTAGTTTCGCTTTGCGTCCTGGACCAGTGGGATCTGTGGATGCCCAGTTTGGGGATGTCCGATGCAAGGGTAAGTGATATTTCCAGTATCCCATGCGAACGGCCTGAAGCTGTCGACGTCGATAATAGAAAAAAGCCTGATAAGGAGACTTGGCCTGATCTTCTGCCAGCAAAAGACTTTGAATGTCAAAACCGTCGATCGGCCGTTGTGGACCGTTGGCACCCGCAAAGCTACAAAATGTTGGCAAAATATCCATGGTCGTTGTCAGCGCGTCACACTCCGCGGCCGCGGGAATCTTTCCAGGCCAGTGAGCAATCATCGGCACACGCATGCCACCTTCCAAGGTTCCCCCTTTGGCACCTGCCAGGGGCCGATTCGAACCACCATGGCGCCCGTTGGAACCATTATCTGAGGTAAAGATAATCAGCGTATTATCGACAATCTCTAGGCGTTCAAGGCAAGCCCGAAGCTGTCCCGTAGACCAGTCAATCTCCTCGACGCAATCACCGTAACGCCCGTTTCTACTCGCCCCCTGAAAATCTTTCGAGGCAAACAGAGGGAGATGAGGAAACGTGTGCGGTAAATAGACAAAGAACGGTTCTGAATGATGCTTTTCGATAAACTGAATTGCCTGTTTCGTGTACCGCTGGGTAAGGGTCGATTGATCTACCGGAGCTTCTACAACAGTGAGTTGCTCGACAAGTGGTAGAGGTGGATCTCCACGGCCGGCGTGCTGCATATCGTTCGAATAGGGAATACCGAAATAGTAATCGAACCCATGGCGCGTCGGCAGATGTTCGGGTTGATCACCAAGATGCCATTTACCAATGCAGGCGGTTGCATAGCCTTTTCCCTTGAGGGCCTCGGCAACCGTCAGTTCATCAGGATGCATTCCCCGCCGACTGCGTGGAATAAGTACCCAGTGTCCCGTAGCATCTTCATGCATCCCAACCCGTCGGGGGTAGCAACCCGTTAACAAGCTGGCTCGCGAAGGTGTGCATACCGGACTTGATGAGTAAAAATTCGTAAATCGAATCCCGTTTTTAGCAAGACTGTCGATTTCTGGCGTGCGATTCTTCGTCGACCCAAAACAACCAAGATCTCCATACCCTAAATCGTCACAGACGATGAGGACAAAGTTTGGCGGCTTTTCCAGAACCTGTCCGGAAACCGCCTGCAAAGAATTCACAATTCCCACAAAAAGTAGCGTGTAGACTCTGCTCATCACTTGCTGGCCGGTGGTTTATGATCTCGGTGATGCGACATGCGTTCCGTGAAACTTAGGCAGATCTGTTTTTCGTACGCTAAAAACAATTGACGCCCTGATCTGGCAAAGAAACTTGGTTCCACAAGAGGTAAGCCGAATACCCTGATTGGCGATTGATGATCACCGCTCTTTCTCCGTAGAAGGAAAACGCTGGCGGCGGTCGCTGGCGACCGGCTTGCCTGAACGCAAATTCCACCATTCATGTGCTCGAGCGGGATCATAACCTGGATTGTGGATGGGAATCCGCGCGGCAACCTGCTGCCGCCAACGCTGGAGTTTATGGGTTAGATCCATAACACGTCCTGGTTTTTCACTCACGAGATTCGTTGTTTCACCAAGATCCTGCGCAAGATGATACAGTTCTTTGTCACCTGTTCCATCTAGATATTCAATCAGTTTCCATTCACGCTCTCGGATACTGCTGGCAGGTCGATCATGGTGATAATGTGGATAGTGCCAATAAAGAGCTGACCGTGGAAGTTTTACAGCCGGTTGAGTGAGCAGGGGTAAGAGACTGTAGCCATCAATTGTCTGATGCTCTGGCAACTGACCACCCGCCAACTCGACAAACGTCGGATAAAAATCATGGCTGATCGTCGGTTCTGAAGACACAGTTCCAGCCTGCGTCAACGGTGGATATTTAATAATCAGCGGGACGCGGATACCCCCTTCGTGTAACGCACCCTTTTCCCCTTTGAGTGGTTCTTGCGTTGCCACGGTATCATCTGCATGCGCGCGGTAATCATACCGTCGATAGAGACCGCCATTGTCCGACGAGAAAACAATCATAGAGTTTTCGGCGAGACCTTGGGCTTGAACCTCATCCAGAATTCGACCGACTAAATCATCACAATGCTCGACCAAGGCTGCGTAAACAGGATGCGGTAATTTCTGGCCTGTTTGCTCAGATTTGATGCGATATTTTTCAACTTTGTCTGACATCGCCGCCAGCGGGATGTGAACGGCAAAAGGGGAAACCATCAAAAAAAAAGGGCGTGTTTTGTTTTGTTGGATGAACTCGATACAAAGATCAGCCTCAAAATCCGTACGAAACTGGCCTGGTTTGGGTTTGATCTCGGGATGCGAGCTGACACGATAATTTCCCGGCAGGTGGGGACCCCCAATCACACGACTGTAGTCATAACCCTGCTTGTCTGGCCAAAAGTTGCGCCCTGTATCAAGGTGCCATTTTCCGACATAACCGGTCGTGTAATTCACTGTCTTCAGAGCTTCTGCCACCGTTACGATATCCAGAGGCAAGGCCATCGTGGTCTGTGGTGTAATCACCCGTTCAAATGGTCGCCAGTGCCCAGGAATGTGCGCCGTGATCCCTATCCTCGCCTGATTTTGACCTGACTGCAGCGCACATCGCGTCGGCGAACAGACGGCCCCCGATGCATAAAAATCGGTAAAACGGATCCCTTCCAAGGCGAGCTGATCAATACGCGGTGTTTCGACAAATTCATTGCCGTAACAACCAAGATCTTTCCAACCAAGATCATCAATCAGTATCAGAATTATGTTTGGTTGGTCAGCCGCCAAGGATACCGAGAAATTAGCTATCGAAAGCCACAAGCCACCGACGAGCGTCAAGACGATTCTGTTCTTCATCGTGGCCCTTTTCCGAAACAATCAGTTTCATGAACCGTCGTTTTTCTGGAGTGTTGGATCCCCCACACCAAGCAGTCGCTCCACGTCGCTCCCTGAGCGCGCTTAACAGTCTACTTCGCATCTGCTGAGAGTTCTCTCACACGGATCGTGTTGTATTCGACCTTACTCTTGGGGTCATGGCATTGCAGAGCGATGTAGCCGCCCAAAAGCCGCGAAGCCTGCTCTGCAGGTTCAGTAAACGTGGCGGCCAACTGACCATTTAAGAAGGTTGTGATGGTGCGACCCTTGACGATCACGACATATTCAAACCATTCACCGTCAGCGACCACCGATTTTTCCAGATTCTTATAGTTGTAGATACTGCCGGTTTTCTTGGGGTCACTATAATCGTTACTGCAGACTTGAGCCTCATAGCCCTGGGCCAACGGCCAGCCAGTGTCATGCCACTTGGCGTGCACGTAAATCCCCGAGTTGGACGCTGGGTGAATGAACACTTTCGCCCGAAGTTCCATATCTCCAAACTTGCCGCCGTTTTCTCCTCCGACATAGTAAAGATGGGCACGTTTTCCATGGGTGACAATATTGCCGTTTTCAACATAGGCGGATGGTTGGTTTTCATTGATTTTCCAACCACTCAACGTTTCTCCATCAAACAATAATTGAAACCCCTGTTCCGATTCTTTTTGTGTCAGAGAATTCGTTTCCTTGCTCGGTGAATCAGCAGTAACGGTATCGTTGCCTAAGAGGGTACAAACAAAAAGCGTAGCGAACGTAAGCTGTGGTAGTTGATTCATCGTCTGCTCCCGTAAGTGATAGAGTTCCGGGCAACCCAACCGCACCCGTGCTGAATGGAACCTCGGCAATGTAAGTCTTCAGCATGGATTCCAACAGCCACCCTTGCAACCGGGCATGCGTCACGGAAACGGCCTTCTATTTCCCCACCAGCACCGCTCTGATGGGAAAGTGATCTGACGGATAGCGACCATCTTGCTTCCAGATATCAATCGAGGCACTTCGTGTCTGAAAATGTGTATTGTGGAGAATCCAATCAATCCGTCCGCTACTACGCTGACCTGTCCACCCTCCAAATGTACCTTCACCAGATTGGCGTTCTGGATAAGCCACCCGGAAGGTGTCGTAAAGAGCAAATTCGCCTGCCGGATTTTCTCCAATCAGTGCTCGGTACGGCGCGCTACCTTCGTCACAATTAAAGTCCCCCGTGACAACAACGCGAATCTCTCTGCCAAGATTTTCGAGGTATCGTCGAATCAGTCGCGCGGCTTCCAGCCGCGCTTTTACGCCACGATGATCAAAGTGGGTGTTCACAAACACCAGTTCCAATAATTTTTTTCCCGCCTGTTGTTTGTCTCGCAAATGCAACCAACTCGCTATGCGTGGCAACGAAGAATCCCAACTCTTACTACCCGGATCTTCCGGCTGGGAAGATAGCCAAAAAGTTCCTTTGCCAAGCACTTCAAATCGATCCGCACGGAAGAACATACCGCACTGTTCTCCCGCATCATTTTTTTCTCGGCCCACGCCGTAATACGTATATTCTGACAACTGTGCTCGTAAATAGTCTGCTTGGAAATTCAAGGTCTCCTGGGTACCAAGTAAATCTGGTTGAAAACGTTGAATTGCTTTGGCAACTAGTTGTTTGCGCTGACGCCAACGATTCATGCCATCGTTCGCCGTGCCATAGCGGATGTTAAAACTCATAACACGTAAAGTACCGTCCACATCCTGTGGACTTGACTCTACGGCCATCCAATGGAGGCTCACAACCAGAACAAAGGCGTGACTTGTTAGGTTTCGTTTTTTGATGATTGACTTTCCTCTTGTCCCAGCGTGAGAAACAACTCTGGAAAAGATCCTTTTTGATCGCCTGCTGTAGAAATCGGCAATCACCTGAAAACGGTCTTCTTACTCGGATTGGCCGACGCGCCAGCGTAGCATGGAATCAAGAAAACCTTGGAGGTTGCCATCGAGTACGTCGTTAAAATTACCCATACTGAAACCCGTACGTGCATCCTTCACGCGCTGGTCTGGATGTAAAAAATAGTTGCGGATTTGAGAACCGAATCCGACCCGCGCTTTATTTTTATAGCGTTCTTCTTCTTCTGCTTCGCGCTTTTCCTCCTCAATCTTGGCTAGCTTGGAACGTAACATCTTCCAAGCCGTTGCACGGTTTTTGTGCTGACTACGCTCATTTTGACATTGCACAACAACCCCAGTCGGTTCGTGTGTCAGGCGAATCGCACTGTCCGTTTTGTTGACATGTTGTCCTCCAGCACCACTGGCGCGATAGCGATCTTCGCGAACGTCACTTTCGTTAATTTCGATTTCTATGGCATCAGAAACCTCCGGTGACACATCAACTGCTGCAAAACTTGTTTGCCGTTTTCCTTCCGAGTTAAAAGGGCTAATTCGCACTAAGCGATGCATACCCGCCTCGCCTTTGAGATAACCGTAGGCCATCGGTCCCCGAATCGCAATCGCCGCACTATTAATGCCAGCTTCTGGGTTGTCATCTCGATCCAGGAGCGCTACAGAATAATCATTTTTCTGGGCCCATTGCGTGTACATGCGCAACAACATGTCTGCCCAATCGTTCGCATCTGTGCCCCCATCACGAGCATTGATCGTCACAAGCGCGCCAGCAGCATCGTTGGGTCCGCCGAGTAGAGCTTTCAATTCCAGATCTTCAAGCACTTTTTCCAGACGACTAATTTCTCCACTGACCTCCGTCAGAATCGTTTCGTCTTCCGCTGCCATTTCAAGGAGGACTTCCAGATCCTCGCCAGCCTGAATCAAATCACCCATCGGGCCAACAATCGCTTTGACGGACTTTAGCTGTCCGACGGTCTCTTGAGCGCGTTCTTGATTGTCCCAAAATCCCGGAGCCGCCATCTTGGTTTCGATTTTTTCGACGTCTCCTTTCTTGGCCTCGTAGTCAAAGACTGTCTCGTAATTGCAGAATGCGTTGCTGAATCGCTTCGGCACGATCGGTCAACTCAGTATCCATGGAAGAATGCCTTTGGAAAAACCGCGAACCTCGAAAAGAATGCTAAGCACAAATATACTGTAGAAACAGCCCAACGGGAAAGATGGCACGGCGCTGGCATTTCTTTCGCTCGCCTTCGCGTTTATGATGCAAAGCTGCTGTTCTGGTTTCCTTCCAAGGCGATGCTTTCCATGTCGCGTGTCGTGTTAGCTATGTCCGGTGGCGTTGACAGTAGTGTCGCCGCTCATTTGCTCCTTGAAGCCGGCCATGAGGTCATTGGCGTCTTCATGCGACATGGCGAAGAATCGGTAGCGGCCTGTGCGACAGACAAAACAAACGATTTGTCCATATTGCCCCTGCTTAATGATCGCGCCGACCACAAACAAGGCTGTTGTAGTGCCGCGGATGCTGCCGATGCGAGACGGGTGGCTGATTTGCTCAGCATTCCTTTCTACGCCCTGAATTTACAAGAAGACTTTCGTGGCATTGTTGATTACTTTGTTGCGGAATACTCTGCAGGGCGTACTCCCAACCCTTGTGTAATGTGTAACAACTGGATCAAATTTGGACGTCTATTTGAGTATGCAGACAGTGTTAACGCTGAGTTTGTAGCGACCGGTCATTATGCTTCGTTGCAAGCCCGACCGGATACAGTCATCCCTGCCTTGTGTTGTGGCACCGATGACAACAAGGATCAGTCCTATGTACTGTTTGGTGTGCAGCGCGATCTGCTGTCCCGCATGCTGCTACCGGTCGGGCAGTTTGAGAAACCGGTAATCCGGCAGTTGGCTCGTCAGTTAGGGTTAAAAGTCGCAGACAAACGTGACAGCCAGGAAATTTGTTTTGTCACTTCCGGAAAGCATGATGAGTTTGTGCGGGCCAGACGCGAAGAAGATCTTTCCGGCGAAATTGTGACAACCGACGGGAAGGTTGTTGGTACACATCCAGGAATCGAACGCTTTACAATCGGCCAAAGGAAAGGGCTTGGTGTCGCCTTCGGAGAACCAAGGTTTGTTGTACGGATCGAACCCGCATCGCGGCGCGTTGTGATTGGAGAAAAACACGAATTGGGACGAACCGACCTAACTGCCAACCGCACAAATTGGCTCGTCGATCCACCCACCACACGTTTTCACTGCACCGCCAAAATTCGCTACAACAGTCCCGCCATGCCTGCCAGCGCAGAAGTGCTATCGGATGACCGGCTAGCAGTTCAATTTGCAGAACCCCGTTATGGTGTGGCACCAGGTCAGGCCGTCGTTTGTTACGACGGAAACCGTGTGTTGGGTGGGGGATGGATCGAATAACACCGTACCTTTCGATCGCTCTGTCCTAAATCGTCGCAATTTGCCACACTTCGCAACTCCAGAAGACGGCTCCAGAAGTTGCGATTCGCTTTCAATCACCGGAAAGGACGACCCATGCACCGCGCGCGGTGGACATTTAATTTGCTCATTGCGGCGCTCATGCTTGCGCCCAACCACTTGTCTGTTACAGGTCAAGAACCCAACACGACCGAAGCGACCTTACAGACAGAGCAGATCCCTACAACTTCTCAACAAGTTCCTATCGAGATTTTTGCGACTCCCCGTGCAGCACTTGGTGCATATTTTGAGGCTGCTCGGAAGGCAGACTGGGATAGAGCGGCGCTGTCGCTTGACTTTTCTGAACTCGATAATCCAACGTTTGCCGAACGGGCAACTTACGCTTATCAACTGAAAGCCATACTGGACCGGATCCATCTCATACCATGGAACAACCCTGATTTAGATTACGAGGTAGGAAATCGGTTCGAAGTTCCTACGGGAACTACACCAGCATTGATTGTCGTGGACCGATCCGCAGATGGTGGTTGGCGATTTTCCACCGAAACCGTCGCCAATATCGATTCCCTGTTCGAGAAGTTCCGTGATCAACAAAAAGTTGCTGGCATGGACGAGATCGAACGTTTCTTTTTAAGGTTCTCACCACAATTACTGAATGTGCAAGTTTTGTTGCCAACCTATCAATGGGTTTGCTTGTTAATCGTCATCTTTGTCGGTTTCCTTATCGATTTGCTTGTCCGACTGGTCTTAAAACAGCTCACCGCGGCTTGGTTCCACATTTTCCGCCAGGGTCAAGCCCATGCGATTAAGCGCCGCATTTGGAAACCGGTTGGATTGTTGTGTCAAGTGCTCGTGTGGTACAGCGGAACGGTCCTGATAGGATTTCCCCCACTGATGCAATTGATTGTGGTCAACGCACTGAAATTCTTTGCGGTGATCGCTGGCGTCTGGACGACGTTTTTGCTCATCGAACTATTGGCGGCCTACATTGCGACAAAAGCCGCTAAAACGGAAACCAAATTTGATGACTTACTTGTACCGTTGATCTCCAAGTCACTCAAAGTATTCACTGTTGCCATCGGTGTGTTGGTTTGTGCCGAAACCTTTAATCTTCCCATTACCGGTCTGCTTGGTGGGATTGGCTTGGGGGGTATGGCCATTGCATTTGCTTCCAAGGATGCAATCGCCAACCTGTTTGGGTCAATTACCGTATTGGTTGATCGCCCCTTTGAAATAGGGGATTGGGTAATCGCGGATGGAATTGAAGGCACAGTCGAATCAGTAGGATTCCGTAGCACACGGATTCGTACCTTTTACAGTTCACAGATCACCCTACCGAACAGCCGCCTAACCACGGCAATTGTAGACAACATGGGGCGACGTCATTTTCGTCGCATCAAAGAGGTGCTGGGATTGCAATACGATACAACGCCGGAGCAAATCGATGCCTTTTGTGAAGGGGTGCGTGAATTAATTCGTCGCCATCCCTTTACTCGCAAGGACTACTATCATGTCTACTTCAATGGCTACGGCGACAGTTCGCTTAATATTCTGCTTTACTGCTTTGTCGACTGTTCAGATTGGTCTGTTGAACTGCGTGAAACACATCGTTTGTTCAATGACATTCTCCGCTTAGGTGCACAGCTTGGAGTTAATTTCGCATTTCCAACGCGTACCCTGCACTTGTACCAGGAAAAGCACGGCTCGGGTGAATTACCAATCGACGTGTCCCGAGCGGATCAAGCGGGACAGCGCATCGGGTCCGAGATCGCCGGCCCTCTGATGGTTGGTGCAGAACGCCCGGGACCGGTCAGCTTCACGGGTCCCAGCAATATCGATGATGCCCAACACGGTGACGACGGCGCATGATTCTTGAGAAATGTTCCTGTCCTGGACAGATGTATTCTCGCACAGAATGCGTTATGATTGTGGCAAGCCTATAGGTTCAAAGCTGTCCTTCTCATGAACCAGGGGCTCTATCACCATTGCCGTTTATCTGAAGGAACCTCCTATGCACAATCGACTACCGCTTCTCATGGTATCGCTGACCGATCTGGGTGGTTGGAATTTGCTTCTTTTGGCAATTGCTGTCGTCGCGGGGATCGTGGTGCTCGGTTTACTCTTTTTTGTACCCGTCTACGGGAATTTGTGGTTTCGAGCTTATATGTCACGAGCGGACATTACGTTTTTCAGCTTGATTGCCATGGGCTTTCGGCAAGTCAATCCGAAGATCGTAGTACAAGCCAAAATCATGGCGGTGCAAGCCGGTTTTGAGGTAAGCAAAAATTCTGAAATTTCCACAAAGCGACTCGAAGCCCATTACTTAGCCGGTGGCAATGTGATGAATGTCATCAACGCCATTATCGCTGCTCACCGAGCAGAGATTGACCTAGGCTTTGACCGTGCCGTCGCCATCGACTTAGCAGGGCGGGATGTGTTGGATGCCGTGCGGACAAGTGTCTATCCAAAAGTCATCGACTGTCCCGATCCACAACGCAGTGGCAAAACAACTCTGAGTGCCATCGCCAAAGACGGCATTGAGTTGCGAGTACGAACACGAGTAACCGTCCGCACCAATCTAGAACAACTAATCGGTGGTGCGACTGAAGATACTGTGATTGCCCGTGTGGGCGAAGGCATCATCACTTCCATTGGATCCGCGCAATCGCATAAGAACGTTCTCGAAAATCCTGACATGATCACCAAGGCTGTTCTGGGGCGTGGACTCGATGCTCAGACCGCCTTCGAAATCGTCTCCATCGACATCGCCGATATTGACGTCGGGGAAAACATTGGCGCGCGATTGCAGGCGGATCAGGCTGAAGCAGACACCCGTGTAGCAAGAGCGGAGGCCGAAAGTCGCCGAGCCGAAGCGATTGCCGAAGAGCAAGAGATGAAAGCCTCCGTGTCCGAGCAACGAGCGCGGCTTGTCTTGGCGGAAGCCGAGGTACCTTTGGCGATGGCAGAAGCCTTTCGCAATGGGAACGTCTAACGCAATTCCGATCAAATTTAAGCGCTTGAGGCAGTGCATCCAATGCACATAACCGGTGGTGAAGTCGTCGTTCGTTCTCTCCTAGCACACGGCGTCAAGGCCGTGTTTGGCATACCTGGTGTCCATAATCTTGCGGCCTATGATGCTTTGCTCGACGCGCCACAAATTCAGCACATCGTTGCCAGACATGAGCAAGGTGCAGCGTTTATGGCCGACGGCTATGCTCGCGCCAGTGGTCGTGAGGGCATTTGTTTCTGCACCTCGGGACCTGCTGCACTGAATGCTTTAGCCTCATTGGGTACGGCATTCAACGATTCGTCGCCCGTGCTCTGTATCATGAGTCAAATACCCCTGGATATGATTGGGAAGGAAAAGGGCCTGATTCATGAATGTCGGGATCAACTTGCTTGTTTTGCACCGGTAACAAAATGGTGCGCGCGAGCCAATTCGGTAGCTGAAATTTCAGAACTCTTAGCGGAGGCTTTTCTCCACATGCGCAGCGGCCGTCCACGGCCCGTGGCAATTGAAATTCCTTGTGACATCCTCGATGCGTCGGACGAAGTAACCCTTGTCTCACCTCGTGAAATTGTGCCTCATGTTCCCAACCAAGCTGCGTTAGATCATGCCAGTGAGTTACTCAGCGACTCCAAAGCACCGGTGATTTGGGCAGGGGGCGGGGTGATTAGTAGTGGTGCCACAGAAGCCTTACTGCAACTTGCGGAGAGATTAAACGCCCCAGTGTTTACAACTGTGCTCGGAAAAGGTGCAATTGCAGATGATCATCCACTCTCCGCAGGTACAAACATCGTACATCCGGCAGGGAAAGAGTTTCTCAGACAATGTGATTTGATGCTCGCCGTAGGGACAAGGTTTACACAAGAAGAAACCAATAATTGGGCTTTCCAACCACCGGATACTCTCATCCATATTGACATTGACGCTGACGAAATCGGGCGCAACTATACGTCGACGGTAGGCATCGTCGCCGATGCACGGGAAACGCTCAAAGCTCTGAATCAGATCCTCGAAACATCTGCTCCTGAAGCACGTGCCGATCGGGCCTCGGACATCCAGGCACTACGGCAACGAGTTGTCGATGAGTGTGAGGCGATGGCACCAGACGGTGTGAAGTTAGTGAACGGACTTCGTTCTGCGATTCCACGCAATGCGATTCTTGTCAGTGACCTGACACTGGCCGCTTATTGGTCGCGCCGATTATTGGGCGTTTATGAACCGCGAACCAACATCTATCCCTGGGGATTCTGTACCTTGGGATTTGGGTTGTCTGCCGCCATAGGAGCTAAACTAGCCCACCCCAAGCAACCCGTGGTTTGTATTTCAGGGGATGGTGGTTTTCTCTTCAACTGCCAAGAACTTGCGGTGGTGGCACAATTTGACTTGCCTATCGTGTTGCTTGTTTTTAATAACAACGGTTACGGAGTGTTGAAACCTCAACAGGAACTGCGTTATGGAAGATCGTTGGGCGCGGATCTTGTTAATCCAGATTTTCTCAAATTAGCCGAAGCTTTTGGCGTCGAGAGCCAACGTGTCGACAAGTTAGACGAGCTGCAAAATAGCGTCGAAAACGCCCTCGCTTCGCATCGTACCACACTTATTGAAGTCACTGTCGAGATACCACTTCCGGTTATGGAAGAGGGGTCGCGCGCCGTTTACGAAGCGCTGCAAAACTAACAACTAGTTCTCATCTCTCGAACATCTCACTTCACAATTTTGGTAGCCGCCGTCACTTGGTAATTGAGCTATGGCCTGTTTCATACGACAATAGCCTTTCCCACTGGAACTTCCTTCCAGCGCACTACCGGAGACAATCGATGCAACCTCCGTTGACACAGAACTATAGCCACTTGTTGGCGTTTCATTTCAGGCAATCTGTGCGATTTATCGGAGTGG
The DNA here is from genome assembly GCA_022446825.1 of Pirellulaceae bacterium. Lineage (GTDB taxonomy): Bacteria > Planctomycetota > Planctomycetia > Pirellulales > Pirellulaceae > JAKVBY01. Next base: position 50,462 of record JAKVBY010000048.1, read on the forward strand.
CTATCTTGGCACTTTGTTACTGCTTTGAGCAGGCAAAGCTTAGAGCCGATGAAGTTGACTCCTTCGCTGTACTGGACAACCAATTTCAAACGAAAGTGCAACCACTGCTGCGTACGTTTTGCATCAATTGCCATTCATCAGAAAAACTGGCAGGTGAACTTAATCTGCAACGCTTTGCTTCGATTGTGGATGTCCGAAAAGACCCACGAATCTGGCAAAAAATAGTCTTTATGTTGGATAACCAAGAGATGCCACCAAAAGACAGTCAGCAGCTTTCTGCTTTGCAATTGATGACCTTGCGGAGTTGGATAGCTCACTATCTCGATGTCGAGGCCCACGCAAATGCTGGTGATCCAGGGCGGGTTGTTCTGCGGCGATTGAGCAATGTGGAGTACAACAACACGATTCGTGACTTAACAAACATTGATTTCAAACCAACCCAACAATTTCCTGCGGACAGCGTGGCGGGGGAAGGATTCACCAACACCGGCGAGTCGCTCGTGATGTCACCGGCCTTGTTAGACAAATACATGGCAGCAGCTCGTGATCTGGCGGCCCATGCTGTTTTGCTTCCTGATGGTTTTCGCTTCTCCAAGACAACCACCGAACCCGATTGGGTTGAGGAAGTTCTTACAGAGATCCGCGCAATCCATGAAAAACACACGGTACTGTACGAAGATCGCGATCGTGACAACGTCACGCGCATTCAATGGGGCCACGTGGACATTCAACCTTACCTAAGCGCGTTGATTAAATATCGACAACAATTACTGAAGGACGACAAGGCAGCGAGCACGATCGCTAGCCAAACAAACCTAAATCCGATTTACTTGCAGCGGTTAACAACGCTGCTCGATGAGACACCCTTGACTCCTTTGCTGGCCAAGGTGCAATCCCGCTTGCGCCAAGCAACGCTTGAAGATGCGGATGACATCGTACATGACATTCAGACCTGGCAAAACCAATTGTTTGAATTGAAAAACGTTGGGGAGATGTTCAATCAAGGACAAGTACCGCTGGACCCATTATCGACACGACAAACTTTTCGGCTCCAGATGAAACCAGCACCCAGCGACGAGTTCGTCACGCTGACTTTTACCGCCAGCGACGCTGGCGACAATTCTGTCGAGGACCGGGTTATCTGGAGCAACCCGCGCTTTGAGGCATTAGGTGCACCCCCAATCTTGTTGCGGGATATGCGAGCTTACATCAGCCGGCTCGGTCTGTTTCGCCAAGAAACTTTGGCGCAAACGGCCAAGTATCTCTCCGCTGCCGTGCAAACCAGTCTGGGCGAAGCCGATGTGGTCGATTTGGCAAAACGGGCAAATCTCGACTTGGCAATCTTGGAATCCTGGATGAAGTACCTCAACGTCCAGCCCCGTACTGACCAACACACCAAGTTTGCTCCTCAACCGGGTCGCATATTATTGATGGTCGTGAATGCACAGGATCCCAAGATTGGCGATGCGGGTATCGCGCAATTTCTCCGAGCGCGGGGGCACGAAGTTACATTCTACAATCCGGCGGGAAAAACAGCGGAACAACAACATCAAGAAGCTTTGCATCACGATCTGGTGATAATTTCCGAATCGATTGCTGCGGCAGATGTGATCTTTACAGGAGAGCGAAGTTTAAAGGATTTACCTCGGCCAATTATCTCGTTTGAACCATATATGTTCGATGATGCAGCATGGACAAACCAAAACGTTTGGGGAGATTTCGGACACACTGGGATCACCGCCGTACAGCCGATTGGACTTGGTGAACCGAGCACTTCGCTTTTTGTATCTGCGATTGAACATCCCATGACCCTCGGACTCCGAGGCAAGACGCGGATCTACAACGAACCCTATACATTTACATTTGGAGTGCCCGCCACAACAGCAACCATCATTGCTACGGTTGACGAGCAAGGTCGATATCCGGCGACTTTCGTTTACGATGCGGGAGACACCCTTGTCGACGGATCAAAAGCACCTGCCGCACGCATTGCCCTATTTTTGGGACAAGCGGCACAAAACCAGCCCGCTGCGGACACACCGACAAATATGGGAAATGTTTCCTTTGTTGGCCACATGCTCATGAATGCGGCGGTTGAATACGCAGTTAATCCCCAGCAAGTGTCACGGCCTCATTCCCGTATGCTTACGGACAACGATCAGTACTTAAATCTATTTCAGCAACCACAAATTCCAGGACTACTTGTCAAAACACTATCCGCTGTCAAAGGGCATCCATTTGTTAATGGTTGGGGTGGAGGACCTGAAGATCCTTTGTTCTTGGCAAACTCCTCTGCCTCCGATGTGCGGATTCCTGGTCACGTGCGTGCCCGTTCTATTATGGTACATCCCACGACGACACATTTTGTTGCGGCAGGATGGCGTTCTCCCATCAACTCTTTAGTACGCATCGAAATCTCTGTTGTGGATGCACACCCCGAAGGGGGCAACGGCATCGCCTGGTCCCTAGATCATCATCAAGGTGCCAGTCGACAACGTTTGGCGAGTGCCAACCTGGACCCAGGTAGACGAACGACTGCTACGATCCATGATTTGATGGTGGGTAAGGGTGACGTGGTCTCTTTAGCAATCGATTCCCGCGGCGCAGATTGGGCCTGCGACAGCACCAGAATCAATGTCGTTATCACAGAACAATCGGACCCACTACGATCTTGGAATCTCGCCAGCGATGTTAACCAGGATATTCAGGCGGGAAATCCACATCAGGATCGATATGGTAATCCAGCGACCTGGCTTTTTTTTGCCGCCGAAACAGGATCCTTGGAACCCACCGGTGTCGTGCTGCCCATTCACTCTTCCCTGGCACTCTGGCGTAGTGCGGCAATGCGGGGTCGAGATAAACCCGCTGCCCTGCTGGCCCAGAACATCACCCGATTACTTGTGGATGGTCCTTCAGAATCTTCTTCACTGGCCGATAAACAACTCTATCGGTACTTACGCGCATCGACTTCTCCACTCTTTCGTCAATTTGATTTCCATGCCCTGATGACGCGCAACGATTTCTCTTTAGACCAGCTACCTGGGACCCAATTCGGTTTGGATCCAACTCGATTCAAACCGGATCCAGCAGATCCCAACAGTGAGGCCACGAGTTTGTTCGCAACAGCCCCAAGTGTTCTTGAAATCAAGTTGCCAGCAGATATTGTGGCCGGCCGTGAATTTGTCGTAGACGCACAAATAGCCCCCGATGCAGAGGACGGCACTGTGCAATTACAAGTAGCGACAACCACATCAACGCCCTCGGAAGGGCTCTCGATGACACTACCCGTACTCGTTCACCCGAGCGGTGTTGGAAAGAAACGGATGGAGACAACTTTTAGTGACTTCCGAAACCTTTTTCCCAAGATGATGTGTTGCCGCACGGTGGTTCCACTCGACGCGGTCGTAACGGTCGTCTTGTTTCATCGTGAAGATGAACACTTGAGCCAGTTGTTGTTAAACGCCAAGGACCGCAAACGCCTGGATCGTTTGTGGAATGAACTTCATTACATCAGCCAGGACGCAATCAAGACTCACGATAGCTTTCCTCTCATTCTAGAATTCGCTTCGCAAGTTGGGGAAGTTCCTAAATTGGCTCCCTTGGAAGACCCCATTCGAGAACGAGCGGAGGCATTTTCCCAGTATAGGCAGGCGACCGAGCCAGTCCATCTCGATCAACTCATTCAATTTGCTCAGCGGGCATATCGAAGATTGCTGACTTCTGAAGAGGACGCAGAATTGCGCGCGTTGTATGCGGACCTGCGCACGGCTCAGCAAAGTCATGAGTCTGCCATTCGTGGCGTCCTGGCGTCAATTTTTGTGGCGCCAATGTTTCTGTATCGCCTTGAAAAACCACTCGCTGGAGAAGAAGCCGCACCTATCTCAGCAAGCGAATTGGCAACGCGGCTAAGCTACTTTCTCTGGTCCAGTATGCCAGACCAGGAATTACGCGCAGCAGCCCATAGTGGCGAGATCCTAGAACCATCTGTATTAAGCCATCATGCACTTCGGATGAGAAAAGACCCGCGTATTCGCGGACTCGCAACGGAGTTTGCATGCCAGTGGCTCGGCATTCGTAACTTCGATGAACATGACGAAAAGAATGAGCAAGAATATCCCTCGTTCGTTCAACTTCGCGGGGACATGTACGAAGAATCACTTCGTTTCTTTGAAGATTTGTTTCAGCAGGATGGCTCGGTATTGGACATTCTGGATGCCAATCATACGTTTCTAAATAGCCAGCTCGCCGCACACTATGGTCTCATGGAGATTGAACAGGATCAGTGGCAGCGCGTGGAAGGAATCAAGAACCATTCACGTGGAGGCGTCCTGGGAATGGCAACCATCCTCTCCAAACAAGCGGGTGCAACTCGGACGAGCCCCATTTTGCGTGGGAATTGGATTGCAGAAACGTTACTCGGCGAAAAACTCCCCGACCCGCCTGCCACAGTACCAGACCTACCAGACGTGATTAATCGCGATGGACTTACCGTCCGGCAGCTGACCGAAAAACATGTGAGTTTAGCGCAATGCGCTCATTGTCACATCCGAATCGATCCCTTGGGTTTCGCCTTGGAATCTTTTGATGCCATCGGACGATTTCGTGAAAAAGATCTTGTGGGACAACCCGTCGACACGCATGCTCGATTACGCAACGGCACAGAATTTAGCGGAATTGATGGCCTGAGATCCTATTTACTGACAGAGCGCAAAGATGATTTTCTACGCCAGTTTTGTCGCAAATTGCTGGGATTTTCTCTTGGTCGTGCCGTGGAATTGTCAGATGAACCACTGATTAGCAAAATGCTAACCGAACTAGAAAAAAACAACTATCGCGTTTCCGTTGCACTTGAGATAATTATCCATAGTCAGCAATTTCGAAATCACCGTGGTCTCGCAGCAACGCAACCATCCTCGATCTAACCCGTTTACGCCATTTATCTGGCGACAGACAGGGAGAACCTGATGCAGAAGTCAACGTCAACTCAGCAGCAAAATCATCGCTTACTTTCTCGACGTGTCATGTTGCGCGGTGCAGGCGTCACAATGGCCTTACCATGGTTTGAATCGATGTCCGTTTGGGGGAACGATTCTGCAGCCTCGACAAAGGTCTCCGAGCCCCCCGTGCGGATGGCGGCTTTGTTTGCTGGTAATGGTTTTCATCGCAACGAATGGTGGGTTAAAGGTTCTGGCGCCGAAATGCAACTCGGTAAAGTACTCCAACCATTAGAAGATCATCGTGAGAAGTTATTGTTCGTTCGTGGTCTTTGGAATGAACAAGCGACCAAGGGCAATATTCATAGTTCTCAGACTGGCAATATGCTTTCGGGCGCGCCGTTAGCGTCAGGCGGAAAGATACGCTCGGGGACGAGCATGGATCAATTCATTGCCCAACAAATTGGACACCAAACAAAAGTTCCCAGTCTTGTTTTAGGTTGTGAAAAGCCAATTGCATCGCAGCACCGTGAGTATTCCATGCTTTATAGCTCTCACATTTCTTGGAGTTCACCTACCACTCCCACGCCTCTGGAACTTTACCCCGCCCTCGCGTTTGATCGGCTTTTCAAAGACAACACAGCAACCATCACGGACCGTAGTGTCTTGGACCGAGTGTTAAAACAAGCCAAAAGCTTGCGCAACAAAATTGGCTATAACGACCGGGCAAAATTCGACGAGTACTTGAATTCTGTGCGCGAAGTTGAAGCCCGTATCGAACGTGCGGGCAAAGAACAACGTCTGCAAGGTTGGCGACCAACATTGGCAGAACCTAATATGGATCGGCCCGCCGATGGAATACCACAGGACATCGAAGAACACATGCGACTCATGTGCGATATTCTTGTGCTTGCTTTTCAAACCGACACCACCCGTGTTTGCACGTTGAAATTAAACAACGATCACTCGTCTCTGCGATTTCCTCATATCGGTGTCGATTATATGATTCATCATCTTTTGTCGCACACCGACAATGATGACTGGTTGAAAGTGAATCAGTTCTTCACCAAACAACTTGCTTATGTGGCAAAAAGACTCGATGCCATCCAAGAGGGCGAGCGGACTCTGTTGGATAACTCGATGATCCTGCTATGTTCCAGCATGCTGCACGGCAACCACGATAATTCACAATTACCCATCGTTCTTTTGGGTCGTGGCGGGGGACAATTGAAAACAGGACGTTCACTTGACTATCGGGAGAAACCAAATCGAAAGATGTGCAGTTTGTTCCTTTCGATGATGGACAAAATGGGGGTTCACCTCGACGAATTCGGCGACTCCACCGAGCGATTGTCAGAAGTTTAAATCGACTGCCGTCTATTTATTGGTTGCTGCTGAGCTGCTTGGATTGTGGTCAGAACCCTTCTCTCTACTGCACACAAGACTTCCCAGCACCTCCGATATGCGGAAGCCCATATCTTATCGTAGGAGCAGGGTTACGTTCTGGACACGTGTCAAACGTGTGAGATTATCGCATTATAGATTCTGGGGTCAAAACCAAAGGAAGGAATCAGTGTCGTGAGTTCACGCAAAGTCATCATCACCTGTGCAATAACAGGTTCTATTCATACACCAACCATGTCTCCTCATTTGCCCATCACTCCAAACCAAATTGCTGATGGAGCTATTGGCGCAGCAAATGCTGGGGCCTCTATCCTCCATCTTCATGCGCGCCACCCAACGGACGGGAGCCCCACGCCCGATCCGGATGTTTTCCGTCAATTTCTTCCGAAGATCAAAGCTGAAACCAGCGCCATCATCAATATCACGACGGGTGGCGCACAAACCATGTCCATCGACGAACGATTAGAGGGACCTTTATCGCTGCAGCCTGAAATGACCTCATTGAACATGGGATCCATGAATTTTGGTCTCTACCCGGCGCTTGAGAAATTCAAGGAATGGGAACATGAATGGGAACATGGATATCTTGAATCCTCGCGCAGTGGGATTTTTCGAAATACATTTTCGGATATTGAGGCAATCTTACAGCGCTTGGGACAAGGTTGTGGAACGCGATTTGAATTTGAATGCTACGACGTTGGCCACCTCTACAATCTGGCCCATATGATTGATCGCGGGTTGGCAAAACCGCCGTTCTTTGTGCAGACAATTTTTGGCATTCTTGGAGGAATCGGAGCCGACATCGAAAACTTGGTGCACATGCGTCGTATTGCCGACAAACTTTTTGGCCAGGACTATCAGTGGTCCATTCTGGCGGCCGGACGCTTTCAGACCAGCTTTGTCACAACGGGAGCCATTATGGGTGGCAATATTCGCGTGGGCCTGGAGGACAATCTGTATCTGTCGAAAGGGGTGATGGCGGAAAGTAATGCGCAGCAAGTCACCAAAATCCGTTCCATTCTGGATGAATTGTCGCTTGAAATCGCGACGCCCGATGAAGTTCGTGAACTGCTAGATTTGAAAGGCGCAGATCAAGTTGATTTTTGATCGTGTTCTGTTTCGATTCGCTTGAGCCAACGGTCCACCACAAACGGTCCAAACGGAACTATTGCCGCCAAGATCCCAGCAAAAGCAAGCTTGGACTTAAGCGGCACTTTCTGAATTGCCAGCAGAAATGTAACCACTAAACAAATGAATAATATTCCATGCAGCATTCCCACAATGCTGACGGCCTGGGGCAGATTTGCGAAATACTTTAAGGGCATTGCCACGCCAAACAACAGAAGTGTCGAGACACCTTCGCAAAGGCTCAAGCGGCGTAACTTATGAAGAAAATCAAGATTGATCGACATGGCGGGTTCCGTTGTGCAGTTGCTTTCTGGGGGTCCGTGACGTGTCTCTAAAGAAACCGCGGCACACATTGACTACGTTTTGAGATTCACCCTGCTGAAATGTCTTCGATGCCTTAGCATTTCCCTTTGCTCTCCCTAACCAGAAGACTGCGGTGCGCTTCCACTGCTTTCCATCGGTTCTGGCAGCATATTTGTGATTTCACTCAAAACCCGTTCGGTGGTCCACACCTGAGTATAAACGCGGGCCATCGCTGCGAGGGCGGCGTCATGATGTTCCTCCTCAAACGTTGCGACAGCATCTTCTACAACAATGACATTGTAGCCTCGATCCGCCGCATCGCGGGCCGTCGTCTCCACACACATGTCGGTGGCCATGCCGGTGATCACCAAAGTATCGAGGGCGAGATTTCGCAGGATTTGATCAATGCCTGTGCCATTAAACGCACTGCTGGCATTCTTATCAATCACCAATTCAGTCTCTAGCGGGGTGAGCAAATCTACAATCTGGTGTTCGCTTGTACCCTTTGACCAGAGGGTAGGTTTATTCGAACGTCCCAAAGCATCCAAGTCACGCCGTTGGCGCCGCGAAATCATATCCCGCCCATCAGGCACCAAAGGTCCGTGCCGGGTAAAAATAACTTCTCGCCGCAATGCTCGAAACTTGTCCAGAAGTAGGCGGGTTTGCGCCAGCGTTGTGTTGATCCGTGGCACATAGTATGCCGCAACTTGCGGATGCTGCTCTGTCAACATCTGGGTGATCCCGCAAGTTGGATTGGAACTATAATTCTGATAGTCAACGACAAGTAAGCCTGCACGTGACCAATCCACATCAAAATCTGGCCAAGGCATGATCCAGGGCTCCGACAAATCGATGGGCCATAAGCTCATGGGAAATCTCGTTACTGAAGAAAACGAAAATGATGATGACCGCCCTAGGGTCTGCAGGGCAAGACAATATGTGACCGATGCAACGAATCGTGATAGACCCGTTCCGTTGCCACTGCCGTACGTTTTCCGAAGGGTCCCTCGGCGGTATTGGTGTTGCGGTCATAAAGTGGAAAATAAGCGCCGCAAATGTCGACGCGCATTCGATGCCCTGGACGAAACTGGGCTGCGACCGGGCCAAGATCAACGGTGATTTTGTAGATTTTGTCCGGTTGCAACGGAGTGGGATGGGATTCCGATTCTCGGAAACTACCGCGCAGGATCCCTACCGCAAGGTTCTGTGCAAATCCGTCCGGGTGAACATCGACAAGTTTAACGACCCAATCGGCGTCCGCGGTATCGGACGACACAAACAGTTCGGCTTTAATATCGCCCGCAAATGTGAGCGCCTCCGGCAGCGGTGGGGATGTATACACCAATACGTCGTCGCGCTGTTCAATCTCTCTCTGATCCACAGGCGCCCAAGTCGCCGCCATGAGAGGCCGAGCATCCGTCACAAAACATGCGGGTGTGGGGTTATCAGGATCGGCCTGAAAAGAATCCACAACTTCATCGCTCGTGGGCGCCACACGATCAAGGGTTCCAGCGCCGTTGCTTGTATTCGCGCGACCATCCGAGTGGAAGTAAAAAGAGGTGGCTTCAAAGCCTGCCGGTGGCCAGTTTGTCGCCTTCCGCCAAACATTGTCACCCATGGAAAAATATCTCACCGGCAGATCGACACGCCCGGTACCATCACCTTTCAAATAACGATCAAACCAGACCAAATTTTCAGCAGCTGAATCTATCACTGCCTGCTCGCCAAAATCAACTTCGCCAACCTTCGCCTGCCCAATGGTCCCGTGATCCCAGGGCCCCAAGATGAGTTGTTGCTGTTGCCGGGTTTTTGGGTTGCCTGCGTGCTGTCGCATTTGAACAAAATTGTTTACCGATTCACGTGCAAAGAAATCGTAGTAACCCACAATATGCTGCATCGGTAACTCAAGATTCACGATCTCTTCGGTCAACTCCACGCGTTTCCAATAACCATCCAATCGAGGGTGGGTCAGCATTCCCGCCAACCAGGGAATCGACCAACCCACTTGTTGGTCGATTTCGCTCAAAGGCAGGTGCATCAATGTCTGTTGCCAATCGTTGTTCAAAACGGCACCGTCTGGTTTTTCCGCATTCCCGCCGGCCCAGCCTGCAATTAACGACAACCTCACAGCACCGCCAAGATAAAGATTCCGGTAGAAACTACTCCAAGTCGCCGTGGGCGCAATCGTCACCAGACCCGGAGGTTTTTCCACTGCGGCCTGCCACTGCGTGGCACCAACGTACGAGGCCCCCCACATCCCCACGCGTCCGTTACACCACGGTTGTCGCTGCAGCCATTCCACCGTGTCATACCCATCTTGGCCTTCGGTGTTGTAAGGATAAAAGTTTCCCTGGGACTGGAATCGACCGCGACAATCTTGAACCACGGCAATGTAACCAGCAGAGGCAAATGCTTCGGCGGCCGTTTGGGCACGAGCTTTGTTATAAGGCGTGCGCATTAATAAAACTGGCAAGGGCCGTCCAGCGACCTCGCCATAGATATCTGTCGATAACAGGATCCCGTCACGCATCGGCACGGTGATGGTTTCTTTTTCAACCGGCGCTGCGGGGTCCGCCGCGACACCTTGACCGATTAACAGAAAGCAACTGAACAACAAAAAAACAATTCGTTTCATAACAGAAACTCTTTTCCCAAAGCATCGCAAAGTGTCGGGCACCAATTCGGTACAAATACCTTTACCAATTTAACAAACCTGGCTTTTGAGCTTCCCAACCAGACTCGGAAGGAAACACTGTCTGCATGACGACTTTTTCGAACTCGCCATCGAACATCGCCGAAACTTTCTCACGCCAAGCAAGGAAGTGGGGTGCTTCAAGATGCGCCTGAAAGGCATCCTCATCGCGATAAACTTCATAGAGATAAAATCTGGTCGGTATTTCTGGATCGCGATTTATGTCAAATCGAAAACAACCAGGTTCATCACGACAGGCACCCTCTGCATCACCAAAACTTGCCTCACCAAATTCTTCCACGTTTTCAGCTTTAACATTGATCGTTACAAAAATTGCATACATGGCATATCCTTTTATAAAATTCCCACAGTCTCACGCGTTGACTCGGAGTAACTGCGCACAAATAAGTTTAACTTCAACGTAATAAGGTAACTGAGGGAGACTTTGAATTCATCGGGTGTGAATAATTTGTGTTCGGGCCTTTGCCGATCACAACACCCGAACTCAGGACGCTCCACTGCAGGCCCTATTCGTCCGGACATAACGCTTTAAAGAAGCTTCCTTTACCAATAGAAAGCCAACCCATCGCTGCAGCGCGACAACACCATGAAATCTCGTCCCAAGGCGTTGTCGCAGGTTCTCAATATAACCATTGAAACGCTACGCTTCTGGCAACCTATACTCGGAGAAAACAATTAAATGGCATGTGCGCCGTCACCATCTAAACGCGCAGCTAGGAACTTCCTGAGAACTCTTTAGCTCTTTTGATCTACCAAGTTACTTTGAAAAACAAAAAACAAAACCCGATGCATTTTTTATAGTTCCAGATATTCTTCCAATGCCTCGCGCATGACTTGAGCGTTCGGTTCAATGCCAGTCCAAATTTTAAAGGCAATGACGCCCTGATTAACCAACATGCCCAGTCCGTCAAGGGTCGTGCATCCGAGTTCCCGCGCACCCCGGATGAGCTGGGTGTTTGGTGGGTTGAAGATAACATCGGCAACCACCATTTCTGATGTCAAAGAGGCCATGTCCAAAGGCACATGCGCCGTCTCGTCCCCAAGGCCAATCGAGGTCGCGTTGATGACAATTTCAGTTCCACCTTCAAGTACATGGTCGCCCTCAAGAACAACTAAGTCCGCGTTCACTTGAACTCGCTCATTAAGCAAGTCAACCAGTTTTTGACCGCGTTCTTGGCCACGGTTAACAATCGTGATCTTTGCCACCTTGGCCAACCCTAATTCAACAGCAATCGCCCGGGCAGCCCCTCCAGCACCAAAAAGAACGACTTGTTTTTCTTGCGGATCAATTACCTTTCGCAACGATTGAATGAATCCTTTTCCATCCGTATTCTCACCAATCAGTTGGCCACCGTCACGATTGATGCAATTGACGGCACCCATGAGAGCTGCTGCTTCGCTCAATTCATCCAGATGTTCGATCGCAGCCACTTTATGTGGGATTGTCAAATTACCACCTTTGAAACCTAACGCTCTCAGTCCCTTAATGGCAGCTGACAAATCTTTCGGACAAACTTCCAGAGTAAGATAACGCCAATCCAAAGCGGCCTCTTCAAAGGCGCGTTCCATCATGAATTGCGTTGGGTTGCCGGCAACCGGTTGACCTAAACAGCAAACAATTGTTTCAAGCAAAGGATCCTGCACCTTTTTCATTTCTCCATCAATGGAACTGGGAAGTCTTTTATATCACAGCATTCCAGGGATTTGAGCGCGCCTATTTACCATAACAATGCTTCACCAAAGCACGCAAACGATCAAACAAACGCTGCATTTTGAAGCAGGATCCGTCGGATTGCAATGTTATCTCAAGCAGTCCATCGGGCTTCCGTTTCCCTGGAACTGCAGCCGCTACGATCTGTGCTTAATCGGCTGTCGCCGCATCACGTTTTTCTTTTTCATGTTCCATGCGCCAGCCTGGTAAAGTAATTGATTCTTGTGGTTCAACAAGTTTTCCATAAAGTTCGGGACGACGGGCTTTGAGATAACGCTGACCGGAAGACTCTTGGAGCTTCTCCGGAGTTAATAGACCAACCACCACATCGTCCTCCAGCGCAGTGCTCTCCACCACAATTTCCCCAAACGGATCCAAAATCATCGCCAATCCAGGTTTCACGGTGTCGTAATCCCAACCAATTGGGTTACTAAAAACAGCATAAATGCCATTCTCATAGGCTCTCGTCGGTAACCACCGCATTAACCAATCGCGCCCTTTTGGTCCTTGGAATTCTTTCCGTAAGCGGGCTGGGTCACGATGTCGATTCTCCCACAGCGACTGCTCAACCACACCACGACCGGGCATCATGGAGGGCAAGCAACAAGTGACGTGGGGCATAAAAATAATTTCGGCCCCCAGCATCGCGGTAATACGAACATTTTCAGCGATGTTGTTGTCGTAACAAATCAAGAATCCAACTTTACACCCGAGTAAATCGATCACCTTAAATTCGTTACCTGCGGAAAGATGTGGATTTACAAAGGGATGAATTTTTCGAAATTTTGTTACATAGCCGTCGGGTGCTACTGTAACGTACGTGTTGAATAGTTCATCGTTTTCATCCCTTTCGACCAATCCCGCCATCAGAACAACATCGAATTCTTTGGCGATCTCTTCTAGTTGTCGAACCGAGTTACCACCCGGTACCGCTTCGGCGATCGCCAGCAACTGATTTTTGTCCAAAGGCTGAATCCAAGAATAGCCTGGAATACAGCCTTCGTGAAAACTGACAATTTCAGCACCTGCATCGACTGCACGACGGGTGAGGGTGCGCACGCGAGCGAAATTAAAATCTTTGTCGTTGTCGCGATTCTCAAATTGGGCCGTAGCAACACGAATGTCACGCATGGGGCTGTCCTGCTAAGCAATTAAAGCACGCCGTATTTTGCGTAAGCGTCAGTTGCTTTCATTCCCTGACGAATCGCATCACGAGTGATATTTTCGTCGTGGACCTTTTGCCATGCGTTCCGAATGGCTTCGGTTTCAATCTCCTTAGGTACGACCACAACACCGTCCACGTCAGCAAATACAAGGCTCTGAGGCTCAAAACGCACGCCATCGATATCGACCGGGATATCGATATCGATGACCCGCTGACGATTTTGACTATCGTAAATAGATGTCCCGCGCGCAAAACACGCAAACCCCATTTCTCTCATCTTGGCCACATCCCTTGCCGCACCATCCACAATGGCACCAACACAACCACGATTGCTGGCGGCTGTCGATAGTAATTCACCCCAGATCCCTGAACGCATCGAGCCGGCTGCCGCAGCAATCAATACCGAATCAGTTTCGCACTCATCAACGGCGCGCAATTCTAATTCATAAGGGTTAGGGTCGACGTGTGCCATCTCGGTCCAAAGGGTTGTTTTACAACGGCCCACAAGTAAGCGATCGGTGGTCCAGGGTCGTAGCGACACGCGCGGTGATTGATGTGGATAGCCGAGAGCATCCAAGGCATCACAGACAACTGCGGCATAAAGTGACTCACGCATCATCTCAATGGTGATTGGTTCTTGAGAGTTCCCACGCATGTTTTTCTCCCTAACTTCGCACCTGTTCTATGGCGAGTTCAGCAAACAACTCGGGGCGCCGGGTCCGCAACGTATAATTGGGCAAGCTCCGTTCAGTCGCTAAACGTGTTGCGTCAAGTTCACAAACAATCATTTCATCTTCCACAACCTGCTCTTGTGTAGAAGCCAGCTTTTCACCATCCGGAGCAAACACCAAAGCTCCACCACAATGATGTGGTTGATTAGGCGAATCGTCGGGATACAGATCGACATAACCAGCACGTCCTGCCTGGTTCGCTAGGACGGCAAAACAAGCATTTTCTCGTGCTCGCTGAGCGTAACAGGACGTGAAATATTCATGTGTGTGTTTTCGGGCCGTGGCCATCGAAGCGGTATCGTCGGTCCACATTTTCACTCGCGCCGCATGGGGCATGAGGAGCACATCCGCACCACGTAAGGCAAGAATTCTCGCCACCTCCGGAAACTGGTTGTCATAACAAATGATCGTGCCGATTTTACATTTACCAATATCAAAAACCGGCATCTCGAGGCCACCCTTGTAATAAAGGACTTCATCTCGTGACATATGGATTTTTCGCTGTTTGCCTATGTATCCCGACGGCCCCAACAAAACTTGTGCGTTGTAGACAACATCGTTTTCTTTTTCACTCAGGCCCACCGACAAAAATTGACGATGCTTTTGAGCGAGTTGGATTAATTGTCGCGTGCTGGGACCGTCCGGAATCGATTCGGCAAGGTCCCAGGTGTTGGGCGTGCAGTGGCCGTGCACCAGCAACTCCGGAAACAATACCAGCTCGGCCCCTTCGGAAGCCGCTTTTCCGCACCAAGTATCAACAACCTCAAGAATAGTCTCCAATTGATCAAAGGGACTGTTAATACTAATGGCGGCGACGCGAATCGATTGCATGAGGACTTCTTCATTCTGGTCAATGGTTAGTTGGGGGATAAGTCTGCAATGTCTCTCTTGGGAGGGTCTTGGTCAAGCGACTTCGTGCAATCTACACCTAACCAGCAGACTGCACTGAGTACATACATGAGTCCCACCACGTAAAAAAGTTGTTCATATCCAGGAATGGTGATCGCCGCTCCATCGATCGATACCGTGTGAGCGTATCGGTCGAGTACAAAACCAAACAATGGTGGACAGAGAATCCCGCCGACCGCACCTGCCGAGTTAATGATTCCAAAGACAGTTGCCGAAAAACGGCCGCCCATATCGGTGCAGGTACCCCACACGGTCGGCTGACTCCAGTCGGTAAAGAATTTTGCACAAAACAACGACCCAGCAGCATAGGCTGGATCGGCTTGCTGGATAGCGATAAGCATCCAGATGGCAGCAACCACTTTTCCTGTAAATCCAATCAGACTGCGGCCCCAACGGTAGCTACCGGTCAGCCAAATGGTTAAGTCATTCAAGAACCCGCCAAGAAATCCACCGAACGCACCACCTAATAAGGGTAACGCGATGTAATAACCCGATTCTTCAATCGGTAAACGCAACGCCTCGAGAAAAAAACCGCCCAGAAACAGACTATAAAGTGCATCGGCACCTGCGCTATTGAACTGTTGCACGATGAAGAACCACATGCTGCGACTCTTGAGTGCGTTACCCCAGCGAAGTGTCTTGCGATTCTCACCCTCGTGCGCAGCAGGTATCAAAATAGCCGTGTGATCTTCTATCACCTCGACACGGACTTGCAGGCGGGAGGCCACCGTATCAGCAGCTTTTTTCAGGAGCTCATCACCGGGGAGCGGCCCGGTGACAAACAGGGTGTACTCATCCGCGGCTGAATTGGTCAAGCGGATCTTCATGCCAGCATCTTTCAAGGCCTCTTCTATTGCCATCGCCTTGGCACTGGGTATCATGCTGTCCGCTGGCTCACCTGGCTTGTGGGGATCATTATTTCCCAAGCGGATTTTAAAAGTCTCGCCGGATCCCGCGGGGACGCGCGGTCGTCCCGTATCCACGTCCACCTCGGGCGAGTTGCGAAAAACGAGGGCAAAAAGAATCGCAAAAACGATCCCAATCATCGAGAGAATAATCAGGGCGGCCCGCCAACTTAATCCGTACCAACCCATTAAAACCGTTCCGAAAATAATCGGCGATAAGGCACCACCACCGCGACCTGACAAAGATGCCACCATGGCTTGAGAAATCGTGCGGAACCGTCTCGGCACCCAACTGTGGGTCACTTTGGTGAGCGATGGATAAGTCCCGGCTTGGGCCACTCCGAAGGCCATGCGGACGCCTCCTAGGGCGAACAGATTACCCGTCGATCCATGCAACAAAAGGACGACGGACCAGAGAGCGATGATGCATCCCAGGAACATGTGCGGACCAAAAAAATCGGCGACGACCCCACTCGGAATCTGTAAGGGTCCATAAGTCCAATTGAACATCCCTGCCAGCGTGCCAACTTGTGTATCGTTTAAACCGTACTCCTTCTTCAGTTCCGGTCCAATGAAGTTCCA
>JAKVBY010000049.1 GCA_022446825.1 Pirellulaceae bacterium
GACCGCCACGGTGACCATCGACGTTGCGGGAGTGACCGATTGGCAAAATCCCCACGGCCCCTTGGATGTCAACGGCGACGGAACCGTCTCGACCATCGATATCGTGCTGTTGATCAACTTGCTCAACCTGGAAGGAAGTCACCCGCTGGCTGGGATCGATAGCGTACCGCCTCCCTGGGTCGATACCAATGGCGATGGTTCGGTATCGGCCATCGACGTCGTTCGGGTCATCAACTGGATCAACCTGCACGGCATCGCCGAAGGCGAACAGACCATCCTGCCCCCACCGACCCTTGCCCAGCAGCGGGCGGCTTACTCAGCCGACAACGTTCAGGCCACCGTGATGCCGAGACGCACGCTCGAGACCGGCCCCGCGCAGCACCGCGCTGGCCACCAAGCGGTGTGGCAGGAAACAGGGTCGCAGAAACCGGTGTGGCAAGAACAAGTTTGGCAGGAAACAGTATCACAGGTAACAGTGTGGCAGGAACAGAGTCCCGCCCAACACGTCCAGCCACCTCTGGCAACCGAAGCTTCCGAGCGTCCTCCTTCTAGCGCGCCTTGGGCAGAACTTGTCGACGCCCTGCTCTGTGAAGCAGCAAAATCCGACGACGACTGGGAGGATCTCCTCACACCCCTCCGTAAGCCTCGTTAACCCCAGGTCAACAGAGGCACATCGCCGCCAGCACCCTCTTCGAGACAACCACCGTTCGCCGGGCAGTGTCTAGAGACCTTGATCAGAGTAATGGGCAAGATCAGGGTGATGGGCTGGGTGTTTTGCTGTGCAGTTCCACCCCCAATAAAACCGCCGCTTCCTGCTGCAGTTGGCGTAAAACCTGAGGGACTTTGGCCACTTGTTTCACTAACTGAACGGCCGCTTGGTAAGTCTGCAAAGCTTGTTGTTTGTCGTCCAGCTGCCAATACGCCATCGCCAAAAACAACCGACTGGTAGCATTGTCCCGTTCCAAATCCGCCGCCTGTGTGAGTGTCTCCACTGCGCGACGCCATTGATCTGAACGGTAACAAGCGGCCCCCAAAACACTCCAATAGGCTGGGTTTGCCGGGACGAACTCGACGGCCGTTTCTGCCACACGTATCGCTTTGAGGGGTTCCCCATGCGCGCTATAAAAGGAAGCCAGATCATTCGACACGGCGGCTAATTCCAGACCATATTCGCGCACCTCGCCTGCGGTGCCGGTTAAGTGCCGTAACAGTTCGATCGCCTCAAGGTAGGCAGTTTCCGCAGCGTCATCGCGATCCTGCTGTGCACACATCCGCCCTAGCTTGACCCGCACCCTTGCCAGCTGAAAGTCCGGCTGGTAACCATCGATCGACACAACTTGGCTGCTCTTCGAGCGGGCTTGCAACCATTCTTGGACCTCTTCTGAGGACGCAGTTTGCCATAAGCGTAAACCACCATAAGTTGCCGCACTCGCCAGTCGATCACTGCGAGGGGAAAATGCCAAAGCCGAAACCTCACCTCGGTGCGTCTGAAATTGCGCCCGGACTTGCTGCAACTCGACATCCCACAAGGTCACCACACCGTCTTTATCTCCCGTGACCAGTGACTTGGCATCCGCGGAATAACCGACAGCTCCAATGCCTGCATTTCCTGGAAACAAGACGGAGGGCCGTGCCTCAACCGTTAAATCACGCAAGTTGACCGAACCATCCCAACTCCCCGTGGTCAACGTTTGGCTATCAGGAGAAAAAGTCACCGCATGAATCGGCGCACGATAACCCTCCAGCATTTCCCGTGCCTGGCCAGTTTCTGGATCCCACAGTCTGACTTTTCCAGGCACGTTGACCCAGACAGTACCACTCGCCGTGGCCAACCAGCGTCCGTCGGGGGAAAATGCCAAGGCCCGTACCATCCATTCGTGGCCCTCTAATTGCGCCACCAGCTCGCCACTCGGTAGATCCCACAAGCTGGCTTCAGCCTTTCCATTGCCAGCGGGCTGGCCACCCCCCGTTGCCAATCGGCGACTGTCTGGAGAAAAGGCCACCGCGCGCACCGGCAAACGATGTTCGAGGACTATGGCTGTCGCTTGCCAAGTGCCAACGTCCCAGATCCGCACCGTTTTGTCACTACTGCAGGTGGCCAACCATTTTCCATCGGGAGAAAAAGCGACCCCATGGACGACATCCTGATGCCCCTCTAACCTTTTCAGTGGACGTTTTTGCAGGCCCTCGACTGCAAAAATCTGCACTGAAAAATCTTCGGATGCCGCCGCCAACCAGGCACCATCGGGAGAAAAGACCAACGACGAATAGGTGTACGCATGCCCCGCCACCATGTGCTGCGGTTGCCACCGCTCTGTATCCCAAGTTTTAATCGTGCCATCATCACTCCCCGCCACCAACCGCGATCCATCGGGAGCAAATGCGAGCGCCGTTACCCAAAATCGATGCGACTGCAGCAGCCTTTTCTCTTCAGGATGGGAGACGCTCCAAACCACTGCCACCGCGGCATTCCCGTTACTGCTGGTGCCCGCGACGAGATATTCGCCATTGGGAGAAAAGGCCAAGGTCAAAAATTGTCGAAGCTGATCGGCAAACTGCTCCAAACGCCTCCCCGTAGCGGTTTCCCATAAAATCACCGTACCGTCCCGCCCACCGGTCGAACTCAGCTGTTGGCCATCGGGCGAAAATGCCAGTGCCCGGATCGCCGACTGATGGGCCGACCAACTCAACTTAATTTCACCCGTTTCGACATCCCACAAGGTAATGGCTTTGCTAACCCCTGCGGTGGCGAGCGTTTTACCGTCGGGCGAAAATTTGGCCACCAGACTGACGTTATCCGCTTGCCAAGATGTGCGGCGTTGCCACGACTTGGTGTCGAAGATAACAATTTCGCGGCTCTGCCCGACCGTGACCAGCATTTCTCCGTCAGGGGAAAACGCCGCATCATAAAGACGATATTCGTGATTTAAGCGGCGTTTCTCGCTACCCGTCTGGGGATCCCAGAGACGCACGGTCTGATCCTCACTCGCCGAGACCAAGATCTTCCCGTCGGGAGAAAAGGCAACAGCGCGCACCGACTGGTAGTGCCCCTCACAGACCACCCGTTCTTGGCCATCGGCCGCGTTCCACAATTTCAGCCGATGATCCTGACTGGCGCTGGCGAAGGTACTGCCATCGGGAGAAAAGGCAATACCGGAAATAGCCGGGCTACGGTCGTGCAATAAAACACCTTCCGCTCCGGCCTCAGACAGACCCGGCACTTTCCAGACTTTGACCGTTTTGTCGAAAGAAGCAGTGGCTAAGGTTTGACCGTCGGGAGAAAAATCGACCCATCGCACACCTTCCTCATGGCCATGAAAGGTGGTGACTTCTTCCCAAGTCGCCGTGTCCCACAGCTGAGCCAAACCAGGTTGGTTGCGATCTCCACTTCCACTAGCCAGCAATCGATCGTCTGGAGAGAACTGCACCGAGGTAGCAAAATGTTGGTGCTGCAGCGTGACTTGCACCTCCCCCGTCTGCAAATCCCAGACACGCACGGTCTGGTCGGCTGAGGCAGAAGCCAGCCGGCGGCCATCGGCAGAAATGGCTACAGAGGCAACAAAATCTTTATGGCCACTCAGCGTCCGCAAACGCTGTTTCTTCTCCAAGTCCCACACCAGGATCTCTCCCGGCTGGCTGGTTTTTCCACCTGCCGAGACCAACGTGGTCCCATCGGAAGAAAACGTCACACAAAGCACACTGAACGGATGGCCGTCAAAAATAACCTGCGGTTCCGCTTGATCCTCGAGGGTCGCCACGTCCCATAATTTCAGCTTACTGTCGAACCCCCCTGTCGCCAATGTTTGACCATCGGGGGAAAAGCTCAAGCCGCTGACAGCACTCTGATGCGCTTGGAAGGTTGCCAATTCCTGTTGCTGTTGTAAATCCCAGAGCTTCACATGCCCTTCCACGTCGGAAGAGACCAAGTGTTTGCCATCGGGAGAAAATGCCACGCGTCGTACAATCGCCGCGTGCGACGAAAGCTGGGCCAATTCCTCACCGTCGAGAGCATTCCAGAGACGGACCGTCTGATCGAAACCGCACGAAGCCAAAACCTTGCCATCGAGCGAGTGAGCTACGGAAAGCACATAATGTTCATGACCACGCAACGTGCGCTGTTCTTGATGGGACAAATTCCAGAGATAGTGCCACTCAAAGCTGCGCAGATCCTCCTGCCCTTCCGAAGGCAGATGGGCCTCCAGGATTTCGCGTACCACCGCCACGTCACCACGTTGCCAAGCATCGACGGCAATGTTCATCTGGGCCGCATAGAGGAATTTCCGCGTTTCCTGCTCACGCTGCTCTGCTAACTGGCGCTGCTGCTCTTCCGCCGCGCGGGCTGCCTGCGCGGCATCCCGTTGGTTGGCCGCACTTTCCCTGGCGGATCGCGCTTCATCCGCCTGCTGGAGAGCCTCCCTCTCGCGTTCTTCCGCCAATTGTCGCTGCTGCGCTTCCGCGGTACGGGCTGCCTGCGCGGCATCCCGTTGGTTGGCCGCACTTTCCCTGGCGGATCGCGCCGCTGCGGCTCCCTTGATCGCCTCTGCTTCCGCCAGCGAAGCCCGCCACCACATCGTGCCGGTCCCCACCAGGCCCGCCAGCAAGAGAACAAAAATCAAGCTTCCGGAAACAACTGCCGCCCTGTGTTTGCGAATTGTTTTTTTCAGTCGATAACCGACCGACGGGGGTCGTGCTTCAATCATATCCTGCCGCAGATAGCGTTCTACATCATCCGCAAAAGCCCCCGCCCCCTCATAACGCCGGGTGCGGTCCTTCTCCAGAGCCTTCATGACAATCCAATCCAATTCGCCCTTGAGGATGCCATTGAGGCGGCGAGGGTCGATTTGTCGCTGTTTCAAAATAGCGCTGAGTTCGTACCGCGAATCATGCAGACGTGTACTTGGTCGGGGCGCCTCTTCTTCACGAATCATTTGCAGAACCCGGTGGTAGGCGACCGACTGAACTCGTTGACGGCCTAACGGTGTCGATCCTGTCAACAATTCATACAAAATCACTCCCAGCGAATAGACGTCGGTCCTCGTGTCGACTCCTAACTCGCCCATCTCTGCCTGTTCGGGACTCATATACTCCAAGGTCCCGACGGCCTGGCCAAACTCGGTAAACAAAGTTCGATCCGTCAAACGCGCCTGCGATTGCATGGGCTTGGCCAAACCAAAATCAATCACTTTCGCCACGGGAACATCATCATGAAGCGTCACTAAGACATTGGAGGGTTTTAGATCTCGATGCATGACTCCTTTTTGGTGGGCATGCTGAATCGCCCGACATACCTGTACAAAAAGCTTCAAACGATCGTGAATTCCCAACCGCTTGCGATCGCAGAATTTTGTAATCGCAATACCCTGGACAAGTTCCATCGCAAAATAGGGCAGACCATCGTCGGTCATTCCTGCACCCAAAACTTTGGCAATGTTCTGGTGATCCATTAAGGCCAGCGCTTGGCGTTCGACTTCAAAACGAGCCACGACGTCCTTAGTCGCCACACCGGCTTTAATGACTTTCAAGGCAACGCGGCGGCGCACCGGCTCGGTCTGGTCGGCCATATAAACCAGCCCCATGCCGCCTTCACCAATCACCTGCAAAATGGTGTAAGGGCCTACCTGCTGGCGGGACCGCGGACTCGACTCGGTTTTGGCAGACGCCGGCGCTCCAACCACGGTCGCCGCCAATTGTTCTTTTTCGGGACGAAAGGCTTGCAGGACAACTTCTTCGTGTTCCGGAAATCTTTCTCGATAATCCTCTGCAGTCAGATGCTCGCCCAATTGCCTCCGCTGGTCGACGTCAATTTTGAGCAAATCGACCAAAAACTGATTTGGAAACTTGCCAGACGGCTCCTCAAGAAAATCTTCTAGCCGAGGCGCAGAACCGGCCTCCCAAGCTGCTTTAAACTCGTCTCGCAATTGGTAGAGTTCGTCGTTAATAGGATCTTCTCAGGCTCAAGGATTGGCAACAGAATGGATCATCTGAAGGAAGTGTCGGTGGCCCATCAAAGTTCAACAGGATCTCCTCAATGAAGCAAGGTACCACCAGCCAGCAATGTTTCATTCTAACCAATCGGCTTGCTTCCTCGCACACACAGCTGGCCAAATAGACAAACCGTCAACAAAATCTGCGTAAACCCTCTCACTTTTCTGTTTTAAATCTGGGGCCAGGCAAATTTCACCCCCTTTTATTGAAGGTAAACCCCTGCACAACAACCATGCCAAGCCGTAAACGAACGCGGGAGCAAGTATAATCCGTTCCTCCCATTGCCAAAGATCTGCTCTTGAGCCGCATCGATTGCCAGCCAGCTGAAGACAAAAAACCTCTGCAGCCCCAACTGGTCGAGGCACACGTCCCGCAGCGTTGCCTTGCTCAGCTCAGAAACCGACTCGTCAACGCTCCCTGATAGGCCGCGTTTCCCCGACAATCGCTGCCATCACCACCAGCGAGGACTACAACGCCATCGCTTAAACCCATCCGCAAAGGGTGCTGCGAACAAATCAGCCTCCTCATTTCGGCAAACGAACGTCGAGACAAATCCGCCCCTGGCCACCTTTCCACAGACCAGCGAGCATCTCTCCAGACAAGGGCTCGGAATCTATCTGTCTGGCTACACTGCCTCATATGCACCGGTTACGATGAGGCGATGAAAATCAAATGCTGTACGTTACTTTGTCTGCTGTATTTTGTCAGCAGTGCCCGAGCCACCCCGCCAAGTCGCCTGCATGGGTACGTCGGCGGTCCCTACAAAGTACTTATCGGCGAACTTACCGGAGACCAATTCCCCGACGTCCTCCTGGGCTATCACCAGTTGGGCGTCGTGTCTGTCTGGCAGGGGGATGGCCGAGGTGGACTCATTTGGACCGCCAACAACATGTTCGGCGATGAAGATCGTGCACTGAATCCAAATGATGCAACTTGGTCGGTACCTCACATTCACAATCTCTACCTGCGCCACGTCGACAAGGACGGTTTGCCCGACGTGGTTTTTAGCGTCGGTGGAAACAGCCGAACCAAACCGGGACGGGTTATTGTGGCCCGCAACAAGGGCCAAGGCCACTTTCAAAATATGGCAGAGTTTTCCACACTAGGTCAGGCGAAAGGTGTCGCACTGGTCGACATGGATCAGGACGGAATACTCGATCTTCTCTATACAACGCGTGGCTCTGGATATGAGGACGCCCTGCAGGTCGGCCGACTTTCAATTCGTCCCGGGCTGGGAGAGTGGCAGTATGGACCTGCACTCATTTCCCCGGCAGGGCGTTCGGCATATTACGTGGAAACCGCCGACCTCAATAACGATGGATTTCTGGACGTGGTGATTCCGAACGAGCATGACTCTTGCGCGACCTACTTCATCAATCCAGGAAAAACCCTTTTTCGGCAAAAATCCCTGTCCCCCCAGGTGGTGCGGGCAACGCGCATTCCCGG
This sequence comes from Pirellulaceae bacterium, assembly GCA_022446825.1. GTDB lineage: Bacteria > Planctomycetota > Planctomycetia > Pirellulales > Pirellulaceae > JAKVBY01. The sequence continues at coordinate 7,432 of JAKVBY010000049.1, forward strand.
CAAGGTTTCCCATGCTATCAACGACGTGCGCGTCGCGGATTTTAATGGCGACGGCAACCAAGACTTGGTGACCGCCAATTTGGGAACGTCGACTATTTCTATCTTTCTCGGCCAGGGGGACGGGACCTTTCAGCAAGACACACTGTTCGATGCTGGCAAGAACGGCGCCTTCCTTGCGGTGGGCGATTTTGACCGCGATCGGGATATCGATTTTGTGATCACCCACTGGACCGAAGATTTTGCCTCGGTCTTTTTGAATGACGGCAGTGGCACCTTTGCCGCACGTACCGACTATAAAACGGGCTTGCGGAATTATGGAGTAGCCACCGCAGATTTGAACCAAGATGGTTATTTAGATATCGTCACCGCGAATTATCAAGAACGTAGCATGTCGGTGTTGATCGGAATCGGCAACGGTCAGTTTGCGGAGTCCGTAACTACCGCCGTCGGACTACGTCATCTGGATGGCAAGTGGCATACCTATTAATGGGTTTAATGGGTGGAGCTTAATACGTGGAACCTTTCATCGACAGAGTCTCTTGGATTATGAAACAGACCACGGCCACACCTGTGAGGAATGCCATCGATCCAGGAAAACGGTGGCCGGCCAAGAGAAGTGGATCGAGTGCATGGCTGAGACATGTTTTCGCCACCTCGTTATAATCCCGCAGAACGCGAGCAGCATTACAATTCGAAAAACAAGGAACCGAGCATGAACCTAGGACCTAGCGACTCGCCTGCTGTCGACGATCGAGATTGGTCGGCGCTAACCGTCGGCGAACAGATTCGTCAAATCGAAGTCGAAGGATATCTAGTCCTACCAGATCTCCTGGAGGCCGCAGAGGTAACCCAGCTCAAGCAAATCACAGCCACCTTCGAAACAACGGCCGTCGACTACAGTGTTCACCAACGCGGCAAAAACCACATCGAGAAAGCAGGGGGCGCGTTGGCAGAACTCATTGCCCAACCTCGGGTCCTCGAATTTTTATCTCAACTATTCGGCGACGAAGTGATTATGATGTCGTACGCGTACGCGATCTCCGAGCCAGGGCACCCCGGGATCAGTTTGCACACCGATGGACAACCTTATGGCTCGGAGATCTTTGGCTACGAGGGCAGTTGCCCCACAACGGTGCGAGTCCTGCACTACCTGGACGATCTCACACCTCAGGTGAGTCCTTTTCGCGTGGTCCCTCGATCCCACCTCTCGATGCACGCCGACGCCAACCCGTACAAGCGTTATGAGTCGCATCCCGAAGAAGTGATGGTAACGGCGCAGGCTGGCTCTGCCGTCCTGCTCAACCATAAGGTGTTTCACGGCAACTACCCCAATGTCGGAGACCGGCCCCGGGAAATGCTGGCGATCAGTTACCGGCCCGCCTGGGCCGGCCCCATCGAGGAAGTCACCACCTGGGATCCCCAGCAGATCGCAAAAATGCCCGACACTGTACGGCCCCTCTTAGGAGACCGGAATCAGCGCATCTGGAACTTCGGGGGAGGCAATAAGCCAGCCAATATGCAACGCCAAGCCCCCGGAATGAATCCTAGCCGTTGGGAGCGTCATTGCTGATTCACAGCCGCTGGACAACGGAACTTAGCCAGGCGGTGTGAACTGATTGCTCACCGACAAGACAGAATGATACGCACCCCACAGCGCTAGGCTGAAGAGGAAGGCCATCACACCATTTTCCCACCAGCGATTTCGATAAGCGCTGCCAATGTAACCTGGCAATGCAGTAATTCCCCAAAGCCCACCAGCGGTGAACGGTACTAAAACGACCTGAGCACTGTTCACGATCAAAGTCAGCGTTACAAAATCCGGCATGCCGGGAATGGGCAGCATTCAGACGAGGAGCGAAACCAGCATCCAAACAACCAGACCTCGATAAAGCGGATGACTGAGGAATTCTTTGCCTGTAATGGTCTCTTGAGTTTAATGGTCTCTTGATCTGATGTGCCGCGCCGCGATCGTACGATTTTTTGACAACGTTGGTATGCATGGCTGCCGAGACGGTCCAAACCGAGCGCATGCCCGTCGAAGGCGAAGCTTCAGATATCTGCCAATCGCCTCTGCGAGCAAAAAATATCCGGTGGCACCTCAGTCCTTGGTCGTTGGGCGATTTGCAGGAAAACTTTTCCCAGCCCGAACCTCTGACTCCAGTTCCCGACGCAACTGGAACACAAGCGGCTCGGTGGAAAATTCTACATCTTCGTAACAGAGCATTTGATCACGTGATATCGAGCGAACGACCTTGGCGCCGTCGGCAAGACCAATTGGTAAAACTCCCTGACGCAAACTTGTCTGCGCCGGTAATAACTTGCCATATACTGTGTAGCCACCTTCACCGTCCAATCGTTCACCCACCTGAAGATCGCGTTTCGCGCAAGCAGCAACATCGCCTCGAAATTCACGCGCCGTCCCCGTCGGTTCATGGCGCAGGGCCACCGAGGCCACGCTCATCCCCAACTCAAGACCAATCAAATGGCTGGGACGATAGAGGGCTGCGTAACGTCCACTCTTGTCTTGCCCCACGCCGTACTCCGCAAAACAGCGCTGCACATAGTCCGTCGGTGCGGCAAAGGTGACATACACTCCCCAGCGGAGGTGCTGGTCGACAAGCCCGCCGTCTGGTTGTAAACAAGAAACGACTTCCACGGTTCCGGCATGCTCCAATATCCCTCCCGTGGCCTGAGGCTTCAGCGTTTCGGCAAGTTGATCGACACTGCAAGGAGGAAATTGCAGACCACAGTTCTGAGGTGTCAATCCGGTCGCATTGGCAACGGCAGCCATTTCGATTGCGGATTTGGTGCCATCGAGAAACGAGTTAAACATTTGTCGGTTTACTTCACGGCTTTGCGCTGCGGTAAAGCCGTAGTAACCCGCCACCGTGTCAGGTGTCGAATAGTGATACTCAGGTCGATGCTTGGTTCCCTTGCCGGCGGCGACCACCTCAAAACCACAAGTCCGGGCCCAATCGACCAACTCGCAGACTAACGCCGGTTGATCGCCATACGCCAGACTATAAACGACCCCCGCTCTCTCGGCACGGCGTTGGAGAAGCGGACCGATGAGAACGTCGGCTTCGACTGTCACCATCACAACGTGATGCCCCGCGTCGATCGCCGCCAGCGCATGCTGAGCGCCCGCGACAGGACTACCGGTGCACTCCACAACCACATCCAATTCGCAGTCGATCAACCGTGTCGCGTCTGTGGTGATCGAAACTTGCTGGCGGCGGGCGGCATCATTCATTGCCGCGCTCGTAGAACAAAGAACGACTGCTTCACGAGCCCAACCCGCGGTTTTCAGGGCCGCCTCGGCCCGCGCCGGCTCTCGCTCTGCCACACCCACGACCTGCAGCCCAATCATGCGCCGCGCTTGCGCCAGAAACATGGTGCCAAACTTTCCGGCACCGATCAGACCGACGCGTACCGGCGTTTCACGCGCAGCCCGTTGTTGCAAAAGTTGGTGGAGATTCATCGCGTAATTTGTCTATACACCTCACGAACCAGAAAAAGTCGAGCTCCTGATCAGATCCGCAAGTGGACTGGGAGCAAAACGTAGCATGGTAAGGGACAACGCAAACGTCGCGCAGGTCGCGCTAGGGCAATCGCCACCGCACCACTTCTGTGGCAGTCTTGTCTGGGGGTTGGTTTAGATAGGCTGTGAGTGCGTAGGAAGTGATCAAACTACGGTCGGGCAGCTGCAGGGTCACTGGCCAACCAACGTAGAGATCTGCCGATGCCGCCAATCGAATGGGATGATCTCGATCCCAAGTCTTCCCCCCATCGTGACTCACGATCGCGTAAGCACCATAAGGTAAATGGTAGGTGGAGTAGGTCGCCAGCAGCCGGTCATCCTCTAATTCTGTCAGGTAGACATGAACTTCCGCCGTATTGACGATGACTTGCGGCTGCGACCAATGCTGGCCGCCGTCGGACGACGTCGTCAGGACAGTGTCTTCAAAGCCTTCTCCTGCTGTCTGCGGAATTTGCCGGCGCAGTGCAGCCAATAATCGCCCATCCCGCAAACGGATCGCAGAAACCTCCCCGAAGGCAGCATAATCCCAATCGACGCGACCCTCTGAAAATTGCCACGTTTTGCCATCTTGTGAGCGGCATAATTGCAGATGGGGACTCCCCTCCCCTGCACTCGTCCAAGCAGATTTCCATGCGCGGACAAAAAATACCCCACCCTCGGGATCGGCAATCATGTTACGTGGATAATCCGCACCCGCCAGCTCATAACGTTCCCATGTTTTGCCCCCATCCCGACTGCGGGCCATGTTGATGGCTTCTTTGTACTTCGTGCCTGGTCCGAAGTAACCCTTCTGGGCCGCCATAACCAGCGTACCATTGGACAAGGCTGTCAGGCTCGGCTCTTTCCCAAACAACGGAGTTTGATTAATCTCGGCCCAAGATAGACCTTGGTCCGCCGATTCATAGACGTGTATGAGAAAGCGGTTTTTAGTCGGGTCGGCGTCCTGGTTGTTTCGGCACGTAGCCAGGACTAACTTCCCGTCGGGTAACTGCGTCAATCCTGCTTTATAATTGCCACGTTCACCCACACGAACACGCATGGCAGGCGCCCGTCGCTCGAAGACAACCTGCTGACGGTCCTGTCCGGTATAGCCGGTGATCCCCGAAGGATATTTCGTGTAGTCATACCCTTCGAGCAAGGCCGCGTTGCGGGCTTGATCCGCCGGAGTCCTACCGACCGGCAGTGTTTCTTGCGCTGCTAAGAGGGCATACATCGGTAAGGTGACAAGCGTGAGTGGCAGCAGAGTCACAGGCCAGGAAAGCGTTACACGATTCAAGGTAGAGTTCCTTATCAGAAGAAAATGTTTGAGCTTAGAAAAAAATCGACCATCAGATCATCACCTCGGTCAAGCGTTACCAACCACGCTCGCTCACGAGAGCCAAACCGTTAGGAGTGCAGCATCATGAACCTCGACCAAAGTGGACAACCTACTTTATGTCTGCAAATCGTCAATCATCACTTGAACCGATTGGTGAAGTCGATCCGTCAAATCATGTACGGCGTTCTTTTTCTTCTCGGAGGAAACTTCAATCGCATCCCCAAAGCGCATACAGACAGAACGTTCCGAGCGCACAGTAGCAGAATACTGGTGCAGGACATCTTCTTCTAACTTGTCAATCGTTTCGGCGACCCGTTCAATCGATGGCTTTTCCGCAACATAATCACCTGGATAACTGAAAAGTTGCACAACCAAAAACATGTCGTCCAAGCGATCGTCGAGTAACTTCGTTGATGCCGCATCGTTGGTCACCTCTTCCAATGTGTTCAGGGTCACTCCGCGCACCGCTTTGACGCGTTCGGGTACCGTCGATGATCCGGCAGACAATCCCAATTCTTTCTCGTGGCGGCAAAGAATAAAATCCGCGAGCTTGGCGGTTCGTTCGGGTAAGGATCCGACCTGTACACCACCCAAAAACTCCAATTCTTTGAGTGACATCAAAGCAGATCCCAACTCATAAATACGTTGCGAAATATCCTGTTCTGGTCGTGGTCTCCAGTGAATCGACTGCTCTAATCGATCCATGACTTCCAATAATTCGTTCATCGGGTCCTGGCGGTAGCGATATTTCAAGGCCGCTGGAATACAGACCAGCGGTCGCTTGGCTTTGCGCGCTGCGAACAGAGCAATGGCGGCCGCACCTTCTCGAAACGGAGTCACCCGATCGTTGGTGTGGTACACCTCGCCTTCGGGAAAAATGACAAGTGGATGTTTTCGATTCTGGAGGATGTCGCGGGCCGTTTTGAGTGCCTCAACATCCGTGCCCTCGCGATCCACACTGAAAACACCATGTTTCTGCAAAAGCCACTGGCCAATTCGCCGCTGTGTGTCAAACACATGCCAAGTCGCCATGCAATAAAAGGGAAACCCACAAGCATCGGCGGCCGCATAAAGCGTGTAGGCATCTGCGTGCGTGGGATGGTTCGGCGTGATCAGGACCCCTTGGCCGTCCGCCACGGCCTGGCGCACAATCTCTGCGCGCTGAATGTCAATGGTCGTCAGTTGGCATTCCTGCCTGGCCTTCCTGCGTCGAAAAAAGGCGGTCAACTGCGTCAACCAGGGGGAGAGCTGGGGGGACCACCGCCCAGGTGGTTTCGCCATGCGGTATGGATTCATAGGGGAGGCCTCAGGGCAGGAAGGAACATCCGGGAGGATCGCTGAGAGAGGGGGGGCGGTTGCAATTGTCGGCTGGCAGCAAGTGCCTGTCAAACTTCTCCAGCAGTGAGACCGAACGGAAAGGACGAAGCATCGAAAAACGGCTGCTGCTCATCCAGAGTAAGATTGCGAAATGGCGGCATACGTCGCTCATTTTTCTGTGGCCTGCGGTCTAGGCTGACCGATGATCGGCAAACGGCGGACAGACAAAATCAGTCGCTCAAGCGGACGGAAGACGTCCGGCGTTCTCAGCATTCCAGGTTACTTCTGCATCAAAGGGGTAGATGGGACGGGGAATCCTGCTCCAATGGAACGCCGACAGATCGGACTGGGTCATTCCTGGGGAATCGACCCGTATCAACCGGCGTCGCCAAGGCGCAAAGAACTGAAAGTTGCTGGCGGTCTTGACCACAACGGCGCGGGCCGCTGCGACTTCCAGACCCAAGTGCTGGTAAAGAATGGGATGGCAAATCGCAAAACCGGCCGCCGCCAGGACCACAATTTGCACCGGCCCCGCTTGCAACAAAACCGTGCGTCCGATTTCCACGCAGCCGCGCTCGGCCACATCCGCCACATGGTTTTCCGAAACCGCGACCACCTCCGCCGTAACATCCACCGGCTGGTTGAACTGGTTGTCGATCTTACCACCGAGCGACAGGCTCACCTCGGCACCCACTCCTGCGGCAAAGCCCGCCTCGACGGCCGCGGCATCAACGATCGGTACAAGCAGCGGTCGAGCCGACGCGGGCTGCGTGGCCCCTTGGGTCAATAGTTCCCGGAGAATCCAAGTGCTGTCTCCGGGAGCCCCGCCGTATACCGAATCCCCTGTGTCGGAAAGGATCAACAGGCCATCCTCGTGCCCGTACGCCTGACGGACTGCGTCGGCCACCTCCAGGCGTGACGATTTCCAGAATTCTGCACGTAACTCCCAGGCCATCGCCCCCATCTCCGCTGCCAGCCTGTCTGCCAACTCGGCATCGTCCGTGGTATGGACTACCACAGCCCAGCCACCTTCGGCCACGTCGAGCCAAGGTTGCATCGGATAGGGAGAAACATCCAGGACGCCATCCTGCTGTTCCAGGGCTCGGGCCCAAGCGAACCAAGCCTGCATGGGACCTTGCGATGTCAGAAACTGATCCTGGGGCGTGATCATCGGGATCTTCCGCCAAGCGATCGCGGGTTTCTGACCGCAATGCAACCAATCAAAGAGCAATCGGGCCGCCTTCACCCCCGTGGCCAGCGGGTCGTGTGGTTGGGTCTCATGCCCTACCAGCAAATCGGCGTGCTCGACCATGCGCGACGTGATATTGGCGTGATGGTCCAAAGGGCAGACCAGGGGAACCTCGGGCCCGATGACCTCACGCACCGCGGCCAATAGATCCCCTTCAAGATCATCCTCCCGCTCACTACTGGCCGCTCCGTGGAGTGACAAGAACACCGCATCCAATTCCCCTGCAGTACGCAGCGGTACCAGCAACATCTCACGCAACTCCCTATAGGTTGCGTCCAAAATTTTGGCTCCCGCTCCGGCCCAAGCACGGGCTAACGGCACGACTTCGATCGGCTGCTGCTGCCGGGCCGCTACCTCAAGAAATCCGCCTGGTGGCCCTACTCCGGCTAACTGTTCCAGCAGTTCCACTCCCTGGTAGAGTCCATAGGCTTCAAACGCTGCCCGGTTCATCCGCGCTGGAGTAAAAGACCCTGTCTCCTGAACAAACTCTCCCAACGCAATGCGCATTTCCAGCCTCTCTCGTTAAACAGGGCGCCAGCAGACAAACCTTCCTCGAAAGCAGCCAGCCACAAACACACCAAACGCTCACCAAGCGACAGAATCTCGGTGGCGGCAAACAGGACCACCCGTTGTACTTACCCGTCCTCCCCGGCTGGGACCCCGGTTCCAGCATCCACGAGCAGAGAGTTTCTAGACCTCGGCCAAACTTTCCTCGGCATCTCCAAAACGGTCGAGATGAACCCCCATTTTGTCCATGAGGGACAAATAAAGCCGGCAGATCTGCCGATTCGGCTGTCCTTTATAACTCAGAACTCGCCCACCTTGGACTTGTCCGCCTCCGCCACCTAGTAGGACTGCCGGCAGATCGTCGACATGATGTCCACCATGCAGCATGCTGGAAAGATAAAGCAACATCGTGTTGTCCAACAAGGTTCGTTCACCTTCCTGAATTTCTCCCAGACGACGGGCAATGTAAGCGACTTGTTCTACAAAAAACTGATTTACTTTCAGCCATGATTCATCATTCGAGTGGGATACCAAGTGATGAATACCATTGACTCCCAGATGAGGAAACCGAAGTTGCGACCAATCGTTGTTCAGCTTCAGAGTACAGATGCGGGTAGTGTCCGTCTGAAAAGCCAACACCAAAATATCGCACATCAAACGCATATGTTCGTCGATATCCTGGGGAAGGCCGTCTGCAGGACGGGGGGCGTTGGGTTCCTCCAGCGTCGGGCGCCAACCTTGGAGCCGCTGGTCTTTGCCAGCTCGATCGATACGTTGCTCGACTTCGCGTACTGATGCTAAGTACTCACCGAGTCGGTGACGGTCGGCAACGCTGACTTGGGATCGCACGTTACTGGCTTCTTCAAGTACGGCGTCCAAAACACTTTGATCCGCGCGTCCCGGTTCATTACGGAACAACCGATCAAACGCCAGCGCGGGATAAAGCTCTAAGGGGGTTGGGGTGGTGGGCGAACTCCAAGAGATGTGCGAACTATAAATCATCGAGTAGTTCTTGTGCACATTGGGCAACGAGGCTTCGCATCCCAATACCAGGCTGGGGACTTTCGTTTGCGAACCAATTCGCTGCGCCATAACTTGATCCATACTGGTTCCCGAGCGGACGGCACCGTTCGGAGCCAGTTTGGCGCCGCTGAGCAATTGCCCCGTTTGCGCGCTGTGAATGCCTCCATGCTTGGCTTCGGCGTTGAATAAACCATCGATGAAGGTTAACTTTTCGCGAAACGGCTGGAGCGGCTCCAATACCTTGCCGAGTTCCATCGCCTGCCCCTCACCACGTGCCCACCATTCGCCGGCGTGAAAGCCGTTTCCGGAAAACAGGCAGGCAAAACGAACTGGAGGCTGTGTGGTACCAGCCGTAACGGTATTTTCCGCACCCCAGGTGGGCAGGGACTCCAACCAGGGAAGTGCCACACTGGCACCGAGGCCGCGCAAGATAGTTCGGCGGGAAACGGGCTCTTTAAGGGGACGATTCATCTTCACGATCTCTCTACTGTTCGGACCCACGAATGAACTGGAACTGCTTACTGCGGACAATCACCAAGATCGCCGCGGAGACTTTGCCTTCATGATGATCGAGCGCTGCGGCCATTTCCTGCAACAATTGTCGATCCGAGAGCAAAATTCGCCTCCCTAAAGCATATCCTAATAGTTTACGGCAGAACTGCTTTGTAAAATCATCTTTTCGCTCAGTCAAAAGATAATTTTTCAAGCCGTCCATCCCCGCAAAACGAAACCCATTTTGGAGCTGAGCCTCTGCATCAATCGGTCTGCCCGCGATATCTTGATCACGCTGGCGTCCAATGGTATCAAATTCCTCCAAGGCAAATCCGAGAGGGTCAATCCGCTGGTGGCAGATCGCGCATTGGGGAAGTTCGGCGTGTTTCTCCACCAATTGTCGAATCGTGAGTCCCTCGACGGAATCACTCTCGGAAAGTTCCGGAACATCATCGGGAGGTCGCGGTAATTTCTCGCCCAGTAAAGTTTCCGCAATCCAATTGCCTCGCAAGACCGGACTGGTTCTTGCCGCACCGGAATGCTTGGCCAGCACGCTGGCGAGTCCTAGGATACCGCCTCGACCTACTTTTTTGACAGCGTCCACACGACGAAAGTGCGCACCCTCTACGGCAGGCAATTGATAGAAGTCCGCCAGTTTATCATTGACAAAGGTATGATCGGCATCGAGCAGACTCCGCAACGGCAGGTCGGCGCGAAAGAACTCCTGGAACATCAAAATGGATTCTTCGTCCAGCGCCCGCCGCAGTGGGGCGTCGAAGTCCGGAAATAATTCTTGACTCTTTCCCTGGAACTGACCAAAGTTTCGCACCTCGAGCCACTGCGTACCAAATTCAATCGCTAAGGCTCGGCTGCGCGCATCCTGCAGCATGCGTTCAACTTGTGCCTCCAACACCAGGGGATCATGGAGCTTGCCCCCTTCAGCAACACGCAGCAGTTCCTCGTCCGGAATGGATGCCCAGAGGAAAAAACTCAGCCGCGTCGCCATCTCCAGGTCACTCAAAGGTGTTGGTTCTTTGCCGGGTTTTGTAGCTTCCAGTCGATAGAGAAAGTGAGGCGATATCAACACGCGGGCTAATACCGACCGCAGTGCTTCGTCGTGCGGCAGTTCCGCGTCGCGCAGCTGCTGGTAAAGGCTACGGAGGGATTGCTGTTCCTGCAGGGGCAACGGGCGGCGATAAGCACGCTGGGCAAAGGCCAGCAAAGCTTCCAGATGAGGCGTTTCCGACTTGATCAAAGCCGCTTCGGTCGCCGTAGCGCGGCCATGAATCTTTTCGGTGACTTCCTCGTAACCTTTCATCTCCCCCTGGATTAAAGTGTTATAGCTGGCGCGCACCTGCAAGGTGTCAAGACTGATAAAGTGCAATTCTTCCCACCAGCGATCCAACCATGCGCGTTCCTCGTCGTCCAGCAACAGGTCCGCCAAAAATGCATCTCCTCGGTGATACCGTTCTAAGGTTACGACCGTATCCAGGACAACCACTCCTGGATAACAGACCCTGGCAGGAAAGAGTTGACGGAATTGGTTGGCAGCTTGGTAAACGCTGGCTTGCGTCGCATCATCGGCCTGAACTGTCAGGAAGGGACGCTCAAAGGCACTGGCAACATCGGTCCACGCAATACCCCGTTTGACCGCCGCTGCTGCGGGTGCCAAGCGCGTTTCAAAATAAACCCAGGTATCCGCCGCACTGTCCGGATCAACTTCCACATCCAGGACGAGTGTGCGACCGGCCACAAGGTCGGCCGTGACACGTACCGGCAGGGTCTCCTGACTCTGCATCACAAAGTCATTTTCGGGCAACGGTTTATTTTCGGGATGAGCTCCAAACCGCGTCCCATCCAATAACAGATCGTCTGCCGTCGGCTTTTCCGACTTCTGCAACACTTCGCGTAACGTCAACGGCGGTGCATTTTCAGCTTCCAAGCGAGCCCCACGGATAAGCAAATGGGTCTTCTCTCTCGATGCGCCAAAGGCGCGGGCCGACAAATAAAACGTGATCGTCCCATCGGGTGCAGGTGGGGGCATGGCAAGCCGATGCGTGCGGCGGTTCGCCAGGAACATGCCAGGTTCCACGTAGCGGTCGTCGAGGGCATGGCGACCGATGGGATCCCGTTTGTGCCAATGCAACGCTTGTTGCTCCGCAATCGCGTCGGCCAGGCCAGCAACATCTTCGGCAGAATGGCACGCATTCCACTGAGTACGGATGTCATTTAAAAACAGTGAGGGTTGGTCGTCACGCAATGCCCGCCAGAGCATTTTCAAGTATTTGGGAGAAAGCTTTTCGCGTTGGGCAACCGCTATGATGGTTGCTTCGTCACTCTGAAACGCGTCGCGATGATCAATGGTCACTTGTAAGTATTGCTGGTAAGGAATCTGTCCAAATTCATTCGTATATTTCTCGTATAGCGCACGGATTTGATCTAACACTTGCGTGCTCCATTCGGCACGAAAGGGAGACGGTGAAAAACGCCAACCATCCGGCAACAAAACCGCATGTTTGGCAACCGCCTTCGCAGCGTCGAGGTACTTACTCAGTTGGTCCGCTGAAATCGCCAGTGCATCGGTCGCATTTAGAAATCCCTCCCCGGCTGCGCCGTCAGAGGGAAATTGCCGCGCCGGTTTCAGTTCGACGCCGGTTAGATCTCGAATCGCATTGTCATATTCCGCGTTATTGAGCCGACGCACGAGTGCCGGTCCGGGATCTCCTGACCGGCGGATCGCCTCCTGATCCAGTAATTCCCGTAGCCAGTTCAGTAGCTCACTGCGTTCACTGGCGCCAAGCTGTTTTTGACCCGGGGGTGGCATTTCATTGCGCTCGATCATGCCGAGGGCTGTTTCCCAAACTTCGATGTCTGCTCGGATCTGCTGCAAGTCACCGAAACGCTCTAAGTCCAGCCCACCTTCTTTGGCCTCTGTGGAATGGCATTGGAGACAATGCGTCGCAATCAAAGGACGCATTTGCTGGACAAACGCATCGCTGCCCGTAACAGGGCGTTCTGAAATTGCCAGCGTCAACCCAAGCATCACCCATAGACAGAAAACTTTTTTTACCCGTGCCACGTTTATCCGTTCTCTGCTCTGCATAATATTGTCTTCACTGTATTTCTATTTCACTGTACGCAAGCCGCATCCACAGACTTCCCGTGAGTTATTCTCAAGGACGACCTGAGCATTTATATAACCCTGCGCTCACTCCACAGCGAGCTTCCAGCTGGGCCAGACGACCTTTCCTGGGGGTTACTTCTGCAGGATCTCTTCGTTTGCGGTTTAAAAAAGAAACAAACACATACAAAATCTCAGACGCTCAGAGGAAATTGCCTTCGCGATTGGTGGATGTTCCCCCCATTCGGATGTAGCAGTTCGGATGTCAGCTCCGCAGGAATCACCGTTTCCAACCCCCGCAAGATAGAAACCAGCGAGAAGATCCCGTCCCCAGATCCCGTCCCCAGATTCCGTCCTCGCTGCCCCAAGCCTGCCTACGAACACTCCTTCCGAGCAAAACAAACACTCAACATAGCCGCTGAAGAAACTGCAGGCAAATTGCTGCTGGATTAGTGACCCGGGCGGCCTCGCTGTAGTACGTTCAAACAACCCTTAACGCGGCTTGACCACGCCACTGCAGTGACTTACCAAGTCGAAATACCTCGCCCCTCAGGACATCCGGTCGGTCTGCGGCTACGGCAGCGTGGAACCTCAAACGCAGGCCCTCTACTTGAGCGCTTACCAGAAAACTCCCAACTTGCAGCCTCTTGATTTGGCCTGCGCTGGTCCTGCCGGAAAAAACCCTGCCAAACTGCGACCTGCGCGATGCAGGCCTCGAGCTCGCGCCGCCCCCTCGCAGAGGCCCCTCGCACACGGTCGCCTGCAGACGTGCTGGTAAATCCGCCGAGTAAGTCCGCCGAGTCGCAGTAGCGCCGGCATCTCGTCCTGGCCTTCTCTGCCTGACCGACTAAGCCTATCGACTAACCAAGCATAGCAAGCACGAGCGCAGCGGGCTCAACCGAGACAAATGCGCCAGCCAGTAGGGCGGGCGATTGTGGCCAGATGTTTTCCCTGCGCAAGCCGGCCAACCGCCTGCCTTGAGTCAATCGCCACTAGGCAATCAAGTCGTGCATCACCTGAGCACCTGTCACTTTGGCATCGGTCAGCGTCTCGTCAATCCCATGAACGTTGTACTGCAACCGGTTGTGGTCCAACCCCAATTGATGCAACACGGTGGCCATCAGATCGGGGACACTGACCCGTTGCTCCGCAGCGGCAAAGGCAAAGTCATCCGTCGCCCCATGGACATAACCTGACTTGAGGCCACCACCAGCCAACAATAAAGTAAACCCATGCGGATTGTGATCGCGTCCGGTCCCGCCTTGCGATGTCGGCAGTCGGCCAAACTCGCCGGTCCAAATAACCAGTGTGTCATTTAGCAGGCCGCGCCGTTTGAGGTCCAGAATCAAAGCCGCCGAGGGCAAATCCGTCTTCCGACAGATATCGGGCAACCGGTTGTTAATGTCTGCGTGATGGTCCCACACCTGGTGCCCGGGTGGTGCCAGCACTTGCACAAACCGCACCCCGCGCTCGACAAGCCGCCGCGCCAACAACAACTGCCGCCCATAGGCCGCAGTCACTTCGTCATCCAAACCATACAATCGTTCGGTTTCCGCAGTTTCATTGGACAGATCCAACTCGTCCGCAGCGGTCAGCTGCATGCGGGCCGCCAACTCGTAGTTGTTGATCCGTGCCTCCAAGACCGACTCCTGGGGGAAACGCTCTTGCTGGATTCGATTCAAGCGTTCCAGTAACGCCAAGCGATTCGCCTCGGCACCCAGAGGCCGGGGATCGCTGCGCGTTAAATTAAGCACCGGATCTCCCTCAGCCCACAACTCGGTACCACGAAAGACGGCTGGCAACCAGGCATTCGCAAATTGCATTCCGCCGCCGCTGTGCATGACTCCCGGATCGCGCAGTACAACATAGCCAGGGAGGTTGGCGCTCTCGCTTCCCAAAGCATAAGTCACCCAAGACCCCAAGGCCGGCCGCCCGGGACGATTATTTCCTGTGCACATCATATAAGTCGCACCGGGATGATTCGGGTCGTTGCTGTACATCGAGCGTACGACACACAGGTCATCAACAACGCTTCCCAAATGGGGTACCAGCTCGGAAAATTGGGCGCCCGACTGGCCACACGAAGAGAAACGGAACTTACTCGCCATCAGCGGCTCGGTTTGTGCGAGATTGGCGTTGCCCCCACGGACGTTAGGCGCCTGCTCACCATGCCGTTTTTGCAATTCTTCCTTGGGATCAAACAGATCCATTTGGCTGGCCCCACCATTCTGGAAAAGCATAATCACAGATTTCGCGCGGGCGGCAAAGTGACCAATTCGAGCCGTCATGTCGGTGGCAATTCGGGGATTTTTCTCATTCGCAACAGCATCGCGCATCAGCAGAGATGACAGAGCCATGCCACCAAAACCAAAGCTCGTTTGCTGTAGGAATTTGCGTCGTCCAGAAAATAAATGACCACTCATGCCCAACTCATTCTAAATAGAGAAATTCGCTAGTACTTAACAAGGTTTGCGTGAGGTCGACGAGCGCCTCGCTCGGAGCGTCCGTTTCTTGCTCAGACTCCGCAGAAGCATTCTCATAGAGTTTTGCCTGTGCCAAGAGCATCTCATGACAAGCCGCTAATTCACTTGCAGAAGGTAAGCGCGAGAGCACCAACCGGTACAGTCGTGTAATGCGTTCGCCCGCAGAGGGACCACATTCCGCCATCACTCTGGCGGCCATCAACCTTGCCATCTCGATAGCAAAGTCATCATTCAACATGCTCAAGGACTGGGCTACTACGGCAGAGGATGTCCGCTCGCAAATGCTACCGGTCACCGTAGGTTTATCAAAGGACATCAAGAAAGAGGGATTGTAAATACGACGATTTAATAAGAAGACAGTCCGTCGCCAGGCGGCCGACGGCTGCGGTAAATTGCTGGCCACCAACACACTACCATCGGGATTGTAGGCCAGCGGTACGGGCGGGCCCCCCATCGTTAAATTTAATGCATCCGCCGTTTGGAGTATTGCATCACGTACCACCTCGGCTTCCACGCGTCGCAAACGACTTTTCCACAGCAATCGATTGGCTGGATCCGCATGCGTCGACTCCTCTGCCTGTGCCGTATCTACAACCGACGTCTGGCGATAAACCGAGGAAGCAACGATGCGTCGGACCACATCCTTCGTGCTCCAGGTCTGGCGAAAAGCAACACTCAACCACTCCAACAGGTCCGGATGCGTCGGCTCCGCACCACTCGGTCCCAGGTTCTCCGGCGTGGTCACGATCCCTTGCCCCAGGAGATGCCCCCAAATGCGATTAACTGCAACACGGGCCAACAGCGCAGAGGGACGTTCTTGCTCATCGGTCAACCACTCCGCCAGCGCCAAACGGTGACCGCTACCCTGCGGCGGTTGGGCCAACTCTAAATAGCTGTTGAAATCGCGCTCGGCGAGCACCTCCAAGCCACCCGGAGGCACCGCGCGTCGCGGGTGCAGGTAGTCACCGCGACGAAAAATTCGCGTCAGCGGAACCGCCCCAACGTCATAAACCGCTTGAATCCAATCGTGGGTTCGACGGAGGGCGTTTTGCTGGCCGATTGTCTTTTGGGCCTCGGCAATCTTTTGCTGTTCATCTGCTGAAAGTGCCGCCTCGATTGCTTCCGCGGAAACCGCTAATTCCGCTTTGTATTTTTCCAGCAAGGCTTTCTGGACCTCGTCACGCTGACTGGGATCCGTTTCGAAGGCGGCCTTGGTGGCGGCTCGGTCTGGCTCGTTCACGTTCACATACTTCGCCTCACGAAGTTTGTTTTCGTGTGCTTGGCGAATCGCTGCAATCAGCTCATTTTGAACCTTCACGCGCCCGTCGATCGCCGCGTTGTGCGCATTGATCTCTTGGAGTACCGGTGGCGCCACATCGGGCAGGGCGCGCTCTTGGGGGTTCTTCCAATTGGCCGGATTGAGCGCAGGCGTCAACACGGCCATCAACCGATAATAATCGCGTTGCGGAATTGGCTCGAATTTATGGGAATGGCAACGGGAACAATTGACCGTCAATCCGAGTAAACTGGTCCCTATTTGCTCGACCGAGTCATGTAAAACAGACCAGATGATAAAGGGCCGTGGGTCCTCAAGGCTGATATCCTCACAACATCGCAGGAATCCGGTCGCCACAAGTGCTTCAATCATCTCGGGCGTATAGGTCGGCGCGTTTTTCCAAGAAACGAGTTCATCGCCTGCGAGCTGCTCCGTCACAAAGCGAGCAAAACTTTTGTCCTGATTAAAGCTTCGAATCACATAGTCCCGATAACGCCATTTTCCACTCCGGAAGCCTATCGGCGCACCGAAATCGTCGTCGAAGCTGATCGTATCGGTGTATCCCGCCACATCGAGCCAATGACGACCCCATCGAATGCCAAATTGGGGTGAGGCCAAATACTCATCGACAAGTCGTTCGACAGCGTCAGGACGAGCATCCTGGGTAAAGCGATCAACCCGCTCCACAACGGGTGGCACACCGGTCAAATCAACCGCCAGACGACGGGCCAGACGCCAGCGGTCTACTTCCTCGGCCAGGGACAGGCCCTGCAACTCCAAACGACTTTGAATAAAGGCGTCAAGCGGGCTGCGCACGGAGGAGGCATGCTCGACCGTGGGCACCTCGACGCCGGCCTTTAACTGTCGAAACGCCCAGTGCGCGCGATCCTGATCACTGACCCAAGAAACCGCGGGCGGCTCAACGATCGCTTCATCAGCCACACAGCCGCGGTCGATCCAGAGGCCAATCAACCGCCGCTCGGCTGACGAGATCGCATGTCCAGAATCAGGCGGCGGCATTTCGTCAAAGTCGATCATTTCCACGAGCAGGCTTTGTGCTGACGAATTTCGCGTGATGGCTGGTCCGTTGGTGCCTCCCCGCAACATCGAGGAGACCGTACGTAAATCTAAATTCCCGGCAGGTTCCTCAGCATGGCATTCCAGGCATGCGCGGGCCAGAATGGGCTGGACCTCCGACTCAAAATGGGGCGGCACGGCAGCATGCTCAAAGTGTGCGTTCACGCGGCCGGCCTGTAGCGCGTGCGGATAGATCGCAAGTTCATCCAGATCTCCCGCAAAGAACTGAATGTATGGCTGCTTTTCTGGTTCCCAGCGTAGGCCACCGACTTGCAGGGGGCCGCCCGGCACCGATTTGGTTGCGCCGGCGACGTGCGTTGTGACACTCTGTTTCCCATTCAGATAGATGCAGGCATTCTCACCGGCGAGTGACGGGTCATAAGTGACAACAACATGGGTGAACTCATTCTCTGGAATGCGTGCGGCTTTGTCGATGAATCCACCCGCCACCCCAAAACGAATATAGCCACCGTCGTCTTGGGGAGTCTGGAAGTAGACAACATAAAACGGGGCCCCCGTAGTTAGGTAATCGCCTTTCGCCAGGATACACTGCGTTCCCTCGCCACCCGCGGTGGGCCGCATCCAAAACTCGATCGACATAGCACCGGTCAAATCAAAAACATCCGGTTCGGCAACGACGGTGAACTGCGCCGCTCCATCAAAATGGGCTGCCGTGTTGTCGACGCCTACGGCCAAAGGACCCTCCACTCCCAGTTGAACGCCGTCTCGGCCCACCTGCTGCAGCAGCGTTTTTTCGGCGGCATCAACGAAGGGGGAATTCTCTGACCCTGAAAATCGAAAGAAAGCGACAGGCTGATCCGCCAGCACCGCCGCCGCGTAGCCTTCATCTTGGCATACACCCTGGGAGGCGCACGCCCAGATCGCTACCGTGGCAAAGGCCAGCGCACCTAACTGCTGTCGCATTCTATCGCAGGACTTCAGTGGCATGATTCTTAACCGTCATTACAAATTTTACGGTCGTATAAGCTTCACCATCGTATCATACCCTTCCAACGCCCGAGTTTCAGCGCGGGTTGCTGCTGGATCCCCAACAAACATTGGCTAATTGCGCCCGCTTCCACCAGCGCCTACATGCGCCCGGGAGCTCGTTTCTCCAACGTTTTTCGACAACGAAGCGAAATAGGTTGCCCTACAGAACGACTCGGCCGCTCCAGAGGCGCAACCGACAATCTACAATTTTGGCGGGAACACTCCGCTAGATCATCTTCAGCCAAAGACTATAAAAATACTGCAGGGCTTTCCTTTGCGCTTGATTAGAGGTCTTTACTGAATTGTCACGAAGCGTGCGACCGCAAGACAAACCGCAGCTTTGAGGTGGCGCTCAGCATTTGCGCGCATCGAGCTGTTGGTGGTGATTGCCATCAAGAAGGATCGGAAAGATCAAGCATGATACGGATGCTGTCGCCGGCTGGCAGGGTGACCTCCCTACGAATGCCTCCGAAGACAGGAGTGTGCGGTGGCGACCAGACACGAGTTTTCACCTCCTGCTGTGTGGGGTTGTGCGCTTCAATGAATGGCATGTCTCCCTGCTGTTGACCATCCATCACCAGGGCGATTTTGACCTCTTTGTTGTCGCAGACAAACACATTGCCGGCCCAGATGTCTGCTGGCTGCGCAATCGAGTCCTGGAAATAAGCCGTCTCGTCGAGCGCCGCAATGAAGCGGAACCAGGGACGGGTGGAACTGTAGACCGCCGCACAGCCGTTGTCTTCAACTCCCCGGATCCGAAAGTTAAGATCCGCCATCAGTTGCTGCGACCCGATGTTGAAGCGGGCTTCGTTCTGCTCTGCGCGCAGTGTGAGAAAGTACGTCGCATCCTCAATCGTTCCAGTCCGCATGGAGACGGGATAGCCTGCCTGTCCCCCGGCCATGTTCAGCGTTGTCGCCGTCTGCTTGAGAAACGCCTCTTCATCATGCTCTCTTTGGTCCGCCACGGTCGCCAGAGCAAAGCGGTATTCCATCACCGTCCCCGCCTTTACCTCCTGTCCGTCACGCCCCATACCGACAAATGTATCGCCCGGTATGCTGGTCTCGTAGCCAAAGTCCATGCCCGCGGGAACAAAGAGTGCCTGATACCCGATCGGCATACGCAAACGGGAGAGAAAACCACCGGGCCGGATACGGCCTTGCACATCCACCGGTCGCGCGGGGTCGGTCAACGTCTCTCTGCGAATTTCTCCCGTCCCACGGTCCGTCACCAGCAGGGTGGTGCTCCAGTTTTCGGCAGCGTCGGTCGGACAGTCCATCCAGACCAGCGGAATCGGTACCTGACCTTCCAGAACGATGTCCTGCTTGAAGCGGATCGTGCCTTCGGTCCAAAAAATATTTCCCCGATAACGTTGGTGACCATCCCAGACGCGACGATGGTTCAGCGCTACGTAGTTGTCGACCCGGTCCATCGGCACATGCAGCGTCTGTTCAATATCAAAAAACTCATTCTCCTTGGTTTCGCGCGGCAGGCTACACCAGGCGGCCTCCGGACGGGTCCTCGTGGAGTGGTGTTCCGACCACATGCCGGTCGTCTTCATGTTGAGAATGCTCATATTGTAACTGCCGAACTGCACATCGAGCCACTTCATCAACTGGTGTGACTGGGCCTTGCTATAGCCGGTATCCATGGAGGGGTACCAACCCTGGCCCTTGATGCCAATCCGCAAAACCGGATAGGCCCGGGGCTGAGGACAGATGGCGGAAATGCTATCAAAGCCCTCGAGCGTGAACTTGAAACCGTTACGGAAATAGGGTTCAACCTGGATCATTTCGTTGCGGTCACCGGAGGCGGCCGTGTTGGCCGTACCGGCAAAATTCAGGTTGTCTCCACAACGAAACAGTCCATTCTTATAGCTGTAGAGATAATGATCATTGGAGATCGCACGTTTACCCTGGGTGTCGATTACTTCGAGTACCAAATAACGCTGTCGATCCTGGACATGCTCGAATTCACGGCGGAAGTCCTTTGCTCCTTGGCCATCGTAACGACGAAAAAATCCCCTGTCTGCATCGTGCACCCTGACTTCCCGGATGCCGACGTCAGAGCGCACATGGAACATGGAACGTACCCGTTGGGCGCCTCGTGTCTTGTAGACATGTTGTTCCATCTGGTTGTTGATCGTTCTCCATTTGGCGATGACCGGTCCCTGGCTGACATATTGGTCCACATTGACCGCAACACGCCCGGCATGCTGGGTCAAAGCCTGATGCGCCTGATCCAGGTTACCGAAACCGGTAAAGCAAGTTCGGCCAGCCAGGGCAACGTCCGCCGGATTTTTGATACGAGTGAAAGAGGCTGGCGAACACCAGCGACAGTTCCGTAAAGCGGTCAGATATTCCCCAAAATTGTCGGCAATGAGCTGATCGCGGTCATAACTCATCACCATGTGATTGGTGTACCACCACATCGTTGTAGGATTCGAACCTGCTTCATAAACCTGTCGGTAATCGAGCAGGCCGCTTCCCGGAATGGTACTGCGTTGGCTGTATCTACCGCAGTGAGTAACCCGTTTGCCATCCCACTGCGGGTAGGTAAACCCGGTCGCACCTTGGAAAGATTCGGGCGGATAAATGAGCGTGTCACCGCTGAATGTCCAGCGCAGACCGACGCCGTCGGTGAATTCAATACCCGGCATGGCAACGAAATGTTTCTCTGCGTCATTGACCTCTGCGCAGTCCGCCTTGAGTTGCTCTAATTCCTCGGGGGTCAGTTGCTCGAGCGGATCTGCAAAGACAAGGAAGGAAAGTCCTGCCTCTTTGGCCGCTTGGACATAATCGGCTACGGTACCTGTCCCATCGGTATAGGCCGTGTGAACGCCATAAATTCCTCGAACGCCTGGTTCTTCCGGGCCAAAATCGTGTAGCTCCCAGTTATAGGTGGCAGGAAAATCCACTTCCGCGTACGGCTCAACGCGATGGGTTCCCAGTTGCGGATTCTCTTGAGCAGCCTCGCTCAACCACTCAATGCTGTTGAGCATCAACTGCCGGGTGTGGCTTGGCCGCCCCCGTTCCGGTTCGCCATCCGTCTCCACAACCGCGGGCCAGATCGGGTTACCATAGTTGCCGCTCAAAAAAACATAGCCCAACGGGAAAGAAACAATTCGCCCTTTGCCAAAACGGCGCACGGCAACGACAGGCGCTGCTCTCTCGTAGCTACCTGGCAGGTCGAGATCGATCGCATTCGAGCCATCGGTCTGATAGCTCTGGGCCGTTTGCTCGCCACGCACGACAATCTGCCACTCTGGACTGTATTGGACCGCAGTGACTCCGGGAAAAGGACCGTTGTTGTAAAGGGGCAGGTAAAGTTGCTCAACGCCCTCGGTGATCGCATGCTTCTCGATATTCGTCGTCTGCCAGATCTTATTGGGATCGCCCGTCCTGACATCAAAACTGTCTTGCTTGTCAAACACGGCTTCATGCAGGATGGTAACTCCGAGCGGCTTGAGCACCATGTTCCAGTATTCAATGTCGGAGTCGCCGGGGTAGCGCACACCCGAGCAGCGCAGGAAGAGTCCGCCACCCGCTTGCACAAAACGTGCCAGCCCCTGTCCCGCATCTGCCGCCCGTTGCTCGTACAACCGCCGGTCCTGCAGGTTGGAGGACAAACCTTCCTGTGTCGTCTGCAATTGCAACACATGGTACGGCGTGAGCTTGGAATAAATCTGTTCCGCACTCGACGGGATTCCGTAGAACCACATGTCGTTGAAAAGTGATGCCTGAATTCCATGCTCACGAAAAAATGATGGGCGGCGATCGTACCTTTGAAACTCGGCGTCAAATTTGGCTCCATCTAATTTGCTGATGCCGAGCACCATGCGGCGTTCCGCAGTAGGTGGCACTGTTGAGGTTTCCACCGGCACAGCATCCTGCGATTGCGATGGCTGTCCGATAGAATCCGCCGCAGCGGTCGGTCGCTGGGAAGTTGGTGCAGACTGCCCTGCCACGCGCTCCACGCTGCCGCTCAACAGCCCCAGCATGACCAGTAGTTCCAGCAAACGTTTCATGTGGAGCTCCTTCGAGATGAATTTCTACCCTATTGAAACTGCCGAAATAGCCTCCTGACGCTCTGTTTCTGACTCGATGACGCAGGACGTGGAAGCTCAGACCGCGCAGCAAGCTGCCAGGTTTAGCGATTTAGTCCTTCTTCAAGAGTTGTCAGCAAGACTCAAGACTTACCAGCAAGTATCCCCGACAGGGTTCGAACCTGTAACCTTCGGCTTCGGAGGCCGACGCGCTATCCAATTGTGCCACGGGGACACGACTCAGGCTCACCAGACCCATCTACTTTGGCCAACCTGGGACTGCGGAGTTGCATTGCTCGCGCTAGAGAAATTCTACGTAATTTCTTTTTGAATGGTAGGGTCACCGTGACACTCACTGATCAACCTACCCCATCGTGATCAGAAAGCAGCCAAAAACTGCGGAAGACATGCCACACATCCCGATTTCGTGCAAAACCCTGGATTACCGTGTCTCGGCTCCCGCTCATTTCGGCAGTCGGCCCCGCAGCGGCCACGAAAAAGCAGGCCCTAGGAAAGCTCACTTCTCGAAGTTTATCCGCGACGAATCTCAGACCCTTTGAAATGGATCTGAACTCGAAAAACCGACTTTTGGCGAGACTCAATCTTTCCCGTTTTCAAGTCGGTACGTTGTGGGATGTCCTGAATCCGCTTGTCGACCACGGCGTGAAAGCCGCGCTCGGAAAAGATATCGATCAGCATCGCGATCGCCAAACGATCCTCAAAAATTAGGTCTTCGGAATTTACAATGGCGCGACCCGACAGCGCATGCCGTTCGATAATCGGCAAAAACTTCTTGTTGATTATATCAACCGTGCGAATAAAGAGCTCGGTGTTCTTCAATTCATAGCTATCAAGGCGTCGCACCAACTCCTGACGGGCATGTAAAATGATTTCTTCTGCCAGTGGTAAGGGTGAGAGCCGCGCGAAGGTCTTCGGATCGAGTTCCAGCGAACTTTGATACTGCAATTCCTTCAAAATATTCGCTTCCACTTCCTCGATCGGACCTTCCGCATTGACATAGTGGTAGTGATAAATCTCCTTGAGCGAAGTCAGGGCATCCCAAGTTTGCTCTTTAAAAACACGGTACCGATGCCGCGCCTTGTCTTCGCTTAAATCCGTAGCCCGCAGGGAAACAACTTGGCCCAGACCGGTTTCTTCAACTTCTTTGTTATGCGCAGCGTTCTCTTGCCCACGTTTTACTTGCCGCACAATGCTCATATGTTCCGTGATGAACAACACCATGGCGTGAATTGTCGGCCGGCGGAAACTGATTGCCAATGGTGTGTCCTGAAACTCATGATGCAATTGATTGATTTCGTCAACCAATAATTTGAGGCATTCAACCTGAACTCGTGTCCTCGGAAAACCGTCGAGTAACGCACCGTCACGAAATTCTTCTTGCAGCAACTTCCGCAACAAAATGCTGACGACCTCCTTGTCGCCAACCATACCGCCTTGATCTTTGATCTTCTGGGCCTCGGGAGTCACCAGCAGTTGACTGATCACGATAGGAGGGCACGTCAGTCCACGCGCTTGCATGATGAAATTTGTCTGCGTGCCTTTGCCCGCGCCCGGCGCGCCTCCCAACAAAATCAATTCCTTCGGAAAATACAGATTTTCCCGACCAACTTCGACCTCCAACTCTTCCCATACCGTCTTGAAAATGAGCTGGGCATCTTTGATTTCTAGATCCAGCAGTTCACGTGATTGCTTGTTCGTCGATGACATTGCAACTCTCAAACAAAAAAGTCCGGGATCAGGTCGCAGCCCGATGACATCGCATAAGGTTCAAAATCTATCGTTCCGGTAGCGGCCAACACCTCTTCATCTACGAAGAAGTTGCCCGTGATCGTTCGGCTGTTTTGCGTCAAAATCCAGTGGGCTGCATCTGCCATGATGATGGGTTTGCGACAGTGTTGCAGCGCTTCTTCACCACCCAGTACATTCCGAATCGCCGCAGTCGCAATGGCCGTTTTAGGCCACAATGCATTGACGGCAATTCCCTCTGAGCGAAACTCTTCCGCCATCCCCAAAACACACAAACTCATGCCGAACTTGGCCATCGAGTAGGCTAAGTGTGGCGCAAACCATTTAGGATCAAGGTTCAACGGCGGAGCGATGTTAAGGATATGGGGATTTTCAGACTTCAACAAGTATGGCAGGCATGCTTGGGACGTCACAAAAGTTCCGCGTGCGTTGACAGCCTGCATCAAATCAAAGCGTTTCAAGGGCGTCTGCGGTGTCGCAGACAGAAAGATCGCACTGGCGTTGTTCACAACGACGTCGATACCACCAAATCGCGTCACAGTCGCGCGAACGGCCTCCTCCACTTGGTCTTCATTGCGGACATCTGCAATGCAGCCCAGGGCTTTTCCACCAACCGATTCGAGCTCCAGAACCGTCTCATCAACCGTACCGGGAAGTTGAGGGTGAGGCGTCTTGGTTTTCCCAAGTACTGCGATGTTCGCACCGTCCCTGGCCGCGCGCAAACTGATCGCCTTGCCGATTCCGCGGCTCGCGCCGGTCACAAAGATGGTTTTTCCAGACAAATTCATCGCTCGTCCCAGACTGAGATGCCTTCAATGAAAATAGCGTTCGTTCCAATAACGCTTGAGCTTTTTCATCGCAGGCTCCTCGCAGCGGCAATCCATTCTCACAGTTTTGGGAACCTCTGACAACAACGGTTCGTCGGCCCAATGAATCGGTAACCATCTCCGTCTTCCATCTGGACATGGCGCTCTAAAAACGTTCTAAAACAGGTGAATTTCTTTTCCTCAAAACGGTAACCGCTGCCCATGGAAATTATCGTCACTGCGGTGGGCCCGGATCACATGGGACTCGCCGATCCGATTATTCATTATGTGACCGGTCAAGGCGCCAACATCGCCGAAATCCAGATGTACGATCATGATGAAGAAGCGCTCTTTGCCATGCTATGTCGGATCAACTTACCCAGCTCAGAACTGGCCAGTTTAAGAGACGCCATCCAAGAAATTGGTGCGATGAAAGACCTTTCCATTCGAGTTTGGTCTCCCGAAGAGCGCGCCACACGACCGCGCATCGCCATCTGCACGACTTACCGTCAAGAACCGCCCTTGGCATTACTCGAAGCGGTCCACAAAGGTGACATCCAAGCGGAGATCGCCGTAATGGTCGGAAACCGAGATACTTGCCAGAGCCTGGCCAAAGAATTCGATATCGACTGGAGATCGGTGGGGGATCCAAATGGCCATGCGGACGATGAGCAGATGGTTGAAATTTTTGACGAATACGAGATCGATTATGTGGTGCTGGCACGCTATATGCGTGTTTTACCAGCCTCCACATGCTGGAAATATGCGGGTGGTCGAATCATCAATCTCCATCATGGCCTGCTGCCAAGTTTTCCGGGCCTGCGACCCTATCATGACGCCTTTGCTGGCCGCATGCTAACTTATGGTGCAACCTGTCATTTCATTGTTCCCGAATTGGATGCCGGTAATCAGATTATTTTTCAATCGACGTTCACGGTTCCTCCCAGCATGAAGCTCGAAGGCGTCATCCAACGCGGGCAGCAGGATAACGAGCCGCATTGCCTGGTCGAAGGCGTTCGTCGCGTCGTCGATCGTGAAGTACAATTAC
This sequence comes from Pirellulaceae bacterium, assembly GCA_022446825.1. Lineage (GTDB taxonomy): Bacteria > Planctomycetota > Planctomycetia > Pirellulales > Pirellulaceae > JAKVBY01. Next base: position 33,490 of record JAKVBY010000049.1, read on the forward strand.
ATTTTCAAAGAGTCGTAGCACGGCAACCATGATATTCGACGTGTTTTAATCTCAACGTTTTAATCACTGGGGCGATCCCTCTTCCAACTACATCACTGCATTGGAATGCTCTCTTCCTATGAACAGCCGAAATTATCTCCGCGTAGTCTGCCTACTCGCCCTGGCCCTTATCTATCCTCCCACACAGTCTCAATCCTCGGATAGCATCACGATTGCTACTTGGAATCTCGAATGGTACTTCGATGCGAATACTAGAGACAATTCCAGTGACTTAGCCAAAGAACGGTCTGCGCCAAGCTTTGAAGAATGGGTCTGGCGGCGGAACGCCGTCTCGGCGGCCATTGCCCAGATGGCACCGACGGTTATTGGCTTACAGGAAATTGAAAGCCGTAAAATCGGGTACTACACGACGAAACAAATCAAGGAAGCGCACGATTTAAACTACCGCGCTGCTTGTATTCAGGGAACCGATTATTACACCGAGCAAGATGTGGCGTTTCTCTATCAGGACGGGTTGGTGGAGTTTGGCCGCCGTGAACAAACACGCCAGATGTTTGCCAGTAAAAAGTACTATAACTTGGGAAAACACTTGATCGGTCGGTTCCAATTTGAAAACAACGGTGCGCAAGAGGAACTGACGATTGTGAATGTGCACTTACGTGCCAATGCAGAATCCGAAAACATTCGTCGTCGCCAAGTTGTTTTGTTGCGGGCCTGGTTTGCCGAGCAAATTAAGAACGGTGAAAACGTGATCGTCATGGGAGATATCAATACCGAACACCACTTTGGTCAAGTTAGCCCCGAATCCGAGATCGGCATCCTCTGTGGACTCGACACAGAAGACACCGCTGATGACTTGATGGACCTGCACCAATATCTACCTCAGGATGAACACGAAACGTTCTTCATTCCTGGAAAACAATTCGATCGTATTCTTGTCAGCCGGGCAATGATCGAAGACGACCCCGCACGTCAAGATCTTGTCTTCCAATCGATCCGACGTCACAAAGAACTGGTCGTTCGTGGCCAAGGTGTCGACGAAGAACACTGGGACACTTACTACGATATCCCACAAACCGAACGTGATCTGAGTGATCATTATCCTCTGATGGCCAAATTCCAATTCAAATAACCTGCTCGGATAAGGCACAATCTGGCATGCCCATGCTCTTCACTGACCATGGCAACCCTCTGGCCAAACTTCGTTGAACTTCGGGGTAAATTGCAAGAAGAGGACGAACCTTTCTAACATGAAGGTACCCTCTAAATCGAACTCCAAACAGCGGCGGAAAGCGACTGTGGAACACGACAAAAAACCAAGCATTCGCCTTGATCATTTCCTCAAATTTTCCGGTGTTGCGGCCACCGGAGGCCAAGCAAAAATGCTTATTCAAGGGGGAGAAGTGTTCGTCAACCACGTGCTGGAAACGCGCCGCAGCCGAAAGCTCCAGGCTGAGGACGTCGTCATGCTGGAAACAATGACCTTTGCGGTGTCCGATTTTTGGCCGGCGCAAGAGTGAACCACCTGCCGCCCGCCTTCCGGAAACAAATGCAATGACAAAGCAAAATCTGTCCGAAGTCACGGCAAGTGCTGCTTTGTCCAAAAACGTCGATTTCCAAATCTAAGTCTTCGATTTTCCTGCGTCAGACACCGCAACCAGGTGCCATCATCCGGTCTGGAACACCGCAAACCTGCTTTAGAGCCAAAAACTTTCACTCGCCAACTCGGTTCCGCGATGACGAAGCTCAGCGGCACTTGAAGTGCCGGCCGCACCATTCCATCCGCAACGCGGATCTTCTTCGGGGTTACAAATAAACAGGCTTCCTGAGCGAGAATTCCCTGGTCACCGAGACCCGTATCGTCATTGACCGAGAACATCTGTGCTGGCATGTGAAAATGGAGATCGCCGCTTGCAGATTGATGCATCACCATCTCTGCTACACTATCTACCACAAAGCCTACCTTACGATCATTCCGTTCAAACAGCAAAAACGTTCTAAACCGACCCACAGACGCCATTTTTCGGTAAGTGAATGGGGATCCTTCATACATTCTTGTTTTGTCCCCACATTGCGTCTAGGTTGGAGGCTGCCACGTTAGTTATCAGCCACCAGTAAAACCCAATTTCACCAGCGAGGTCGCAATGCAGTCGAAGTGCTTTGTGGTATTTGTCTTACTGTTCCATGGTGCCTGCTTCACTTTTGCACAGGATGACAGCTCCCCAACAGAGAATCCAGCGGCGACGGATCCTCAAGATCCCGCCGAAGTTCCTGCCGGTCACTCCTACCATGGAGAATTTCTCAATGAAGGACCGCGGCAAAGCGCCTACCTCATGGGTGGAACCGGGCATGTCCATTTCCCGATTACAACAGAACACGATCAAGTACAAAAATTCTTTGAGCAAGGTTTAGGTCAATTCTATGGTTTCTGGACGCTGGAAGCAGAGCGTTCCTTCCGCCAGGCTGCCGCACTGGAGCCCAATTGCGCCATGGCCTACTGGGGCGCAGCCTTGGTAACACGGGGAAATGAAAAACGTGCTAAGGGATTTATTGCGGAAGCGGTAAAACACCAAGAGCACGTTACGGAACGCGAAAAGATGTATATCAAAGCGCTCGACCAATACCTCAAAACAGACAACAAAAAAAATCGCCAGCGGGCCGAACAGTACACGCAAGCACTCGAAAACATTTCACTGAAGTTTCCTGAAGACGTCGAAGCCAAAGCACTGCTCGCGCTGCAGCTCTACCAAAACCGCTCGGCGGGAATCAAGACACTCAGTCACTTAGCGGTTGATGCGTTGATGCAGCAAGTCTTTGAGGTCGAGCCAATGCATTCGGCACATCATTTCCGCATTCACCTCTGGGACTACAAAAAGCCTGAGCTTGCAGTCTCGTCCGCGGCACTGTGTGGTCAAACATCACCTAGCATCGCTCACATGTGGCACATGCCGGGCCATATTTTCTCGCGATTGAAACGCTACGATGACGCCTGCTGGCAACAAGAGGCTTCCGCGCGGGTCGACCATGCCCACATGATGCGTGATCGAGTACTGCCAGACGAAATTCACAATTTTGCTCATAACAATGAGTGGTTCATCCGCAACATGAATTACGTTGGCCGTGTTCGAGACGCCATTGCTCTGGCCAAAAACATGATCGAATTGCCACGGCATCCGAAATACAACACATTAAAAAGGAACGGCAGCACCAAGTATGGGCGGATGCGTTTGTTTGAAACACTGACGCGTTACGAGTTGTGGGAAGAACTTGTTGAACTGTCCCATCTGCCTTACCTGGAGCCTACAGATGATGCCTTGGAACAAACGAAAAGACTACACCATCTAGGGCGCGCCTATTTTCGTCTGGGAGATCTGGAAAATGGAGAAATTCAACTTGCGGACTTGCGTCAGCGTTTGACAAAGCAACAAGAAGAACGAGAAGCGGCAACCGCCACCGCCGAGACAAAAGCGCTAGAAGAAAAAGTCGATCAAGCCGCCATTGACAAGGCGATTGCAGAGGCGGAAACCAAAGCGCGCGAGGAAAACAAAAACGACGACGAAATCGAACAAGCCAAAACTGCAGCCGCAGAAAAAGCCCGCAATGCGCCGATTGAAAAAGCGAAAGAGAAAGCTCGAGAGCCCTTCAAAGACAAAATTAAAAATCTTGAAAATGCCGTGAATGAATTGGACGGCTTGATTGCTGTGGGGAACGAAGACTTCAAAACCGCCCTGACACTATTGGAAAAATCGAAGACGGCAGACCCAATCTACCTAGCTTGGGTAAAACATATGTCCGGCGAAACCGACACTGCACTAGCAGACGCAAAAAAACATGTCGATCGCAAGAAGAATGAAGTCCACCCCCAAGCCTGCTATGCCGATTTACTCTGGCAAGTCGGCAAGCACGACGAGGCAAAGCAAGCCTTTGAACGGTTGCGAGAAATCTCGTCTTCAGTTGACTTGGCATCACCCGTTTTCCAACGCCTCGCACCAATTGCTGCGGATCTTGGATTGCCCGAAGAGTGGCCGAATCCAGTCGTCCCACGGGATGACGTCGGGAATCGTCCCAACCTCGACAATCTGGGCCCTTTTCGCTGGCAGGCATCGGTCGCTGCCGATTGGCAGTTAAATGATGCGCAGGGAAACACCTACACACTCAAACACTACGCAGGAAAACCCGTCGTGGTCATTTTCTATCTAGGCTATGGCTGTCTACACTGCGCCGAGCAACTGCAGGCCTTCGCACCGCTGACGGAAGAATTTCGCGCCGCTGGAATCGAGTTGGTAGCCATTAGCACAGATAATCAAGAAGATTTACAACGGTCGATCGACAGCTATGACAAAGGGGCATTGCCAATCCGCTTACTGTCAAATTCCGGTCTAGAAGTTTTCAAATCTTATCGCGCATTCGACGATTTCGAACAACAACCGCTCCATGGAACGTTTTTAATCGACGGAGAGGGCAACACTTTGTGGCAAGACATTAGTTATGAGCCTTTTATGGAACCTCAATTCTTGCTGAAAGAGTCGCAACGACTGGTCAAGCAACGTTCGATAACAGCACCTTAAGCGATGCTGAAACTTAGCTCCCACGAGTTCCGTACAAAATCTCTGCTGGGAACATGGCGTCGTGTACTTAACGTAACGACGTAAGAAACGCGATGAGATCTGCCATGGATTGAAGATCGATTTGCTTCTCCAGTCCTTCGGGCATCAACGACGTTCCTGTGCTATACAATGCTTCGATGTTGATGCGTAAAACTTGGTGCACAGCATTTTTTGCCGTACGCAGCGTCACTGTCGTTGCCGACTCGTCAATAATCATGCCTGTCAAAGTACGGCCGTCGTCGGTGACGAGCACATAACTGAGATAGGCTGGGTTCACTTCGCGATTTGGATCGAGCAGATTGACCAAAACGGATTCTGCACCTCGATTTCTCATGGTTGCTAAATTGGGACCGATCGGGTTTCCCACATTGGCAACCTGATGACAGGCGGAACAATTCTTCTTGAACACTTCCTCACCGCGCGCAATTTCACCTGCAAGATCGAGCGACGCCTGGTAATGCGTGAGGACCTCTTGTCGCTGGCTGTTGAGAGAGGATGCCAATAAAGTTTTCGCGCGGCTGGCAATATTTTCGTCCGTCGACAAAGCAACGATGCGCAACCAGCGGAGATCTATTTCTGCTGGAGCAATATGGCCTGTTTCTAGCGCCTCGAAAACCAAGGGGATCCATTGTGAACGGGAAAAAACAACGTCGCCTGCCCGAGATCGAATACGTGGACTGAGAAGACGCCAGTTATTAATCAATAACTGTGCTACGCCAACTTCCTCAAAATGGGACATGACATCCAGAGTTGCGACTTGTACTGTAATCGGCTGACTGGCCTCGACTAAACTCGAAACCGTCTCAGAAATCTCAGACCAGGAGGCCAGTGTAAGTGAACCAACGGCCGCCACACGAACGTCAACTTCCTCTTCGCTGTCGAGAGCTTGAACCTGGGCCTGATGGAAAATTTCTTGCAGGATTTTCTTCGAAGTTCCTCCTGTCGCAGAAGCAATGCTCCTCGCGAGCGCACTGTCCGGTTTTGCCGCTAACCCTTCAATAATCTGCGTCGTCATTTCTTTACCGATTGGTTGTTGCAATAAACGCAGTAACTGAGCTACGTCTTCTGATCGCTGCTGAGCCCCTATTTGTCCAGCCAGGATCTTAATCCATTCGCGGATTTGATCTGATTGCTGTTTCGTGCTAACGAGTTCGGTAATTACCCCGGCAGAACCCCTGAAGAGCGAACTACGTACGGCAACCCGGATCCAGGGATTATCCAGATCTGCCAAAGCGAGGTTGGTTAGTGCCCTATTGCGAATCTTACTCGAAGGGAGTTCTCCCAAAGTAAAAGCCAGCTGAAACCGCACTCTCAGGTCAAGTTTTTCGACAGCTTGCGGGCGTTCCGCAAGTCGCAATAAGAAATCACGCAAGGTTGGCGACTGGGCGACAAAATATTCAGCCAACCGCAGCGCATGCTCGGTCACGCGAGGTTGCTCGGCGCGAATGCTATCGATTATGATTTCGGCGTTGAGCCAATCCATTTGATAAAGCGCATACAACGCTCGAATCCGGCCTACGGGAGATCCTGCGGAAACCAAAGTCTCTAATGCTACTCGGGTCGAACGGTCCTTCCGCTCTGTTAATAATCGGGCCGCCGTTTCACGCTGCCAACCATTGGCATGATCCAACATATCCACTAATTGCCGACTGCTAGCCCGGGACAATTTCACTAATTTCGGTTGCTGGAAATCGCTGCCGACAATCCGGTAGATTCTGCCACGGTCGCGACCACTTGTGAGATCGAGATGTCTTTTAATGATCGGGGGCAAACTCAAGGGATGCTCGATGACTTCACGATACATATCGGCAATATAAAGCGCGCCATCGGGCCCGTTGGCGAATTGTACTGGTCGAAACCAAATATCTGAGGAAGACAAAAACTCGGACTGCTCATCGAAGCGTTTAGCAACATATTGCAGTCCTCGAGATTCGAGACTTTTTCGGTGGACTAAATTACTTCCCACGTCTCCCACGACTGCCCAGCCCTGATATTTTTTCGGCCAGGCAGTTCCTCGAAAGATCGTGACCCCCGTCGAACCTGTGAAATATCCTGCAGCCGTCCCTCCCCCTTCAACTGGGCCCGGCACGATTCCCTTGACCCTCAAGCGAGTACGAATTGTCCGCCAGGGTTCGATCGGACTGGCCCGAAAAACATCGGCTTGAGGTCCATCTGCAGCAATACTAAGGCGTGCCCGAGGGGCAACCAAAAAGGGATTCCGGCCAACATATCGGTCCTCATAAATCACCATCTGAATATGGTCACTGTTGGAACAAACAAACTTTTCACCCCACCGATTAAAACTTAAACCGTGTTGAGCACCACCGCTGGTTGCTTGGATCGACAGCGTTGCTGGGTCAAAAGCAAAGTCACGCCCGCGCAGGTCGAGCCCCGCCAGCGCCTCAGCTGGTAAATTTTCCTGCTCGGTAACAATCTTACCGCCGCTACTACTTGTGGCACCATGGATGCGATTATCGATCCCCCATTTGAAAGTATTTAGCAGACCTTGAACGTTACTACGACCAAAGCCGCTGAAAACTTTTTGGCGGAGATCCGCCCGATTGTCGCCATCGGTGTCCTGTAAAAAAAAGATGTCTGGCGCCGCCCCGACGAAAACGCCTCCCCGGGAACAGGTGATCGCCGTAGGCCAAGAAAACCCCTCTGCAAAGATAGTACTGCGATCAAACTTCCCATCGCTATCAACATCTTCTAATACTCGAACTCGTCCTAAATGATCTTTGTCGTCTTCGGAATAACCTCTCATTTCAATAACAAAGAGGCGACCATCGGCATCAAAGGCCATCGCCACTGGATCTACAACAAGCGGTTCTGCAGCCACTTGCTCGATGCGAAATCCTGTGGCGATGCGAAAAGTTTCCAGCGCATCGGCAGGCGGCGTCGGTTGAATGCGGGGTAGATCCGCAGCATAGTCACGATCTACGGAGTCCTCTTCAACTGCCAGGCAAGCAGAACTAGCCATCAGCAGCGAGACCAGACTAGCCAAAATGGCTATATTCTTTATGAGCATGATTCTCTGTCGGTTCAAAAAGTAATAATGGGAAAAATGAACGACTCCTCACGTTGAACCATTTTCATACATCTGTGCAATCCATTCAACTTTTACCAGACAGAGAAATCAAACTACTGGGAAGTCAACGTTTGGCCGGTTAGGATGAGGCGGTTGCGAAGAACCCCGTTGGAGGACGAAACGTGAAATTTGCCATTTGTAATGAGACCTTTCAAGATTGGCCGTTTGAAAAAGCTTTTGAGTTCGCCAGCCGTTGTGGCTACCAAGGTATCGAGGTCGCGCCCTTCACGATCAACAAAGATGTGCGCAAAATCAGCCCGGCAGAGCGAGCAGATTTTCGCCAACAGGCGACACAGGCAGGGCTGGAAATACTAGGATTGCATTGGCTACTCGCGTTCACTGAGGGATTCTATCTCACTTCACCAGAACCCGAAGTCCGCCTGCAAACAGGTGATTACCTAGCAGACCTCGCCTGTTTTTGTGCTGATCTGGGCGGCAATCTCATGGTCCTCGGCTCGCCCCAGCAAAGAAATCTATTGCCCGGAATTTCCCACACTCAAGGCATGCAATATGCTGCCGATGTCATCCGTCACGCCGCACCCATGTTTGCCGAGCGTGGCGTCACACTAGCGATCGAACCCTTGTCGCCCCAAGAGGGTGACTTTTTAAATACGGGAGATCTAGGAGCAGAATTGGTTGATTTAATTGACCACTCCTGCGTACAGCTGCATCTCGATGTCAAAGCCATGTCGAGTGAGGGAACACCCATCGCTGATATTGTTCGTCGACATGCAGACAAAATGGTCCATTTTCATGCGAACGATGCAAACCTGCGCGGGCCTGGCATGGGGGAAATCGATTTTGTCCCGATTTTGCAAGCGCTGAAGGATATTAATTATGACGGCTGGGTTTGCGTCGAAGTGTTCGACTATGAACCCGGAGTCGAGGCCTTGGCAAAAGAAAGCATTACCTACTTAAAGGAATGCCTCACTCAACTGAGCTAAGCACCGGCCTTCAGTTCCGCTAAATGCTGAGCTGTACCAACCAGACGATCCCAGTGTTCATGGATATATTCCGGGGGGCCACCAATCTGCGCAATCACCTGAGCCACTTGTTCTGTAGGAACCATTTCAATGGCATCCCAAGGGCAAACCAATAATTCGTAGGGATTCGATTTCTTTTGTGGAATGTGAACACAGACTTCACATCCCACACAGCGTTCGAGATCAATCTCACACCAAGTTTCATTGCCCTTGATGACAGCACGATTAATGCTCTTCAGGCTGATGCAATCGACAGGGCACACTTCCAGACAGGATTCACAACCTGTGCAATTGTCAGCGTTAATAACAGCCAGTTCTTTTGGCAGCTTTTTACGTGGTTTTTGTTTGGCCATTGCCGTGTGATTAAAAGTCGTAAGCGATAAACGCAAGGGTGAAATTCTGTGCTTAACCAACTCCCGCTGGTAGTAAGAAAATTATAAGTACTGATCGGCAACTCGCAACTGCTTCTTCAGTGTGATTCCGCCTCAATCACAAGACATTTCGCAGTAGCTCTAGAATTCAAACTGTTTTGTCACTTCTGGGGGTGCTGCCGCATAATTCAACGGTTCAATCGAAGCACCGGCACGGCCCTGGCTCACACTACGAATCGCACTGGAATAGCCAAATAATTCTCGCAATGGCGCATTTGCTTCAATAACTGCATCAGAACCACGATTCTCCGTCTTAGCAATGATTCCCCGCCGCTGTTGGAGATCTCCCACCACATCCCCGACATATTCCTCCGGCGTTGAAATATCCACTCTCATCATCGGTTCAAGCAGCACGGAACGCCCTTCCATGAGACCTTTCTCAAAACCATCATTCGTCGCGATTCGGAACGCCGTTTCGTCTGAACTTTCTTCCTGGGCCTCACCACCAATGACAGAAACCTTCATGTTCATCAAAGGAAAACCTGCAATCCGTCCACCTCCCACGCTACATGCCTTCAGTTCTTCAATCACCACCGCAATGAATTCGCCCGCCAGCGTTTCTGGCGCACACTGATTAAGTACCAGAACTGATTTTTTATCCGATTCGAAGGGCTCGAGACGTAACACGACTTTGGCAAATAACTGCTGGCCTCCAACTTGGCGATGACATTCACCCGTCACTTCAACTGCAGCTTCAATCGTCTCTCGATAGCTAACCTGTGGCTTATGAAATTTCACCTTCAGATTAAAATCTCGCAACAAGCGATTCTTAATAATTTCAAGGTGCAGCTCTCCCATACCGCTAATAATGGTTTGGCCAGTCTCATTCGTTTTCACACCAACGGTTGGATCCTGCCGTTGAAGCATTGTGAGGGTTTCATCCAATTTTTTTCGTTCGGCTGTCGTTTCCGGCTCGATCGCCATCGAAATAACGGTTTCGGGAAAACTGATCGACTCAAGAAGAATCGGACTTCTACTGTCGCAAAGTGTATCACCCGTAACCGAGTGCCGAAGACCAATCACGCCCACAATGTCGCCACAATCAACGGCCTCAATTTGCTGCTCTTTCTTCGTCGCATGAATCTGCCACAATTGGGCGGCATTATCTTTCTTATCCCGTCCCGGATTAAAAAGCCGTGAATTCGCCTTGAGCTGTCCCGAATAAACACGTACCCAAGAAATGTCACCCGTCTTGGCGGGTAAGACTTTAAACACCAGGCCACAGAAGGGCTCTTGAGTTTCAGGCTTACGAAACTCGGTAGTGTCTTTTTTCTTTAAGCTTTCGCCTTGAACTGGTGGCATGTCGACGGGACTCGGTAGATACTCGGCAACCGCGTCTAGTAATGGCTGCACACCAATCCCATGCAATGCCGAACCACAAAGAACAGGCTGAATCTGCATTTGAATGGTCGCATTGCGAATCACCCGATGGATCACCTCTTCAGGAATGACTTCCTGTGACAAGGCAAGCTCCATCATCTCATCGCTGTGATTGTATAGTTTTTCCAGCATAGCATCGCGCCACAACTCAGCCGTGTCACGACGGTCCTCCGGAATCTCCTCCATTTCCAGCGTCGCGCCCGCATCTTTCGGATCGAACGTGAGCATCTTCATTTTGATCAGATCGATGACACCAGAAAAGGGATTGTCTCCATGCGCGGGTCCCTCGCCGACGGGAATTTGAATTGCGATCGGATCCGCATTTAATCGGCTGGCAATCTCTTCAAAAACACCTTCAAAGTTAGCTCCCTCACGATCCAACTTATTGATAAATGCAATCCGTGGTACTTTATATCGATCCGCTTGACGCCAGACCGTCTCACTCTGTGCTTCGACCCCTTCTCGGGCACTAAACACAACAGCGGCACCATCCAATACTCGTAAGCACCGTTCCACTTCTGCGGTAAAATCAACATGTCCGGGCGTATCTAGTAAATTGATACGCACATCTTTCCATTCAAAAGCAACACATGCTGCGTAGATTGTAATACCACGGTCTTGTTCTTCCGGATCGACGTCTGTTTCCGTCGTTCCCTTATCAACTTCGCCGACCCGATGCTTTGCACCACTGTAGTACAGCATCCGCTCAGTGACTGTGGTCTTGCCAGCATCGATGTGAGCGATGATGCCTAAATTCCGGATTTTGCTGATGTCTTTGGTCATCGAAGTATTGATTCTTTATCGCCAAGGTCAGCGCAAAAAAAATGCCGCTCCAGATGCGTCTTCCTGGGCGGCACCATGTTCAACAAACACTACCAAGCAAAGTGCGCAAACGCCTTATTCGCATCTGCCATGCGGTGTGTATTTTCTCGGCGTGTCATTGCAGCACCTTCTTTGTTATAGGCTGCCAATAACTCGTCCGCTAATTTCAAATGAGCTGGTCGCCCTTTTTTCTCTCGCACGGCCATTAAAATCCAACGAAATGCCAGGGCTTGTTGCCGCGCCTTACTTACCTGCATCGGAACTTGATACGACGCACCACCAACACGCTTCGACCTCACCTCAATGTGTGGTTTTACATTCTCGATAGCTTGATGAAAGACTTCGATCGGTTCCTGATCCGGAACTTTCGTTTTAAGAACATTCATTGCATCATAAAAAACAGCTTGGGCAATGGTCTTTTTACCATCCCACATAATTTTATTGATGAACTTACTCGCAACTTCTGAGCCGAATTGAGGGTCAGGTTTTAGTTGCTTCCGGCTGGCAGTGATACGTCCCATAGTCTTTCCATTTGCGCGCCGAAGCGCTGCTCTCAACAAATATACTTGTTCGAAATATTACTTCTTCGCGCCATAACGGCTGCGAGATTGCTTGCGACCATCCACCCCTAACGTGTCCAGAGCACCCCGAATAACCTGATACCGCACACCCGGTAAATCACGAATACGACCCCCACGAACCAAAACGATCGAGTGTTCTTGAAGGTTGTGCCCTTCCCCCGGAATGTATACGGTCACTTCCTTACCATTCGAAAGTCGCACACGTGTGATCTTGCGCAAGGCTGAATTCGGCTTTTTTGGCGTCATTGTGCGCACTTGTAAACAAACACCCTGTTTTTGCGGGCATTTTTCCAAGACCGGCGCCTTGGAGAACTTGCGTTTTAGTTGACGCCGTTTACGAACCAGCTGATTGATTGTTGGCATAATGTGATTTATCCAATAGCCCTAACGAATCTCGAATTTCGAGTAACTCTTCAAATTACTATTTCTTGGCCTACTGTCAAGCGGCAGAAGCTCATTCACCCGACGGATTTTCGCCTCCAGAATCGCCAATTAAACCTTCTAGTGAAGGAGGTGCGTCTTCATTTGTGCTTCCCAGGTTTTCGTTCGCCGATACTTCAAAAACCTGCTCTTCCGTGACAGTGGCGGAAGGTACTTCGGCCACTGGCATGTCCGTCGATGCCTCGTTTCCGTCCTCATCCTGCTGAAGTAAGGGAAAACTGGTAACCAACGCTTGCTCTTTTTCTTGCACCATCGCTGCCAGAGCTTCGGGTCGATACCGCACCTCTGATTCCTGGTAGGTCCGAAAGCCTGTTCCCGCAGGGATTAAATGGCCCAAAATCACGTTCTCTTTCAGACCGACCAACTTGTCAATTTTTCCCGCAAGGGCCGCCTCCGTGAGAACCTTGGTCGTTTCTTGGAAACTGGCAGCAGAAATGAAACTCGTACTTTGAACCGAAGCTTTTGTGATTCCTAACAACTGGGTACTGGCAGTCGCAGGTCGCGGACGTGATCCTTTCGCCGGTTCGCCACCAAGCGCTTCGATTTGTGCGTTGACTTGCTCGAAAGCTTCCTTCGGAACAATTGTCCCAATTTCGAAATCAGTACCACCTTTTTGCGTGACTCTCAAGCACTTGGACAACTCCTGGTTCGCCATACGGAATTCGAATTTGTCCATGACCAAGCCAGGCAACAAGCTTGTGTCGCCCATTTTCTCAATCTTCACTTTCCGCAACATACGGGCGATGATGATCTCAATGTGTTTATCGTTAATATCAACACGTTGACTACGATAGACCTGCTGGATCTCATGAACCAGATATTGGTGAACGGCCTCTTCGCCAGAAACTCGAAGAATATCGTGGGGCACAAGCGGCCCATCAACCAACGCTTGTCCCGCCTTCACGAGATCACCCGAGTGCACCAAAAACCGCTTACCGTGGGGGACTAAATGCTCCCGCTCGATTCCCGTTTCACTCTTCACAATGATCGTGCGTTTACCACGCTTTTTCTCTTGGAGAATCTCAACTTCACCATCAATCTCAGCGATGACCGCTGGATCTTTTGGCTTCCGCGCTTCGAAAATCTCAGTGACCCGTGGCAACCCGCCAGTAATATCAGACACACCTGACGCTTCACGGGGGGTTTCTGCCAAAGCGGCTCCCGCAGAGATCGTCGTACCCTCGTCCACAATAATGTGCGCACGCTCTGGCAAGTAGTAGACGTCGAGCGGCTTGCCATCGGTATCCTCAACGACAATTTGCGGGTGAAGTTCTCCGCGGTGGTCAATAATCAGGCGACGAATGTGACCGCTTGGATCTTTTTCGGTTCGCATGGTTTCGCCATCAACAACATCTTCATAGCGAATTTTTCCCGGAACTTCTGCAAGAATTGGAATGGAGTGTGGATTCCATTCACACAATACCGAGCCAGCCTTCACCTCTTGATTCTCTTCCACATGCAAAACAGCACCATTCGGCACTTCGTGCTTCTCAATTTCTCGTCCCTTAGAATCGACAATCGCAATTTCGCCATTTCTCGTAAGGACAATCGATTTGCCTTCCTCATTACGCACAAAGCGGATCCGTGTAAACCGTACCACACCCGCTTTCTTAGACTTGGCTTCACTATCTTCGACGCTGGTACTCACCGTTCCACCAATGTGGAATGTACGCATCGTCAACTGGGTACCCGGTTCTCCAATCGATTGAGCCCCAATGATGCCCACAGCCATCCCTTCTTCAACTAAATTCCCGTTTGCCATATCCATTCCATAACAGAGTCGGCAAACTCCAAGTGGAGCGTCACAGGTCATCGGACTGCGGACCTGAATTCTCTCCAGACCAAGATTTTCAATCTTCCGTGCCACATCCGGCGTGATAAGTTGGTTTTCCGCAACAATGACTTCATCCGTTACCGGGTTGACAATATTTTGCCGACTTACGCGACCATTGACAGCATCCAACAGCCGGACTTCTACCTTCTCACCGCGATAGATGACACCTTTCGTAATTCCTTGCGTCGTCCCGCATTCCTCCATGGTAACAACAACATTTTGTGCCACATCCGCCAATTTACGCGTTAGATAACCCGAATCTGCTGTTTTGAGCGCCGTATCGGCCAAACCTTTTCGAGCACCGTGGGTCGAACTGAAATATTCCAGCACCGTCAGCCCTTCACGGAAGTTTGCCTTGATCGGAGTTTCAATAATCTCTCCGGTCGGCTTAGCCATCAAACCACGCATGCCAGCAAGTTGGCGAATCTGTTCGACGCCACCACGGGCACCAGAATTTGCCATCAAGAACACGGGATTCACGTAGCCACCACCGCCACGATCATCTGATTTCATCGCATCCATCATTTCACTCGTGATCGCTTCACGGGCGTGTGTCCAAGTATCCAAAACTTGGTTATATCGTTCTTGGTTCGTGATAACTCCTCGCTCGTAGAGCTTGCGAAATTTCATCACGGTTTTCTCAGCTTCAGAGATGTGTTTAATCTTGGTATCCGGAGTCACCAGATCATCGGTCGCAAATGACAAGCCACTACGGGTACTTTGATGGAACCCTAGATGATTCATGTCATCTAATAAATCAATCGTTGCCGCTCGCCCCAAACGTTGGTAACAATCAGAAATCACCATCGACAGATCACCGGACTTCAATGGATGGTTGTAATAGTCCATTCCATCCGGCAACATCATATTGAATTGGATACGGCCAAACGTGGTCTCAATCAATGCTCCAGGTTGTGCTGAATCATCATCGGTTTTCACCTTTTGATCATCAGGCAAACGAATATTGATGAGGGCATGCAAATCAACCACACCATGTGAATAGGCAAGCTCGGCCTCTGCCGTGGAAGCAAACGTCATCCCCTCCCCTAAGCGATCCGGCAGAGAAAGCGTGATGTAATTGCAACCCATCACGGTATCTTGTGAGGGGCTCATAATCGGACGACCATTTGCCGGACTAAAGATATTATTTGTCGATAATAACAAGGTATGGGCTTCGACCTGGGCCTCAATGGATAACGGCAAATGAACTGCCATTTGATCACCATCAAAGTCTGCATTGAATCCTTTGCAAGCCAGCGGATGTAAATGAATTGCGTTACCTTCTACTAAGGTTGGTTCAAATGCCTGGATTCCCATGCGATGCAGCGTCGGAGCACGATTCAACATGACTGGGTGGTTTTGGATCACCGCTTCGAGAATATCCCAGACTTCCTCATCCTTTCTTTCAAGCATCTTTTTCGCTGACTTGATCGTGTCTGCGTGGCCCATTTCCTTCAGCTTGCGAATGATAAAAGGCTGGTACAATTCCAGCGCGATTTTCTTGGGCAATCCGCACTGATGCAGATTCAGACGTGGTCCCACGACGATAACACTACGGGCTGAATAATCGACTCGTTTTCCGAGCAGATTTTCGCGGAAACGCCCTTGCTTCCCTTTAATCATGTCAGTCAACGACTTAAGCGGTCGATTACTGCTACCAAGAACCGGTCGTTTGCAACGGTTATTGTCAAACAAAGCGTCCACAGATTGCTGCAACATCCGCTTTTCATTTCGAATGATGACTTCCGGTGCATTCAAATCGACAAGCTTGCGCAAGCGGTTGTTTCGATTGATAATGCGGCGATACAGATCATTCAAATCACTCGTCGCAAAATTCCCGGAATCGAGTAGCACGAGAGGACGCAGATCGGGAGGAATGACTGGAATCACATCCAAAACCATCCACTCTGGCTTATTGTCGCTATCGCGGATCGACTCCACAATTTTCAGCCGATTCGTGAGATCCTTAGCCTTTTGCTTCGATTTGGTCTCTGCAAGTTCAACCCGCAACTCATCTGAAAGGCGTACTAGATCCAAACCCGAAAGCAACTTCCGGATGGCTTCCGCCCCCATCTCTGCTTCAAAGCTCCCGTCCCCAAACTGTTCACGGGCGGCACGGAACTCCTCTTCCGTCAAAAGTTGCTGTTTCTCTAAGTCGGTCTGCCCCGGATCAACAACCACGTAATCTTGGAAGTAGACCACTTTTTCCAGACTGGTTGTCTTCATGTCGAGCAAGTTACCTAGTCGGCTCGGCATCGCTTTGAAGAACCAAATGTGCACAGTAGGTGCTGCTAATTCTATGTGTCCCATGCGTTTACGGCGGACACGTGAATGCGTCACCTTGACACCACAACGATCGCAAATCATTCCCTTGTACTTCATCCCTCGGTATTTGCCACACGCACATTCCCAATCTTTCTCTGGACCGAAAATCCGCTCGCAAAACAATCCGTCTTTTTCTGGACGATAGGTACGGTAGTTAATTGTCTCTGGCTTTTTTACTTCACCAAAGGACCAACTCCGAATGTCATGCGGCCTAGCAAGGCTGATTTTGACCGAGGCATAATCGTTAATGCGATCGTAAGATGCTTCGCTGGTGGTCATTGGCCCGTGCTCCTTGAAATTGGAAAACCTATGGGTCTTCTGCTTTTATGTTGTCACCGATGAAGGTGTTAATATCTTCGTTACGCCCAACCGTTTAAATCTATAAACCAAAGCTAAACACGACGTTTTTCAAGTTGCATGTTCAAGGCGAGCCCACGAATTTCATTCGTCAGCACGTCAAAGCTGGCGGGGGTTCCCGCTTCCAAAGTATTTTCGCCTTTGACCATGGACTCGTAGATCTTGGTTCGGCCTTCAACGTCATCGCTCTTGACGGTTAGCAATTCCTGCAGGATGTATGCAGCTCCATAGGCTTCCAGAGCCCACACTTCCATTTCTCCAAACCGCTGACCACCAAACCGCGCCTTACCTCCCAATGGTTGTTGGGTAATGAGCGAATAGGGACCCGTACTACGGGCATGGACCTTGTCATCAACTAGGTGGTGCAGTTTAAGCATATAGATGTAGCCAACTGTCACTTCCTGTTCCATAGACTCTCCTGTCCGCCCGTCATACAGCACCGACTTGCCATGTCGCGGTAATCCCGCCTGCTCAAGACAATCATTAATCTCTTCTTCGCTCGCGCCATTGAAAACTGGAGTGACCGCCTGGAATCCAAGATGCGCCCCCGCCCAACCAAGGTGCGTCTCAAGAATTTGGCCCACATTCATACGACTCGGAACCCCCAGCGGATTGAGCATGATCTGAATCGGCGTGCCATCCGCCAAAAACGGCATGTCTTCTACCGGGAGAATCTTGGCGATCACACCTTTGTTACCGTGCCGACCGGCCATTTTATCGCCCACGGAAATCACCCGCTTGGCGGCGATGTAAACCTTTACCATCTGCAAGACACCGCTGCGTAACTCATCACCTCGTTTCATGCTGTTAAGTTTGCGGTCACGATTATCGATCGCCTCTTCTACATTCGGCCATTGCTGCTTGTACAGCTGCCGCAATTCGGCAATTTTCTCTTCACTCCGCATCCGTGCGACAATGGGCTCTAGCTGAAATTGAGCCGCTTTTTCAGCAATGTATTTGGGATCGTGCTCACCAGAAAACTGCATCCCATCGTCATCAGTAAGAGTTCGGCCTACCACCGCCTCCATCTCGGTAATCATTGCGCCAAAAACATGGGTGACTTCCTTATTCCCTTCAGCTTCAGCATCTTTTAATTCTTTCTCAAATTGCTTGCGTTCATCTTCAGACAAACTCATGCGACGTGAGAAACGCTGCGTGTCAATCACGATTCCTTCAATGCCCGACGGCACTTCGAGCGAATCATTTTTTACATCCTCTCCAGCACGTCCAAAAATCGCGTGCAGAAGTTTCTCTTCCGGTGTTAATTCCGTCTTCGATTTGGGCGACACCTTTCCACAAAGCACGTCACCAGGTCGCACGTAAGTTCCGGTTCGGACCACGCCGTTTTCATCCAGATTTCGCAGCGCCTTTTCGCTGACGTTCGGAATGTCTCGAGTAAACTCTTCTCGACCTAACTTGGTTTCGCGAATTTCTACATCGAACTCTTCGATGTGAATGGAAGTGTAGGTATCATTTTTAACCAACTCTTCGCTAATGATGATCGCGTCTTCATAGTTGTAACCTTCGTAGGACATGAAGCCGACCAAGACATTTCGCCCTAACGCTAATTCACCCTGCTGGGTTGCGGCTCCATCAGCCAGGATCTGTCCCTTTTCAACCTTTTCCTCCGGTTGGACAATCGGCTTCTGATTTAGACAGGTACGTTCATTCAAACCGGCAAATTTCTTCAGTGGATAAATATCGCTGCCGATCTCAATACGATCGCCGTCAACATAAGTGATTTTTCCTGCCCGGCGGGCACGAACGACCATACTCGAATTCTTAGCAACTTGTTTTTCCATCCCGGTAGCTACGATCGGCGGCTCGGTCACCAATAGAGGCACCGCTTGTCGCTGCATGTTCGACCCCATCAAGGCACGATTGGCGTCATCATGCTCTAAGAAGGGAATCAGTCCAGCCGACACACCGACCATTTGGCTGGGCGCGACATCGATGTATTCAACATCTTCAGGAGAGATGATTTCAAAGTCCGAGCGGTAGCGAGCAATCAAAGTATTGCCAGCAATTTTTCCGTTGGTAATCGTGGTATCCGCCGGTGCGACGTAGGCTTCAGACTCCTCATCTGCCCGCAGCCAAACCACCTCATCCGTGAGCTTCCCCTTCTTTACAAGGCGATAGGGGGTCACCAAGAATCCATAGTCATCAACGCCGGCATAAATCGCGAGGCTCGAAATGAGACCGATGTTCGTACCTTCCGGCGTCTCAATCGGACAAATCCGTCCGTAGTGAGAAATGTGAACATCGCGCACCTCAAATCCGGCCCGCTTGCGATTCAAACCACCGGGCCCCAAAGCTGAAAGACGGCGTTCATGCGTTAACTGAGCCAAAGGATTCGTTTGGTCAACGACCTGCGATAGCTCTCCGCGACCAAAGAAGTATTCGATTGCTGCTGAAATACTTTTGGGGTTAATCAAACTACGCGGCGTCATATCTTCCTGATCTTTGATACCCATGCGCTCTTGGACCGTCCGGCGCAGCTTCAAAAATCCTTTGCGCAATTCGTCGCTTGCCAACTCATCAATAGTGCGGAGGCGACGATTGCCCAAGTGGTCAATGTCATCAAATTCGACTTCGTCAGAACCACCATGGAGGTTGATCACGTAAGCGACCGATGCAATCAAATCCTCAGGGCGCAAGGTCATTTCTTTCTCAGAAACATTCAGTCCAAGCTTACGATTAATACGAAATCGACCAACTCGTCCCAACCGATAACGATTCACATCGAAAAACTTTTCTTCAAAAAGAGTCCGCGCCTTTTCAAGTTGCGGAGGATTACCGGGTCGAAGACGCTGGTAAATTCGCAACAACGCTTCTTCGTGACTTGAAGTGGCATCGTCCGCCAGACTGTTCATGACTAACGGGGTCTTGGGAACTGGAATTACTTCGATTTTAGAGATGCCCGAGGTGCAAATTGTTTCCGCCGCATTTTTCGTGATCCGCTGGCCCGCTTCAACGACAATCTCACCAGCTCGATCACTGGAGGCCGGATAGACGATGTCGTCCACCGCCACCTTGCCTTCAATTTTGGAGAGGCTACGGCCATCAACTACTTTTTCAACACTCGATTGATAGAAGGCCCGAATAATGTCCGCATCGGTACCAAACTTTGGACTCATTGCGCGAATCAGGGTCATTGCAGAAAACTTTCCACTCTGATCGATACGCACTGTCAACGCATCTTTTTTGGTGACATTCACCTCAATCCAACTGCCACGTTCTGGAATCACACGACAACTCGGCAGTTTTCGATCGCTCGTCGTATCAGACTCTTGGACAAAATCCACACCTGGACTGCGGTGTAGCTGGCTCACAACAACCCGTTCTGCCCCATTGATAATGAACTCACCACCCCCCAGCATTACCGGCAAGTCACCAAGATAAACCTCTTCTAACACCGGTTCATCTTTATTCAATCGCAGCCAAACACGAAATGGACGCCCATAAGTCAAACGCAGTTGCCGACACTCTTCAGGTGTGTATCGTGGCTTTCCCAAGTCATATTTGACGTAATCCAAGCTAATCGTTTTGTCATAGCTCTCAACTGGAAATATTTCGCGCAAGACACCTTCCATACCATGAGCTTTTCGCTTGTCCGATGCGGTGTCTTTTTGAAGAAAAGCGTCGTAGCTCTCAGTCTGAATCGTAGTCAGATTGGGTGTATCGACCGTATCTAGATCGGAGCCAAAACGACGGACTTGGGAGGGAGTAAGACGACGTTCAATAGGAGTGGCCATTACGAGAGTGTCTCCGCAAAGGAAAGGCTAGTCGCCGTGCAAGGGAAGGATTTTCGCCAGGTCGATCGCAGCGCAGTTGAGCAAGTGACGCAAATTTGCATGAACCTGGACGCGCGCAACACCGCCGATGACAATCCAAGCACACGATTTCGCGGGAGGTAGAGAGCCAAAAAAACTGCCAAACGATCACTACCCACGTTGCAACAAGAAATAAATCTTCCCACAACGCTCCATTCAAAGGATTTACGCTTACTTGAGTTCGACTGATCCGCCAGCTTCTTCAAGCTCACCTTTCAGCTTTTCGCCTTCTTCCTTGTCGACCTTCTCTTTGATCGTTGCAGGCACACCTTCCACAAGCTTCTTCGCTTCCATGAGCGATAAGCCAGTGAGATTTTTGGTGACCTTCACAACATTCAGCTTTTTATCACCAAATCCAGTCAACACGACATCAAATTCGGTCTGCACTTCGGCTTCGGCTTCACCACCAGCACCTCCGCCAGCCGCCATTACCACGCCACCACCAGCGGCGGGCTCAATGCCGTGCACGTCTTTTAAATAATCACTCAGCTCTTTCGCTTGCTTCAGCGTTAGATCTGAGATCTTGTCGCCAAGATCTTTCGCTTCGTCGGAAAATTCGACGGTTGCGGTTTCTGCATCATCAGACATAGCGTATCGGACCCTTTCTCTCTAAGTGTCAGTGCGTGGATGAAACGTGCGGTCGCCCACCCACCCAATTGACCAACGATCTCTTTTAACTGTTTCCAACCATTCGCTCACAACACGAACGGCACCATTTGCAATTACCCTTCGTCCTCTTCGGACTTCCGCTTGATTTGACTTGCCAATTGACCACCAGGACCCTTGAGCTGACCATTCAACGTTGCTCCTGGACCCAGTATTTGACCCACGAGTAGACTCAGCTGTTCGTGACGGCTCGGCCACTTGCTAATTTCCTTGACCTTGTCGGCGCCTAACTGCTCACCGTCCATGACACCGCCACGGGTTTCAAACCGCTCGAATTCATCGTCCTGATCGAGCGCCGTGACTTCCTTAACCAGGCTGACAAAGTCTTCGCCGCCCCAACAGACCGCCAAGCAACCTTCCATCCCCTCAAACGCCGGCGCCAACGGTGTCCCCTCGGTCGCGCGACGTACAAGACTATTCTTAACAACAACTAAGCTGATACCCTTTTCGCGGAGCGTTCGACGCAGCACGACCGACGCATTCGCATTCAAGCCAACCATATTGACCAACAGTGCATCATTCACACCTTGGAGGCGATTGGCGATGTCCTTCGCGACGAGATCTTTAACCAGTTTACTCATGGCACTTTTAACTCAAACGCGTTAATAATAACTTTTGTATATGTCCACTGAAAATGACGAGCCTGAACGTCAGGCAGCAATCCGCACACTAGGACTCATCGTTCCGCAAATCGTCACGCCACGCAAATAAGTCCCTTTCAGCGTCAACGGCTTCAAACTTTCGATGTGTTCGATAAAAGCCTGAATATTGTCGACCAACTTACCTTGATCGAAACTCAATCGACCGACCACGGCGTGCACATTCCCACCACCATCGTTGCGAAACTCCACCTTACCAGCTTTGTATTCATTGACGACCTTAGCAACGTCCGGAGTCACCGTCCCGGCTCGAGGTGATGGCATCAATCCACGCGGCCCAAGCACTCGCCCTAACGGCCCAACAATTCCCATCATGTCGGGTGCTGCAATGCAGGCATCAAATTCAGTCCACCCATCTTTGATTTTTTGTGCCAAGTCTTCTTGACCAACTTCATCAGCCCCGGCCTCTTTAGCGGCCTCAGCCATGTCGCCCTTCGCGAACACGACAACCCGTTGAGTTCGACCAATCCCATGCGGCAACACAATAGAGCCACGGATAATCTGGTCCGCTTGCTTCGGATCAACACCCAACCGCATATGAATTTCAACTGCCTGATCAAATTTAGTCGTACCAAACTCTTTCAAAACTTCTACAGCCTGCGAAAGCTCGACCGGTTCAGGACGCTGCTTTTCAGCCATGGTGCGATATCTTTTGGAATGCTTTGCCATCGTTTAACCTTCGACCTCCAAACCCATACTGCGGGCGGTACCTGCAATCATCCTGCGCGCGTGCTCTGCATCCCTGGCATTCAAATCTGCAATCTTTTTTTGCACAATGTCATCGAGTTGAGCCGTTGTGACGGTCCCCACTTTGTCGCGGTTCGGAACGCCCGAACCCTTAGCGATGCCCGCCGCCTGCTTAAGCAAAGATGCAGCCGGGGGACTCTTGGTAACAAAATCAAACGATCGATCGCTATAAACCGATACAATCACGGGAATCGGTGTTCCGTTGTACTCTTTCGTTCGATCATTGAACTGCTGAACGAATTGCCCCAGATTAATTCCGAACTTACCCAGTGACGTTCCCACGGGAGGTGCCGGAGTGGCCTGGCCACCAGGAACCTGAAACTTCGCTTCACCTACAAGTTGTTTTGCCATTGCTATTTTTTCGTTACTGCTCGTAAGCAAACCGGCCAAAACCGTTTGCGACGACGTTAAACTGCCTCAATTTGCCAATGCTCCAACTCGACCGGAGTCGAACGACCAAAGATGTTAATCATGACGGTCACGCGTCCATTCGCTTCATCAATTCCATCTACCTCACCCTCGAAGTTCTCAAAGTAACCGTCCTTCACACGCACACGATCACCCGCTTTAAACGGGATCGCCGTTTTGACCTGGGATTCGTCCTCATCGGAATCTTCGGAGGTTCGCAAGATCCGCTCGACATCGACACGGTCCATAGGAGCTGGCTTCCCTGCCGGTCCGGTAAAATCACCAATTCCAGGAGTCTCCCGCACGATAAACCAACTGTCATCGCTGATGATCATGTTGACCATTAAATACCCAGGATAAAGCTTCTTCTTAACGACGCGACGCTTACCGGTCTTCGTGAACTCAGCAATATCTTCGGTCGGAACCACAATGTCACCAAAGTAGGCCTCCAAAGCTTCTAACTTAACGCGCCGCTCCAGGGCATCACGAATCGAATCCTCGCGATTCACTTGCACCTTAAGAATGTACCATCGCATTTCAGCGTCATCCGCAACGCCAACCGCTACTGCGTCGTCGGATTCCACCTCTACAGGCTCGACAGGCTCGACATCCTCGTCCCCTTCTGCATCATCAAGATAGAACTGACCTTCACCAGCCCCTGCCTCAAAACCATCTTCGACAGGAGCACCATCGCCGTCACTATCTTCGGCTTGCGTGTCGCCCGTTCCTGACGACACGGAGCCATCGACGCTACCGTCCGCCGCTGCGGCCTCAGCACCTAAGAGCACATCACCTGACGCTGCTGAAGAGTCTGATGCCGACGGCACCACAGGCGCATTCGCTGCATCGGGCGCAGCATCACTGCTCACCGGATCATCAGATGCCACCGACCGATCAATCGGTTTGTCGTCTGCGCCTTCCACGCCTTGTCCCCCCCACCATCAACTAGCTGCAAGCAACAGCCAGAAATCAACTTAAACACCAAGCAACAAAGTCAATTCGACGTCTTTAAGACTCCAATGACCTCGAAGAAAAACTTCCAAAACACGTCAAAGCCAAACAACACAGTAGCCAAAATAAATATCACCACAATGACGACAATCGATGCTCGGATTAATTCACCCCGCGTGGGCCAGGAAACTTTGTTCATTTCTGCTTGCACAGCAATCAGAAAGTCAGCAAAGTTTGGCAGATTGACCACGCGAAAGCCGATCCATGCCCCCAACAGCAAGATGCACCCCGGAACATAATACTTAACCTTAGGGCCGACTATCGTCAGCTGCTCATGCAGCGCCCAACAGGCAAGAAAACATATTAACCAAACCACCCCACACGTTAATTGACGCGATACCTTACCTTGACTCGGCTTATAAATCTCAAATTCAAACCAGCTGCTAAAGAAGCCGCTCTTCGAAATTGCTTTTTCTTTTGACATCAGGTCTCCTTAACCCTCGTCGGCCGCGAGCCTTTCCCAACGACCCCAAACTCCATTTTTACTCGCCGGCAAAGGACCGACAGTCGCTTCCATTCTCAGCTTCGCCCCCCATCGGAAAACGAAGCCAACCATACCTCTCACTTTCTAATCCAAACAATGTATGGCAGGGGCGGTGGGACTTGAACTCACAACCCCCGGTTTTGGAAACCGGTGCTCTGCCAATTGAGCTACGCCCCTTTAGTAAATCACCCACAAAAGAACCCGCCTGTGGGCAATTGCTATTTCACTCAACAATCTTTGTAACAACGCCCGAACCAACCGTCCGACCACCTTCACGAATCGCAAACCGAACACCATCATCCATGGCAATCGGCTTGTGCAATTCAATCACTAGTTTGACATTGTCTCCAGGCATGCACATTTCAGCCTCGGCCAAATTAGCAGTACCCGTCACATCCGTTGTCCGAAAATAGAACTGAGGTCGATACCCACTAAAAAATGGCGTATGCCTTCCGCCCTCATCCTTAGACAAACAGTAAACCTCTGCTTCAAATTTCGTATGAGGGGTAATCGAACCAGGCTTTGCAATGACCTGCCCACGCTGAATTTCATCTCGCTTCACACCCCGAAGCAAACAGCCGACATTGTCGCCAGCACGCCCTTCATCGAGAATCTTGCGAAACATCTCAACACCCGTACAGGTCGTCTTACGAGGCTCAGCGTCAAGACCGATAATCTCAATCTCCTCACCAGTCCTCACCACGCCGCGCTCAATCCTTCCGGTCGCGACCGTCCCCCGACCTTCGATCGAGAAGACATCTTCGATCGCCATCAAAAACGGCTTATCTTCTTCACGTGGCGGCTCTGGTATGTCCGCGTCGATCGCGGCCATTAATTCGCCAATACAAGCGTTGGCTGCATCGTCGTCCGGCTTCTGATAAGCCCCCAACGCGTTGCCATGCACTACGGTGATATTGTCACCATCAAAATCATATTTACTTAACAACTCACGAACTTCAATCTCTACAAGTTCGAGCAGCTCTTCGTCATCCACTAGATCACACTTATTCAAGAAGACAACAATCGCTGGCACATCGACCTGACGAGCAAGCAATACATGCTCTTTTGTCTGTGGCATCGGACCATCAGCAGCAGAAACCACCAAAATCGCCCCATCCATCTGAGCCGCGCCGGTGATCATGTTCTTAATGAAGTCCGCGTGCCCTGGACAATCAATGTGAGCATAGTGGCGATTTTCTGTCTCGTACTCAACATGAGCAACTGCGATCGTCACTGTCTTCGTGTCATCACGCACGGTACCACCCTTGGCGATATCCGCGTAGGACTTGAACTCGGCAAAACCCTTGGCAGCCTGCACTGCCAGAATTGCCCCGGTGGTCGTGGTCTTCCCGTGATCAATATGGCCAATCGTGCCTACGTTCACGTGCGGTTTAGTCCGTTCAAATGTCGCCTTTGCCATTGCGCCTTACACCTGCTTCGTATAATTGTGGAGGAAACAAAACCCGATGTTCTTACTAGTTTTACGTATTTCCGATATTTCAGAAAGAGCTACTGATGGGACTTGAACCCATGACCTCGTCCTTACCAAGGACGCGCTCTACCAACTGAGCTACAGTAGCGTTTGCAGCAACCGCTCAGAAGCGACCCATCTAATCCCTTCTATCTGCTTTCACCGAATCACCGGGCCGCCAAAACAGCGACCACCACAAACGCAAGAGCGGGCGAAGGGAATCGAACCCTCATCTTCAGCTTGGAAGGCTGTGGCTCTACCATTGAGCTACGCCCGCGCCAGACTAAATCCCAAAAAATAAATCGCAAATCCAAAAAGCATGTCACTTCGCGCTTAGGCTCTGAGATTGACCCAATGGGGGGTGTAGGATTCGAACCTACGAAGGCGTTGCCATCAGATTTACAGTCTGACCCCTTTGACCGCTCGGGAAACCCCCCTTAATTAGTGTGTTTTACTGCTAATTCGTGGCATGAACATTAAAGCTGAGAACTCAAAATACAACCAGCATTCACAATCATTTACGCTATATGGAGCCAGCGGAGGGATTCGAACCCACGACCTGCTGATTACAAATCAGCTGCTCTGCCAACTGAGCTACGCTGGCGCGCCGTTTTGTACTGGAAAACACGTTAATATACCCAGCCACAAAACTGCCGCAAGCCGAGTTCGGACGTACGGCTCAAGAAAGTTGGCATCCCAGGCAAATCACCACCAATTTTTACACGGCAGCTATTGCCCAGCCTATGGCAAGAATTCCTCTGGCACTTGCCTGCTTACTGAAAAACAGCCTGCTTGCTAACAGGGTTCACCGCGCACCGACTTTATGACCAGACCGCATCGCCAAATCGTGTTTGGAAATCGCCTTCCTCACCGAGTTAGATCCCCTGGCTTGGGGCACCAATGAAACAAATGATGCTTAAGAACAAAATCGAGCTAAGCCACAAGAATCGTGACACGGCTCAAAATCCAACTTAAAACACTCTGTCAATCGAGGATTTCCACACGTTCCTCTGCAGCGGCTACCCGCAACTTACTCATGGCGCGCGCCTCGATTTGTCGCACGCGTTCTTTGGTCACCCCCATCTCCAACCCCAGCTGCTTTAATGTTTGAGGTTGTCGCGAGTGGTCAAGACCAAACCGATTGATGATAATCTTTTGCTCTCGTTCGTCAAGGTGGCACAACATCGACCCAATTTGCTGTTTCCGCATATGCTGGGCACTTTCTAGCTGATATTGATCGCTCCTAATATCGGGCTTGCCACTGAACACTTCGTCATTGCTCGTGCGAAACCGATCGCGCTGTTTGAATTCCGCTGGAATGCTACGGGCAAAATTCTTCATAATTGCCCAACTTGCATAGGTACTGAATTTGTTACCACGCGCATAGTCAAACTTCTCAACAGCCCGGAACAATGACATGTTTCCGTCGCTGACCAAAGCAAAAAAGTCGTCCGTCGCGGCAATGTGTCGCTTTGCAATGGAAACCACCAGACGGAGATTGGCTTTGACAATCTCATTCTTCACCTTGGTTCCTTCCTCATAAAGATCTTCGATGCGCTGCATTAACGAACTCTTCGGGTTCTCCGAGTTAAGTTCGTCCCGGAGCAGTGCCGCAATGTGCTTCAAATAATTCAGCTTGCGAAACAAGTACTGTTCTTGCTCTGCCGTCAGCAACGGTACATCGTAAAGCGAAGCCAAATATTGGGGTAAACCCGCGGGAATGCGGGGCTTTCGCTTCACAGGGGGGGCTTCCGGAAAAGTTCCCAAAATAAGCTTTTCGGCCCCTTTTTTATCGAACTCTTCGTTGTAGATGCTGTCGAGCGGCAATTCCATAATGAGTGCAGCACGCACCTCATTAATAATACGATAAATACTCGAAATGGTACGTCCAAACTTCCTGCTCAAAGCATCCACAGTCCAATCCGCTCGATGCAACTGATAGATACGTCGTTTCACCTCATCGGACAACGGAGCCTGCTGGCTCGGAAAAACTGCTGCCTCGGGGTGCTCCTGATCAAATTGCTTCAACGTATAGCGGATTGTTTCCACACTGCGCTCCATCTGCTTGGCAACTCGTCTTGCTACCTCTGACGCAGTGGCGCCTGTTTTTGCTAGTCGCCGAGAACGGCTTACAATCTCCTGACGCTCCATCTCCGAAATTTGACTGAACCGCTCACCTCGTTTGATGCGATCAGGATTCTTACTGACAAAACGCTGCACACTACTCTGCAGAAAGCCGACGCGTTTGCGGCCATCAAAAATAAAACGCCGACTTACCAGTCCTTGATTTCTCCATCGGGAAATCGTCTTCGACGAAACGTTAAACATTTTGCTGAGGCCCTCAACCGTGTGGACTTGTTCGGGCGCATCCTCTGCCCGGATGTCGGCTGAGTCAGAGACATCCTCCACGAACAAACGCAAATCGTGCCTCGCTTCCTCGCCAGAAATTTTTTGTGGCGGGGCCACCTCGGGTCGATAATCCGTAATGCGGTAACACATATATTCGTAGGTGTAAGTGCGTTTTGGATCAATTTCATGGAGCAAACGCTCGGCCCTTTCTATTTGCTCCACCTTGCGTTCTCGGGGAGCAAAACGGACTTGCTGATCCCGCAATGCTTTTAATACCGAATTCTGGTAGTGAGCATGCATGATATCCCTCTTCTTCGCTATCACGAACCTCAGCGGTGTTCCCTGCGACTCCCATCGCCCGCTTAGATCCAAACCACTGGGGAATGACCCTTTCCCAAGGTCCTCTCCTGAGTATTAATAACGTAAAACCATCACCCATTCATCTGGATTTATACGTTGGACGTTCCAAAACGGTTCTGCGTTACCAACAAAATCG
>JAKVBY010000005.1:0-17173 GCA_022446825.1 Pirellulaceae bacterium
AGCGGCACGGCTGGATAGCTAAGTTCGGAAAGGATAAACGCTGAAAGCATCTAAGTGTGAAGCCCTCCGCGAGATAAGGTTTCGTAGAACAATTGTTCGAAAGCCCCCTGGAAGACGACCAGGTTGATAGGCCAGATGTGTAAGCTCAGCAATGGGTTCAGCTAACTGGTACTAACGGGGCGAAGGCTTGGCCACTTATATCCAAGACTCTTAAAAGTGGTTCAGGGAGAAATTGAGCGAGTGTAAAAACTCAATTAAGATTTCCTGGTACGAGTGACGCGTTAAACTGCTATCTACGAGAACAACCAGGACGCGATTCGGCTTGACGGTCGGTCGCGTTCTTTCCCGGTGAACATATCGGAAAGGTCACACCTGTTCCCATCCCGAACACAGTAGTTAAGCTTTCCGAGCCGATGATAGTGCATACCAGCGTGAAAGTAGGTATTGCCGGGATTTTTTAAAAGCCCTCGTATCCACGAGGGCTTTTTTTGTTTCCTTTTGTGATGGGTAAGATAATGGACGTTTCTGCGATTCTCCGCCAAATCGATGAAGTTTCTCAAGATTGGGCAAGGTCGCGTCGCGCGCGGCAGCTACGAACTACGTTAGTTAAGGCCGATTTTGAAAGACTTGAGTTATGTGGGTATCTCAAACTAACGGTTCCGATTGTGGAAGGTGGTCTATGGGACGCTCTGTCGACTGCTGTGCGACCGATTTGCGCCGGGTTGCGTTCCCTTAGCAGCGGTGATTCATCGATTGCCTTAGTTGCAGCCATGCATCCTGCCGTCCTTTCTTACTGGCTAGTAAGTAGCCCCGATTTGAAGGAACGAGAGCTTTGGCAACCTCAATTCAAGATGATCTGTGAAACAGTTAAATCAGGGAACTGGTGGGGAACAATCACCTCCGAGCCTGGGAGTGGTGGAGATATCGGAAAAACCTCTGCCAAGGCAACAAAATCCGGTCCTGGTGGGGTTTTTGATTACCGACTGAGCGGCGATAAACATTTTGGTAGCGGATCTGGGGTGACTTCGTACATGGTGACCACCGCAATTCCCGACGGAGAAGAGCACGCGGATTGGTTTTTCGTTGACATGCGTGGTGTACCTTGGGATGGATCGCGTGGGGTAAAGTGCCTTGCCGAATGGGATGGGCAGGGAATGAAGGCGACTCAGAGTCATGCATTTGCTTTTGAAGAATTTCCGGCGACGCGGCTTGGTTGGCCTGGGCACCTTAGCGAGATTGTGACCAGAACCGGTGGTTTCATTGGATGTTTATTTGCGAGTGTGATCGTTGGAATTGTCGATGCGGCAATGCAGGAAGCAAAGATTTATGTCGAAGGCTTAGACCCGCGAAGAGCATTCGAAGCCGTTGAATGGGCCCGCGCCCAGAATGAGTACTGGCTCATTAAACAAGCACAGGAAGGGATGATTCGAGCGGCAGAGCAACAGCTAGATTCGAGAGAAGAGGTACTTCACGGCAAAATTGCAATTTCGGAATTGGCAGAGCAAGTTTTGTTACGGCTCTGTAAAGTAATCGGAGGGGGCAGTTTTGCACGAAGATCACCATTTGGAAACTGGTTTGAAGATGTCCGTGCCTTAGGGTTTTTACGGCCTCCCTGGGGCTTGGCATTTCAGACTTTAATCGATCGCATTCCGAGAAAAGATCCGAGCCAGTCAGCGAGTTAAAGCGAGATAGAGTAAAAAACTCAGCCAGCCCACGAAGAGGGTAATGGTCGTGCACAGAAATAAAGTGTTTGCTCGTGGTGGATGAGGTTCGAAACCCGTGGAGGCAGATTCGGTTTGGTCTGATGCTTGGCTTGTTGTTGCAGTCCTACGGGAGGGGTGTGGACCACGCTTTAGATGCTTCCGTTTCACCATCAATTATTCCGGCAACTTAATTTGAAAGTCTTCACGAAATGCTTTATCGAAGGAGTAGACATCGTCGAAGTCTTCGCGACGATCGGACTCGGACTTCTTCATGACTTCGATGCCGATTAAGTTATAGACGATTTCACCGAAATCGCCTGTACTGTGAATGCCCCATTCGTTGAGCACAATTTCGGCCATCATGCCATATTGCTCGAGCGCAAAGCGTCGAATTGCTTCGCAAAGTTGTTGTCCCGTCAGGTGCCGTACGTCTTCGGATGCAGACTTGCCACTTGCTCCCATTTTCAGAACATTGTGCGCATAAGCAAGTGATTCGCGAACAAAATGGTAGGCCTCGACTTTAAAACGCCGATCTGATTTCAAAAGCTCGATGAACGGATGATTGGGTTCAGGCATAGAAAATTCGGATCACTTGTCGGTTGAATAAATCGCCGCTCGCGTCATTTTAGCGGGACTCGTTTTTCTTGCGACGGTTATTCTTGATTACGGAGAGGACTTCCGTTGCATCGATCAATAAACGTCGATGGTCCTCCGTTTGTACGAGCAGTTGTTGTGCGAGGATCTCCTGACCAAGGATACGGGCTCTGCCATTTTGAGTGACAATGTCAGAGCCAACTGGAGGCAACTCTTTTTGAAGTTCTTCGTAAGTATCGAATTCATAACGCAAGCAGCACTTTAATCGCCCGCAACGGCCCGAAATTTTTGTTGGATCGAGTGTGGCTTTTTGAAGTTTTGCCATGCGCATTGAAACGGGAGGCATTTCGGAGAGATGCGTGTTACAGCAAACGGGTTTTCCGCAATCGCCGTAATCTGCCAGCAACTTGGCTTCATCTCGAACACCAATTTGTCGCATTTCAATGCGTGTCTGAAACTCGGTGGCCAAGCGTTTGACCAGTTCCCGGAAATCGACGCGCTGCTCGGCAAGATAATAGATTACGATGCGTTCACCACCGAACAGGTGTTCGATGTCAATCAACTCCATCTCTAAATTGAGCTCCTTTGCCATGCGACAGCATGTCTCAAATTTGCTGGTTTCATTTGCTTGCATATGAGCTAGTTCGTTGGAGTCTTCGGAGGACATTTCACGAAGAATCTGACCATGTGACGAACTCTTGACTTCTTTAATCGTGCGATCCGTCGCTTCGCACAGGACTTCTCCAATCTCCATACCTCGATTAGTACGAGCAACGACTTGCGCACCACGCAAAAATGTGTCGCTACCTCGGCTAGAAAGAACTCCCAAGGCTCGGGTGGTTCCGAATCGTACTATGTATTTTGGCATTGAAATTTGACCAGTACGGTCGCCTGGGGATTGCTGCGCGGCATTCGCAGCACATGATCAACAGCGACTCACCGACAAGTATAATCTTTCGGCAGTGGGGCGAGAAGATATCTGGCCCAACACAAAAAGCCCGGCTCAGGAGAGTACCGAGCCGGGCTTTGGACGAATTCGCGTTGCGAAGAACGATTCTACGGGAGAGTAACAGAATTAACTATTCTGCAGATTCTTCCGTAGCTTCTGCAGATTCTGATTCAGCGGGGATCGGAAAAAGCTCTGCGTTGTTCTCAAAATCCCAAATGCGAATGGAATCTTTGTGGCTGCCGCTGGCCAAACGTTTGCCATCTGGTGAGAAAGCCACGGTCCAGACTGCGCTTTTGAACCCGTCAAGTGTTTTGGCAACCTGTTCCCCGAGTTGTTTGCTCTTTTCCGTTGCCTCGGCGACCGCTTTTTCCGCAGCAGCCATTTGTTCGGTTAGGCCCTGAGCTTTGGCCACAGCTTCATCTGTCACTACTTGCAAAGCAGCGATTTCAGCTTTGGCTTCGTCTAGCGTGCCTTCTTTGGCCTTTTTCAGCTTTTCTGTGAATTCGGCATCACTTTCGTATTGTTTCATAGCGGCATCTGCAGCGGCAGTCGCTTTGTCCAACGCAGCTTTGGCTTCTTCCGCAGCCTTTTTCAGGAATTCATTTTCCGGTGCACCATCCAGAGCAGTTTGGGCTTGTGTTGATTTTTCGGTCAGCGTCCTGGAATCGACAACCGCAGTGACCGCATCGGTTTTCGCTTGGGCTTTATCGGCTTCGACTTGTGCTGCCAGTGATTCTTCACTGGCTTTGTCGCGAGCTTCTCGGCCTGCTTTTAATGCAGCTGCTGTTTGATCCGATTCACCGGCAAGATTGATGGCAATTTCCAGATCCCAAACTTTCACAGTTCGATCGTGACTACTGGTTGCAAGTTGTTTTCCATCGGCTGAAAACGCTACACCGGTGACCCAATCACGATGACTTCGAAGCGTCGCTTGTAACGCTCCGTTGGCGTCCCAGATGCGAACCGTACGATCTGCGCCGGCGGTGGCAAGCCTACTGCCGTCTCGTGCAAAGCTCACTGTCCATACCGCATCTTCGTGCCCTTCGAGCTTTGCTTTTTCTGTTCCTGCTCGCCAATCCCAAAGCTTACCGGTTTTATCCGTGCTGACCGTTGCTAAGGTGTTTCCGTCTGGTGAAAAACTAACTTGAAATACAGCGGACTCATGTGCTTGGAGGGTACTTACTTCCTTGGCACCTTCTGTTTCCCAAACGACGACGGAACCGTCTTCACCAGCAGTGACGAAATTCTTACCATCGGGAGACATGGCTACGCTGCGGCACCAGCTTTGGTGTTTATCAAGAGTTGCAATCACGGTTTTTGCCGGTACGTCCCAAAGGAGGACTTCGCCATTGTAGCCGGTGGTTACAAGTCGATTTCCATCAGAGGAAAGTGCGACGGACCAAACATTACTTTTTTGGCCTTCGAGCGAGGTCACCAACGCGCCATTGCTGGTGTCCCAAATAGTGATGTCGCCGGGACGATATTGGAGACTTTGTCCGCCACCCGTAATGAGCCTCGAGCCATCTGCAGAAAATGCCATCGACGTCACCCAGCGGTCGTGCTTTGCCAGAGGCGATGCCTCATCGGCTAGGGCGGACACGGAGGTCAGCGCAAGTGCGATAAATGCAAGTTGCTGCAGGTGTGCGGAAAACGCTAAACCAAAACGTTTTGTTAAAACCGGGCGAGCCATGAGAATCTCCTTGGACAGTTGTCTTTAGTATTGGGTTGTCGTTCCAGACAGCGTTGTAAGACAGCGTTGTAATTGTGAAACAGGGTACTACTTTGATACCAATGCCCCTCACGAATAAGCTAGAAATCTACCATGCCTGAAAACGTAAGTGTAGCGATGGCAGCAATTATAACACGGAGAAACACCGTTTGGGGAAGTTTCGCTGTGGAGCTGAGAGCCCCTCAGAATTACCACATTGTGTCGGTGTTCGCCCCGATGAGGCACTCCCCGACAACCACTGAGATTGTTAGAATCACGCCTGATGAAAATTGCTTTGATGATTACTTGTTTGGGGGACGTATTGCGGCCCGGTGTGGGACAGGCAACGGTGCAGTTGCTGCGCCGTTTGGGCCACGAGGTTGAGTTTCCGGAGTCCCAAACCTGCTGTGGGCAGCCGATGTTCAATAGTGGGTTCACGGAATTAGCGAGATCTCAAGCAAAACACACAATTGGCGTCTTTGAAGAGGCGGAAGCCGTTGTGACACCGTCTGGATCCTGCGCGGCGATGGTGAAAGTCGAGTTTCCCCATTTGTTGGAAGATGACCGAGAATGGTCTCCACGTTCTCAGGCTTTGGCGGCGAAGACATTTGAATTCACTGATTTTCTGGTGAATCAACTCGGGGTTACCGACGTGGGGGCAAAATTCCACGGTAAGGTTGCGTATCACTTTGCCTGTCATTTGAGAATGTTAGGTCTGGAAAATGAACCAAGACAGTTGATCGAAAGCGTGGAAGGTGCGACTTTTGTACCGCTCGCACGCCAGCAGCAATGTTGTGGATTCGGTGGTTCGTTTTCCGTTCGTTATCCAGAGATTTCAGGGGCCATGGTCGATGATAAGATGACTTGTGTCCTCCAGACCGGTGCAGATGCGTTAGTTTCGACCGATGCCGGTTGTTTGATGAACATTGGCGGACGCATGCATCGTGCCGGATACGGGCTAGAAGTATTGCACATTGCTGAATTGCTGGCACGACATTAAAAAATATTCGCGAGTTTTGATTTTGAGTTTGCGCTATGAAGTGGTTGCTGGCGAGAATTGCGTTGATTCCAACCTTATGCTGGAATGTGTTGCTTGGTCGCATTTTGCGTATGCGCAATTGGTGGGATCGAATTGACGAACATCTGATTCTTGGCGCCCGACCCTTTTCCTCGGATGTGGAGGCTCTAGCGGCTGCAGGAGTGAAGGGTGTGGTGAACACGTGTGAGGAATATGCTGGTCCCATGGCGGCTTACCAAAAAGCGGGCATTGAGCAGCTTCATATTCCCACGGTCGATTTTACACCACCTAGTTACACTGACATCCTTGCAGCCATTGCCTTCATCGATCGTGTCACCTCTGCCGATGCGCGTGTTTACATACATTGCAAAGCCGGGCGGGCGCGCAGTGCAACTATTGCGTTGTGCTGGCTGTTGCATGCCAAGAATATGACGCCCGAGCAGGCTCAAAACCTGTTGCTCACGAAGCGACCACATGTGAGCAGGCATTTAGTAGAACGCGCTGTCGTACAACAGTTTTGGCGCAGCTTGGACAAGGCGAAAACACTAAGTCAGCCGTAGTTTCTCGCGCGCGAAGTTGATGGCTTCGAGTAACTGATCGATTTCTGCAAAGGTGTTATAGAGTCCAAAACTTACGCGCAAGCTTGCTGCGATTCCCAAATGTTCATGTAGCGGCATAGTGCAATGGTGCCCGTGGCGGACAAAAACACCACGGCGGTCTAAAAGCTGTGCGAGATCTTCTGGATGGGCGCCGTCTAAGACAAAGCTAACGATGGGGCCTTTTGCAGAAAGGGGGGGGCTAAGTAGCCGCATTCCGGGGATTTTGGCGAGGCTTTGGTGTGCATAAGTGAGTAGCTGTTTCTCGTGTACGTCGACAGCCTGCAGATCCAGGTCATCCAGGTAGTCAATTGCGGTGCCTAAGGCGATGGCTTGGGCGATTGGTAGCGTACCTGCTTCAAATTTTGCCGGAGGATCCGCCCAGGTAGAACGTTGTTGCGAAACACGCTCGATCATGTGTCCCCCGGTCAGTAAAGGCTCCATGGTTTTTAGCAAATCAAATTTCCCATACAGTACTCCCACACCGCTGGGACCATACACTTTGTGTCCAGAAAAGGCTAGAAAATCGATGTCATCTTCGAGAACATCGGTCACCATATGGGGTGCACTTTGAGCTGCATCAACGACAATGACAGCCCCGACTTCGTGAGCTCTTTTCGCAATTTGCCGCACGGGATTAATGGTCCCTAAAACGTTCGACATGGCGGTAACCACGACAACTCGTGTTTGGTTGGTGATGACGGTATCAAGAGTTGATAGATCGAGTTGATAATCGTTTGTCAGCGGGACAAACCGACAGCGGGATCCCGTTTCTTGGGCAGCTTGTTGCCAAGGAACAAAATTTGCGTGATGTTCCATGACATTCAGTACAATTTCATCTCCTTCACAGAGATGTGCCCGACTCCAGCCTGCTGCAACGAGGTTAATCGACATCGTTGCACCGCTGGTAAAAATGATCTCTTTTTCATCTTGAGCATTGATGAAGCGTTTGACTTTATTGCGAGTTGCTTCTAACTCTTCGTCGATCCGCGCTCCAAATCGATAAACTCCACGATATGCGTTGGCGTAATATTGCTCATACGCTTCACATTCCTTCGCAATGACAGTGTGGGGTTTTTGTGCCGAGGCAGCGCTGTCGAGGAAAGCGACAGGCAAGCCATTTGGTAACTGCTGCTGAAGGATGTGGAAATCTTGCCGAATAGCTTCGACGTCAAATTTTCTGTCTAACCGGTCATCAGACATCAGGAACTTCAATTCTTTTGTTGAATTCTAGTTGTGAGCGGTTGAAGCGGCAGCGATTTGTCGAATTCTTTTCACCATGCCGAACAGTCCATTGCGCCGCTGAGAAGACAGTTGTCGGTCCAAGCCAAGTTGCGCAAAGATCTTTTGAGCGTCCGTAGCGAGAACATCGTGGGCAGTTTTTCCAGAGTAGATGGACATTAGAACCGAGATCAATCCATTGACGATGATTGCATCGCTATTGGCAACGAAGGTTAGGATTGGGGGAACAGAAACGTCGATATTTGCCACCAACCAAACGTTGCTCTGACATCCATGTACACGGTTTTCTTCGACCTTCGCTTCTTCTGGTAATGCGGGCAACCGAAATCCGAGGTCAATCAAGAAGTCGCATTGATCTTCCCAGTCGCCGAGAAACTCAAACTCTTCGAGGAGCTCACTGAGTGGGATTGGATTTTCTTCAGACAAGATTAGCTCCATCGTCGGTAGACTTGTGCCTGAGCCATTCGTAGGGTGGAAATGGATTAAGGGTTTCGCCACGAGCTGGGCGTGAACAAGCCAACAGCTTGGTTCATTCTAGGCAAGCAGTCGCACTTCACCAAGGTGCGGAAGAGCAGGTGCAGAAGACTGGGTGTAAAAGTAGAGCAAGCGGCAAAAAGCTGCTCATCAGCGCCTTCGCCAGAGCACCGCGTCCGCAATTTTTAGTTTTTTCTGCGACTGCGCAATATCCCGATGGAATCGCTTCGCATCGGACGGATATCCGGCAGTCGCTTTGACACCGGGAACATGTTTTTTCCAGAAATGGTTGAATGCCCGCATCGTCAGTTCACGAAGGTATTTTGAATACATGGATGCCAACGCGGATGGCAAAAACGACTCTCCTTTGGCAACGAATCGGAACTCCATGCGGTGTTCACCCCTGCCCCAGCGATAGCAGCTTTGGGCGCGGCCTTCACAGACTACGTCCAGGAGGTGTTCAGGAAAATGCTCCAGCAGCAGAGAGCGATAGCGATTTCGTCCACCATGCTTGTCGCAAGTTACCATGATAGGAATGTTCGGTTCTAGACTGTGATCAATCAAGTCTTTGACCAAATTCAACGTGCAGGCTGAAAGGAGCGAGGCTTTGTTTTCATATTTGTCCAACAAAACGTTGAATTGATGGGCGCTAATGACGCAAGATTGAATGTCGATCAACTCGACATTTCGTTTCCCTAAAATGCTTCCCAAGGTCTGGCTAATTTGCAGGATGTCATGGTGGTTGGCTGCAATCGGCAACGGTTCCTCGTAATCCTGGTACCAAGGAGAATTCAAGAGATGACACGTTGCTGAAGGAGAAATCAGAGGCCAGAGTTCAGACCACTTATCGACAGGTCCTTTAACCTGTTGCAGTGTTGCTAATACACTACGTTCGATGGCGGCAATCCCACGAGTTGGATTAAAGAGAATCTTTGAATCAGCGATTCCCAACCAGTTCGATTCTGGCGACTCAATCTTTTTCGTGACGACTTGCTCCAGCAGATGATAAAGATCGGATTCGGTTTCTTGCGGAATCTTCCAAACGCTCGCTGATACTACGAGAGGGCCCAGGTTGGGACCATATCCCGCTTCATCAGTGCCGATCAAATAACAGGGCATGGTGGAGAAGATTTAAAAGAAGCATTCGAAGCTAGCTCATGGCCACGAGATAGCCAGCGAGTTTGTCATGTTAGTCGAAAATTAGGAGTCCGGCCATCTCCGGAATGAAAAGAGCGGATTCTTTGTTGGTCCAGCTCTCCACGCCATGTTTTGGCATCACACGTTGAATGGCCAGTGCCCATGTGTCACCAGATGTTGGTGCGCGGCCCGTTATTTGATCGATTGGAATCGCGGCTTCGACCGTCCAAGTTTGCTGGCCGCTGCTCGCGGCAACGAACCAATCCGGATCAAAATGTAGGTCATCGCAGATGGCTTCTCTCGTCCAACCGCGGTGATCGACAGAGAATTGGTAGAACGAAGCATAGTCACGATCGATGTCGATAAAGATATTAATGTGATCTTGCTCTGTTAGCTTGGCGTCACGAGAACGCGTTTGTTTACTCGGTTGATATGTCACGCCGGTGAGTTTGCGACATACCACGGCCAGATAAAAAAATTCCGCATCACGGGTCATGGCGACAAAGGAACGGCCTGGCAAATGCCCGTGCTGCAATTCGATGGATTTTGCAGTACTCCAAATCTCGTCGTTTAGGCGACCGTCAAGATACGGTTTTGATGTTGATAGAGAGCATTGGTAAACCGGTTTGGGTGAGTTCCTCGTTCTGTTGGTGAGCCATTCTTCGCTGCGGGCACAGGATTGCCAAGGATTGCCCAGAGACTTACGAGACCACAAATGCAGAAAAGCGTCTTTTTCATAGTGTGCAGCAGCTTGGCGACGAAATGCAGCCAAGGGAAATCGAATACTAGGTTCGGCATACAGTGCTGGATCGTTATGTCGGATGGTGGCTTCTAGTTCTGCCGTGCGATCCAGGCGTTGCTCCATCGAATAAGAATGCGGAGTGTTTGGTGATGTTGAACCGTGATTGTCAGTTCGCGGGCGTTCCAAGCGTTGACGTAGGATCCTACTTTCTGAAGATGAGTTGAGTTCACGGATTGTCATTAAATTGGTGGGATTGGATTGTTTATGTTGGACGACCAAGGTGCCAACATTTCCTTGCTGACGGTGTTGCCAGGCAACCTCACTACTACAGACCTCTCTCACTAACCAAGTGGTAGCAGCTTGTGCTAAAGGGTGTTCGGGATACCGTTGAATCAGCAGTTCTAATGGTTCGATAGCGAGCTCTCGTTGATCTGATTCCACAAACTGTTGACCTAGTTGAAACAAGATAGCCCCACTGCTTTCCTCATCTAATCCTGCAGTCAGATCTTCCATTTGCGCAATCCAGGACGCACCCAGCTGAATGAATCCGCTCTGGAGTATGCGTTCGACATTGCGGCGGGCTTGCGTGACGCGGTTAAGATGTTTCATGTCTCCTTTGGGGGCACCCAAAGGGCGGCGAGTTTCACTATTAGGCTGAATGAGGATGCCGCTGAAGAATTGTTTTTCTTGTCCACGTTGCGGCAAATTGTTGAGTAGAACTTTAAAGCCAAGACTTGATGGAGAAGGCTGGAAATCGCGATTCAATAGACCACGAGCGAGTGTTGCGTGTTGGTCAAGTGACCGCCCAATCCGTGTGGCAAGCTGTGAAGTTGCCACGGTGACGTCGGCCTTTGTTGTCGCACAGCTTCCCATGACCTTGCGGACTTTCCAGGGTGCTAAACCGACCTGACTTACGTGTTCGGTATACGATCTAGGATCACTTGCTTTCTTTGCAGCTGAAAGAATGGTCGAGAGGACGGATGGAGAGATGATGTGCTCATCAACTCGTTCCTGCTGAGTAAGAATAATTTCTGGACGCCATTGGCGGATCTTTCTGACGAAGTACTCTTCAAGAAGAGAGGAGCTTTGGTCTAAGCCGGTAGGCAATAAATTTCCTGCAATCGAGGGAGTTTTGTTGGTGTGAGAAGTGGCCACGCCCATCTCAGCAAGAGCTTGGCGCATACGGTCAGCTGTTGAAGTCTCGGCTTGTATTTCGAATTGGTCAAGCAAAGATTCCACTGCGGATCGATAACCGTATTCTCCACTGACTTGTGCAAATAATTCCAACGGTATGTCGGCTGGATTCACAAGCAATCCGAGTAAAGCCACACGCGATCTACCGCGATGTTGTGGTTGCCAGGTGCGACCACCGTCTTGAGTTGCTAGAATCATTCCTAACGATCCAACTGCCCAGCCTCGTTTTGCGTCGACGAAGGTGAGTGCATGGATTGGCAAATGGGACTCCGTGGTCAGTACTTCCCAGCTTTCACCACGATCAGGTGAATGAAAAATGCGTGTTCCGGGTGAACCTGCGATCCAACAGTGATCTCCGACAACCGCAACGGTCTCGAAATCAAAGTATTCCGCGAGTTTTTCAGGAAAGTGTTGGTTAGGAATAGCCCAACGGACGCCACCATCATGACTCCATTGAACTTTACCGTGCGTGCCGACGATCCAAACATCATTCCGAGTACCTATTTTAATGGAGCGGATAGCATGGTGTGGCGGATTTAATGATTGTTGAGCCTTCAAATGGTTGCTGGCGACTGTGAAAACGCGGCCATCCGCTCCTCCGACAATTCCAAGGGTCGGCGATCGAAAGTCAGCGGTGGTCCAGGAGAGTCTTTCACCGACGGGCAGTGCAGACCAACTACGGCCACTGTCTTCGGTCCGGAACACACCAGAGTCATAAAGAGAAGATCCGTTGCCGATTGCTACACCACGACGTGCGTCAAAAAACTGAACTTTCTTTAGGGTTGGTAGCGTACGGTCGGATATGACAGACCAATGTTGTCCACCATCCCGTGTTCGCAGAACGACACCTCGACTTTTATGGGTGTAAGGCATCGCATAGCCACCGACAATCCACCCAGTGAATGCATCGACGAAGTGAATCGATTCAAGACGACAAGTGACCGGCGTCTTTAGCCGTTGCCAATGGCGACCTCCATCTTGAGTGTGCAGAATAACTCCGTGGTCGCCCACCGCAAAGCCACGGTTGCCATCAAGAAAGGTGACATCTGTCAACTCGGCATCATTTTTTACTTCTTCAGGCAATCGAAATGCTTGTTTTGCCCCGGCGTCACTTTGTACAAGCAGGATCGAAACGAACGCTACTGCGAACGCTAAGAAAAAGTGTGACCGTCTTTGCTCGCGCATCTTCTTACTCCTGGAAACGCGAAAACGACATGGCGTTGCTTTTTACCGAAAGAAAATGCTGCAGCAAATAATCTGACGGAAGTGTACAGGACTTGGCAGAGCTGACCTAGACACTTTTTATGGAACATTCCTGCAGATGGTTGGTGAGTTATTTGATTCAGTGTGGCAAAAATGACACTCCGGAAACCTTCTGTTGACACATCCATTAGGCGCTGATGAATAGCCATGATTGGTGGCCAAGGCACCTGTTGTTTACCCTTATTTCGGTGGTTCGATAGGATTCAAGACTGCCAGAGAGATTTTCTGACAGCGTTGCATGTGAAAGTGATATCTAGATTTTGCGAGAAGGTGCTGAAGCTAATCTCGCTCTTAGTAGCTAGCAGCGCTAGCTGCAAATTCGTCTAGGTGATTTTATGGGCTGACGTTACCTTTGCAATTCTTACAAAAGCACGTTTGGCAAAGCTTACTTTTGGAAAGATTACTTTGGGCCTCGACAACTCGACGACTGGAGGTGTTGTTGAGCTGAGAAAGGAATTTTGAGCGTTTAGATGCTTAAGTAGCTTAGTGACTTAAGTTGGACTGATATGTTTTCCGTGGAGATACCCAGGGAGACGTCGCGAGGAACAAACCCTATAAATGAACCCCCATGGAGTGACAAGAGCATGGATGCTCGCATTCGTCACATTGCCTTCGGCTTAGCTTGTTGTACTTTGCTTGGTGCGAGTTATCGAACGCAAAATTTTATTGTCGAAGCTTCGACGCCCGCGTTGGCGCAAGAAGTGGGAGATGCGGCTGAGCGGTACCGGCGCGACCTTGCCATTGAATGGCTCGGTGAAGAACTCCCACCGTGGCGGGACATTTGCCCAATTCATGTGACGGTAGGGCAACACCTTGGCGCTGGTGGTGCAACCAGTTTTTCATTCATGCCACCCTTCGTCAAACGTGGTCGTGCGATGGGATGGACTATGTCGATCCAGGGTTCCCATGAACGAATTTTGGATAGTGTGCTCCCGCATGAAATTACGCACACAGTTTTTGCAACTCACTTTGGGCGGCCTCTACCGAGGTGGGCGGATGAAGGCGCGTGTACTACGGTCGAGCACGTCAGTGAACGTCAAAAACAAGAAGAGTGGTTAGTAGATATGTTACAAACGCAACGAGGGATTCCGTTTAATCGTATGTTTGCAATGAAAGACTATCCTCGTGACATCCTACCCTTGTATGCTCAAGGATTTTCGCTGGCGAGATATTTAATCGCCCAAGGCGGTAAACGCAAGTTCGTAGAATACATTGGCGACGGCATGAATTCGAATAATTGGACGATGGCGACTAAAAGGCTTTATGGTTTCGAAAGTTTGTCCGATTTACAAGTGAGGTGGAATCAGTGGGTTGCGCGAGGTAGTCCTAAGTTGGACGTTGCCTCAGCTACTTTGACGTCTTCGGCAACTCGCCAGAAGGCTCGAGAGCCCGAGTTCCTAGGAACTTCAAAGAGGCCCAAGCCCTTGTCGCTAGTTGCAGACGTGCGTGGTAGCGACTTGCAGTTTTCTCGGATTCGACAGGTGCCAGCAGCCGANCAAGAAAAGGNAAAAAATTGGTACGCNCAACAACGGGATCGATTGGTTAGCCAGGAAAATCGACAGCCGCGATCCCGGCTCTTCGGCGACGTATCATTTCGCCAACTTCCCAAAGATTGACGTATCATTTTGCCAACTTTCCAAAGATCTTAGATCGGGAATGAACCCAGTGTTCAGGTCGCATTCTAGGAACGATGCGCCGAGGTGTAGCACGGTTGTGGAGTTGCATAGAATGTGGAAATGAAATTCTTTCCGTGTTTTTGAAAGGCGAGTTTCCCAAATAGCCTGGCCGGAAAAGGACTAATGAGATTCCAACAGGCAAACCAAAGATCAACAACATGTAGCTATTCGATTTTCCATTTGCAGGTCCATGTCACGCAAAAAACTTTGCCAAATGAAAAAAAACAGGTGCCGCAAAACAAAGGGAATCAATGCGGTCTAATAGCCCGGCGTGACCTTGAACTAAGGTGCCATAATCGCTGACGCCGCGGTCACGTTTGATCGCGGAAAGTGTCATCTCACCAGCAAAGCCCATGACCGCGATAATCATTGCCATGAATGCTGATTCCCAAACCGTAAAGGGGGTTGCCCATTTAAGCAAGACACCAAAAATGGTTGCCGTTGCTGCGCCACCAAACAATCCTTCCCAGGTGCGGCTGGCATTAATTTCTGGAGCGATCACGTGTTTTCCTAGCATCTTGCCCCAAGCGTATTGAGCGACTCCAGACAATTCGACAATCAAAATGAAATAAAAGAGTAAGCCAGCAGGGCTACCGGGCCAAAGCGCACGTTCTTCCCCTTGGCCTTCTCCATCTAGATAG
The DNA here is from genome assembly GCA_022446825.1 of Pirellulaceae bacterium. GTDB lineage: Bacteria > Planctomycetota > Planctomycetia > Pirellulales > Pirellulaceae > JAKVBY01. Next base: position 14,938 of record JAKVBY010000005.1, read on the forward strand.
AATTCAACATCTAAGAGTGCGGGAGCAAAACTCAGCGCGTACACACAAATCAAGAGACCGACTTGGATTTTTGCAGATCGTTCCAGAAATCTACGATGGTCTCCTGAGATTGCGATGCGGGTGGGGACAAAGAGCGATGCGTAGAGGGGAATCATGATGCTGTAAAATGGGTACATTTCTTGGCCCATTCCGACAAGCACATATTGAGCTGGGGTGAAAACAAAAAAGACCCAAAATAGAGCGCGGTGATCCCCACGGCGCGTAGGTGTCATTGTGATGAACTCTCGTAGCGCCCAAAATGAGACGAGCCCAAATAGCACGACGGTGGATGTAGCTCCCAGCATAAAACCAGATACGAGAATCGCCGTCATCAACCACCAAGCGCGAATACGGCGGTTGAACATGCGAGACACAGCCGGATTGATCGTGCCTTCTGGCTTTTTACGCAACACTCGGCCGACGACCGATAAAATGGCCAGCAGTAGGATGACCCCACCCAGCAACCACATCGTGTAGTTGTCAAGAAGTTCGAGCAGCTGTTCTTTCGGTGGAATTTGAAAGAGCCACCATACTGCTCCAAAAGTCGAAATGTCTGGGACGCCGTGCATCTTGGTCAGGTATCCTTTAACCGTTGGACTGCTTCGCGTGCACGACTTAAAAAATCTTTTTTCGATTCGCCATCTTCAAGCCAGATGGGAGGGCCAATGGTGATGCAACTTAGCAAAGGCACGGGTAGAAATTCGCCGCGTGGTAACACACGATTGACATTGTCAATATAAACCGGCATGAGCTCTAAATCGGGACGTTTCTTTCCGAGGTAGTACAGCCCACTTTTAAATTCGCCCATTTCTTCGTCCATATTTCGCGATCCTTCGGGAAAAACAATCAGCGAATATTGGTCAGCGATCTCTTGAATCATTAACTGAACTGGACTTTTGTGGACTTTGATCTTGGTACGGTCAATCAAGAGTGCGTTGAACACAGAGGCAATATAGGGTCGCACAATCCCTTTATCCCAATAGTCTTTGGCTGCCACGGGACGTGTAATCGCACGAAGTTGCCGAGGCAGTGACGACCAAAGGACTAATGCATCGAGATGGCTCGTGTGATTTGCAAAATAAACACGCTGACATGAATCAGGTTGACAATCCACCCAACGCACGGTGGCACCGGTCAATAGTTTGGCGGTAATGGATAGGACGTGTCCAGTAAGCCGCATACCTGCGCAGCGCTGTCGATCGAGAGGACTTTGATGGGAGTTTAACGTACGCCGCGCTGCTGCCAACGAAAGAACGGGTTAAAAAAGCAGCAGCTATGCTAAATGGTACCGCGCCGACGATGTGCACAACAGCCCGGGCGGGTTTTGTTCCCCGATCAATTGAGCCTAATCTTGCTGTTCCTGGTGATGCAATTGGCTGAGAATGGGGCGGAAAACCTTTGCTTGGCCTTTAGCAGGGTTTTTCCAGAGAATTCAGTTTAGTTCACAACTCGGAGAAGGTGGCCGAAGTCAAAGGTAGAAACACACAACTAATCGAGCTGGCATGATTGTAAGTTGCGTTCTGACTCGCTCTGATCCTGTGCCAAGTCTCGCTTGGTACTGTGTCGCAGGAGAGCACTATTCGCAAGCATGGACTGGAAAAGAGGCATTCAGAAGATTCCCGAGCAGGAAAATACAAAGGTACCTCCTAACGCGGCGTAGATCGTGTTTGCAGAGCATTTGTCCGATCCAGTGCTTGATTGAGTTTGTTCCAAGTTGAGCGAGCAAACATAACTGAATTGCTTTTTTGGAAACAAGTTACGTCAAGTTCTCATGATGGATCATGTGAATGGGGGACAAAGCCTCCGTGTCCACACAGATGGAATTCGTTGGTCTAAGAGCGGTTTCCTCTAGATCGCCAGGGGCTCGGTTGTTTCATGGTACTGGTGATATTGCGAAATACTCGGAATATTGAGTAGTAGAAGTGTTGCCTAAGGTTATCGTTTTGTCGAAAACCGTTTTCACATCGTCATCAAGGAAGCATTACTGAGGCGGCACGGATACGCCGTAAGTGAAATGTGGAATCGCCCGGAAGGTTGTAACCGCCATATGTCGAACAAACACCGTCCAAGCCAGCATCGCGTGCCAAGTAAAAGGCATGCACATTTAACTGCCCACGTTTTCCCAATGGGATGGCGAAGAATCGCACGTCAGTGTCCAGCTTGGTGCGTAAATCTTCGGTTATTGTGACGACTTCAT
>JAKVBY010000005.1:17273-42159 GCA_022446825.1 Pirellulaceae bacterium
CAATTGTCACTGTACCCGTAGTCAAAGGTGACACAAACGGCGAGTTTTTTGTTGATCCCGTTTGCCATGCGCCGTTGGGCCTCGCTGAGTGAAATTAAATCAAAGTTGTTTTTTAACCACCAAATTTGTTTCTTGAAGACTTGTGTTGGGAGGGTCCACGGATTGAGCCGAACATCGGCAATACGTCGATAAGATAAAATGATGACAGGCCAGTTTGTTTCGCCAAAGGTCGTTTTGTTCAGAGCATGACCTAATAATAGACTTGGATAGAAACCACTGGCATGGTGTGCTGGTGTGAACGCATCATTCATTATGAGGTCTGCATAGAACTAGGTCGAAGACGGGACAAACTGAAAAGCACATGATTGAAAATCGGATCAGCACATGCTTAGATGATTTTCTGGAATACCTGATCCCGCTTGGGAAGGTGGTCAAGCAAAGAATGAATTGCGAACTACATCGAGATTTATCTTCAGAGGAAAAAGCGTTGATTGGAGGGCTCTGGTTTTCTGTACTCGACCGAGACAGGTAGACGCTCTTAGCACGTCAAGCGGACAATTAAAAACTGATCTGAAACGCTTAGTAAGTTTTGGTTACCTGCGACAAAAATCAAACGTTGGATCCATTGAACTCGTGCTTTTTTGATGCCTGACCTTTTTGACCGTTCCCCTAGTCCGAAACTTCCGTTTTTGACGGGTGTACTTATCGCCAGAGAAGACGCTCCCGGCGGGCGGAATGGGTTCTGTGTAAGATCGCTCACCACCATTTCAGCGGTTTTCAAGGTTACTTGCCACGGGATAGCACAACGTGTTTAAAGAGCATGACAGCACGGCCTGTCTGGAAAATGAGCCTGTCGTGATGGTATTACCGATCCCTTTGTGGGGATGGCAAGATGATCCGTGACGTTGCTGGGAGGGCGATCGAGTTTTCGAGCAGAACTTGGGTTGGTTTTTCAGGTGGTGGATTTCACGTTTGTTCACCAACAGGTAATCTTATGCTTGTTACTGCCAAGTTTAAATCCTTTTGTGATTGGGTGTGGGTGGCTGAAAAAAGTGCCGTGGTGATTTGTGTTGATGGCGTGGGGGCGAGTTCGCTTGGGCCGTACGGGAATACGTGGATTGAGACTCCAGCTTTCAATCGACTTGCAAGTCACTCTATTTTAATGGAGTACCTGCTCGCCGATTCACCTAACCTGAATAGGGTCTATAGGGCGTGGCTGAAAGGACTGCATGCGCTTTCAGACGTAGATCATCATCCGTCACTTGTAAGCAGATTGAGTGCTGCAGACGTTCGCACAGTTGTGGTGACAGATGATAAAACTCAGGATTGGCAGGATCATTTTGGGGGTTCTGTTCAGCTGGCAGGGATTGAACCTCACTTCGCATCATTGGCGGCTGATGATATTAATCAAACGGAAATGGCACGTTTTTTCTCTGAGGCAACCCGGCAACTTGCCGTGGTACAGGAGCCCACCTTGTTTTGGCTACACGCGCGTGGAATGTATGGCGCGTGGGATGCGCCTGCTGAATTTCGCGAAAGATTTGTCGATGATGAAGATCCCCCACCGCCGGATTTTGTAGAGCCCCCAAACTATCAATTGCCGGAAAGTTTTGACCCTGATGAACGACTCGGGGTAGCCCAAGCTTATGCAGGCCAAATTTCGTTGTTGGATATTTGCCTCGACGCATTCCTTAAGTCTGTAGATGAATTTCTTTTGCCAGCAGACACGCTGCTGATTTTTACTTCAGCACGAGGGTTTCCTTTAGGAGAACATGGCAGAATCGGTCTTTGTGACGCTGCTTTGTATAGCGAACTTTCACATGTACCGTTGTTGATACGATTGCCAGATGAAGAGGGGGCAGGTCAGCGTTTTCAGAACATTGCTCAATGCTCAGATCTACATGCGACGCTCGAGGATTGGTTCGAACTGCCCACAGGCGAGGTGACGCGGTGCGGGCGAAGTTTATTGTCGCTTGGGCGTGGTGAGGAGTTTCAAGATGTGCAGTGGGCTTTTACTGTGGCTGCTGGACAATCTGCCATACGAACACCCGCTTGGTATTATCGTTTTGATCCTTCCACGAAGCGTGATGAACTGTATGCCAAGCCCGATGATCGGTGGGAGGTAAACGAAGTTGCGAATCTACGCAGTGATATTGTGGCGCTCTTGCGGGATGCGGTTGCCGGGGCACGTGAGACGCTGCAAGCGGGAGATTTGAGTTTGCTGGCACCGCTAGCAGACATTCTGGTTAAGGACCATGAATAGCTGTGTTTCGATCAACGTCAGCTAGTTCCGCAAAAAACGCCAAATTCTCACCGCGATATCCGCAAGAGAAAATTTGCTTTTAGAGGCCGCTGGCTCAGATTTCGATCTGGAACGAGTTCTGTTGGCTGGCTTATAATCCCTGGCTTCCTGCCTCAAAGGCAACTACTAAGGCACCATTGATGACCGTTGGGCATCGTGTGGTCGGACAAGGAGGTCCTCCCATTTCGCCCTGTGGATTGGAAAATTTGCGTGGAGTTTGTGGCTTTCGGCGGCGCCGTTGGTTTTGGGCCTTGTGCGCGCTGTGTGCACACTTGGTTTTCTCGCCACTGGTTGAAAGTCAGGCACAATCACCTGATTCTAAAATAAACATTCGCTTGCGGGTTGAGTGGGGGGGCGGCGAATTACCCAAACGATGGTCAGGTTCCATGACTATCAACCCTGGTCATTTGTCCAATCCTCGTGGACTGGGATTGGAAACGGACAAGCCAGGTTCGATCCATAGTGAACAGGGTCAAATCCTTATCCGTCAGCGAAGTCTGACGACATTTGATAGTTTTGACGTTGAAGTAGTTGCTACCAAGAACGCGATTCTTGAGTTTAGGCTTTCAGCTGTCGGTGATTTGGGCCAAGCGAGGGTAATTCGTGTCCCTATTGCTAAGCTGATTTCTCCAAACACATTTCATGGCGCTGCTTTGGATGATGGCAAAAGTCGGTTGCTCGTGCGCCGAAGTCCCGGTGACCGGTTACGAATCGAATTCTCTCGCCAGTCACTCGTATTCGAACCCCAGGAAAACTTTGTCTTCTTTATCCGTCCTAATAATATGGGACTTGCAGCCGATGAAGACTACGAATGCATTGTCCAGTTGTTGCGAGGTCGTACCGATGAAGAACTGTGGAGTGAAACACGCTCACTCACGACAGCTAGCGATGGATCTGCAGCGATCATTGGGCCGGTTGAACTGGCAATACCAAAAAACGAAGGTGTATATGATGTCTTAATTTCACTTTACTCGAAAGAGTTTGGCCGAGTTTTTCGAAAGGGCACCCCTGCCCTGCGGCGTCTCATGCAGTGCGTTGTTGTTGATCAATCTTTGCCAACACTTGCGGCAGCGCCATGGAACACTCACTTGACGATCGATCCAGCAAATCCGCGTTGGTGGGAGCCATTCACTCGGATTCCCGATTGGAATTGGATTGTTCGTTTTGGCAAGGAACAATTAGGCAATGGCCGCTTGCAAAAGCGCGAGATTGGTACCCGCACATTCGTAGAATTGGCTGCTGGTGGTTGGCAGGCATATCCCTTGCCGGTTTCGAATGTTGGCAAACCGCACATCTTGGAGATTGAGTATCCAACGAATAATCCACAAACCTTAGCCATCAGTATTGTCGAGCCCAATGCCGCCGGGCAAGTTGTACCATTCGGACTTGATTCAGGAATTTCCGTTGCGAATATTACCGCAATGAGAGACAGTTCTAGCGAACATCATCGGCTGCTCTTTTGGCCTAAGACGGCCACTCCCTGGGTTGTTGTTTCGAACCAGAGCATTTCGAAAAAAAATGTCAGCGGCAAAGCACTGTATGGAAGACTGCGAGTTTTTGAAGGGCCAAGTCATTTGCCACCTGCCGATGAGTTAGTTGCACCGACAACGAGCACACGTCTTATTTCAGCATATTTTGAAAAGCCCCTATTCCCGGAAAATTTTGGTGCTCGTGATGCATTAGACGAACGGTCGAATCGTAGTTTAGACGACTGGATTACTTTTTTCGAAGGCGGGCAAAGACTTGCCGAGTACTTGAAATATGTTGGTTTCAATGCGGCGGTGGTCACGGTGGCTTGTGACGGGAGCGCTATTTATCCAAGCCCGGAGGTATTGCAACCGACGCCAAAGCATGACACTGGCGTTTTCTTTTCCACTGGACAAGATCCCATCCGCAAGGATGTACTGGAGCTGTTGTTTCGTATTTTTGACCGTGAAGGACTGGTTCTCATTCCTTCCATTCAGTTTTCAAGTCCTTTGCCACAATTGGAAAGACTTGTTCGAGCTGGTGAGGACGCTCATGGAATTGAACTAATTTCCCCGCAACAAAACTGGTCGAGTGAAACACTTGACCAAGAATCCCTAGTTGGTCCGCGTTACAACGCACTTGATCCGAGAGTGCAGGCCGAGATGCAGCGCGTTCTGGGAGAACTTATTAAGAGGTACTCACATCACCGAGCATTTGGTGGCATCGCCATCCAAATGGGGGCAGACAGTTATACTCAGGTGCCTGACGCGACTTGGGGAATGGATCAACGCACCATTTCTCGTTTTGAAGCGGATTTCAAGTTAGACACAGGTCTGCAGACTTCTGGTAATAAAAATACCCGCAACAAATTTGTGGAAGGTCCTGACGGAGTGAAATGGCTTGACTGGCGATCTGAAAAGTTGGGCGATTTTTACGAAGACATTGCAGAACGCTTAACGGCTGTAGTTCCAGAGGCACGACTTTTTCTATTAACGGCTGATTTACTGAAAAGTCGGCCGCTCGAAGTAGCCTTGCAACCACGATTGCCGGAACGGTCAGACGTCGAAAAGGCGATGTTACGAATGGGCATTGACGGCGGGCGTTTGAGGAACACAAAAAATGTTGTATTAATCAACCCGCGTCGTTTAAAGCCGCCGGGTGGGCTCATTCAAGAAAAAGTCGATCTGATTGCGGCGACATCTAAGGACCTTCGTTCGTTCTTCCAGAGCGAGTCCGGAACCGTCGGGATGACTTTGCATGAGGCTTTGACGTTCCGGCTGCCGCAATTTGAAAGCCAAAGTCCATTCGGCTCTGATAACACACGAACATGGTTTTTGGCACACGTCTCGCCAGCAGGGTTTCATAATCGCGCTCGGTTTGTACGGTCCTTGGCGGATGGAGACGAATTGCATTTAATGGACGGCGGATGGATGTTGCCCCTGGGGCAAGAGGCTGCCTTGCGCCCCTTATTTGCTACATTTCGCCAACTGCCAAATCGAACGTTCGAGGATGTCAATCCATCCCAAAGCGTAGGGCACCACCAACCCGTGATGGTCCGTACGCTACGGCAAGATGGCGTCACTTACATCTATATTCTGAATGACGCACCTTGGCCGGTTACCGCAACTTTGAATGTGAGCGCTCAGGCAAATACTACGGTTCACGTTTTGGGTAATCGTTCGTTACCGTCTTTAGTTTTCACGGAGTCGGGTGTTGCGCCTTGGCAATTTGCGTTAGAACCCTATGACTTCGTAGCGGCTCAGATTCAGGGCCCAGAATTCCGAGTTAATGATTGGGATACGGCGGTTCCTCCAGCAGTTTTCGAACAGCTTCGATACCGAATTTCGGAAATCCGCCTGAAAGCTAAAACCGCGAGTCACGTTCAGCCGATTACAAACTTTGCGAATTCAAGTTTTGAAGAAGTTCACGCCCAGCGACCGATCCCCGGTTGGATCCATTCCCAATTACAGGCACGTCCGAAATCCGCAGTACAAATCCAATCTGCGTATGGTGTTGATGGTAACCAATGTTTAGTTGTGAAGAATGGGGACGAGGAACCGTTGTGGGTCCGGAGTGAGGTTTTTCAGAAACCCGTCCGGGGAAGAATTGAGATACATGCGTGGTTGCGGACACCCGATGACCAGCACCAACCTTCCTTCCGTCTTGGCGTGGAGGGTCGCATTGATGGGAAATCGTACTACCGTTACGCGAAGCTCGGCGGGTCATTGAGTACGTCAAAGCAGACTGAATTTGCCTCGCAACCGAATCCAGCGATCAAGGAAAAATGGCTGGAATATCGATTTCCCATTTATGATTTACCGTTAGTGGGCCTGGAAGATCTGCGCATTGCACTGGATGTGATGAGCCGGGGTGAAGTGTGGATCGACGAAGTTCGTGTGTTCGACGTGTTATTCACACGTAATGAAGATCATGAACTACTAAAGAACATCGCCTCGGCAGATGTGAATCTGGATGAAGGAAAAGTAGGTGATACGGAGCGATTTCTCAATAGTTACTGGCCTCGATTTCTTGATGAGTTCATACCTTCGTCAAATCCGCGTGTCGCGCGGCAGCCGCAAATTACTTTTCCAGCAGAAGGTAAACCCCAAGGAACTGCACCACCGACCGAGAATCCCCAGGAAGAAAATCGGTTTGGCAAATTGCTGAAATATTTCAGCCCGTTTTAAGGTCTCGGGAGATGCGGGTCGTATACAGGCAGATATTTCTTGGTACTACCGAATTGACTTGTTTAGTTCGATTTCAGACCAAGGCATGAAGAGATGAGTTGGGGAGCTTCGGTAGAAGTGACTAAGTCTTCGCTGTAGTTGCGGTCAAATGCCGCCACCGCTGTCAAATTTTTCCCTGCGAGTGCAAACTGGATTAAATCACTCCCGGAAAGAGTTGGCCGACCTACTCTCGTCGTCAAATCAAAATGTGCGTTACCGACTCCTTCGAATGCGCGGTAGATGACTTCCGTACAGACTAAACGCTCTGAGCTGCGAAAGTCAAAATCGAAGTCATAACATTTACCCTCGTGCGCGATGCCTCGAGCCAGGCCAAAGGAAAATTCGGTACGTGTCAACTTCTGCCGAAGTATAACGATGGAGTCTGAGGAAAACGGAGTTTCCACAGACCGTATGTGAACCCCATCTTTCATGGCTTCAAGGACTTTCTGAGACCGCCCTTGATTTGTGGCTGTCAGTGTTGCCCAACGGGGCTGAACGTTTTTGTGATTGTGGATGCCAAGTTCAGTTAAATCCTCCGCATTTCCAAGATAAAGTGCAGCATGCGGCCAATATCCCGGAAGAAAATAATTTGTCAGCGCGTACTCTTTCCGAACCATCAAAATGTCACCCGGCTCTAAAAAGGTATCTAGTTGCTGCATGACGGTTTTTGGCAACTGCGGTCGGTGGCCCGGCTTTGCATATTGATCGGCAATCAATGTCGAACCGAATTTCTGAATCCCATAAAGAGCCTGTCCTAGGATGTCATGTGTAATTTTGCGTAAAAGTTGGCCCCCCCGCGTGCGCATTTTGGCTTGTGCAAATTGTGAAATGGAGACATCCAGACGATCGATCAAACGATCGATGATTGCCATCATTGGAGCTAAATCAGCATTTTCAGCTAATGTCCTCAATTCGGATTCGTGGTCTTCAAAGTACTTGACCGCAAAATAAAGCCGCCATGCATTCCGGGTGCTCACCAGCGATTGTTGGATTTGGTCATAGACTCCAGCAGGTATCCCAAATTCTTCGGCCGGTTCGTTTAATTTAGATCGTACCACGCTGTTTTCATGAACGGTTTCGCGTATGAATCTTGCCGCATCGACCAACACTATGGCAGCCGCGAACGCTACTAAGAAGGCCGCCGGACGTTCACGCTTGTCAACAGAACGGTCATTGCGAAAAGTGGTAACGACGTCGAGCAAAGCGCAGCGGGACTGCCAATAAGAAATTAAGAGTGCGCGGGTTGCGTTTTCTTCTTCGGGAGTAAAGTAGCCGCGTTGTTGTGGTGGAATGGCGTCAGCTAAGCGGTGGGCCTGCAGTTTTAACTCGTCGATATATGTGGCAATGTGTGCAACGGTTCTCAGGCCTACATTTATTTGTTCACTATTCACAACTAATTCCAGAGAGAAAAGTTACCATAGCGATTGGCCTTGGGCAGGCACGCATGCTGAGGCAAAACAGTGCCTGTCAACGTTTGGGTGGAGGTTTTCGATCCGCCTCGGTCTTGGGAAGGTTAAGCCACCATTCGGCCTTTGATTTTCCGAAGTTCGTTTTTCGTGTAGTGGTCATCAGGAAAGGTAGTTCTACAGTGCGACCTTGCTCTTCATAGGCAAGCACATATTCACTGCTGATATGAATCTTTTGCATTTTTCCTTCAAGAACACCAGATGACCGCACAAATTTTATGGTTTCCGGATTTCCATAATCGATGATTTCGGGAATGGGAGTTGTTCCTTTGAAAGCATTGGCTTTTTGATTTTGCTGATGGCCACCAGCGACTCGCTTTCCTTCCATGGTGCCATGAGGTGTGCGATTAGAGGGGGGTTCAGTCAACAAAAAGGCCTCAAAGTATTTCCCATCCTGAAGGAGGTCGAACCATTCTCGTTCGACAATGCGGGATTGGCGTTGGAGATAGGTGATTCGGTGCACGTATGCTGTGGTTGCACAGCTCCCGAAGAGCATGGCTAAGGTCATTCCCGCGAGGATGCTTTTGTTGGTCCGGCGATTTGTTTGGGCATCACGCCAAAGGGTGAATCCACCCAACAAGAGTGCCAATACGGGAAGCGTGATGAAAAGCTGGTTTGCCAGACCTAGCACAGAGAAGAGCCCCAAGAGGACGCAAAAAACGCTAGGGATCATGTCATTGTGTTGTTCGAAGACTTCACTGTCTTCGGGAACAAGAGCGGGTTGTTGGGGAGTACTGCTGTTACTCATAGAGACTGGATCCACGAAAAAAAGAGGAGAGCCGGTGGCTAAAGATTTCTGCTTGCGGTAGGTTTAGCCTTTCATCACACGTTGGAGTTCGTTCAAGGACGTAATGCCCTGTGCCACGAGTAAAATGCCTTCTTCCTGGAGTGTGCGATTTTTGGCTTGCCTGGATAGTTGTCTCAATACCTCAAGCTTTGGCTGCTTTACAATGGCGCGACGTAATTTGTCGTCGATGACCATTAATTCGCAAATCGCCGTGCGCCCGCGATACCCAATCCCTCCACACTCTTGGCAAATAGGGGGCGCTTCTTCCTTCTGGCCCTCAGTTGGTTGGAATTGGAATTGACGACACAGGGAACTAACTCGGCCAGGTGGAATTCCCAATCGCTGCAAGAGTTCTGGTGGTGGCGGATAGGATTGTTTGCAGGAGTCGCAAAGTTTACGAACGAGACGTGTGTTAAGGACGACCGACAAGTTCTGGGAGTATTTTTCAGGGTTCGGTTTCAACATCAGGAAACGCAACACGGCTTCTGCGCAGTCTTTAGCACGTACGCTGGTAAACACCCTCATGTCGTGATCGTCCACAATGTTGGTCAGCAAATCGGCGGTCTCTGTGTCGGCAATTTCTGGGACGAGTATTGTGTCAGGTTGTTTGAGAAGGATTTTAGGGATTAGTTTGGCGGGGTTTTCACCGTCGGCGGGATCGAAGGTGCGAACACCAATATTTTCGACTTCAGGTTGTTGATCGTTTATCGGTTCGATCGTAACCATGTCTCGGACAAACCGATCGACACTTCCGAGCGCCGCAACCCAGGTGGTGGTTAAACCACCGCGACTTGGAGGTGCAGAGATTAAAACCATCCCTTTTTTGCTGTGATTAACGATCTCCTTATACTTCTCAAGCAGCTTCTCTCGCATGCCCGCTTCTTCAAGCTTGGAGATTTTTGCTCCTTTGACGGCTTCGACGATCAGGATTACTCGCTCGCCTGTTTGTGTCCCTTGAGAAGTCAGTTTGCAAAGGTATTTATCTCCCAGATATTTCACGCCAAATTCACCTTTTTGGCGGGCTCGGCGTTCTTGAATGTTGAGGTTGCAGAGTTTTTTGAGTACGGCCAGCAGCATGTCACCGCTTTGGCGGTCGAGAGGATTCAAAGGGTGCCATACGCCGTCGATGTCCATTCTTACGGTGACTGTCTCGCGGGTGTAATCAAGGAGCACACGATCTGCTAATTTGCTGATAGCTTCGGCGACAATTTCTTTAGCCGACACGATTCCCATCGACTGGCGAGCCTGGATCAAGTTAGCTTGGTTTTGCGTGTCGTCCGCAGCACCCATGGCGGTAATTTCCACGGCAGGACCCATTTCCCACGGTTGGACCTCCGGCCCTTCGGGGGTTGTGGTGTTGGCTGCTGCAACACGTTTTTTCTTTTTAAACATTCGCATTGATTTAAGAACTGCAACGGCTGGCTAAGGATTCATGATGATGAACAAGGTGTGCCTGGGTGGCTGCTCACGATTCGCCTGATGTACTTGTTGGGATACTAGAGAATGCCTGGTGCTTTCACGTCGATTCCCTTCAGTGCCATCTTTAAGGCATCCTGGTTTGGTGCGACTGCAAATGCGGTGGGACGATCGATCAACTCGCTGTCGATTAACTGCTTCAGACTCATAGTAAAATCTTGCATCCCAGTTTCGGCACCAATCCGAATAGCATCTGGGAGCTTGTGATCCTCACCTTTCAGAATTAGTTTTTGAATCATCGAATCGAAAAACATGATTTCCACGGTTGGCACCCGCGAAACTCCTTCACGAATGGAACGCAGCAGCTTTTGGGAAACAATCCCTTTCATATTAAAAGCGATGGCACTGCGAATCGCCCCATGCATTTCTTCTGGGAACAGGTCGAGTATACGGCCGATGGTACTCGAGGCACTACTTGCATGGATCGTCCCGTAGACGAGATGCCCGGTTTCCGCAGCATGGATCGCGGTCATGAAGGTTTCTTGATCTCGCATTTCACCGACGAGCATGACGTCAGGGTCTTCGCGCACTGCATGCTTCATTGCAACTTCAAAATCGATGACATCTTGGCCAACTTCACGCTGGTTGATCAAGCATTTTTCTTCTGTGAAGACGAATTCAATCGGATCTTCTAAAGTTAATATGTGTTTGCGGTATTTGCGATTCACATAATTTAACATCGATGCAATCGTTGTTGACTTGCCGGAACCGGTCACCCCGGCCAGCAAGACCATTCCTTGGTCATAATTACAGAGTCGCTCAACGGATGCGGGTAAGAAGAGTCCCTCAAAATCAGGGATCCAGTTGTTAATGCGACGTGCGACTAATCCGATCTTGCCCAGCTGCGTAAGCATGTTGATGCGGAACCGCCACTCGGTTCCATCAACATCACATGTGTAGGCAAAGTCCGCACCTCCGTCTTTTTCAAAAATGTTTCGCGACCGTGCGTTCATCATGGGAACAAGTAGTTGCACCATTTCTTCTGCACTGATTGGTCCGCGATTCAAAGGACGCAATTCCCCATCGACGCGTACCAATGGTGGTCGGTCAACTTTGAGGTGTAAGTCACTGCCCTCCAATTTGACAAGTGCCCGAAACAATTTGTCAACTTCCAGCTCTCCCCTTTTGTGCAGTAGGCGAGCTGCAAATTTGTCGATCAAAAGCTGTTCTGAGGGATCCACAGCCTCCTTATCCGAGTCTTGCACTGTTGCTTGTTCTGCTTCGACGGTGGCCATTAAATCGCTCTCCGAATAGACCCGAGGATGACTGGAGAAAGTTTGTGAATCATTCTTATGATTCCCTCAATTATAACCGCACAGGAACCCCGTGATCCGCCATGAATTGTTTAGTTTCGCGAATCGAAAACTCACCAAAATGAAAAATACTAGCTGCCAGCACCGCATCGGCTTTGCCCAGAGTAATGGCCTCAGCCATATGTTGGGGACAACCGGCACCACCGCTGGCGACCACGGGAATAGAAACGGCCGCGCTGACGGCCGCAGTGATTTCCAGGTCGTAACCATCTTTTGTGCCATCGTAGTCCATACTTGTCAGCACAATTTCTCCTGCTCCCAACTGTTCCACTTGTTGCGCCCAAGCCACCGCTTCAAGCCCCGTTGGAGTTCGTCCCCCGTTGATATGGACTTCCCAAATCTCAGTGCCGTGGCGGTCGATACGTTTCGGATCGATGTTCACAACAATGCACTGGCTCCCAAAGCGTTCCGCGGCTTGGCGAATAAATTCGGGATCTTTGCAAGCAGCCGAGTTGATGGACACCTTGTCGCTGCCAGCATTCAGCAAGCTTCGAATGTCATCCATTGTGCGAATTCCACCACCGACTGTCAAAGGCATGAACACCTGCTCTGCGGTCCGTTGCACAACGTCAATCATGATATCTCGATTTTCATGGCTGGCGGTGATATCTAAGAAAACGAGTTCGTCTGCACCTTCAACTTCATACCGAGCCGCGACTTCTACTGGTGCCCCGGCATCACGTAGGTTGACAAAGTTGGTTCCTTTCACGACGCGACCTTGATCGACATCAAGACAGGGAATAACGCGTTTGGATAGCATGATGAGTCACAGCGACAAACGAACGTCTGCCGTTGCATTGAAATGACGACGAGAAACGAGCGAAGTAGACACTCCACTTTAAACCTGTGGTTCGGGGGGGTCAACTCGTTCGAAGTAGCGATCTGGAAAGCTGGGTAGTAGTTACTGGGCTGCTCAGAACGTTTTTTACCCAGCGGCTTTGGCAATGGCCTGCTGAGCAACAACGAGACATTGTTTCATGGCGTCAATCGGGTTATCTGGATTCGCTTCATATTCGAGAGAAACAGAACCATCCGCAGGAAAGTCGATCGTCTTAAGGGCTTTGAAAATGCCAACGACGTCGAGATTTGCTTCGCCTAAGACCACGTTGTGGGATCCGGGGTCTCCCTTATGCGTATCGTCTTTGAGATGGAGAGCGAAAACCCGATCACTCAATTCCAGAACGGCTTGGACCGGATCTTCGGCGCTACGGATAAAATGCCCCGTGTCGACGCAAGCACCGATGAGGGGATGGTGATCCTTGATGGCGTCGGCGACATCTTTGATTTTGTCGTAGAACTTGTCGGTTGGTCCATGGTTGTGAATGGCGATACGAATATCGAATTCTGCTACGAGTTTATCCAAGCTCTCAAAGGAATCGGGTTCCGGATAAGCCGTGATGTTTTTGATCCCTGCTCGTTTCGCAAATTCGAAAACCTTGCGGTTTGCGTCGTGATTTTTCGAGAAGCCACTGACGCCGTGAGCATTTAATGTGATGTCCGCTGCAGCCAAAAGTTTCTTCGTTTCATCGATTTGTGCTGGTGTCGCATTGAGGTTGAGGTGCTTGTCGTACATCTCGCAATAGTGCAAACCCATTCCTTGCAGGTGACGAATGGTTTCCAAGGTGTTGAAATTCCTTAAGGAATATGTTTGTACCCCGATCGGATATCCACCAAACGGATCGTCAGCAGCTTTGACAATGGAAGGAATATCAAAGAAAGTTGCACCGGCCGCAGCGGCAGAGGAAACTTGAAGAAAGTGACGGCGAGAGAGAGAAGTGGTCATAGCATCGTCCTTCGCTGGAATAGAGCAGTGCAGGAATAGAGGAGTGGCAGGTCCCATTCATTATGCAAAGCGGCGCCGCGGATCTCAATCGGGGCAGTGGATCTCCTGCAAAGCGATTGATTGGTGGATCGGG
Organism: Pirellulaceae bacterium; assembly: GCA_022446825.1. Lineage (GTDB taxonomy): Bacteria > Planctomycetota > Planctomycetia > Pirellulales > Pirellulaceae > JAKVBY01. The sequence goes on from JAKVBY010000005.1 coordinate 30,727, forward strand.
CTGTACCTGGTCGGTCAGGTTGTGTGGGACCCCAGACGGTGGCCAGGATAAGGGGCGGATGGTCAGCAAGGCAGAGAGCACGTTTTTCAGGAACCGACATGAGGAATCCTGAGAAATAAGAAAATTCCTGCTGACCAGCCTTGAGTGCTGTCTGCAAATCTCCTCGGAGGGATCTTGATCAAGCAGTGCTGGTGTCGTCGGCAAATTCTTCGACAATTTCACAAGCGGGCAACGATTCGATAAAAACTCGGCCGTACGGCTTCGTATAGATTCGCGGGTCGAGGATGACAACGATGCCGCTGTCGGTCTGTGAACGGATGAGGCGTCCAAATCCTTGCCGCAGCTTGATGATTGCGTCCGGTAGTTGATAGTCGTAGAACGGATTGCCACCGGCTGCTTTGATGGCCTCGATACGTGCTTCTAGTAAGGGGTGATCTGGAACCCGAAAGGGTAGTTTGGTGATGATGACGTTTTTTAAGGCGTCTCCAGGTACGTCGACACCTTGCCAAAAACTGTCGGTTCCAAACAGGACGGATCGTGCATTCTCTTTGAACTGTTCGATCATTTGATGCCGCGGAGTTCCATCACTCTGTGAAAACAACCGTACGTTGTTTCGTGTGAACCAAGTGGTCAGATCCATGGCAACTTGCCGCATCATGCGGTAACTCGTAAACAAGACGAAGGCGCGACCATGAGTGCGTGCGACATAACGCCGCACCATTTCGGCACAGCGGCGCTCGTACTGGTCTTTCTGTTGATTTGGATCCGGCATCCCACGCACCGTGATAAGTTTCACTTGCTCTTGGTAGTTAAACGGGCTTCCGAGTCGAATCGCTTTACATTGTGTTAAGCCAATGCGTGTTTTGAAGAAATCAAAAGAAGGGTCTCGACCTACGGATAAGGTAGCGCTCGTCATGACGACCGACCGGGTCTTGTCAAACAGGTGCTCGCGCAGTTCTGGGCCGACATCGATGGGAGATGCAGAAAGCGTTACCCGTAGCTGACCGCGTCGACTGAGGCCGCCTTCAATCCAATAAACGGCGGAATCGAGATTTTGTACGCGCCACGATTCCAAATCTCCAGAAATGGCGACTAACCGATCACGGGCTGCCAACAAATCATGACGTTCCGATTCATCCTCCAGACCGTCGGCATGTTTTTTGACGGAACCTGCCAGTTTCTCCAAGGCGGGACTCAAGCGATTTTCGACGATTTCGGGCGAACGAACACGGCCGTTGGAGGCGGCCTGATCGTCTCGCCAATCCATGATTTCCTGAAAAAGATCGTCCGCCAGTTCGCGGCATTCCTGAGTTAGCTTTTGCGCTTGGGTGAGCCGGTGGTGTACTAGCAGGCCTTTGTTCGACCGATCATTGTAGAGCTTGTTCAGAGTGTATTGAATTTGCCCTGAAGTGATGCCGATACCGAGATTGTCCGCCGCGACACTCTCCAGCGTGTGTGCTTCGTCAAAGACGACAGCGTCGTAATCGGGAAGAATGCTGACATTGACGCGGCGCAGGGCGAGATCGCTAAAGAAGAGGGCGTGGTTTACTACGAGGATTTGCGCATGTTGTGCGCGACGACGATCCTGAAAGTAATAGCAGGCGTTGTAGGTGGAGCAATTCCTTCCCAGGCAATTACCGCTGTCACTGGCAACTTCATCCCAGACTCCGGCCACCGGTTTAAAATCTAGATCGCTGCGCGAGCCGTCATGGGTCGTTTTTGACCAACGCACTAATTGCCGCAGCGTGGTCAGTTCTTCTTCGTTGACAAACAAGCTGTTGGCCCGCTCGGCTGCGATTCCCAGTCGTCGTAGGCTGAGATAATTTCGCCGTCCTTTGACCAGCACGGCCGCGAACTCGCGGGGAATGACGCTATTTAAGAGCGGCAGATCTTGCTTTAACAGCTGTTCCTGTAAACTGATCGTGTGGGTGGAGATAATGATACGTCGCGGTCTGGGTGGTTTTTCGGAGTCCGGCTTATCTTCGTCTTGTGTGGTGTGGAGAATGGCCGGCACGAGGTAGCTAAAGCTCTTGCCGACACCGGTTCCCGCTTCGATGGCCAAATGATGGCCTGCTTCGATGGCGTCGGCTACGGCGTCGGCCATCTGCAGCTGTTGAGGGCGATCTTCAAAATGAGGTAACCTGGCGGCAATCTTGCCAGTTGGCCCAAGAATGTCGACGGGCGTGAGCATAGTAGCGATTGCCGAGGGTGAAACGGGCGCGATGCAGAGACGCAGTGCCCACAACTTGACAGATCAGTAAAATCCAAGCAATGGCACCGCTGCTGAAGTCAATCGCCCGAGGACTGGCCCGGGTGCCTGGTTCGCAACCGGTAGCTGCTTTTCTCACGGTTAGCAGAGAGTGGCGGGTAATTTTTGGTCGGCTGGTTTCCTGGAAGCGGTTTTCTGGCAGGGGTATTCATAATCGTACTCATGGGTGCTTGGTGTCAGTACCTGCCGTCAGGGGGACGGGTTCTATTTTGTGAATGTTGACACCTAGAGTAGATTGTATGCCACGCACAATCGTTTATTGGTGTTCATTGGTCTGTGAGTTGGCTGACCCATTCCTTGCGTAGTATGGCTCCTAGTGTAGTACGGTTTGCCAAAGTGAATCGTACTTTGCTAACGGGGAAGAATTCTCACTAAACGTTCTTTTTGTGTTGCCGCGCCGAGATAGAAAGTGTTTCCATGGCTATCGAATTTCGCTGTCAGCGTTGTGACAAACTGCTCCGTACACCGGACGAGAGTGCCGGTAAAAAAGCCAAGTGCCCCGAATGTGCGACCATTCAGGACGTTCCTGAACAAGGTTTCGAGAGTCCCTCCAGCGCGAAACCATTTCCGTCGGCTCCGCTTGCCGGTCCGCTTGCCGACGAGGTGCCAGACTCGTCGCAGGCCAACCCAGCCGCCACATCCTCGAAGGACGTCTTGGCACAAAACAGTCCCTTCTCTGGCAAGCCGCAGAGGCCCGCGGCTCCTGCATCCGAGCCCTTCAATCCCTACACCGCGCCGTCGGCCGGACTTTCCCCACCCAAGGTACCGTCTTCTCCTGGTAAGATCACGCCCAGCAAGATCGATTTCGGCAGGGTGTATGCGAGTTGTTGGAGCATTCTGAATGACAACCTCCTGTCTTGCGTGTTGGCAGGGGCCATTTTTTTTGGCCTCGTGCTTGCCATGTGTCTGCTGATGTATGGGGTCATCGTCGGCATTGTGTTAGGGGCCGTTGGCCTAGGTGGCGAGCCAAGCCCGGCCTTGATTGTTGCTTTCATCGGCATCGGTGTGGGATTTGGCATCCTAGCCTTATGCCTTTGGAGCTGGCTTGAGGCGGGCATCTACTTGCTTTTTTTGAAGATGGCCCAAGGTGAAGCCTATCAGCTTTCCGACATTTTTCGGGGCCGCCCGTACTGGTTCCCCATGCTTGGCGTTAACTTGGTGATGTCCATTTTACAGGTGGGCATCAGTGTGGTTTTTCAGTTGCCCGGCATTTTGACTGGGGACGACCTCGTTTTGCTGGGGGGAAGTTTGCTGAGTTATCTCCCCATCGGGTTGATCACGTTCGGTTTCCTCCTTGGCAAGTGTTTCATTGTGGACCAACACCAGGGCGTTTTTCAGTCTATGTCGCATTCTCTGACGTACATGAAGGGGAATTATCTGATGACGTTCCTGATTTTGCTCGTTGCCGGTTTGGGGGCGTCGGTGGGTGCCGTTTGCACGTGTGTAATCGGTTATCTCGTGGTGATTCCAGCGATGTTCCTGCTCTTTGTGGTGATCTATTTGCACGCTTCTGGTCAAGCGACCGCCGACCTAGGAAAGGCGTAGAGAGGGTGCGGCCGGCCGCCCCGCGTCAGCAAGGTCGCCGGTGGTGGGCGCCTGTGTAGTAGTGTGTCGTGGCAGCCCTGTGTCGTGGCAGTGCCGTATAGTACCAGTACTGTGCGCTGGTCCCGCTGCTGAGGGTTTCAGCAAAATGTTACCAAGCGAAGTCGTTACCAGGGGCGCGAGCTGATCACACCTGCGGTCGGGCTGCTGGCCGTGGCGTAGAGGCGTTTTGGGATGCGTCCGGCAAGGTAGGCGGACCGACCGGCGGTGGCTGCGGCCTGCATCGCCCGCGACATCAGGATCGGGTCGCGGGCATGGGCGATGGCCGTATTCAACAGCACGCCGTCGACACCTAACTCAAAGGCGGCAGCGACGTCACTCGCCGTTCCGACACCCGCATCGACAATGACCGGATAATCCGGATCATCATCTTTCAGATATTCCATGCAGATGCGAATGTTGTTGGGGTTTAAGACTCCCTGACCCGAGCCAATGGGACTGCCGGCAGGCATCACCGCGGTAGCCCCTGCTTCCTTCAGTCGCCGCGCCGTCACCGGATCGTCGTTGGTGTAACACAAAACCTCAAAGCCGTCCTCGACGAGTTTTTCTGTCGCTTCGAGGGTCGCCAGGGGGTCGGGAAGCAGGGTTTTACTATCACCGAGGACTTCCAGCTTGACCCAATTGGCCCCTGGATTTTCCAGGCTTAACAGGATCTCACGTCCCAAGCGGGCCGTCCGCACGGCGTCGTGAGCCGTAAAGCAACCTGCTGTATTTGGCAGTAAGGTAAAGCGTTGCAGGTCGAGGAAGTCGAGAATGTTCTTTTCATCTCCGTCGTACAGCCGCTCGCGACGAACGGCCACGGTAATGCAATCCGCCCCCGAAACCTCCAGCGATTCTTGCATGGTCGCATATGTTTCATATTTCCCCGTGCCAACAATCAGGCGGCTCTGGAGGCGATGGCTGCCGATTAGCAGCTCCTCCTGCGTGGATTCGGCAAGTGTCGTTTTGGTCTCTGTGGCCATGATGCAACTACCCTCCCCCGACCAGGGAAACGATTTCTAATTGGTCCCCTTCGCTTAAAAGGAATTCAGCATGTCGGTCGCGGGGTACCACGTCGCCATTCACTTCCACTGCGTAGTGCTTCTCGACAAACTTTAATGCGTCAAGTAAATCGACGAGCGTACCTGGGGGCGACATTTGTCGCAGCTTTCCATTGACGGTGATGTTCACGGTTATTCGATCTATTCTTCAATGTCTAAGTGACGGGCCGTTCCTTTGGCAATGAATACCAATTTTTCTTGCTGTAGGATGCCGTTGTTTTCTTTGCTTTTGTTCCAAGGAATTCCGTAGCAAGCGAAGGTGCCCGTATTGGCATCAGCGACGTAAACAACGCAATTTCCCGGTTGCTTGCCCAACGAGGAGCCACCGCGAAAACCAGCGACGCCTGTCACCATGACGTATTTGGGAGACTTTTGACGTTTTACGCCCAGGGCTTCTACGACGTTCGTGTTGAAATGGGCTCCAAACTTGTTGAAGCGAGGATAGAGGACATAACAATTCAACTCACCTGTCAAATAGTCCAGAAAGAAGATACCCTCGCTGTCATCAGAAATAGGCCCCGTGGCGACGGCAAATTCTTCCGAACCGTGTGTCGCACTGGCGTGTAAAAGACGTTCCGGTAGTTCAATCAAGGGCTCCGTGCCGTGCGGGTCTAGCGTCACACGACTGCCGATGACAACACCGACGGCAACGAGCAACCCCATGCACAACCCGAGCGTCATCCACCCAATCGATTTTCTCTGTTCCGATTTCAACATGACGTATTCCTTTGTGCTTGTGAAATGCCCCTTTTGAGCACCGCTACGGCGGTTCAGCAGCTGTTGACCTTGAGCCACCGGATCACGGATACGCAGCATGGTCCCGTCAAGCAGGCTGCGCTGGCTTCCATCTTGCCACGCTTTACCCGCTACCCTCCTGGATCATCTTATACCCTTCTCGGTCATCTTAGGAGTGTGGCAATCTGGTCGCAACTCCGCTATCTCAAATCCGCCACTTATCGGACTCTAAAAACTTTGGATTTGACAAGAAATGCATTGTTTGCTCAACCGAGTTAGCAGCTTTTTTTTCTAGTCGTCTGGCAGAAGAAATCCAATTTGCTACAAAAGATGCGACTTCAGAGGACACTTGCGCGAAAGCAGTGGAAAGACTTCACAGAACCCTTATGACGGAGTGCGACGCATGACCACCAATGGTGCTTTGAATCGGAAGCTACGCATGGCTTTGGTTGGAGGCGGACAAGGTGCCTTCATTGGACGCGTTCATTGCACGGCGGCCGTATTGGACAATCGGGCGGAACTGGTGGCGGGAGCACTCTCGTCCGACCCGGAACGAGCCAAGGCTTCCGCACCTGATTATGCCATCCCTGCAGCTCGAGCTTACGGTTCCTATCAGGAGTTGATTGAAAAAGAGGCCGCTTTGCCGGCAGACCAAAGAATTGATTTTGTCTCCGTTTGTACGCCGAATCATACCCATTTTGAGATCGCCAAAGCGGCAGCCGAAGCGGGATTTAATGTGATGTGTGACAAACCGATGACATTCGATTTAGAGCAAGCGGAAACACTGGCTGCCGTGGTCGAAAAGTCCGGCGTTGTCTTTGCGGTAACCCATAACTACACCGGCTATCCTTTGGTGCGCCAAGCTCGTGAAATGATTCTTAATGGCGAATTGGGTGAGATTCAAGCGATTCGTTCAACTTATCTCCAAGGTTGGTTGCGGACGCGTTTAGAGTTGGAGGATCATAAGCAAGCTTCCTGGCGGAACGATCCAGCACGGAGCGGCGCGGCCGGTTGTTTTGGTGACATCGGTACCCATGCGTATAACTTGGCACGTTATATGACCGGGCTCTTGCCAGAGTCGGTAAGTTGTCATTTGAGGAGTTTCGAGGAAGGCCGCCAGCTCGATGATTACGGCACAGCGATGATTCGTTTTGACAATGGTGGTGTTGGCAATGTCACGGCGTCGCAGATCAGTCACGGTCGTGAGAATGACTTATTCATTGAGATCGATGGGACGAAGGGTGCCCTGGAATGGCACCAGGAAGAGCCAAACAAGCTCATTCTCCGTTGCAATGGTGAGCCGGTGAAGATCTACACGCGTGACCCTAACGCTCCCTTCATGAATGCCTCCGGTGCGGCTGCATGTCGCTTGCCAAGCGGTCATCCGGAAGCTTTTTTTGAGGCCTTTGGGAATGTTTATCGTTCCGCCTACGACAGCATGGCACTCCGCAGTGTGGGTGAGGATTTTGAGAGAAAAGAGACTGTCTATCCCAATGTGTTTGACGGCCTGGAAGGGATGTATTTCATCCAACAATGCGTCACGAGCAGTCAGCAAAGCGGCGAATGGCTCCCCTTAAAGCATGACCAAGCGCGCCGGTGACAAACGCATCGCCTGATCGCAAAAGATGACGTGCTGCGACGATGCCGGGTGGCAACTCGGTCGCCATAGAATAATCCGCAGATTCGCCACAGAGCATCGATTGACTGGCGTTCATCAGGGAGTGCTAGATATCTCACTACATAGGCATTGGATGAACCGCCGAAATTGAATGGGCGTAGCATGGTGCGCTACTCGAGGGTTCGTTTTTGCGGAGCAATCTTATGCGTTTTCCAGGCGATGTTTGCGGCTGTGTGTGGCGTCGTGCTGCGCTCCGTATTTTTGGTTTGACGTCTGTCTTTTGCATCTGTTTCATGGTGCTGGCCTCAAGCGGGTGCAAACGTCCTACCATTTCCCAACCACTGGAGTTGGCGGAAATACCGACAAATGAAACACTCAATCAGCGATTGGACGAAGTGTTGGAGGCGATCTACAAAGACCGACACCTCAATCTGAGGGACCATGCCGCTTGGCAAATTTTGCATGGTGCACTGACTTACAAACGAGATTTCATGGTTGAACGAAATGGCAAATTTGTTTCTGCGGTCGATTACATTTTGAATGGCGGCCAAATGAAAGGCTGGACTGTTGAACAAGGAGTGGAATTGTCTCCGGGTTCGCAGCGTTTTGGTTTGCGTGCACTCTTAGAGGAGGGAACCAAAGCAGGTCAGGGGCACGCGGACCAATGGCTTGCCGTACTGGCACAGTGCGATTTGAGCCCAGAGCAAAAAATCCTCGTAGCCGGAGATGAATACACGATGGAATCGTTTCTTCGACAAGTGCAATATGACGTGCCGCGCAACACAGATCGTGAGTATAGTTGGACGTTGATTGGATTAACCACTTATTTGCCAACCACTGAAACATGGACGGCCTTGGATGGTGAAGAATGGAACATCGAGCGGCTTGTCGGCATCGAAGCCGAACAGGCTTTGGCTTCCAGTGCTTGTGGAGGAACCCATCGTCTAATTGGGATGGCGACGGCATTAAATCACCATGTGGACCAACAATTCGAAGTCACCGGTGCCTGGAAGCAAGCGAGTGAGGTGATTGAGCAAGCTAAACTCGACGCAAAAAAATATCAAAATGTCGACGGGTCTTTTTCGACAAATTATTTTCAACGTCCTGGGCGTTCACCAGATCTCGCTCAGAATTTAGGAACGACGGGTCATATTCTCGAATTCTTAGCGATTGCCCTCCAGGATGAACAGCTCGAGGAGCCTTGGGTCAAACGTGCCGTTGCGAACATGTGTGAACTGTTTGAAAAAACCAGAGATGTGCCTCTAGAGTGCGGTGCGTTGTATCATGCGGCGCATGGGTTGGCGCTCTACCGCGAGCGTGTTTTTGGTCCACGGAACTATCGCGAGACGGAAAGTGACGCGCAGCCGGCGAACACGCCAGCTGCCGCGAACGACTCCTAGAGAAACGTGACGGCAGTATCCTAGAGTCAGGGAATTTTTGTTGATCCGTTAGCACCACATGCGTGATTATGTTTCTGGCTTCGCTACAAACCAGCCATGGCGATAGACGGTGCGTGGCGTTTTACACGATTTAAGCGTTTTTCAGTCTCCCACGAGTCATTTGTTCGATGTTGAAATCCGTTTTACATGTTCTTTCGCAACGACCCGGCCGTACGGGTAGTGGTGTGATGTTAGATTCGATCGTGCGCTGTGCACAAGAACGTGGTTGGGAACAACATGTGATTGTGGGCACCCCAGCTGATGACCCGAGCCCGCAGGTCGGTGATCTCCCAGAAAAACAAATCCATCCGTTGGCTTTTTCAACTGACGAGTTACCTTTTGCCTTGCCAGGTATGAGCGATGTGATGCCGTATGTTTCGTCGCGATTTTCAGCACTTTCTGGTGAGCAAATTGCAATCTACCAGACGAGATGGAAAAAGCACATCGCCGAGGTGGTAGACGCTGTTCGACCAACGGTGATTCACAGCCACCACATTTGGATTGTCAGCTCCCTATTGAAAGATGTGGTGCCGGACATTCCCGTCGTGACGACTTGTCATGCTACGGGCTTGCGGCAAATGGAATTGTGCCCTCATCTTGCGGAACAGGTCCGTCTTGGATGCTCCCGCAATGAGCGGTTTGTCGTTGTACAACACGGCCACGCGGAGTCCTTGGCCCAGCAGTTGGCAATTTCACCGCGACGCATCGATGTGCTTGGAGGAGGTTTTCGAGAAGAGTTATTTCATATGAACCCGAGTCCAATAAGGTCGCGAAAAGATCTCCTGTTTGCTGGCAAATTGAGTTTCTCGAAAGGTCTACCTCAATTGTTAGATGTGTTTGAGCAACTGGTCAAAGCTCATCCGGAAGTGCAATTGCATGTGGCTGGATCTGGCAGTGGCCAGGAAACCGATGACTTGCAGTCGCGTATGGCGCAACTGGCTCCCCAGGTGCTCGCCCATGGGCAGGTAGGGCAGGCGGAGCTGGCGGAACTCATGCGCGCCAGTCACGCTTTTGTCTTGCCATCATTTTATGAAGGATTACCTCTTGTGCTGGTCGAGGCCGCTGCTTGTGGGTGTCGGCTTGTCAGTACGGACCTTCCAGGTGTGCGCCACCAGTTATCGATTCCGTTGGCCGACCTCTTACATTTGGTGCCCTTGCCACGCATGCGTTCGGTGGACATTCCGAAAAACGAAGACCTGCCTATCTTTAAGCAGAACCTTCTGGAGGCAATTGAGGGGGCCTTGAGCAGCCCCTCGGTCCGAGATTCGACTGCTTTGGTGGCTCCTTTTACCTGGTCGGAGGTTTTCCGACGCGTGGAATCTATTTGGGAAATGGCTCTGGCGGCGGGTGCAGGGTAGTCTTGAACCGACCAAATAAAGGGTATGTGGAACGTAGATTGTTGGGGTCGATGTTGAGCCACTGGAATCGTTCCCTTATATTCCCCCTTTTCACAAAAGGCTTTGTGCCCCAGAATCGCTACTGGGAGTTCACAACATTTTGCTAGCACGCACCGTATGACCAGTTATAACCTGACCCATCTCAAGCAGCTTGAAGCCGAAAGCATCCACATAATCCGTGAGGTTGCGGCTGAATTTCATAATCCGGTCATGCTGTATTCCATCGGGAAGGATTCTTCGGTGATGGTGCGACTTGCTCAAAAGGCATTTTTTCCCGCCAAGCCGCCTTTTCCGCTACTCCACGTCGATACGACGTGGAAATTTCGCGAAATGATTCAATTTCGCGAAAATTATGCGCGTCAGGAACTCGGTCTTGATGTGCTTGTTTATACCAATGAAGAGGGAAAGAAACACGCGATTCATCCGCTGGATGATAGCGAAAAGCACACGGAACTAATGAAGACGGATGCCTTAAAGCAAGCGCTTGACAAATGGGGCTTTGATGCGGCCTTTGGTGGTGCCCGCCGTGATGAAGAAAAATCCCGTGCGAAAGAACGGGTGTTTTCATTTCGCGACAAATCGCACCGTTGGGATCCTAAGAACCAACGTCCGGAGTTGTGGAATATTTACAATGCGAAAGTAAATAAAGGGGAAAGCATTCGTGTGTTTCCTTTGTCCAATTGGACTGAGTTGGACGTTTGGCAATACATTCACTTGGAACAAATTCCTATCGTCCCCTTATACCTTGCCAAGGAGCGACCAGTTGTAGAACGCAATGGCACCTTAATCTTAGTAGATGACGAACGACTGACGTTGAACGAAGGCGAGCAGCCAGAAATGAAGCAAGTGCGTTTTCGCACCTTGGGGTGTTATCCGCTTTCAGGGGCTGTGGAATCCGACGCACAGACGTTGCCCGAAATCATTCAGGAAATGTTGCTCTGCAAAACGTCGGAGCGACAGGGAAGAGTTATTGATCAGGATGAGGGTGGTGCGGGCATGGAAGAGAAGAAAAAACGTGGTTACTTTTGAACGGTGAAACCGAAGGCTCCCAGGTGTTCTTCTTTGAACGATGCTGAGAGAAACCCATGCCAGACCATAGAATACGTTCTGTGACAAGCTGCTTTGCTTGGCCCTCACCATGGACAGGATTGGCGCTGATCTTTTCTGTGATTGTCGAGCCATGTCCCGTAGTCAGATTTGATGATGGCTCGCAGTCCATAGGTGATTGTTTTTGTCTGCAACAGTGGTTTGGCTGGAGGTGCTCTGTGTTGAACCGCTTGAACCCAACAGCCCATTCGTGAGGCTTAGACGTTGAATCAAGATTTTATCGCAT
>JAKVBY010000005.1:42259-45089 GCA_022446825.1 Pirellulaceae bacterium
GATGGAAAAAGCACACTGATTGGGCGGCTGTTTTTGGATTCCAAGCTGATCTATGAAGACACGCTCAAATCGCTGCAAGAGGATTCCACCACGCACGGAACCACGGGTGGTGACTTTGATCCGGCGCTATTTACCGACGGTCTGAAAGCCGAGCGAGAACAAGGGATTACGATTGATGTCGCTTATCGGTATTTTTCAACAGCCAAGCGGAAATTCATTATTGCGGATACGCCGGGGCATGAGCAGTACACCCGAAATATGGCGACCGGTGCGTCGACCTGTGATCTGGCAATTATCTTGATCGATGCGAGACACGGCGTTGTGACCCAAACAAAACGCCACAGCTTTATTGTGTCATTGCTGGGCATCAAGCATGTTTTGGTTGCGATCAATAAGATGGATCTGGTGGATCATGATGAGGCTGTGTTTGACAGAATTCGTGCTGACTATAAAGAATTTTCTGTCCGTCTCGATATTCCCGATTTGCATTTTATTCCTATTTCCGCACTGAACGGCGACAATATTGTGGAGCGCGGTGACAGAATGACGTGGTACGACGGTCCCACGTTGATGACGTTTTTAGACAGTGTTTACATCGGGTCGGACCGTAACTTTCGCGATTTCAGATTTTCCGTTCAGTATGTGAATCGACCTCATCTGGATTTTCGAGGTTTCTGCGGTACGGTGCTTTCGGGCAGTGTGCGCAGGGGCGATGAGATCATGGCGCTACCTTCGCGAAAAACAAGTCGTGTCAAATCAATCGTGACGTTTGACGGTGATTTAGAAGAAGCATTCACGCCACAGAGTGTGACGTTGACACTGGAAGATGAAATCGACATTAGTCGTGGTGACATGATTGTTCGACCTGGAAACGTACCTCGCAACGAGCAGAAAGTGGATGCGATGGTGGTTTGGATGCACGAAGAACCACTCGTCCCGGGAAAAACATATTTGTTTAAGCAGACGACAAAAAGCGTTAATGGAACCGTAAACACTTTGCGATATCAAATCGATGTGAATTCGCTCCATCGCAAGGATTCTCCCAGTTTGAAGTTGAACGAAATCGGTCGCTGTGCAATTTCCTTGAATGAGCCAATTTGCTTTGATTCTTATCGTCGAAATCGTGGTACGGGATCATTCATTATCGTCGACCGTATTGCCAATGTAACCGTTGGCGCAGGTATGATCATGGATCGTACGACGAGCGAAAATCGCAAGGACCATTGGGATGATGAACCGCAAAGCGCTGGGGGCAACGGGGAACAAAGTAATGTTTCGGCGGAGGAACGTGCTGCTCGTTTCGGCCAACAACCGTGTACGCTTTTGCTTACGGGGCTTACGGGAACAGGCAAAACGACCATTGCTTATGCGTTGGAAAGACGACTGTTTGATCAGGGAAGAGTCAGTACGGTTCTTGACGGACAAAGCATGCGCAAAGGCATCAGTAAAGACCTTGGATTTACTGCGGAAGAGCGCAGTGAAAATTTGCGCCGTAGCGCAGAAGTTGCCAAGGTAATCAATGATGCGGGAATTATCTGCGTGGCAGCTTTCGTTGCTCCGAACGAAGAGACACGTCAGAAGGCGACGACAGTTGTCGGTGAGGACCGATTTTTGACCGTCCACTTGACGGCTCCACTTGCGGTCTGTCGCGAACGCGATCCAGAGGGGCACTACGCTTTAGCAGACAGTGGAGAGATTGCTAATTTTCCTGGCGTGTCAGCGCCCTATGAAGATCCTTTGTCTCCTGATTTGGTCCTGCCTACCGATGCGATCACCGTCGACGAATGCGTCGATCGCATCATGGATTTGTTGGAGCAGCGAAGCTTTGTTGCCTAGCGGAGCGATGTTCTTGACGCTTACCAACGTTGGGTCGTTGCCTTCTGGTGGATCACGATCCTTGACTGTTGTAGAATTCTAGCGCCTCATTGATGTTTTGAGGAGGCTGGTTTGCGGAGCTCTAGGAGATACCAAAATGTTTACTCTGTCTGCATGTGCCGACACGTTATTTTGCGAGTTGCCTTTTACAGAGCGAGCTCAGCGGATTGCAGCCGCCGGATTTGAGGTCGAGTTTTGGGGTTGGCATGATCGTGACATGCAAGCACTTGCAGACGACCCAGGCATTCACGTTCGCAGTATGCTTGGCTGTGTCGTTTATGCCGATGGTGGTTACATCGTTCATCCTGACGGTGTCGATGCATACCTAAAAGGAGTTCGTCAATGTTTAGAGGTTGCCAAGCAGTTGGACTGTAAGAACATGATCTTGGTGACGGGGACATTAGATGACAAAGGTGTCGGAAATCATCCGATTGCTAGTCATCCTGCAACGCGTTGGATCACGGCCTACCGAGCGTTGTGTGAAGTAGCCGAGATCGCGGAAAAAAATGATGTGACCTATTGCCTGGAACCTTTGAACACAAAACGAGATCACCCAAATTATTCTCTCCCTTTCTTTGAAGATGGCGTGAAGTTGGTTGAGCAAGTCGGTAGTCCGCGAATCAAGTTGCTAATGGATATTTATCACACGCAGATTCAGCAAGGCAATGTGATTGAAACCATCTGTAACTTTAAAGACCTTCTAGGTCATGTGCATGTGGCGGATGTTCCAGGGCGACATGAACCCGGAACAGGGGAAATTAACTATCCTCGAGTTGCGGAAACATTAAGAGACGTGGGTTATGAAGGTTCCGTTGGACTCGAAGCTTATCCTGAAGAGTCCGAGGAAAAAGCGTTGGGCCGTTTCAGAGATATTTTTGGTTAAGCGGGATTGGCATGGTCCGTACGAACGACCGCAAGTACCCGAGGCAAAATGGTTGAGAGTTGCTGTTGGGAA
>JAKVBY010000005.1:45189-108854 GCA_022446825.1 Pirellulaceae bacterium
CGTTAATGTTTAGGTCTCAATTGAGTGGACGAAACGTCGTTTCGGAAAGTGTGCTCGCTAACTTCGTCGCAAATCGCGGATAGTGTGTTTGGCAGGTCCAGGTGTGAAAGGACTTCAAAGGTTCTGTTGTGCTGCCTCCCGAAGACTAGGAACCGACAGCCATTTTCGGTTATCTGAATGATTGCCGCATCGCGAAGTTCTGGTTTGTTGTTGTAGTATTGCGGGTCGGCGATGCGACGAATTGTATCGGCACCGACAACGAATGTACTGTTCGGAAAGGATTCGGACTTAGTAACGAATGTAGGGGCGGCAGTCAGCCAGACTTTTTGATTGTGGGAGAATTGTTGCATGCGTTGTTCGATTTCCAAGTAGTCAAGCCTTGGCTTGTCGACATTCTCGACCGACAATTCAAACTCAACTGGCATACCGGTTTTCTCTTCAGCAATCTCGGCCATCGATAAGTGACCCTGATGCAGTGGGTTAAAGGCGCCCGGAAAGATCAAACGTCGCGTTTGTTTGGACCCGCATTCCTCTCCGTCGTCGGATACAGCGAATGTTTCACCTCGAATCAAACGTTGCCAAGCAACGGGAGCAGTCGTCATCGAGGATTCAATTTGTTCGGAGGGATAAGTCTGAATGGCGGCTGTTTCGTCGAGGTGCATCGCTGCGGCGATACGGTTAAGAATCAATTGAGCAGCTACCAGTTCTTCCTCATTTCGTGTGCGTACAGCTTTTTCTAGAGTTAACGAATCGACTCGAGTCGAGGTTACGGTTTGAATGGCCAAGTGGATCCGATGGGAGCCTTGTTTTGTCTGGTTAGTTGCCAAACTGCAAGTGCATCCGATACCAAGGACATGATTCCAATCGCCAGATAATTTAACTGCGCGACGAAATGCAACCATTGCCATGGCGCGCGCGGTGGCTTGCGAACAGCAGGATTCGGGATGTGTACCGAGAAAGTCATCGAGGGCACTTTCGGCATAGGGAATGGTGACCTCTAAGACCGTGCGCGAGGCTCCGGGAATACAGAGCATTTCACTCACGGCGCGACTGCCACCACCGGTGATGCAAATCACCAGAGCTTCTGAAGTATTGTGGATATTCTGAATAAGGTGATTGAAGTCAGCCATGGCGGGCGGGAACCTAAACGATTAGGGGAAACGCGTCTCGGACTAAATTCGCAAGGGCATCGTCTGGTGGCCATTTGCTCATTAGAATGCTTCGTCTGCCTTGATCTTCATTTTCGAATGAGCTTTCTTTAAAAATGTCAACGAGTTTCCGTGATCCTGTTGTTTTAGGGACGTTTCTGGGTGTATTGTCTGCTGTGGCCTATGCCGCAGCTGCGACAAGTTTGCGTGCTGTGATTGATTGCGATCCTGTTTTTGTTTCGTTTGTGAAGGCGGTTCCGACGTGCGGCCTCATGGGGGTGGCGTTGTTATTTTATCGCCGAAAAAGTCCGATCCCCTGGAAATTTATTGTAACCCTAATCGTTGCGGCAACCCTGATGCACTTGCTCGGCAATGTGTTGTTTCAGTGGTCATTAGGAATCATTGGGATTGCGCTCACAGTACCACTGGCACTCGGAACGGTCATACTTGCGGGGACTATCTTGGGCCGTTTTTGTTTGCAAGAACAGGTTACGTCACGGATGACGATTTCCATGAGTATTCTAATGGTATCTATCTGTGTCCTTTCGTTTAGCGCCACGGATGCCTCGGAGGCAATGGCCGGTGACATCCAAACTAGAGTTTCTGGAGGGAGTTCGACATGGACCTTCCTGGCAGTAGCCGGATCATGTTTTTCTGGATTCGCCTATGCGATCATGGGCGTCGTGATGCGGCATGGTTTGTCCGGAAAACTGAATGTAGCAGAAACGTTGTTTACGATCAGTACTTCAGGGGTAGTTAGTTTGGGAATACTCAGCTATTTCAAAATTGGTTTAGCTGGTATCGCTGAAATCAGTGGGGAAAATCTGCAGATGATGTTTTTGGCGGGTCTGCTGACGACGATTGCCTTCGCAGCTTTGGCGAAGGCGATGCAACTGACAACTTTTATCTTTGTCAACGCACTGAATGCGAGTCAAGTTGCCATGTGCTCGATCGCGGGTGTGTTTTTTTTTGACGAAAGTGCGTCACTGATGATGTGGTCGGGCGTTATGATGACCATGATTGGTTTGCTGTTAATGCGTCCGCCACAGCTGGAACAAATGAGCGATGACAAGCTTGTCACCTCTACTCAAGAAAGCGGTCTCTCGCTAGCGAACGAGGTTGGTCATGATTGATGCTGGTGTGGCCCATTTGTGAAAACGGGTTTCCAACTCGATTAATTGTTGATTAATCCAATTGTCGAGCAATGGGTGTGCACCGGTGGTGTGTGACGGACCATTTCGATTCCCCTCGAAGCTTGAATCGCTGAGGAACAAAATATTCTCAGGCGTGGTGCATCGTGAAGGCATTGTTTTTATGCCGTGGCTCATCATACTGCCGCTCCTTGTTTTTTACCTTGAGTTTTCAACCTTGGGACTTTTCATCCTGTTCCCAATGAAAAGACAATGCAAGGAATTCGTTGGTGGCAAGACAGGTTGTGTTCACGAAAACCAACATTTTGTCGGTAGTAAAACAAATGCTGTTTTTCTGCCGGCTCTCGCCTAACGGTTCGAAAAAATCTACTAATACAGCACTAATTTGAACGGACCAACCCGAGGTTAGCCGGTTTTGTGATGTCATCGCAGAGGTCGTAAACCATTTTAATGAAATGACTTGCGGCGCCGGGATGGACTGTATTTGAACCTCGCTCAACTTTCTGAAAATTCTCGAAATTTGCTGCCAAGAAAACCTTTTGGCGGGCGAAGAACTGGCTGTTGGACGGATGGAGTCGTCCGTGGTTGTTTAGTAGCGATCCACAAGTCGTTTTTCGGCAATTCATACTTTACGAAGCCCGTTTCAATAGGGGAAAAATCATGGTCAAAAAGTCGCTTATGATTGGTACAGCAGTCGCTCTTTTTCTAGGGCTTTTCTTTGGACGCGATGCGTTTAGCCTTGTGAGCACGTCGGTTGATGGGATCCAGCAGTCGGTTAAGGATTCTGTTCCTCTCGAACTGCGTTTGAAGCAGGCCCGCAATGCGATCGGCGATCTGGACCCCGAAATTGAACGCAACATGCATTTGATCGCAAAAGAAAAAATTGAAGTTGTGCGTCTCGAAAAGCAGGTTGGAAGTTGTGATGACTGCCTCGCTCAAGATGAGATTGATCTGCAGTACCTCACCGATCGATTACAAGAGGGCTCATCTCAATTTGACATTGCAGGCCGTATTTATACGATTTCGCAGGTCAAGACTGATCTAAAAAATCGCTTTGAGCACTTCAAGAGTAGTAAGGCTAAAACGGAAAAACTACACAAAGTCCTCATTGCAAGAAGGAACAGCTTGCAGGCAGCGCGTGATAAATTAGAGGCGATGTTAGCCGCTAAACGTCAATTAGAAATCGACGTCGAGAACTTAGAAGCGCGTATGAAGATGATCGAAGTGGCCAAAACCACAAGTGAGTTCAATTTTGACGACAGTCAGCTTTCTCAGACACGTCAACTGCTTGAGGACATTAGTACTCGACTGGATGTGACAGAGGAATTGCTCAACACCAATCTTGATCTTCACGATCGCATTCCACTGGAAACCCTTGAGGCCGACGGCAGCATTGACATTGTTGAGCAGGTAACTACCTATTTCAATCCGGAAATTGAATTAGTAGCTGATCGAAGTATCCACTAGGGGCCGTCTGTTTTCTGGGGCTCGGACGGATGTCTGAGCCCCATGTCCATTCATCTGAGCGGAAAATTATCAGCTTTTGTGACGATGTCTTTTGTGACGATGTAATGTGTGGATTTGGGTTGCTGTAGATTTGGCCCCGAATTTCACCCCCGATAGAAGGGTGCACCAGACAATGTTGCAGGGGTGGCGAACAAAGATCCGTGAAGCGAAGTTGGCTTGTCAGCGCGGCTGTCTTGACCGAGCCAGCCATTTACTCGCGGACCGAAAAATACAAGAGTTTCTGCCTTCGCAACAGCTTGTAGATCGCATGGTGCAACGAGGGTAACAGCAAATGCTCAAAGGAGACTCCAAAACGGGTTGGCGCGGCGTTGACAAGTCGCGTTCACTTGGCGGAAAGACGGATGTTTTTCTTGATGCGTATGAAGAAATGTTCGTTATTTCGATCCGGAACATTGAAGCTATATTGGAGACAGGCGATTTCAGAGAAGCTCAGGCTAGAATTGAAAAACTCGAACGACGTAGTGCTCGGCATTCTCGCTTACGTCAGTTACGCGAAGCAATTCGATATGTCGAGTCAGCAAAAAAGTTGTCGCGGTTGGGGAAATTTTCAGAAGCCCAAGCAAAATTAAATGAGGCGTTTTGCGTCCATGCGGAATCAGAAGTGATCCGGCAAATGCAGAAACAATGTTCTGCGAGCTTGGAGAAGTCACACGAGTTGACGAGGACTCTCTATAGTGCGTTGCATGCAGAGGATTGGAATCAAGTCGCTGCATTGGCCGAACAACTTCTTAAGATGTCACCGGAGAATATAGTGGCGAGGGATGCGCGGCGTAGGGCTTGGTCGCAGGTTGGTACCCCGTCGGGCGTCTCACGCGTGCTGAGTGGGACTCATGTCTGGGTGGGAGACCGTACTACTATGGAGATAAATGCTAGCCTTCGAGGAGTAGCAGTGAATCCTTCTAAGTCGAAAAAACGATTTAATTTGTGGCTCGATGCGGTGGGTGGTTATCTTGTTTGTCCATCAGAAATCGTGATGTTGGGACAGGCGACTGCTGCCAGTCAAATCGCGGTTCCAATTTTGGCAGATATTTCAAGGCGTCATGCTAAGATTTGTCGTAAGGGCGACGGATATCTCATTGAACCTTTGGCACGTGTTGCGATAGAGGATCAAGAAATCCAAGAAGTGACGTTGCTGACCGACGGTGACCTTGTGGAGTTGGGGAAAAGCGTGCGATTCAGATTTCGACAGCCACATCCCTTAAGTGCCACAGCTCGGTTGGAATTTCTTAGTGGGCACCGAACTCAACCATCGGCAGATGCAGTTATTTTAATGGCCGAATCATGTGTTCTGGGACCGCATTGGAGAAATCATGTTGTCTGTCGGGATTGGCCAGGTGATTTGGTTTTGTTTTGGCAGGATGGCGAGCTTCATTGCCGTAGTGACGAGCCTTTTGAAGTTGACGGGAAAATGAGCGACGGATTAAGCCGTTTGCAACCGAATTCACGTGTCTCGACGGATTGTTTTTCCATGAGTTTGGAAGGAGTTTAGTTAGAGTGTCCGTCCGTTGGCGGTGCCGTTAGGATGGATACTTCATGATCCAAGAATGACGTGTGTATCGTCAGGATCATAAGAAGCGAAGTTAGAGTTCATTAAGTTCACTGCAATTGCAGGGGGAACTGGACAGATGCAAGATCCAGCAGCTACCCTTAAACCGAGCGGTCAAAGTTCGGATAAACCGACGGCCGCTGCGGAAATACTCGGATCTCCAAAGGGTCTTGCCATGAAATTTTCCTACCACTCGGGAGCGCGTCCTTTGGACGGCTATACGATCAAGCGTGGTGTTGGCACGGGAGGATTTGGCGAAGTCTATTTTGCTACGAGTGACGCTGGAAAAGAGCTGGCGTTAAAACGTATTCAGCGAAATCTTGACATTGAAGTCCGTGGTGTGACGCAGTGCTTGAATCTCAAGCATACCAATCTAATCTCACTTTATGACATTAAATACGATGACGAAGGTGAAGGTTGGATTGTTATGGAATATGTCTCTGGAGAAAGTCTCCGAGATGTCATTGAGAGAAATCCGAATGGTATGCCACTGGACCAAGTAAATGCTTGGTTTAAGGCAATTGCAGAGGGAGTCATTTATCTGCACACCCACGGCATCGTGCATCGTGACTTGAAGCCAGGGAATATTTTTGACGACGAAGGCTTGGTGAAGATTGGTGATTATGGACTTTCCAAGTTCATCTCATGTAGTCGTCGCAGTGGACAAACCGAAAGCGTCGGCACCTTCCATTATATGGCCCCGGAAATTGGCAAAGGCGTTTACGGTAAAGAAATTGATATCTACGCGCTGGGTGTCATCCTTTATGAAATGCTGACAGGCAATGTGCCCTTTGAAGGGGAAAGCAGTCAAGAGATCATGATGAAACACTTGACGGCCAACCCTGATCTGGCGGGAATTGCGAATCCCTACCGCGATGTCATTCATCGCGCCATGTTGAAAGATGCCACGAAGCGCTTTACCGATGTTGACGAGATGCTCGGCCAGATGAACTTGGCGGAGCTGTCGTCTGCCCAGGCCATGAAGCCTAGTCCTTATGAGGAGTTCGGCGAGTCCGAAGCAGTTTCAATAACAAATTCAGAGATTGCGCATTTGGATCAAGCCGGCCGGCTTGACGAAGTTTCTATTGATCAGGGAACTCCAAGCGAAATCGTTTTCGGCCCATTGCAAGATGTGCCCGTAAACGATCGCACGTTTCACTCTGCGACTGCTCATTCGACTATTTCTCAAGCGAGCATCTATAAGACACCAAGCTCACAGGTCTCTCAGGAGAGTTGGGCAAGTCGTGCTCCTTGGTGGCAGCGACAGCGACTTGACATGCCTCTTGGCAAGTGGGTGTTGTTCTTTGGATTCATGTTTCTACTCCTGATTAATTCTGCCTGGCTGATTCCTGGTGTGGTGGTTTTCGGAGTTTGCTATCTGATGTTTTCTGCGATCCGGTTGCTGATGTTTTCTGCTTATCGCGATGCCCCGAGTGCTGACTCTGATGTTGCCACAGTCGGTTCGAGACCTCGGTCGGCGGGCACGACACCAACTTCTTGGCAGGTATACGCCCGAGGAACGCTGCAAGCCAAAGCCAGTGGAGATCGATTGGTTGAACTAATCAGCTCCCTGTTAATTGCGTTAGCTGTTGCGGCCGTGCTAAGCCTGGTCATGTTGATGATTGCGGGACCAGTATTTGAGAGTTCGATTGATAGTTGGGCACGGTTTGCCTGGCTGACCATGGCCTGCGTCTTTGGCGCCTGGAATGTTTTAGCGGTTGGGAAACGTTGGGAAACATCCGACGGCGAGGCAATTGTGCGCCGATTTGCGATGTTGGTCATCGGCTTATTAGTGGGTGTGGTCGTCTCGGGGACGAATGATTACCTGAGGATTGATCTTGGCCAAGACGGTACGACCTCACCGGCAATGTTTCAAGACTTCTACCCCACCCACATGTTTTCTGCTCAAGGCAATCCAAATTTGTCGGCATACATGATATTTTTTGCGATTCTTTTTAGTTGCGTGCGGTGGTGGAAGCAGGTTGACCCATTGCGCAATGCTCGTTTCAGTCTTTGGGCTACGTTGGTGAGTGTCCTCTGGTCGGTTGTGTTACCTTTGCCTCAGCCTTGGGGCATGATGATTGCCGCGACGATCTCTGTATCTGTGCAAATGGCAGCGCCTTGGATGCCACACAAGAACCGTGGAGTATTTTACGCTCAATCCGAAGTAGCCTAAGGTAGGCGGTCCGCTTGATGATCGATGTGTTGTGGAGTATCGGAATGCTCGTGGTGAGGTAAACGGTGATGCAGAAACAAACCTCCAGACCTTTTTACACGAGTCGACAACGTGTTTTGTCGGTCTTGGGTTTGACCAGTTGTCTTTTGATCATGGGCCTGGGTAGTATGTGGATCGCGCGTGAGTCGAAATGGCAATCCGCAGGGTCAGTCGAGGCCTATGAAATTACCCGCCAGGAGACCTTTGCTGCGGCAGCGGATTTGCCCCACGGCTTGGTTGCTAAAGTGGTGCGGCAGACTGTCGAAGGAGACCAGCGGGCAGTGCAGAACGAAACCGACGATCTGAGAACTGGAGTCGTTTTACCGACAAAAAAAACTCTGTCCGAAATGACCGAGGGATCTTTAAGAGTCGACCTAGCGGTCACTAAGAACGCACCAACGACGTTGGGCGAAGATACGGATCTTACAGAGACAATTGTGCGACTAGGGGATCGTCCCAGTTGGGTCGAGGCAACTCCTGTCCGTGATGGAGAGATCCACACAACCTCAGTCAGTTCTGGGCCGCACGTTCGAGCGGCGGACGCGGAGAAGTTTTTAAGCCGTGCCATTAAAAAAGCCCGGGATGAGTACATTCGAGAACATCTCGCTGCAAATACCTTCAGCGACTCAGTAGCACTTAATTTAGCGGCGAATGTTGGTTCGGATCACTTGGATCTGCTCCAGAAGCGCTACAGCGAAGTGGTCATTTTCCAGAACTTTGTTGAAGAAGGCATTGACCAGCCGATGCACCAGTTACACGCCTTGCTGCATTTCGACGATTGTTTTCGGCGTAGCCTCGACAAATACTGGGCGCAGGTGTTGAAAACGGATCGGTTATTCAGAACCGGTTTGTTTTCAGGTGGTACGATTGGGTTTCTCATGATCGTGCTTGGTTATTTCA
Organism: Pirellulaceae bacterium; assembly: GCA_022446825.1. GTDB lineage: Bacteria > Planctomycetota > Planctomycetia > Pirellulales > Pirellulaceae > JAKVBY01. Next base: position 53,677 of record JAKVBY010000005.1, read on the forward strand.
AGTTGGATACTGCCACACGAGGTTTCTATTCTCGCAGGTTGCAGTTTGCCAGTGCAGCGGCAATACTGACTTTGGTTGCCGTTGGGGTGTTCCTTGCCAACAAGGCCCCCTGGCTATGAGTTCGTAGTCAGGCAAGGCCGTCTTCACAGGCAAGCCAGATATTGGTGACGGCGAACGCGCGCGAAGCTGTCTAGAAAATCGCTAGGAAATCAATGGCTGAAGCTTCAGAAATTGACAGTTTGCTCATTGAGCGAATACGCGCGGGTGATTCCGATGCTTGGAGTGATCTTATTTCACGCTACGAAGGTCGTTTGCTGGCGTTCGTAGAAAGCCGTATTGGGCGACGGGCAGCTAGCGAGGATATCGTCCAAGAGGCGTTCATCGGTTTTTTGAACAGTCTACCGAATTATGACGGCCGACGACCACTAGAAAGCTATCTCTTTTCTATTTGTGCTTACAAATTGACAGATCATTTACGGCGCGAAGGACGGCGGCCCGCTGTCCCCTTGTCGGCGGGCGCCGACTCCAGAGGAGAATGGCAAATTGCCGGAACGGCCCGACCTGCGAGTAGTATCGCTCGTAGTGGCGAACGCAAGAATATAGAAGAAAAAGCAATTGTTGAGGCAATTGCCCAGCAAGTGAAACGTTGGAAGGAGCGCGGCGACTGGGTAAAGATGATGTGTATTGAATTGTTGTTAGTCCGTGGCTGGACCAATAAGAATGCAGCGAATGAACTGGGGATTACCGAACAGCAAGCGGCCAATTTTAAGTTTGATTTTGTTTCACGGATGCGTACGATCATTAAACGTCAGCGACTTTCAGAAGAAGTGTTCCCCGAGCTTTATCAAGATTAATGGATGGAATTGCGAGAGGTTTGCAGAGTATCAAGTCATGGCCAAGCGATTTACCACAACAGAACTCGAGTCCTATCTGGACGAGGCTCTTGCGCCACACGAAATGGCTATGATCGAAGAAGCGATGCGACAAGAATCGGAAATGAACGAGCAGATTTCAACTATCAATAGTCGCCGTGATGCGGGAGTCCATTCCTTAGGTGAAGTCTGGCGACGGCATCGTGTTAGTTGCCCCACGCGCGAGCAACTTGGCAGTTATTTGTTGGGTGCTCTTTCCAACGAAAATTCGGCTTATCTAAAGTTCCACTTGGAAAAAATTGGTTGTCGTTATTGCCAAGCGAATTTAGAAGATTTGCAGCGCCGCCAGACTGAGGCGAACGAAATCGTAGTGACGCGGCAGCGTAAGTATCTTGAATCGAGCGCTGGTTTTTTTCCCGGGGAGAAATGAGTGGGCGGGGACGATAGCGTGGAGATAATGGCGTGCAGAGACGGCTAAGTTGAACACCGATGGCCGGTTTAGTAGGTCGCCGTACTCATTTGTCACCTGGGTCGGCCTGAGCATGTTGCGGGAATAACGGGACAAAGTTGCTTTGAAATTTCCTTTAAAGGTTTTTGATTTCGTGTTGACGAAGTTCTTGCAGGCCTTTCTTTAAGCCGTCGATACCGAAATGTACCAGCGTGCCAACATTAATAAAGCGATATCCCCATTCAAAGCTTTCCTGAGCTTTTTGCAAATCGTTGAATGTGATTCCCGCAGGCTTGTTGTGTTGGGCGACACGTTCTGGAAAGGTGGCCAGGAAATCACGTAGTTTTGGGTGGTCAAATTGCCCGATGATTCCCATCGATGCGGAGAGATCTGCGGGCCCGGCAAAAACAACGTCGACACCTTCCACAGCAGCAATGGCGTCCAAGTTGTCGATGCCTTCCGGAGTCTCAATTTGCACAATCACTCCAGTTTCCTCATTGGCGACTGGAAGATAATCATCCCAATCGACATTCATTAACATGGTCCACATCGGTGTAATGCCACGGGATCCCGCAGGTGGATACTTGGCATATTCGACGGCGCGTTTGGCTTCATCCGCATTGTTGATTTGGGGAACCATAATGGTGTTTGCGCCAATATCGAGTGCTTTTTTGATCCAGCTGGAATCCAGGCCTGGAACACGAATCATCGGTGCACAGTCGGCTTGTCGGCACAGGATAGGTAGCCAACGTACTTCGTGTGTTCCATAAGACCGATGTTCGAGGTCGATCCAGAGAAAGTCGATGTCACAATCAATGGTTAATTTAGCGACCTGTTCTGATGCGTCGAACATCCCTGCTCCTAAAGCCAGACGACCTTCGGCAAGGAGTTTCTTTATTCGGTTAGAAAACATCGAATCCTCCACAAGGGAAAACAAAAATGGCAGCAATCGCCATGAGCTGGATGAACCGTTATTCTATGGAGAAATCCACTTGACTACAGTAGGCCCAATGGGCTGTGACTACCTCTCAACAAAATGACATCGAAAAATGACAACTCCTTTAATTTCCCACCCGTACGGTGGTTATGAGTTTTTACCGGGAATTGATCCGTATTCGTCTGGTGTGGTTGCTAATCCAGGGATGGAAATTGTCCATGTGAACTTGTCAGGACCTCTGCCATGGCTTGTCGGATTGCAGCGTGTTCGCTTGTTCTTGGAACGAATTGGACAAACACGCCATAGTCTCTGTGGTGTTGAGCTTCGCTGTCCGGAACCACACTCGATGGACGGTTTCATTAAATTTAATGGACGGTATCAGCAGTTATTACAAGAATGGGAGATGTTCGTTGATGGCTTCAATCCGGTTGCGCGGACAAATGTTGCACCGGTGGAAAGTCCGCCCCAGGAAACAATGTTGTTCGGTTTTTCCTATACCCGACCGAGTGACCATCATTGCCCAACGTTTGTAGTTGCCGGAGGTGGAGAATTACCGCATCGTGAACTCGATTCTCGCCATATTGTGCGGCTGGGAGATACGCGAACGGCTGCCATGTTGGAAAAGGTTCGTTGCGTACTGGGAATTATGCAACATCGCTTGGACCGTCTCGGAATGAAGGCAGCGGACATTTCAGCGACCGACGTTTACACAGCCCAGCCGTTATTTGAATCATTAACAGAAGTGATTGTGGCTGAAATAGATGCTGTTCCGCACCAGGGCGTTCGTTGGTTTTACGCGCGTCCCCCGATCGAAGGTATTGAGTTCGAGATGGACTTGCGTGGTGTGAGGCAAGAAAATGTCGTCGACCTGGTGTGACTTGAAAGTGATCTCGCCATTCTTTTTGTCGTCAGGAAGCGATTGGACTCAGGAAAGTGGATGGGTCAAACCGAGTGCATCGTGCCGGGATCTTCTTGGCATCAGCCCCCGACATCATCAGAGGGCGACGTTTTGACGACGCATACGCTTGCGTGAGTCTCTGGCGGTGAGGTGACGAGCGAGAAATTCCTTGAGTCGCCTGTCAAGAGTGGCCAGGCGACTTTGTCGAGTTCGCACCAAGCGTTTCAATTTTTTTCCAGAACGACTTTGTCGCGTTCCAGTCGCGCAAACATTTGGCGGTAGGCGTTGGAACCGTCGTCGTCCCAATACTCCGTAGAAACTGGTGCTGCATAGCTGAGGGGAACCAAACGACGAACATCTGGTCGCACCATGAAGATGCTTTGTTGAGGATCCGCAAGGTTGTAGAGCATCGCGCCATTCGCGAATTGTGTTTTAATAATCCATTTCGGTTGCTGCGGAAGTTCAAGAGCTTTGAGCCGCTCGAGTGCTTCTAGATCGAGTGTCACGCCAAGCCCGGGGCCCTGAGGAACTCGAATGAGACCGTTCACCGGTTCCAAACGTTGCTCGGTCACGTCATCTTTCCATGTTTCGGTATCTGAATGGAAAGGAAAGCTGGCGGTTTGGAAAGCCGCCTGCATATGTACGGTCATTGCTCGAGTGATAGTGCCGCCGACGTTCTGTAACATAAAGGGAGCATCGGTGGCCGCAAATAATCCAGCGCGTCGAATTGCGTCGCCGATCTTTGCATGGCCGAGAATGTAAGCATCGGCTGATCGACGCAACACGTCAAAAGTGAAGTTTTGCGAACTATGATGCAAAACAATCGGTAGTCGTGAGCGTTTACGGAGCTCAATGTAGCCCTCGATATTCTTTTCGTTGAGCGGATCTTCCACGGCGCCGGCGATGGGGAAAGCGGCCATGTCTTCCAGCAAGCTGGGAATGTGGTCGTTGGTGCCGCCCATGGTGATATCGAACAAAACTTTAAAGCCTTTGGGGGCTACTTTCTGCATCGCCTCTAATTGATCGAAAACGTTCTCGAATGGGGAGAGATGGTATTTCATCCAGGTATAACCCTGGCTCGAATATTGCTGTACTGCTTCCGCCATTCGCTGCGGCTGTGTCGAGACAGTCCAACTGCCGACCGGTACGAGATGTCGGTATCGTTGTCCAAACAATTTCCAGACAGGCACGCCCGCAGCGCGACCCATCAAGTCGTACATAGCAGTCCCGAGAGACAACGAGGTTTCGTCTCCAATCCAATCAAAAGGATTGGAGCCTATGTATTTTTCCTGGACATCTACGGGCTCTTTTGCTCCTTCTCCCAAGCCGATCAGGTCATGATTGGTGTGAACGACATAAACCGTCCGCTGGGTGGGTCCATAAAAATGTTGTAGCTGATACGAAATCCAGTCGGCGTAAGGTACTGAAATATCGTGTGCTTCTATATTCGTTATCCGCAGAGTTCCATGTCGATTGTCGGCCTTTTGCTTGGCAGCTTGCAGCGACCTAAGTGCTGGCTGTGGCAGTGCGATCATTCCGCCTACCGCAGCGCCGAGGGTGCTGAACTGTCGACGATTCATCATATGGGAGTGTAAATTCATAATAATGTTCCAGACGGACATCAGTATTCATAAAAAACGCTGGGCGGTCAGGGTTGATTCGCTTTGGCGGGTTTTGTGGTCGGTTCGTTTTGAGGCCCCGCCTTCTTTTGTTGACTTGCTGCTTCTGTTTCGTCTGTCGATTCGTATTCGCTTAGTCCCAAAAGCTCTGGGTCGGATGTGTGCTCTCCTTCGATCTCCAGGATCGGGCGTGAATCAAACCACTCACCGAGTGGTAACTTACCTTTGGGCATGACTACCACGTTTCCCGGATAGAGCAATGCGGCCATCCATATCTCCGATGGCTCGACAATCACCCCATTTTTTACGTGGAGTTTAATACCAATGACATATTGGTACGCAGCTTCAAATGCATTTTGTAATATCCGGCCACGGTAAATGTAGACTTCTTGTTCCAGAGTAAAAGTGCCGTCGGAAGGAGGCAGCGTCAGGGGATGGTACGCAATCCATTGCTCACCGGTTTCCAACGTTTCAAGGCGTGTCACTTTGCTACCGACATCGGCTATTTCAACGCCTGAATGATGTTCTGAGATAAAGACCAAGTCGATGATTTGCGGCTTGAATAGTGCTGGTGATGCATTTTGGGCTCGCTCAACATCCAGGCGAACGTAAAATCCAGTACCCTGAATTTTGTTTCCGATAGCTAATTCATTTTTCTTGGCATCGCACAGGCCAATGTGAAGATTTGCCGTGCGATAGTTTCCACCATTAAATAGATGCGGACTACGTTCATCATTGCCGCGATAATAAGTCATTTTCAACTTGGGTGGATGAATGGGCCGCAGTGCTCCCTGCGCCTCTGCAGAGGCTACTTCGAAGGTGCCCAGAATCTGATCGTAGGAGGTCGCGGGGCCTTCGCCAAAGGAACGGCGCGGGTTCTTTTTGAGTTGGCTGAGTTCTTGATACAACCCGACGACCACGAAAAGAAGCACTACGATTAGATAGTGACTCCAGGTCACACGCAGGCATATTTCATACCACCCCTTGCGCCAACGATTTGTAGGTGCCTGATCCGGATCGACCTTTTTGCTGCGTTCGATCATCAGAAGAAGACACAAAATGCCAAAGCTGCTGAACAATAAAACGCGGTAATTTTGTTGAAACGCGTCCAATGCATAGAATCCACTGGCCCAATTAATGCGTCTCCAGAACGCCTGTGACGATGGTTTTGTAGAATGCTGAGGATTGTCTGGCCAGCGTGCCCCTGCCTGAATCCAATCTCGCAGTATGTCGATGGCCTCAGGAGGAAGAGGCATCGCATCTAACGGCATTTGCAATTCCACGTTTTTTCCAGTGACACGTCGATAGAGTTCATTGGAATAAAGATCGGCTACCAACAGATTTTTCCCCGAATCGCCCCCTTGGTAAATGTGCGTACGTTGATCTAATCGTAGCCCACCAGCTTGTTTTTCCTCGCCGTGGCAGCGCAAACAATATTGCTGGAAAATGGGAAATACATCGCGATGAAAATCGATTTCTTGCCCATCACTGCGGGTAACTCCTGAAAGCCCGTAGAGAGCGAATAGGACGGCAAGTGATCGACGCACAAGAGAGGAAAACATAAATATAGCTCGCAACACCTTATCGTGCCGAAGGATGCCTTAATGAAATCCAAGTGCCATTTTGATCATGACTGGCAAGACACTGTTGGATGAAAAACGTACCCTCGACACCATCGTAGACATTTGGATAGATCGTGTCTCTCTGCTGAAAAGGTTTTCCTAGCGACGACGTGACCATGTCGTCAAAACCATCGCGAAAAAGGTTGGCAAACGCCTCAAAGAAAGCTTCGGGATGGCCACCTGGCAGGCGTGACGCTGCACGTGCTGACGGATTGTTGAAGTCAGCGCCCGGATGCCGATCGTAAACTTGGGTCGGCCGTCCAAATTGTCGCACCACCAGCTGATTGGGGTCTTCTTGTCGCCAGCTGATGGCTGCTTTGCTCCCGTCAATTTCCAGTAGCTGGTCATTCATTCGACCGTGTGTAACCTGACTGAAAGTAAGGAGCCCTAAGGCTCCTGTTTGGAAGCGGATGGTGGCATGCCCATAATCATCCAGTGCCCTGTCCGGAGTGTAGGTTTTCAAGTTGCAGGAAACTTCTTCTGGTAGCAGCCCAGTGGTGTATCTGACCAGTTGATAAGCGTGTGTTCCGATGTCCCCCAGAGTACCAGAAGGACCGGCCTTTTGGGGATCTGCTTTCCATGCACCACGGGGCGGATCGACACCTGGACTCCACCCCCACAACCAGCCTTGGATGTAGTTGGCGCGCACGGCGATGATATCCCCCAACTCGTCGTTACGGATCATCTCCCGCAATTGTCGAATCATCGGATAGCCAGAGTAATTGTGCATCAGCACAAAGACGGCGCCTGTTGCCTCAACAACCCGCGCTAAGTCTTCTGCCTCGTCCACAGTGATTGTCATGGGTTTATCACAGACGACATGAAACCCTGCGGTTAAAGCTGCTTTGGCAATCTCAAAATGCGTGTAGTTGGGAGTGGCAATACTGACAAAATCGATCCGCTCGTCGGCGGGACGTTGAGACTCGTTTTCGATTAATTCGGCGGGTGAGGCATAGGCACGATCGGAGGGAATCCCAAAACTCGGTGCGGCTGCTTGTGACTTGCTAGCATTGGAAGACAGTGCGCCAGCAACTAAGTCGGCCCGATTGTCTAAAGTACCCGCGGTGGCGTGAACCTTGCCAATGAAGGCGTTGCCGGCTCCACCGATCAACGCCATCCGCAATTTGCGGTTTAAGGGTGAGTTAAGGCCTTTCATGGAGGGAACTATTCGGGACCTTTCTGCGGTAAAACCGGCCGTCCGTAACGATTTTGGATGACGACTTGATTTTCCGCCCATTTTTTCAGGATTAAATAGCCAGCATCCATGGGTTGATAACGACGACCACCTTGATGCCCATCCTCTTTTCCAGATTGGACATTCAATGGCTTGCGAAGCAGTTTGCTATTATCCAGGTCGTCAATCGTAATGCGGGTTTGCAGAATGCGATAATTTTCCAGCAACTTGTCTGTCGCTAAAAAGCCGACTTGATCCGGTGGGTTCAACTCCATGGAAGGCACCCGCCCTGGCTCACCGTGGCAAATCATACAGCTGCGTTCGTCTCCGCGCAGCACTTTGGTCATTTCTGGTACAACGTAATCTCGAAAATAAGTAAGGTCTTGGATAAAGTCTTCGGGAATTTCTACAACTCCCGAATCATCGTTTGTAAAACCATGATTCGTTTCCTGAGAGATTGCTGCGGTTAACTGTTTGGCAAAGGCCCCACGTTCTTGCGAGAGGACTTTCTTTGCGCCTTCTAGGACGGATGCGTCTTTTTCGAATTTCTCTAAGGATGCCAGCGAGGTGAGGATTTCTGGATTCTTTCGCAATGCGGTTTTGTTGGCTAACTCGACAGCGACCTTGCGATTTTCGGCCAGCGCATTTTCATCCAATTGAGTTAAAAACAATCTCAAAGCTCGGCTCCGCAATTCTTCGTACGGATCGATTGGTGGCAAGGCTTTGGGATCCACTTTCACTTCTGGTAACTCGCGTTCGAATGTCAAGATCCAGGGCACACTGCGAATCCAGAACCTCGCCTCGGCCGGGTTTTCAAACTTGAGCGGAAACGCTTCCGCGAGTTGTTCAAAGTGCAAGTCGGGATTGCGTTCGATCGCTGCGCCTAATCCTGATGCCAAGTACCAGGCGGCATCTGTGTCACGGGTGGCCTGTGATTGCTCGGCAGTATTTGTCAGTTCTTCAAGGACTGTTTTTGCTTTCCACGCAGTCACTTGGGGTACAAGATACTGGAGGATTTCGTGGCGTTGTTCCTCAGATGTTGGTAAATCCCAACTGACGCCACCGTACATTTTGAGAATGGGCTCGGATAGATTTCCGCGACGTGGCGGATCGGATGCTCCTCGTAAAAGTTGCGCATACATCGGTTCTAGCTGTTCGGGCACAGCAATTAGATTGACTAAGCGAGGGTCGGAAATGCTGTCCGCCGCAATTTTTCGTAGATCTTCCGGGCCATGTAACGAATAGTCGACGAGTTTGGCTTGAAGCGTCTCATTGCCAACGTTGGCTGCGCCTTCCAACGCCAAACGTGTTAAAAGGTGACGACGGTTGTTTTCGGTAATCGCTTCGGCGCTCGCTAGTTGTGCCAATACCGCATTGCTAAACAATTCAGAGGATCCTTTGGTGACATAACCCATCTGTCCAGCTCCGCCGTCACCACCACGTTGTTTGTAGTATGTAGCTGCGACAGCCAGTAATCTTGCAGACAATCGCTCCGCTAATGGGCTATTGGATTCCTGGGATTGCTTGAGCCGCTGATGAATATGGGCGAAGAGTGTTTCCAGCTCTTTGTATTGGTGTTGGCTACTACCGTTGGCAATATGGCCGTTGGCGATAAAGAGAGCATGGGTCTGATAGCGGATGGCGTTTTCAACCAATAATTCTGGTTCTTCGCGTTCCAGTAGGTCTAGCCAGGCGGCATTGAGTGCCGCGCGCATGGGGGGATTCCAAATCCACCATTGCCAAGCGGCGCGTGTCGCCCAGGCCCGGACTCCTGGGTGGGGATCTTGGTTTAAAGCAAAGGTCAAGACTGTTGCAAGTCGGTCATAGCCAACGACCGTCTTCGGCATGACTCCGTCGACTTTCATGATTAGTGCCCGCATGGCCGCCTCACGTTCATAATCATCGCCCTGTTGGGCGACTGAGAGAACCCTCTCCCACCCCCGATCGTCGATGAGTTGTTGACGCAGTCCCCAATGAGCCGCCTCGCGCACGATCCTTGCATGGTCTGGGAGGGACTTTACCAGGGATGGAACCGCCTCATCAGAACGCATGGTTCCCAAGCCGATCATGGCCCAGTAACGCACGAGGGGGTTTGCGTGACGTGCGGATTCAATCAGCTCAGAGACAAACCGTACGTCTTCAGTAGCAGAAAGGTCACGGACGCGACGAATTGCTGCAACCAAGGACTCCCCTTCGCGCTGCTGAAATTGTTCTTTTGAATAGGTTGGTGGGTCGGTAGGGAAGTAACGCGACAAAGCATGCAACGCATAACTCGTGGAAACAAAGCCGGTGATTGATTTACCGTTCCAATACCCTGTTGGATGTTGTTGCTTGAGCAGGGCTTTGATTCCACGTTCTACGGTGGGATCGTTCAGTCCAATGCCAGCTGCTTCGAAGGCAATTAAGGCTAAGGCGGTGGGGGATGGATCTGGTGGAGTGTCGGCGCTCACCATCCAAGAATCACCTTGGCGTTGTCCCGGATCAAAACCCCAGCTGCCGTCTTCTAGTTGGATTGCTCGCAGGCGGGCGAGATCCTCAGCCACTTGGGCTCGTACGCGTGTTTCAAAGTCCTTTGCTTTTTGCACGACCTCCGCTTTCGCAGCTGCGTCCAGCTGTTCTTGCTCAGCAACTTGTGCTGCGGTGAGCGCATATTCTTTGGGAAAGTAACGCGAAAAAAATTCGACACGGTGTCCCAAATCGTCACAGTATTTGATTGCAGCGGTTTTCATGGCTCCATCAATGTCGCCTAGCATACGTTGTGCCTTGTCTTCCATGGCATGGAAGTAGCGCGTTTCTCCTGTTTTTCGCCATGCGGCTGCGACGATTTCTCCTGCGTAGTTGTAAACAACCCCTTTGCCCACATTGGCGCCTGGGCCGGCTGCATTAATGCCAGTCGGATCGCTTGATTGCAGGACAAAATTGGCTGCTCGAATCGCTTGCTGACTCTGGAGTTTACGTGGTGAACAAAAACGTTCGAAGGCGACAACTGAGTGACCAGCCACTCTTGTGCCGGCTGGTCCGTCTCCTAAGTCGAGGGGTTGTAAGCTGGTATTATTCGCTGCATCGACCAATTTATTTGTAGGACGCATCGATTGATAACACGTGTTCACGAGGTGTCGCCAATTTTGCACGTTTTGTGGCCGATAACCTTGCGCAAATGGGACTGCCGGGCCCCAGACACCTGATTGTGTATGGCAACTCATGCAATTGGTTCCCAAAAGGTTACCACTGTCTCGAATCCGGCGCTCGACGCTGGCACCGCGCGGACGATTAGTGAGCCAAGCATCCACTTGTCCAATGTGGTCATACAGCCCGTGACGAATTGCTTGGCGCGGATCATTGAAGGGTGCTGGACTTACGACACGGAGTTCCAAGTCGTACCCTGGCGCGTTGGCCTCGACCCGTAGTAAATAGATTCCGCCTGGTTTCATGGTGCGATTAATGGCGATGCGATGTTGTTCTTCCTGTTGGTGGGCACGCTCATTAGGGTTTTTACCTTCGTCGTATTCCTTTAAAGGGAGTAGCTTTCCTGAAATTAGAGATTTTTCCTCAGTCGTATAAACTCGAATGCGTGCTGCAACTTGCTGATCAGGTATCGAGAGGCAAGCCGTCAGAAGCCGAGGCTCAGTACCCGGGTATTCAAGTCGATACCAATCGTCTCCACTAGCACCGACTTTGCCATTGTCGAAGTATTCAATGTCGTCACTGGTTCCCATGACGTTCACGGTATAGTTATCGAGTGTCGATTGTAGTGAGATTGGTTGTGCTTGTTCCGGTGTGTCGTTCGGCTCTGTTTCGACAAACAAATGGGCGTCGCTTTCGCCCGATAAATCGATAGGTTTCAAGGTGCTTGTGACCCGAGCCACTGCGTTCTCCGGCCATACTACGGATTGTGGTGCCGGATTGGACTGCGGTGCGACTCCGGGTTCCCGCCAACGCTCAGTAGAAAATAAATCAATTGCTTTTTCTTCTGGAGTGATCCGCAATTCGTATAGGCCAGTAACAGGTGCACGGTAGATAACATAGACACTTGGATCGAGGACATGGAGTATTTTGGACCAATCGGCAGAGGGCTCCGCATAAATGTCAAATTCATCCATCTTGCGGGCCGACGTTTCATCGGGAGAGGGACCACGTGGGACCTGTGTCGGGTCATTAGCGGTCAGTAACTTCCAGGAAATTCGCAGGCGTGCATTGGCAGTTAAGGAACTAGGTTCCAGAATTGCTGCCGATATTTCGATTGTTTGTCCGCTGGCCAGCTGAACTTGTTCCACCCCATCGTTTGGAATCACATGAGTCTGTTCGCGCACTTTAGATAGAAATGGCAGTTGGTCTGCGTTGAGAACACCACTGATAATTCCAAGACACCACCAACTCAAGATAAGACATCGAATCCTCACGTTATAAACTCCGCTGTCGAGATTCAAGAAAAGCGATTCAAGAGAGCTTTCATCTTAATCTCTTGGCAGCTGCTTGGGGAACCGAGTTATGGATCATCAAGGCGTTCACACTATGTCGTTCCGTTGTTGCAGACGTTGTTGAACCGTCACGTGGCGGTCCTATCGTGGAATGAGCCCACAGCTTCTCCTGAAAGAAATCAAAATCCTTGGGGAGAGCAGAGGCAGATTTGGGCCAGTTGGCGAATATCCTCGACGAGCCAAACTGAGCCTTGAGGTACTTCTTCCCGGAGAGTTGGTGCCAGTTGATTGACGGCATCGTAACGCTGGAGATCAAGCTGCGCAGGGCCCTGTAATTCGTAGTCCTGCTAAATTGCAGAAGTGATTTGAAGGAATTCATCCTGTTTGTGATTTGCGGAGGACATGATGAAGCTATCCGAACGGGGAACCCTGAAGTGAATTGGAAGGTTGAGACTTGTAAAGAGCGGTCTCTAGGTTCGCACGGTCGCTGCCGTCAATTTCACCGAAAGCGAATTAAAATGTGGTTCTTGCCATCATTATTCGGATTGTCAGGCGGTACCCTGGCACGTCACCATCTTTTATTGTCGAATACGTTGAGGTTCAAGTCTAAGAATCACAGTCATGGAAATAGACGCATGAGGTTCTTGCGCTCCTGATGATTCTCACGGATCACAGGAGTTTGCACGCGTATCGCTTACTTGCTCGAGGCTCCTTTGTCATCTGGAGAGACTTATGATGTACCGACTGTCTTTGATCTTCTTGTTTCTCCTTATGGCGGGTCGCGTTGTTGGTTGGGACGAAGTGCTTGCGCCCCCCGAGCCAGAGGATATGTTACAGCTTTTCAATGGTCGAGATTTAACCGACTGGGATGGGGATCCACGCCTCTGGTCGGTCAAAAATGGAGCGATTCGTGGTGAAACAACCAGTGAAAAAGCAGCCCAGGGAAATACGTTTATTATTTGGCAAGGTGGCAAGTTAAAGGATTTTGAATTGCGACTTTCTTTTCGCTGCAATGCGACAAACAACTCGGGCATTCAATATCGCTCGAAACATATTACAGAAGGTAATGTCCGTAATGCCTGGGTTGTGCGTGGGTACCAACATGAAATCCGCAACCAAACGAAATTACCCAGTGTTGCTGGATTTATCTATGACGAAGGTGGTCGCCGTGGGCGCACCTGCCTTGTAGGGGAAAAAGCAATCTGGGGAGCCGACGGGAAAAGAGTTACCGATACTTTGATTGACGCTCCAGGTTACGAGAAACTCTTTAAGCTGGATGATTGGAACGATGTCATCATCATTACCCAAGGTACGCACATTCGGCATTATCTGAATGGCCGCTTGATTCTTGATTTTGAAGATTCTCCGAAACTTGCCCTCAGGGAAGGTGTCCTGGCTTTTCAACTCCACGCAGGTGCACCGATGTGGGTCGAATTTCGTGACATCCGCTTGAAAGCCATGAAGTAAGCTGACGACAGCTGATTTTGACAAACAAGAGCGGACTTTGGTTAGTCTAAATTCGGGTGTTTTGTAACGCTTAAGTCAGCTGGACGGTTCCAGACGGTTTTTGCTCATGCATGACGATGAAGTAGTCATGGGACCCGGTGAGTATTGGGTGGGCCACCGGGGCACCTCGAAGTTCATTTTTGAGGCTTGTGTCGGCATTCGTCAGAAAGGAACTTGGGATCGCTCGCAAAGATTTTGGCAATGGCATCAGCGCGGGCGGCCGGCCGCGTTCTCGGACGTCAGAAATTTCAGGATCTTGTTGGGTCGGTTGTTTGCAGGCTTTTTATGTCAAGCGGCGGATAACATGAATGCTGGAGGATCGATGCGGCAGAAGAATTTCTGTTTTTGCGTTAGAGACGATGCAACGCACCGGCCATGAGGGGAGTTGTAAGTTAGTGTGGTGCGAGGAAGGTGGTTGGAAGATTGCCTGACTTGATGGAGAAATTGAGCAGAGTCGTCGTACGAATTCGAAAGAGTTCCCAAGAGAAAAAGAAATCTGTGTCTTGCTTGAGGATGGCTTCCTATCATGCTTCCCAGTACACAATCTAAAGTGAAGCAGTGGTGCAAAACGCTGGTTGTCCTGGGCTTGGTTTTTATGTTTGTGACGACCTTTCTAGTCTTTCGAAATCGTTTGTCGCTGGAAAATTTAACTGCGTATGAGGCGACGTTGCGCGGATTTCAAGACAAGTATCCACTTTTAGTCTACCTGGTAGCATTTTTGACGTACGTTGCGGTCACCGGCCTGTCGTTGCCATTTGCGACCGCGCTATCTTTGCTGTTTGCCTGGTATTTTGGTTTTTTTCGCGGGGTGGTGCTGATCAGTTTTGCCTCGACAACCGGTGCCACCTCCGCATTTTTGCTGACGCGTTATCTTTTTCGTGATGCGATCCAGCATCGTTTTGCGGCTCAATTGAAAACCTTTAATCAGGCATTGCAGCGTGAGGGTGCATTTTACCTTTTTACTTTGCGGCTAATTCCTGCAGTTCCATTTTTTGCGGTCAACGTCGTCATGGGATTGACGCGGATGCGCACGGTCACGTTTTGGTGGGTGAGTCAACTTGGGATGTTGGCCGGAACGATTGCTTATGTTTATGCCGGTTCCACGATACCAACGCTGGCGCAGATTAATGATCCTTCGTTGTTGAGATTTTCAGATATTAAGAGCTGGGATTTATTCGTCAACGAGTTAACGACGAGCCATGCTCAAAGCCATGGACCGCATGAGTCCTCCTTGCTCCACGGTATGGCTGACGGAGTTCGGCAGACGCTGCTCCAGATTGAGTCCTCTGAAATCGACCTATTAACGCGTCAAATTGTTGTTGGCGATCTTAATCGAATTCTCAAGACGTCTGAAATTCAATCAACAAAGCAGAAAAATATCACGACACGTCCGTTAAAGAATGGTTTAACTTCAGCGGAGGAGGTAAAGCAGAGAACCAAAAAAAATCGTGCGGTGTTGGTGGCCGCATTTCCGGGCATCGTGGCACCACCGCAACCAATTCTGAGCTCACAGATGTTTATGGCACTTGTGCTACTGGGGATTTTTCCTCTCTTGGCGAAAAGAATGCTCGGGATGTTTCAGCGTTGGAAACAGACGCGGCATCTAGAAGGTGTAGTCGCATCCGGAGACGTATAATTGCAAATTGCATCGACTGGTTGCGGTAATCATAATGGTTCCATTGGAACGAAAATTTACCATTATCACTTTGTACGTTGTTATCTCGAATGATCCACTTCCGTCAGCTGCACGTTGTTCTCGTTCTTTATTTATTAGCCCTAGGGGACGGATCGGGTCGTTGCGCCCCTCCAGATCCCTCTTTGCTTACTCTTGAACGCATTTTCAGTAAACGGGAATTCGATCCGAAAACATTTTCTGGCAGGTGGTCGAAAAAGGGGACCAGCTACATCGCGTTGGAGGATTCTGCGGACGTGAAGGGCGCGCAGGATATTGTGGCAACGCAGGTTGAATCGGGGGTTCGAGAGATACTTGTTCCGGCTAGAGATTTTCTCCCTACACTTGAATCTGCAGCTTTGAAGATTGAATCCTTTTCTTTCTCCGCAGATCAATCCAAAGTTCTCATTTACACGAACTCTAAACGGGTATGGCGAAGGAACACTCGAGGTGACTACTGGATTCTTGATCGTTCGAGCCACGAATTGAAAAAGCTTGGTGGTGACGCACCTCCGGCAACACTGATGTTTGCTAAATTTTCACCGTCTGGTGAGCAGGTCGCTTATGTTCGAAATGGAAACATTTTTGTTGAAAACTGCGCAGATGAAAACATCCGCCAAGTCACTCCAAAAGGTGCGAATCTGATCAATGGAACGTTCGATTGGGTGTACGAAGAAGAACTATCTCTGCGGGATGGGTTTCGTTGGAGTCCGGATGGTCGTTCGATCGCGTTTTGGCAACTCGACACGACGGGAGTGCGTAAGTTTGCACTAATCAACAATACGGACTCGCTCTATCCTCACATTACGCAGATTCGTTACCCCAAGGTGGGTGAAACGAATTCTGCCTGTCGCATCGGGGTCGTAGAAATTGCCACGGGGAAGACGACTTGGCCTGATGTACCAGGCGATCCTCGCAATCACTACATTGCACGAATGGAATGGGCTGGGAATTCTGAGGAGTTGATGATTCAGCAGTTGAATCGACTGCAAAACACCAATCGAGTCCTGCTCGTGCCCAGAGCGGAAAATAGCGAAATCATTACGGTGCTGACGGAACGAGATAAGGCATGGGTGAATGTCCATGACGAAATGATCTGGTTCCAGAATGGAAAGCATTTCACTTGGATCAGCGAACGCGACGGCTGGCGTCACATCTACCTTGTGTCACGAACCGGTGATTCTATTCAACTAGCGACACCGGGTGCGTATGATGTCGCGAGGTTACTCAAAGTAGACGAAGCCAAAGAACAGTTGTTTTTTATTGCTTCTCCAGAGAATCCCACACAGAGGTATCTTTACCGGGTCAATTTTGATGGAACCAATTTGCAGCGAGTGTCTCCAGCAAAGCAACCTGGGACCCATGGCTATCGAATTTCTCCGAATGCCAAGTGGGCGATACATACTTATTCCACATTCAATCGCCCACCGGTAACGAACATGATTGAGCTGCGGCAGCATCAAGAAATTCGAGTACTGGAAAACAACAAGAAATTGCGCAAAAACCTCAAATCGATCAAACGCCGTCCAACTGAGTTTTTGCGCATTGCTATTGAGGACGATGTCGAGTTGGATGGTTGGTGCATTAAGCCGCCGGATTTCGATAGTTCGAAGAAATACCCTCTCTTAATTTATGTTTACGGGGAGCCGGCAGGCCAAACGGTGCTTGACCGGTGGGGCGGACATAATGCGTTGTGGCACTGGATGCTTGCGCAAAGAGGATACATTGTCATGAGTTTCGACAATCGTGGAACACCTGCACTGCGGGGCCGCGAATGGAGAAAGCAAGTTTATCGAAAAGTCGGCATTTTAGCCGCGCAAGACCAGGCAGCGGTGATTCAGAAGGTAATCGACCAGCGACCTTATCTCGATGCTGGTCGAGTGGGAGTGTGGGGGTGGAGTGGTGGTGGTTCCATGAGTCTGAATGCAATTTTCAAATATCCCCAACTGTATAAAACGGCAATTTCGATTGCTCCTGTTCCAAATCAAAGGTTCTATGACACGATTTACCAAGAGCGTTATATGGGATTGCCGAAGGACAACGTCGAAGGATTTTTGCAAGGTTCACCGATCAATTACGCAGACCAACTGCAGGGCAATCTTCTCCTGATCCATGGAACGGCAGATGATAATGTTCACTATCAAGGAAGCGAGTCCTTAATTAACGAATTGATCCGCCACAACAAGCAATTCTCGTTAATGGTCTATCCCAATCGGACGCATTCCATCCGCGAAGGTCAAAATACAACGCTACATTTGCGCAACACGATGACGAATTTCTTGGAAGAGAGGCTGACTCCGGGGCCGCGCAATCCTTAGTCCAGCCAATTTCAGCAGGATGAGAAGTCTTTCTGGAACGCAGCTAGAGTTGGCTTGTGAGAGCAACGACCCGCATTGTTCTGTGAACGTTGACNAAGCGTAGCGACAGACTGGCCGCAACTTTGTTACCCGGTCACTGCCTATATGGCATTGCCTCTATGCGGCATAATACTGACCAGTGTGGCCAAACTTAAGGCCAGAGACGTTGAGTCTCCCGTTAGTCGTCTTTCCAGTTGTAAACGGCAAGACGGTTCAAGTGCCGGATACAGATTTCATTCTCGACAACCGCTAAATGTGCCCATGTCTCTTGATCGCTAATGTCACGCGAATCTAAGAGTTGAAACTCAGCTGGATTGGCACGGATCAATAGCAACTTCCCGCTTTGATCCAAGGCCAAGATCTTCTCGCCATTGGCCACCAGACTCCAGTATTTCCCATAGGGTTTTGTAGTCCATTGAATTTCACCGGTCGAGGCGTGGATGCAGGCGAATCTCTGATTGCGGAGGTGTATGTAGATGTACTCATCAATAACGATCGGTGAGGACATATATCCTTGCAGTTTATTTGTCCAGGATTCAGTGAGACGCCAACTTGATTCAGAAAGTTCAGCTGCGTAACAGAAAGATCGACCGCCATAGCTACTGGTAAAGACTTTCTGACCAATGACGGTCGGAGTTAGAATATTCATCCCGCGAAAGGCCGGAATCTCTTGTTCCCAATAGGTCTTACCGCTCTCAGGATCAATTGAAACGAGTCGTGTACGCGTTTGCACCAGGATTTGATCAATCGCTCCAAGAGTAACCAAATGGGGTGAGGAAAAAGCTCCTCCCGACATGCCACCGCCGTCTTCGAGCACTCTCCAAACAATTTCGCCTGTATGTTTGTTGATTTTAAGGAACCCGCCACCCGCCTGCATGAAAACGTGATCACCATGGAGCAGTGGTGAAGAGGCACAGCCAAAAGATGGTTTTGAGGAACCCAAAAGTTCTACAAAATCGACATGCCAGATTGGTTCGCCGGTTTTCCCATTCAAGCAAACAAGGACATCTCGGATCCCAGCAACGTACAATCTATCACCATCAAAAGCAGGTGTTGCGCGTATCCAATCACCGTTAGATTTTGCGAAGAACGGTACACTGATAGAGCCTTCCCAGCGCTGTTCCCAAATCTGTTTCCCGGTCTGACGGTCAAACGCATGCACCACTTCAAATTGTTTGTTTTCTGTCGACGTCGCAAAAACGTAGTCCGGAGTAACGATTGGACCGGAATAGCTAGGTCCCAAATCAACAGACCATTTCTGCGTGAGGCAGTCGGGACTCAAGCGATTTGGCCATTCTGACGCCGATACCTTCGCGTCACGTGTTGGGCCACGCCATTGATTCCACGATTTGGCTTGGTCGGTGTCTATTGCAGAAGCAATATTGCGAGCGAAAAGAACGACTGACCAAAGAAAAGCTGTTAATAAAAAACGCACCATAACTGGTTTTTCCATGTTTTGTGTCACTGAAAATCCTCAGCGGGATAAGAAGTTGTGCCACTTTAGGAGGGATTAGTGGCTTGCCAAGTGTTCGGACTTCATCCGGGAAAAGTTTTTTCGTCGATTACTCGACGCAGCGATTGTGCGAAGCCTTCCAGATGCTGCATGTTGTCACAATAAGCAGCGAACTTCATTTGTTGTCGGACTTCTTCTGTGATCGCTCTGCCGCCCACCACAAATGCCACCTCAAGAGAAAACTCTTCGTACAGCTCCGAGTATCCTGCCAGGAAGGCGCTGATGTCATGAATGTGAGAACAGCTGAGCCAAAATAGTCTCGGCCGTTCGTCACGAATTGAAGTAGCCAAAGTGGCAAACGGCAGATTACTTCCTAGCGACGTGGCATTCCATTTTGCATCCCGTAAGACAAGCTCTGCCATCGTTGTGCCGAGTCTGTATTGATCGCCTTCGGCGACTGCTCCAATGGCCCTGGGAGCATCACTCGGTGGGTTGGGGAGTAGTTTGTTGAGTTCGTGAAGCACCCGCAAGGAAATTTCGCAACTGCGCCGTTCTTGGTAGATTTCGGCAGTGCCACATTCCCACAGCGCACCGATCTCTTCAAAAGCCACGCGAAACACCTCATCGCAAATTTTGCTGATACTGTGTTCGGCCAAATACAAATCAAGAGCGATTTGCCGACATTGCACTTCGTCGCCGTGCAGTAAGGCTTTCAATAATTGACGTGCCGCTCGCTCAACGACGCGCGTTGTGCGTCCGCTTGTTGCCGGCAAGCCTAGTACTTCGGGGTTGGTGAGCTCGCGTTTGGAGTTTCGTAGAAACTCCAAAAATCCGTTCAGCGGGATGCGCCGATGCCCACCGGCCGTGTAGTGTGTCGGAATGATTCCTTGATCGCACCAGCGTTTGACAGAGGACTCACTGACGAGGATGGCCCGCGCCACTTGTTTTGGAGTCAAAGCATCTTGCATAAAAGGCCGAATCTTTCCTGCGGGAATAAGCAGGCGCGGTTTGAAGGGGGTAGCAGCTGAAACTGACGTTTTTATAGAGCTGAGCTGACGACTGAAAAGCCCTTGAAGAGTAAAACCGTCGATAAATCACAACTAACTTCACCAAAAGAATGTTTTGAACGAATTTTCAGGTTGCCATTGGAGTGCAATGCCGCTAGAAATAAAAGAATGTTTTGAACGAATTTTAGATTTACGGAGGCACTCATGTCGGATTCAGCTCTTCTCCCCCCCGCCACATCGCAAGCAAGCGACTCGCAAGAGGCTGAGATTCATGCGGATCCGTGTCTCCGGCAGCGCACACTGCAGTTACTACGCACGGAAATTAACTTCATTCCCAATCAGGAATTTTTTGACGAAGGATTTCGAGGTGACGAGGTTGTGGCCGAGCGACTTATGCGGTTATCGACGAAAAGTTCCGGAAAAGATTTACCAGCACATTTAGCGAGATTGTGTGAAACGGCCTTGCTAGATGCTGAAACCGAGCGGGAATTATTTCGCCAAATGAACTATTTAAAGTTCTCTGCGAATGCGCTGCGAAGTCGTTTCGACCCGGCACATCCGAGCATTGCCGCTGTCAAAGATGTCGAGAAGTTGATGGCAGAAGCAGTTCAAATTCGCGATCACCTAGTGCAAGCGAACATGAGGCTCGTTATGTCCATTATCAAAAAATTCGTAACTCCGCAATTTTCGTTTGATGACCTTTTGAGTGACGGTATTTTTTCATTACTGCAAGCCGTGGAAAAGTTCGATTACGGTCGTGGTTTTCGTTTTAGCACCTATGCGTATCGCGCTGTTGCACGAAATACATATCGGATCGTCACAGGACAGCATCACGGGATTTCCAAATGCTCGATTGAAGCGGGTGATTTAATCGAAGAAATTCCTGACCGAGAGGATCGATCATTATTAAATGAAGACACTTGGTCGCAGCTTAGAACGTTGTTAGGAGACTACATTAAACGTCTAGATCGTCGTGAGCAGTTCATTATCCGCTCTCGCTATGCATTGGGACCGCACCGCAAGACACGCACGTTTCAGTGTTTGGCCGATAAGTTGGGAGTTTCTAAAGAGCGGGCGCGTCAATTAGAGCAGCGTGCTGTTAAAAAACTGCAGACCATGGCCAAGGGTGTGGACATCGATTCGATCTTTTTGGGTGCGTGAATCTGCTAAGTGTGCAGGTGAAAACATTTTCGAAAGCGATTATGTCAGCAAATTGAGTTGACCAACTGTACAAAGAGAGAAAATGTGAGAATTGCTGTCATTGGAGCTGGTATTTCTGGCCTTACTGCAGCCTATGCGTTGCAACGCATGCATCAAATTACACTTTTTGAGGCCAATAATTATTTAGGGGGTCACACAAACACAATCGATGTCGAGGATGACGGAAAACTGCATTGTGTGGACACCGGTTTCATTGTGTTCAACAACCACACATATCCAAACTTTACATGTATGCTCGATGATCTCGGCGTTGCTTCAAAGCCCACGACGATGAGTTTTAGCGTTAAATGTGATCGCTCGGGTTTGGAATATCGGGGCGCAGATGTGAATGGGCTTTTCGCGCAAAGGCGTAATCTTATCAACCCGCGATTTCTGCGCTTACTCCGAGATTTGGTGCGATTTAATAAACGTACCTTGGCATTGTTGTCCGCAGAAGAAGATCTTACGGTCGCGGAGTTTTTCGAAAAGCATCAGTTTTCAAATGAATTTATCGAGCAATATTTTTTACCCATGGGTTCTGCAGTATGGTCTTGCCCGCGTGGCAAGTTGCAAGAGTTTCCAATTCGGTTTGTGCTCGATTTCTATCGAAACCACGGAATGCTGGCAGTCCGAGGTCGTCCCCAATGGCGGGTTATTGAAGGTGGTTCGAGGTCCTATGTGGAATCTATGATGCGCGGATTCGAGGGAGTAATTCATCTTCAAACTCCGATCACGAGTATTTCGCGTTGTAATGAATATGTTGAGATAACCTTGGCCAGCAATCAGACACAGCGTTTTGATCAGGTGATTTTTGCTTGTCACAGTGATCAGGCGCTGAGGATTCTGGGAAAAGAAGCCATGGGCACCGAACGAGAGGTCTTGGCGGCTTTTCCCTATGAGAGGAACGTGGCACAACTCCATACGGACACTACGGTACTCCCCAAGACGCGACGTGCCTGGGCGAGTTGGAACTATCATGTGCCACACGAGGATCCTGAAAAAGCGACGGTGACCTACAACATGAATATGTTGCAGGGTATTCAGTCCAAAAATGTCTACAATGTGACCCTCAATGGTGAGAAATACATCGATCCAGAAAAAGTCATCCGGCGCATTGAATACGCGCACCCCATTTTCACCACCGAGAGATGGGCTGCTCAACGTCGTCACGGCGAGTTAATTAAGCGACGTCGCACCTCGTTTTGTGGAGCCTATTGGGGAAATGGTTTTCACGAAGACGGTGTTAATAGTGCTCTTGCTGTATCAAAGGCTTTTCTTGGAGCCGACTAATAATGCAAAGCTGTATCTACGAAGGTCAAGTTTGTCATCGTCGTATGGCTCCGGTGAAACATGAATTTCGCGGTCGTATTTTTCTGATGTATCTGGATTTGAGCGAACTTCAGCAGGTATTTCAAAGGCATTGGTTGTGGTCGACTCGGCGCGTCGCCGTTGCCAGATTTTGTCGAACGGATCACATGGGAGAGGGCGACCAGCCACTTGAGGAGGTAGTTCGTAATTTTGTGGAAAGCAAAGGTTACCCTAGACCGGAAGGTCCCATTCGTTTGCTCACTCACTTGCGTTACTTTGGCTATGTCAACAATCCGGTTTCATTTTATTACTGCTTTGAGAAAGAGTCCGAGACGTTAAGTGCTGTGGTGGCAGAAGTAAATAATACTCCCTGGGGCGAACGCCATTGCTATGTCCTCTCGCCAGAGCAATTCGATTCGCGCGATGAGAAAAGTGTCATTGACAAAGAGTTTCACGTCTCCCCTTTTATGCCGATGGACGTTCAGTATACGTGGGGGCTATCCAGTCCCGACCGACAAATCAAAGTGTTCATCGAGAACCGACAAAAGGGTGAGGCATTTTTTAATGTGAACATGCGATTGGAACGCCGAGAAATTACGTCAGCCAATCTGTCCAGAGCCTTGCTTCGCTTTCCTTTGATGACTTGGAGGGTAGTGGCTGGTATTTATTGGCAAGCGCTGCGATTGTGGCTCAAAGGAACACCGTTTCATAAACATCCAGGCCAAAAAACAAACAATTCACAATCACTTCAGGGATCAACGACGCCATGACCTCTAGTAACCAAGCCATCATGGAGACAAGTCCCGTTGCAGCTGAAGTCGAGCTTCGTTTTGTTCAGGCTCTCTTTCGGCGAATATTTCACCGTGGCTTGAGTGCGCTCAAGGACGGCCAAGTGATCATCCAAGATGGTCAAGCAACACGTTGTTTTGGTGATCCGCATGCTCCGCTTCGAGCCCATGTTCGTGTTCATCACCCGCGTTTCTATCGACGATCGGTACTTGGTGGAGGCTTAGGGGTTTCCGAGTCCCTTCTCGATGGTGACTGGTCTTGCGATGATTTGACGTCACTGGTGCGCATTTTTATTCGGAATTTACAAGTCAGCGATCGCATGGATCAGGGTTTGGCTTGGATGCGAAGGTCGCTTGCACGACTTGGCCACGCTGTGAGACGAAACAGTCGCGCAGGCGCTGTGCGAAATATTCATCAACACTACGATTTAGGGAACGACTTCTACCGATTGTTTCTTGATGAAACAATGAACTATTCGTGTGGGTTGTTTGAACCGGGGGCAACCACCATGTACGACGCTTCAGTACGAAAGATGGATGCAATCTGTCGCAAACTCGATTTGCAGAAGACAGATCATGTAGTCGAAATTGGTACGGGGTGGGGCGCGTTGGCGATTTATGCGGCGAAGAACTTTGGTTGTCGAGTCACGACGACGACAATCTCGCAAGAACAATTCGACTTTGCAGTTGAACGCGTTCAAAAGGCAGGTCTCGCTGATCAAATCACTGTACTCCAACGCGATTATCGTGACCTTCGTGGCCAGTTCGACAAGCTCGTGTCTGTGGAAATGATTGAAGCAGTGGGGCACGAGTTTTTTGGCACGTTCTTTCGAAAGTGTAGTGAGTTGCTTCGTCCTGAGGGGATGCTCCTGTTGCAAAGTATTGTGATCAAGGACCAACGCTACAAAGATCACTTGCAGAGTGTCGATTTCATTCGCAAATATATCTTCCCAGGCGGATGTTTACCTTCGGTTTCTGTTCTTTTGCAGACCATGACACATGAGACCGACATGCGATTACTTCAGATGGAAGATATTGCTTCCCATTATGTACAGACACTACGGTGTTGGCGCCAAGCATTTCATCAGAATCTTGACGAAGTCTTTGAGTTAGGCTATTCGCCTTCGTTTGTCCGGATGTGGGATTACTATCTGTGTTACTGCACAGCCGTATTTGAAGAACGCCAGTGTAATAATGTCCAAATGCTATTTGCAAAACCAGCATGCCGTCTTGACCCTCGAGGATTTACATCGAAGAGTTTCGATCAGGAGGTGTTTTCGGAGAGATCCTGTGCCACCTCAGTTCCTTCTGATGGAGCTTCGCTGTGAGCACTTGGCAACTTGTTTTGATCGGTTGGCTGGCCAGCAGTGTGACCATGAGCCTGTTTTGGTTCATTCAACGTCGCACTGGAGATGCTGGAATTGTTGATCTTGCCTGGGGCATGGGCGTGGGTACGCTCGCGGTCTTCTTTTGTTTCAATAGTCCAGCCGGACAACCAGGAAGACGGGTTGTCATTGCCACGTTAGCCATGCTGTGGGCCTTGCGTTTGAGCAGTCACCTCCTCTCGCGTTTGTTGAAAATGTCTGAAGACGGTCGCTACCAGACACTCAAAAAAAATTGGGGATCCTCAGCGCAAGCGAAGATGTTTGGCTTCTACCAAGTTCAAGCGTTCGGTTGTGTTTTGTTCGCGCTACCGATGTTAATCGCGGCTCGAGCAGAAGCAGAGTTTGGAATTGCCGACATTGTCGGAATCGCCATCTGGGTGGTGGCACTGCTGGGAGAATCGATCGCCGATCGCCAACTTGCTCGCTTTCGGGCGGTTTCATCGAACCAAGCCAAGGTTTGTCAAACAGGGCTATGGCGGTTTTCCCGCCATCCTAATTACTTTTTCGAATGGCTACATTGGTGGGCCTATGTGTTGCTGGCACTCAGCGCTCCCTGGGGTGGGCTCACCGTGGTTGGCCCCTTGCTCATGCTCGTTCTCATCTTGCGCGTGACGGGTATTCCGCCGACGGAGTTTCAGGCATTGAAATCCCGCGGCGAGGCCTATCGAGAGTATCAGCGGACGACGAATACGTTTTTTCCCTGGTTCCCTAAATCGAACAGGATAGTGACTTGATCCACAGTACCTTGGTGAAGACCGCCATTCGTGCGGTCGAAGCGGGGTATGTCCCCGATATTATTACCCGTATGGCGATTCGTTATTTGTGCCGCAAACGCTTAACGAGTCTCGATGCGCTGGATCCGAAAGCCAACGCCGAAAAATTGCAAGAATTTATCGACGGCGGAAGCAATGGACCGATTGCACCGATTCCAGAATGTGCCAATGACCAGCATTACGAGGTTCCTGTTGAGTTTTATGCTCAGGTATTGGGACAACGTTACAAATACAGCAGTTGTCTTTGGTCTGATCGCGTGACGTCGTTAGAGCAGGCAGAGGAAGCTTCACTGGCGGAATCTTGTCGACATGCTGCTTTAGAGGATGGCATGGAGGTGTTGGAATTGGGATGCGGTTGGGGAGCTTTGTCCCTGTGGATTCTGGAAAACTATCCCCAATGCCGAGTGACCGCAGTTTCTAATTCCCATTCTCAACGGGAATTTATCTTGAGCCAAGCCCGGCATGTGGGGGTCGCAGATCGGCTAACGTTGATTACTGCTGACATGAATGACTTCGCTTCAGCACACCAATTTGACCGCGTGATGTCGATCGAAATGTTCGAGCACATGAGAAACTATCGCGAGTTGCTGCGGCGGATTTCAATGTGGCTCCGGCCCGAGGGGAAATTGTTTGTCCACATTTTTTGTCATAAACAGTTTGCTTATGAATTTAATGACGAGAAGGCAGATGATTGGATGAGCCGCAATTTCTTTTCAGGCGGCATCATGCCGAGCGAAAATATTTTTCGCTACTTTGCAGAGGAAATGCAGGTTACTGACCAATGGCACTGGAATGGAGTGCACTATCAGAAAACGGCCGAAGCCTGGATTCAAAATATGGACGATCGTCGCCAAGTGATGTTACCTATTTTGTCACGAATTTACGGTCGGCAGCAGGCAAGGCGTTGGTGGATGCGTTGGCGGTTATTGTTTCTTGCTGGATCCGAATTGTTTGGTTACAAGCAAGGCACAGAATGGTATGTGTCTCATTATCTTTTCGAACGGGCGTCTGTCTGAGTTAGTCATCGGAATCTGTAGCGGTATTACGCATTTTTTGTTGAGTTGCTGACAAGCTAAGTTTTCGAACACGAATTCCCGCAGGATAGAAAATTCTTGAATCAGTGAGTTCGCGGCCTTTGCAAGTAAGGCGAGCGCGCTAGAGTTTTACGAAGCAGAGCTTGTCGTGTGCTGAATCCATTCTTGTTACTTCCCGTTTCTGAGAAAAGTCACAATCGTCCCTTAGATAGGTGCAATTTCGCCAGAGAGATCAAATGAAAAATGAAAAAACACTGTTTGTCAAATCACGGCTTGTCAAATCACTGTTCGTTAAGTTATTGATCGCCACAGCGGTTAGTTTAAGCATTGCCGTACCCTGGGCTTTGTGGGAGAAACCACAACTTGGCAAGACGACTTTGGCCATTGTTTCCGAGGTCCAACTTACCCACGCAGACTTGACCGGTGAGGCACCATTTGAACTGACTGCAACCCTCACGAAAGATCAACCAGTCAAGGTTTATCTTGCTGCGGATGTCGGCGGATGGAATTTTTTAGAGATTGATGCCAAGGTGAGTTGCAACAATCAAATCATCAAAGAACATCGCGATGAGACAAAACGTCAGCAGACTGATTTTAGTTTCATCCCCAAGTTTAGCGGGGAACATCAAATGACGCTCCAATGTAGAACATTGGATGGTGTTCAAATTAAATCGGCCCATGTGCGGATCCTGCAAACTACGGATCAACCAGTGAGTCAACCTTTCTCTCCTTCAAGTCAAGGCACCGTCGCAAGTGATGCCGCAGGAGTCATGTGGGGTCAGTTTTCTCCTGAAGATCGGTCGAATGGATTCACCCTTCCCAATGGACAAACGCCCACTCCTGATGTGGAGGACCTTGATAGCTCACTGCAGCAGACGGAGGAATAGCAGACTCCGCTAGAGATGTATTTTTTCCTACTGGATGACCGCTGACGATCGCTACGGTGGTCTGGAAAGATGCTGGTGGTCAGATCGGACGGCTGGCGGAGGAGGTACGCCCGCTAGGTCCGACCGCAGCCCAGATCAGAAGCCCGTAGGCAAATGCAAAAGGAAACGATGAAATGAAATTTCCCACGACGATGCGTAAATTGAAGGGAAGTTGATCTGCGAGGAGCGAATTGAGGATCAATGGCTGCAGGAATGGTAAACCTAAACGGAAACAAAAACAGAGAATTAGGGCCCCACCCGCCAGCAAGCAGCGGCTTGGATTTTGGGGATAACGCACAATGGAGAGGACAATTCCTAGCATCCAGACCAACAGCACTGGGGTGTTTCCTAGCAGCGTATAAAGAAATACATCCAAAGTCATAATGCAGCCTTTCGAGAGGTTTGTAGCGGCCGGATTTCTGGAATCCATTCTACATTCATAGGGAGTTGGTGGCGCTTGAACAGGAATTGTTTTTGGCTTGGTGGAGTTTTGACGTCGCACGGCAAAGGTGAACAATCTGTTGTAGCCAGCACCGGGTGGCGATACTTTGGCGGACACTAAGAAAGTACCCTTCAGGGGCAGACTTTGTCTGTGCTCGTTGAGAAGGGCCCGATTTGGACAGCTGCAACGGTCTCGTTGGAGACGATGCAGTTACCCGTTCTTTGATGGTGCGATGTCGCGCCCGCCAAGCACTTCGAGGCTGGTGCGAGACAAACGCTCATCAACCGCGTTAGTTTGAGCTGCAGTGGCGAACGAAGCAATCAGGTGCTGTAGGGATGAGGTCGCCGGCAGTTTGCGGTTTCCGGACGTTCTAGCAAATGCCGACGACGGTGAAGTTGGTCCTAGGGTTTTGCGGGATAAGCGACAATGGCGCATTTGCCACCTCCGATCTGCGGATCTCCGGCACCAAACCCGCCTGCTGGATGCGCTTTTTCGGTGGACCAGACGAGCAGCATTCCCTCGGCGGTGAAGCTGACCGAGGGATAAATGTTTTGACGATCTTGATGGGCAACTCCCTCATCATCGATGACCACGGGTGGACTCCAGCTTTGGCCACCGTTGGAAGAAATGGCGTAACACAATGGTGTGCGAGGGAAAAAAGCACCCTCCCGCAGGGGTTTCGCATGATTGTAGAAAACGATCAAACGACGATCCGGCAGTGTGCGTAATGTGAGTGAAGAACACGCCGAAACCAGCGACGTGGGCTGGGGTTTACTCCATCTTTCTCCACCGTCGGCTGAAAAAGATGCAAAGAGCGAGCCACTGCCGGTACGTGCCAACATCAACAAGTGGCCTGCCGCGATTTCTGCGATACATGGTTCTTGCATGCCGCGCAGGTCATCCAGACGGGCCGGCTGAATGGAACGCTTCCAAGTTACTCCGACGTCGTCACTGTAGAAGCAGAGGCCTAAATTGGTATCGCCCTCATAGGTGCCGGTTTCCGCCGGCATGTGAGCGACCGGAACAATCAGCCGCTGATTCTTTAACTGCAGCAAGCGATCGTTCATGACGTACCACACGCCTTCCGGATCGCCAATCCGTTTTGCCGGGCTCCAAGTGGAACCGTCGTCTGAGGAAAAGGAGATGATGGGAAGCCCCCCACCATGCAGCCCCTCGACATGGCGATGTGCCAAAAAGGCGAGGCGGCCGTCGCGCAAGCGCAAAAAGCTAACCCCTCCGTCACTGATCATGCCATCTAAATCCCAGTCCATTTGCATGCGCCCCTGAAGTTGCCACGTCCGGCCTCCGTCGACACTCTGATAGAACTTGGGAACCGGATATTTTTTGGCGAATTGAGCAAAGTTTGTCTCCGGTCGCCCCCAGGGTGCCACCAGTAGCAAGGTCCCATTCTTTAAGGCAATCGTAGCGGGACCTTGAAATCCCCGTTGGGGAGTGTGTTTGATGAATAGCCGTGTCGGCACGACGAATTTGGCTTGGGCGAATTGTGGCGGGTCTGCCCGTAGCGATGACGTCGTGAAGAAGATACAGGAGAGGAGGGTGATGAGTTGCACGAATTTGGTAGAGATCATGCGCGGGATCATGTTGGGAACCTTGGCATTCGATGGAAGGTAAAGATGGATGACACAGCCGCGACCTAGCCTGCCAGCAAATCGCGATCCTAAAGGATCACCCAGGGAACGAACAGAGCCCGCCAAGGCTTTCCTGAGAGGGATCGCCCTCTTGGTTAGCGCACGCTGTGAGCGGCGAGGTGAGACGCTAAATCGATGGTCGTTGATCGGAAGCGGCTGGGCCTCAAGTTACTTGTTGGCGTTTGTTGCCATCACCTCTTGCGCAATCTTTGCGACAAATTCAACGCCCGCGTCGTCAATGCCGTAGTGGGTAATGAACTTGACTGCCCGCTGATCCAGAACCATCACGCCAACTCCCTTGGCTTCGACTTGGGAGGCGAAATCACGGGGAGACATGGTCTCAGGCTCGACACGGACGATGTTGGTTTGGACCGTTTCCAGATCCACATTCAGCCCAGGAATGTCGACAAGTAAGTGGGCTAGTTTTTGTGCACGGACATGATCCTCAGGCAAACGGTCCAGCATCGTTTCCAGAGCGACGATCGCTCCAGCGGCGAGAAAGCCTGCTTTGTGAATCGAATGCGACCCCAAGATTTTGTGGTTCTCTCGGGCTTGTAAAATGAACTCCTCAGAACCACAAAGCATGGCCCCGAAAGGGGCTCCGAGACCTTTGTTGAGGGACAGGCTGAGCACATCGACTTCGGCCACCATCTCCCGCAGCGGAACCTGATGTGCAGCCGCCGCGTTAAAAAGTCGGGCTCCGTCGACAAACAGGCTTACACCCAATTGATGGGCCACTTCGGCCGCTTGCGCGAGATAACTTGGGGGAAGTGCGACCCCTCCGCAGACGTTGTGCGAATTTTCTAGGCAGACCACGGCGGTGCTGGGTTTCATGCCGTAGCGTTGTTCTTCGATCACGGCAGCGACTTCGTCCAGATCCATTTCCCCTAGTTTGTTTCCGGCCAGCATGCGGGGTGAGGCGCCTGTCAGCCGGGGGATGTTTTGTTCGACCCACCACAGGTGACAACGGTTTTCCATAATGACTTGATCGCAGTTGTCACAAAGGCCCATCATTGCCAGCAGGTTTGCACAGTTGGTGGTGGGAAGAAAAACGCTGGCCGCTTTACCGGTCAAGTCGGCGATCATCGATTCCAGGCGATTGACGTTTTGATCTTCGCCGAGATGCGGCCAGCCAATGACCGCTTTACGCATGGCGTCCCACATGGCATCGGTAGCGACATTAACCCATTCGCTGCGCGTGTTAACTGGGAGATTTTTTGTCATTTCGGACTTGGCTTTCTGGGCTTGCTGGATAGAGGAAACGTCGCGGATGTTTGAACAGGTCAAGAATCACGATTTCTCACGCAGGAAGGACTGAATCATGCCAAAAATCGCCTTAAAAGCAAGCCACGTTCTGGTGGTTGGTATTAAGGAAACCGGTATACGTGGGAAGGTTATTGAGGGTGTGCTCAACTGCACGCGAAAGTCGGTGGGTTATTTGTGGACCAACGTTGTGAGTTGGTTTCCAATCGATCTCAAGTCAAGAAGCAGTCAATCGACGCTAAGGCAGGGAGTGCGAGTTTGCCTGACTCCGGGAAATGCTTAAACCACTCCCAGGACGTCTTTCCAGCAAAAGGTACGGGCGCCGAGTGCGTGACGGTGGGTATTTGGAGAGAAGCGAACCGCTGTGAGATCTTTTTGGTTCAGCTCATGAGATCCTATTCAGAGAGAATTCGGTGGCCGACATTCCGATCGGTCTCATATTTCTCTCAGCCTTACAGGGACACGTGATTTCGGCCATTTTTCCTGGTGTCCCCTTGCTCAGGATCTTAAATTCCCAGTGGCTTCCTGGGACGATTGGTACCGCAGGGAACTTGTAAATTGCATATTGGCACGGGCAAACTCTTCTGTGCGATCGGCTGATTTTTCCACCCTACATCCCGCAACAAGGCTTGCTGCAGCGGTGCAGGAAATGAACTACAAAGCAGCGTTCATCACTGCTTCTCTTCTATCAATGCGAACTTGTCTGCGTTGAAACGGCCTTGCACTAAAAGTCCGGAAACGCGTGCTGGACGGATACAGTTGCAGAAACCGGACTCGGCGTGCGCGTCGCCATGATCGTCAATCCCAGTGCCATCCACGAAAAAAACATGCCCCTCCCAACGGATGGCCAAGTTGCAACCATTTCCCGGCATGCCGAACTGGCATTCGCCACAGGAAGCTTCTACGATTTCATCTTCGAGTCGAATCGGTGGCGTTGTGGCGTCTGTCACTTGGTCTTCCGTCATCCGGGGAGCAACCTGACCGGACGGTAGGTTGTCGGCGGTTGGAGTACAGCCGCAACAGGTTCCCAGCGATAGGAGGCTAACGGTTAGGAGTTGAATTCGCATGATGCGCTCTGCCGGATTTATGGATAGAATTTTTGGCGAATGTAGTTGGTAACGGGCCTAGATTTTCTTGGGCAGTTTGAAATATCAGGAGGCTCAAGTCAAAACTTCAGCCGCTTGGTCGTCATTTGGTACTCGGAAGTGACTCGACAAAACAAGGGTTCCCAGCCGATTGACCAGAAACCCTTGTTTTTCAGTAGTGCGAGAGACAGGAATCGAACCTGCACGACCTAAGGCCACTAGATCCTAAATCTAGCGCGTCTGCCAATTCCGCCACTCTCGCATATGAGTTGATACCTTAAAAAATAGGCTAAAAATGAATGGTTGTGAATGGGTGAATTGAAAGAAATGTCTTGGCTGGCTAGCGTTTGATCCCCCCACGAATCCGGTACCATAAAACTCTTTTCGAAACGGAAGATCTACCGGTGGTGGGAGGTCCGGCCCGGGGGACTATTACCCTGCTGACAGGTCCACGATAACAATGGATTAAAAGTTGGCCCGCCCCCTTGAGATACAATGAACGGTCCTGACTGATTAAGTTATAGGTACCGACAAACGCCTAAATGTAGAAAGAAGAGATGATCCCGACCCTGACGAATCTTGAAGAATTATGCGTTTCGAATGATCTGCTGGGTAACCCGGAGGGGTTACAGGATCGAATTTCAGAAGACGGCTATTTGTTTTTTCGTCAATTACAAGATCCAGCTATGTTGCTTGAGTTGCGTCGGCAAATGCTGACGACGATGCAGGAAGGCGGTTGGATTAAGCAGGGAACGGACCCTTTGGAAGGTATTGCTGAGCCAGGTGTGCAGTGCACCGAAGGGGATCCCGAGTACACTGACGTTTACCACCAGGTCTATCGAAATCAGTTATTTCACGAATCTGCGCATTCGGAAATGATGTTGCGGACGGTTTCAGATATCACCGGGCGGCAGACAATTCCGCAACCACAAAAAGTTGCCAGGCTTTGGTTCCCGAAATACACCGCTCACACGACTCCGATCCATCAGGATTTTGTACATTTTCAGGGAACTTATGACAATCTCACCTGCTGGAGCCCGGTTGGTGATTGTCCGATCGAACTAGGTGGTCTGGCCGTATTGAAGGGGTCGCATAAGGTCGGCACCGTTTTGGAACATCATTTTTCTCTGGGTGCTGGAAGCCTGATGATTGATCAGGCGGATTATGATGCGCTTGGTCTCCCCTGGCAGACGACGAATTATGAAATTGGGGATACGTTAATATTTCCCGCGTTAACGATGCACATGGCTTTGCCCAACGTCACTGAAGACCGGTTGCGGGTTTCTCTGGATAATCGGTATCAAGCGGTGGATGATCCGATCGCTGAACATATGACCGAACCGCATCTAGCGGGTATGAGCGCTTTTGGGTGGCGGGAGACGTACGAAGCCTGGGATTCCGAAGAGTACCAGTATTATTGGAAGGACCTCGGATTAAAGGTTATCCCGAAAGACTTTTCTTTTGCAAACAAGGGGTTTGACGAGGCATGTGAACTAGCCCGTAGTGGTCATGAGGAGGCTGTCCATCATTTGGCGCGGTTGATTAACCAAGACCCTGACACCGAACAGTCCCTACGTGCTCAGGAGATCCTTGCTCAGCTTTGATGAGAGGTATTTGGTCGGTACAAAGTTTGCAGCTGACAAAGCAGCTGACAAAGCGGGCGAGCCATATTTAGTTTGGGACCAATCATTTACGCTGGCACCAATAGGGACGGGTATGAAACCCCAAATGAACGAATCCCGCGTAAGGCAAAAGATGCTAGGAACTGATTGCGCTGGTGAGAATTATATCTTTCGGAGGAGTCGCGCCGACGCTCTGACAAACGGGATTGGATGATTCCCGATATTCATGGAAGGGGCGGTGAGGTACTGTCGCAGTCTCGAGAGTTGGGTGAAGTAGTGGTTCCTGCGAAGTGGGTGTGTGCAAGCTTCGGATCTGGTCAAGTCTCGGTGATTTCAGAGCTCAACTTTCCAACTGTGCGGCGCTAATCGCCAACGAATGCCAGGTGCGATGGTGAACAACCTTTTCTGGATCTTCGTCGCGCAGGAGGTGTCGCAAGGCAACGATCGGAGGGCTCTGTAATTCTCTGCTGGATTGAAAAGAAATCGATATTCTGCAAGCTGAAATACGTCTACCCGCTCTAATGACAATACCCGCATGAGCGAATAATTTGTCGGGTGTTTGGGGCGAAAATTATAGTGTGGGCGGCACCCACTCCGGAATCCCACGTGTCTTGAGTTGTTGTTCATATCGTACGGTCTGAGGTTGCTCAGGAGCGTACGGTGCATCTTCGTTGACCATTAGCGGGAGTGTCTCCTGCCACCAGCGATCGTATGCTTTTCGTAGCTTTGCCACGACATGGGGATGTTGGTCAAAGACATTGGTGCTTTCCAACGGATCGTTGGCAATGTCGTACAACTCGGTGTTTTTTACGAAACGCCAACGCTGAGTACGTACCGCAAAGGGAGCAAATTTACTCTCGTTGGGATCGGCACCCTTCTCCCAGCGGCCCTGGTGAATAAACAGATGTCGGTCCTCCCATTTTGCTGCTGGGTTTTCAAGCAGGGGTACGAGTGTCCGTCCATCGATCGGCTGAATGTTGTCAGGTATTTCTACTTTGGCCAGTTCACAAAATGTTTGGAACATGTCGATGTGAGCAGTAAGCACCGGAATATCGACTCCGGATTTGAGCTTATCTTTCCAGTACCAAAATGCTGGAACGTGGGTCCCTCCTTCGTAGGTCGAGCCTTTCCCGGTCTTGAATCCTGCAGTAAATATGGGCGTTTTTTCTCCGTTGAGTGTTCCGCTTCGTCTCGCTTGTCCATTGTCGGTCATGAAGATCACGAGGGTGTTATCCCAGGCGTTCCATTCGTCTAACTTGGACATCAGTAATCCGAAGTTATCGTCGATGTTTTCGATCATGCCATACCGACCCTGAGTAAGGCTGTCCCATCCGGCATCGGCGAATCGTTTGGTGTACTTTTTAGGGGCGATATATGGGTCGTGAGGAGCGTTCAATGTGATGTAGGCGAAATACGGCGTTTTAGCTTGGTGCTGTTTTTTGATCCAACCGAGAGCGGCTTGAAAAAAGACATCCGTGCAGAATCCTTTGGTTTTTACAATGGTGTTATTGTGCAGGATTGC
Source organism: Pirellulaceae bacterium (assembly GCA_022446825.1). GTDB lineage: Bacteria > Planctomycetota > Planctomycetia > Pirellulales > Pirellulaceae > JAKVBY01. The sequence goes on from JAKVBY010000005.1 coordinate 88,657, forward strand.
GTTGTCAAAGTACCGCCCGACAGAGGCACGGTTCGGAGGGAAGTCTGCGCAACTTCCGGGATAGGATTGTCCGATGCCGCCTGCTCCGTGAATAAAGGTCTCACTAAATCCGCGGTGATACGGTTGGTAAGCGTCTTCGTCTCCCAGGTGCCACTTTCCAAAGATGCCCGTTTCATAACCCACAGTTTGTAACAATTGAGGAAACGTTGTTGTGGAAAGTGCCATTCTTTCACGTTCTTTAATGGTATGTGTGACTCCGTTGCGAAATTCATGGCGTCCACTGAAGATAGCTGCGCGAGTCGGAGCACAGGTCGGACTCACATGAAAATCTGTGAACCGTGTCGACATGGAATAAAACTTGTCGAGGTTGGGTGTTCGCAGCACTTTGTTGCCCATGCATGATAAATCACCCATCCCCTGGTCATCGGTCATGACCAGAATGATATTCGGCTTTGTTCCTGCCAAGGAATCGGTTGCCCAAGCCTGCCGAGGGGAAATAACAATCAATAACAAGAGCAAGAGGTAGGATTTCATGGCTGGAAAACTCGTGGTGAGATTACTTCGAGGAAACAACAAACAAGTCTGGGAATGAAATAATGGACTCTATAAGTGCGTCTGGATGCGGCGTACAACAAAAGACTCGGCCTTCTCTGAGGCATTGGTCGCTAGATTCTCATTGTCGGGTGTTTTGGGTGTAGCCCCATTCATGGTGAGCCACAACTGGATTCTTGAGAAAAATATTGTGGCCAAAATCGCAAAAAAAAACAGGTCAACAGGCAATCTAAAATAGGTCCTTATGGTGGCGCTGAAAACGTTTGGCAGTTTGCAGCAAGCGGTCCCGCCGATCTTGCCCGCATCATCTTACCCGCATCGGGTTGTTGTGATCATTGTAGCCCGCTTGGCGGCAATGATGTGGAAGTATGATCCTTTTTCAGGATAAGGAAGACAAAACGAGAAAAGGATTTCTTGGGTTGGTCGTCATTGCCCCTGAAGCTACCAAGCGTCGTCCCGACGACACGATTCCAGCAAGCCGTAAGGCAAAACATCACCACCAATACACGCAGAATACCGTCAATCTGCGCTGACTGACGTTGAGCAAGTCGCCTGATTGAGCGAATACGGAAGAGCAGCGAAGAATAAGTTTTTGAAAAGTGCGCTTTGCCCTTGAAATTGCCCGTGCTGCTTACGAGTGCCAGCAACAATCTCCGCCAAGTGAGTGGACCTGTTGTAGCCAGGGTCCTTTTCTGGAATGAGGTCACCGGGGTCGACAAAAATTGCCTAGCGAGATGGCCGTCGTCATTCCCGCAACTCCTCCTGCCACCAATCCCAAACTTCTGGATCCTGCGACCGAACGGATTTGTTCGAGATCCTTATCAACAGCCAAGTGATCAAAAGGCTGAAACTCAGGCAGAGCGAAAAATGTTTCATCCCTGCAGTGATTCCATGCAACTGATAGAAAATCCAGCCTCCCCCGATCGACGGTATCAAAAAAATCAGGATTGCTAAAACCCGGTTGGAAAGCTTTTGCGCGTGGCAGTGATCTGTTTTCATGCGTTGAAAAAGGTTTGTTTCGTTCTGCAACTGCCGGTGATGGTTTCTCATGATTGCCAACAGAATGATGAACAGAGCGACGACAGAGAGTATCAAGACAGTGATGAGGTTCCCGCCGAATGTAAGGCCACTCAATAAGGCCAAGACGCCGAGTGGACCAATTAGCAGCCAGAGGGCGAGAGGAAATCTTTTTTGCGCCGCGGCCGCATTTTTTTGTAGGAGCTTGGTGAATCGTTCGATCATAACCGACTTGGCAACTGAAGTAAGCTCGACATGGGCAATGTTATCAAGTGCAGCTTTCATTTCCTGACTCGTGGCAAAGTACTGTTGACCGGCCGCCGTTTGTGTGAAGGATTCAAAGAGCAAATTTTCCTCGCTCGTTAGTTTCCCACCATAGATCATCTTAAGACACAATTGCCTGGCAAGTTCTTGGTTCATGGTAGTGTCTCCTGTGGGAGGTTCTGTAGTTTTTGTGCCAATTTCTTTTTCGCCGTGTGGAGCCGTGACCAGACGGTTCCCTCCGGTACGTTGAGAATGTTGGCGATCTCCAGGTGTCGGAGTCCGTCGATGCAAAAGAGCGTCAGAATTAAACGGTGTTTTGGTTCCAGGCAAGCCAAGGCTGCCTGAACGCGGTCCTTGAGTTCTTCTTGAGAGTGATTCTTGTCGGGATCCGCTGCGGACCATTGAGGGTCAAGATCGCATCCCTGAAAACGATTGCGATCTTGCAACTGCTTTCGGCAGACATTGATGCCGATCCGGAAAAGCCAGGTTTTGATTTGTGAACGCCCCTGAAATTGATCCCAGGCAAGATAGGCTTTAAAGAACGTTTGCTGAGCCATTTCTTCAGCCTCGGTCGCATTTCCTAGCATGCGGAGCCCTAACTGATAAATAGTATCCCAGTAGGTTTCTAGAGTTTCTTGAAAATCAAAATCGTGGGAGTTCATACTATTTAGATCCGCCGGCTGACAAATCCTTCAAGGAAAATTTCTTTTTTGCCGAATTTTTTGTAGTCCTTCTCTGAGGCGGCCTAAAGCAGGTCCTCCACAGCAGAAAGAGCTTTCTGCTGTGGAGGAATCACCTTCTGGGGGCAAAGGGATTTTGCCATGAATAAGAGAGAAATGGCGATTGTGTCGGCGAGCGGTGGCCAGAAAAGGCCAGCATCTTTGCAGGCCTTCTGGAGTGCGCTTGCCGCGATTCGTAAGAGGGGATGTGCGGCTGTTTGGGAACAGGTTTGATGCGGTGAGATTTTAACGCACTTGCCGTCAAATAAGCCGCTGTCGTTATGAAACAAACTTTTGGGAGGATCGCGTTTTCTTTTTTCGATTTCAACGTGCTCGCTCGCAGTTCTTTGGGTCCTTTCTCTTAGTCCTTGTAGGTCTGCAGAATGGCGCTATTGTCCAAGTCCGCGTAACCTAAATCGATGGCCCGTTCTAGCAGCCATTGGTGGGTCACGGTCAGCGGCAGTGTCTGTCCCGCAGCGTTTCCTAAACTTTGGATCAAATGCACATCTTTTAAATGTTGCGACAGTTTGGCCTGGGGAGAGAATTCTCGTTGGATCATTTTATCCCCCTTCGAATCCATCATGGCAGAGTAGGCCGGACTGGATTTAAGTATGGTGAGTGCTTGCTGTGGATCAATTCCGCAACTTTCCGCCAAGGCAAGGCCCTCGGCGAGAACCGCGCGGTGCAGACCCAACACTAAATTCACTACCAACTTCATTCGGGCACCGTTGCCGCTGTCGCCAACATAAAACGCGTTTTGAGACAACGCCTGCAAGAGGTCCTCATTACGGTCGATTGCCTTCTGGTTACCACCGACCATCATCGTCGCCCTTCCCTCCCGCATATGTTGGCTCGATCCTGCAACCGTGGCATCGATGTAAACAACATCTTGAGAGAGAAGGCGTTCTGCGGTTGCTTCAGTGGCGGTGGGTTCACCGGTGGTGACATCGAGTAGAACGGATGCAGGCGTGAGTAACGGTTCGAGCTTGTTCACGACGGAATCAACAACGGACGAGGTAGGCAAGCAAAGGATGATCCGTTGGCTGCGGTGAACAACATCCTCGAGAGATGTTGCCGAATCTCCACCTTGATTTTGCAGATTGCTCAGTGCTTGTTGGCGGAGGTCAAAGCCGACGACGTGGAATTGCTTTTGAAGCAGGCGTTCTGCAATGGCCGAACCTAACAGGCCGACGCCGATTAAACCAATGGTTTCTGAATGGTGGTTCATGTCCAGTTCCTAGGAGAGGCTGTTCAACTTGCGAGATCGCGAGAGAGCGAAATCAACAGCGACCGTTGTTCACAAGAAAACGATTTTAAGGTTAGTTTGCAGCTCCTGTTAGTGTCAAAGGGCATGCATTCTGCAGAAGGTGGAAACACTACGAACGAGGGGTATAAGACCTGTAAGGGAAACCGCAGGCGCGCGAGAAGATGAGTGTTGCCAAGCTATACCCGACCGATTCACAAACGTTGCAGCAGGGGTTTCTAGATTTTGCAGTCGATCAGCAAAGCAGGCCATGCTGTGGAGTTCCGAGTTGCTGATTCCGCGTCAGCGCGGCCATGCCGCATCGGCATCGACTCCCTGAAATTTTCCGATGTGTTCTAACTCTTGTAAAATTTGTAGCGGACGTTGATAACGATCGTCGGGATTCTTGGCCAACATTTTTAAAACTAGATCTTGGAACCGGTCGTCAACGGCCAGTTGGATTTCCTTCGGAGGGACCGGGTCTTCTTCCCGCACGGCGCGGACGAGTTCGACCACCGAGGCCTTCTCGAAAGGAGGTCGCCCGGTCAAGAGCGCGTAGAGTGTGGCCCCGAGGCCATAGATGTCGGATCTTCCGTCCACGTCGGATCCAGGATGCGTTCGCTCAGGAGACATGAACGCCAAATCACCTACCATCTGTCCGGGGCTCGTGACTTGGCGGGCGTTCGTTCCCTCTAACGCCTTTGCCAGCATTAAGTCCGCCAGTTTCACTACTTTGTCGCCTTTGCGTTGCAAAAGATTTTGAGGTGTCACATTGCGATGGATGATTTTGTTTTCGTACGCGCAATGCAGTGCTCGAGTCACGTGCACGGCCACCCGAAATGACTCGCGCCAGTCAAGCATTCCTTGGATACCGATCAAGTCGATCACTTCCATGATGCTTGGCCCGTCAATGTATTCCATCGCGCACCAGCAAAACGGTCCCTGTTTACCGGCGTTGTAGATCTCCACAAGATTCGCATGCCGAACATTGATCATCGTATTGACCGCTCGGACAAACCTTTCACGTTCCTCGTCATTGGCTGCGATCTGCGGGTCAATGACTTTGACTGCTGCCAGACGGCCCTGTTTGGTGTCCCGCGCGCGGAAGACCATACTCGTGTTGCCCTTGTGCAGAATCTTTTCCAGTTCAAAGTGTGCCAAGGATTGGCCGATGAGTGAGGACAAGGTACCCGGTGCTGAAGAAACAGGTTTTCTTTCGGGTACGGGGGTCACGATGGTATCTGCAGACTGCGCGGCGTTTAATTCATAGCGAATCTGGGAGTCCCCAATTTGGAAGACCATCGTTTCGACGAGTTCACGTTGGGTGACGCGCTCGCCGTTCACAAACGTTCCTCCGGAACTGCCGGCATCGGCTAATACGACTCGGTTATTTTCGACATGGAGTTGGCAATGAATGCGCGAAACTCGCGGGTCTTTCATGCGAATGTCGCTTCCTTCGCCACGGCCAATCACCGTGGATGCATTCTCCGCGAGAGGAAATGTGTCGCCCTTATTTGGCCCTGCAATGATCGTCAATCGTCGTTCCATAGTATTTTGTTCTGCGGACGGAAGAAGGAATGATGTAATCGAATTGCCAGCCCCTCTTTTTTATCCTTGTTGGCACAATAAATAAAGGTTGACGGCACAAATTAAAGATTGCTGTCTCAGGACCTCGCGGGCATGCGCTGCGCCATTTTACCTGCCTTTGGCAGCGCTTCCTGGTGGTTTATTGAATCGCCAAGACGAGTTTTCCCGCTTGGGTGCCCTTTTGCATTCTGGACATCGCATCATTTCCTTCGTTCAAGGGATAAATCTGATCAATCTGAGGCCGAATCTGGTGGGCTCGGCAGAATTCTAACATTGCCTGAAAGTCCCGAGGTGAGCCCATGGTGGAACCGATGAGCCTTAATTGTTTCCAGAATACTTTGAACAGGTCGAATTGTTGGGGTGGCCCGGCCGTAGCCCCGTAGTTGACGATCGTCCCGCCGGCGGTGACGAGATCGATCAATTGCCCGTACCCAGCGCCCCCTGCACCGTCGAGAATGAGATCCACTTCACCGAATTTGGAAACAACGTTTTTGTGCCAAGCGTCTTGGGTGTAATTGAATCCTCCTGTTGCTCCTGCATCAATGGCTTGAGCGATTTTGGTATCGTCCGATGAAGTCACCAGCACCGTTGCACCACAGGCAATGGCAAAACGCATGGCGGTTGTCGCCACGCCTCCACCGATTCCCGTGATGAGCACGGTTTGTTTCGATTTTAATACACCCTGAGTAAATAAGGCTCGATAGGCAGTCACACCACCCAATCCGAGTGCTGCGGCTTCGTTCCAATCCAGGTGTGGCGGTTTGGGGTGCAGGCAAGCTGCGGGGATTGTCACGAATTCTGCAAAGGTTCCATCTCGTGGCATACCAAGAATCTGAAAACGCTCACTTTGGGTTTTCGTTTGCTCTCCCCAATCGATCCCGGGATCGATCAGTATTTCCTGCCCTTGCCAGTGGGGGGGAACATTGTTTCCTATTTTGGTAACGACACCGGCGCCATCCGATCCCAGGATCACCGGGACTCTGATCCCGGGGTAGAGCCCTTGTGTGATCCAGTAATCACGGCGATTGAGAGCAGCCGCATGCAGTTCTACCAGAACCTCGTCCGTCGCGGGTTGTGGCTCCTCGCGATCATCCAATTGAAGGGGTTGCTTCAATTCCTTCATAACGAGCGATTTCATCATATCCTCGTGTTGAGACAAGCAGCGTTTGAAAAGATCTCTAGGAGAGAATCGCTATCATAGGAAGAATCAGGCCAGGGTACGATGAGCCGGTCCATTTTTGTCGAGTGTCTGGCGGACGTCGCCGGGTGACGACTCGACTTGCGCCGTTTGGCCGGACAACAGGCTTTTGCGAGCGCGATCGCCATCATCCCCTTCGCCGGTCCTTCTCCGCTGGTCCTGTATTATGTTGCCCAAGGGGCAGGGCCCTTTACGTCAGGACCGCTGTGAGAAATTTGACTCGCCTTGAGTTTATGGACCCTTGCTGAGATCTTTTGGTTCGATCGAGCGAGGCGGAACAAAATGTGGCAAGACGCTGCATATTTCCTCGGTGAACTTGCTGCCAAACGGCCCTGCAGGAGTCCCGGTCGTTTGGCAGGATCCTGTGTTACTACCTACTTGCCACGGAACCTATGCGGGGATCTACGGGTCCGTTCGTGCTCTTTCCAGGAGTCATCTGCTGGAATGATGATCAGGAAGGTCACGAATTCACAGCAATTCGTCAGCGTCCCGTTGCCCTTTGTCACAAGTGTCGATTATATATTGTTTCGGCTGAATGTGGTCGGACCGGGAAAGCGACACACGGATTCTTTTAGACAGGAGTGATTTCATGTCAGATTGGATTGAAGAAGGACAACCTGCTCCCGCATTTTGTCTACCGGCGGATGATGAGGGTATGGTAGATCTGCAAGCCTTGCAAGGCTCACCGGTGGTGCTATTTTTTTATCCTAAGGATGATACACCGGGCTGAACACGTGAAGCTTGTGCTTTCCGTGATCGAAAGCCTGATTTGTTGGAACTGGGTGCCAAAGTCTTCGGGATTAGCCCCGACTCGATCGAGAGTCACCAGCAGTTTCGCGATAAGTTTGACCTAAATTTTCCCCTTTTGGCAGATGTCGATCACCAGGTTGCAGAGCAATTTGGTGCCTGGCGCGAGAAGAATTCGTACGGGAAGAAGTCGCTCGGCATCCAGCGATCTACCTTTCTGATCGATGCAGAGGGAAAAGTGGCCAAAGTGTGGAAACGCGTCGATGTGGATGGTCATGAACAAGAAGTGATTCAAGCGCTGAAGAGTTTGATTTAAAGTCTCTGAGCAGGATCTCCAGACCGGCTCTTTGGCAGTGCGGAATGTCATTCTTGTCGGCTAGTCTTATGTGAGTACTTTGAGAGCATGTTGCAAAAGTTTGATGAGCGCAATCGAGATTTGTTGATCAACATCAACGGGAAGTTGATCCATCGTGACACCGCAGGCGTGAGTCCTTTTGATTCAGTCGTGCAGGGCGGCGATGCTGTCTGGGAGGGTTTGCGGGTCTATGAGGGTCGCATCTTTCGGCTCTTAGAGCATCTCGACCGTTTACGGTCTTCCGCTCTGGCTTTAGCCTTCCAAGAGATTCCCTCCCATCAAGAAATTACAGATGAGATTCGGAAAACGCTGGCGGCGAACCAGATGCGAGATGGCGTGCACATTCGTTTAACGCTGACTCGCGGTGAAAAAATTACGAGCGGAATGGATCCTCGACTTAATGTTGCTGGGCCGACGCTGATTGTGCTTGCTGAGCACAAGTCTCCCGTTTATGACAAGACGGGAGTCCGTTTGATGACGTCTGCCATGCGACGGTCGACTCCGGACGTGCTCGACCCAAATATCCACCACAACAATTTACTCAATTCGATACTCGCAAAAATCCAGGCCAACCTGGCTGGCGTAGACGATGCACTGATGCTTGATTCCCAGGGGTTTGTTGCCGAAACAAACGCGACCCATGTTTTTCTGGTTGTCGGTGGTGTGGTGCTGACTCCACGCACGGTAGCTTGTCCAGAAGGAATCACCCGAGAGGTGGTATTGGAACTATGTCGGGAGCTTGGTGTTCCTCATGAAGTTCGGGACATTTCAACAACCGAGGTTTACCGCGCCGACGAAATGTTTTGCACCGGGACGATGGGCGAGCTTGCACCGGTGGTGGAAGTTGATGGCCGTCAGATTGGTCAAGCAACACTAGGGGAAACAACACGACGCCTCTCGGAGGCGTTTTCTGAGCTTACGGCCCGCGAAGGAACCATTGTGGTGGATGGTTAGGGAAAGGCGGCGAGGCACACAGACTGCGGTTCCGCAGTGATGGTTCGCTCTGTTGCTGAGTGTGTATAAGAAGTCGCGGGCAGGGCAAGCCAAAGTGTGTGCTGCAGAAAACATACCGCATTTCGTGGTGTGGAGACGCTGTTGATAAACCCGCTTCTGTGGATAGCTGTAGCGACCTAGTTTCGGTTTCGGTGTCGTGGACGCATCCCGGACTTGTTGTCCTGACCCTTATGTGTTCTCCAAAATTTTGGCGATGAAGCATTTGCTAGTTCACAGATCGGTGAGGCGTGGCGGGTTGCAACAAAGCGAGTTTTCCAAAAACCGCATGTGACTGTCGAGCGAGGCAGCATGTCCTGATTCCAAGGTGTGGCTTTTGGTATGGCAATCTGCTGCGGATTTCGTCATGCCGTAATTGCCCACCCAAATTCGCTGTCCGTGCCATCAAGAGGAAGGTAAACAGGGCCAAGACGAATACACCCAGGCAAATTCGATTTGAGAGGGATCTTTGTTTTCTTGTTACGAACAAGCTGATTGCCGCCACGAGCCCCAGTACGAAAACAGCGCTGGTCGCCTGATCGGCTGCTTGTTCGTGCTGTTTTGCCAGCGACTCGACCATCCATTGCTGGGAGGCAACGACTTCATAGGCAAAGTCTCCAGTAAATTTGATGGGGATGGCAAGAATCATCAGAATGACGAAGGCAGCCAGACTTAATCGTTTCAATTCGTTACTGTTTTTGACCAGGGCCACGACCAGCAGCAGAGAAATAAACAAGGTCCCCAGGACCGGGATATGATTCAAAGCCAAATGTAAATGAACCCAATTCATAGTTACTCCGCATTGTAGGGTCGCTGAACATATCCCGGTGAGTGGTGGCGATCGAGCTTTTGAAAACAACGAGTGTTTTACTTCCGCAGTTTGCCAAGTGGGGTTCGCCCCACTTGCGGTTGTTTGCCGGTGGCTAGGCCTGCGCGTCCATGTTGTCGGGCCGTCTTGCCGAGCCCACGGTGACTGTCCAATCCGTTAAGGTTTGTTGGCATGGGCCTGATCTTGAAGGACCGACAAACCGCAGGTCGCAACAAAAGCATTGTGAAGCCGAAAGTGGTCTGAAGCAATGTAAGCTTTTAGATTTGCGGCAAGTTTCGCGTGAATTTTGTTGATGCCGTTAATCTTAAATTCTCGTCTGACCTTCCTTACGAGTATCCGAAACGGGAATTTGTTTGGTGAGGAAAGTTCATGAGCTTTGATTTCAGGCAAGCGTATTTTGGGTGAACCCTTCCAGCAAACAATGTTTTGGACCTGGAGCAACGTTCAAGCCATTTTGAGGCAANCTGTACAGTAGCAGGTAATTCGCTGTTTGCTGAGCGGGCTCTAGAAAAGTTCTCCGTTGCCCGTTTTCCCGATNGCCTGTTACTGGTTGCCGTTGGGGAGATGTTCTTTGAGGACGCGCGGAGTCGTTCTGNTCGATTTCGAGTGCGCATGTTTGCGAGGCGAAGATTCGCAAACGATCCGGGGCCATGCTTTCTTCGCAACGAGGGACAAGCTAAAACATCGTTTGTCTTAGTGAAATCTGTAACAGTTGAAAACGTGGACATCTTATGAACGACAATACATTATCAGGACGTACTGCGCTGGTCACGGGAGGGTCGCGTGGGATCGGACGTGCTATTTGCGTTCGTTTGGCACAAGCCGGAATTAAAGTAGCGATCAATTATCGTTCGAATCAAGCAGCGGCAGAAGAGACAGCCCAGCGGGTCGCGGAGGCTGGTTCCTCTGCTTATACCGTGCGCGCGAATGTGGCGTCGCGCCAAGAAGTCGATGCGATGGTGGAGGAAGTGGGCCAGCATTTAGGACCCATCGACTTATTGGTTAACAACGCGGGCATTTTCGAGTTCTTGCCACATGACGAATTAACCCCGGAGGTTTGGCAGACCACGTTAGATACCAATCTGACCGCGGCCTATAACACAATTTGGGCCGTCAAGGATGGCATGATCGAGCGTGGGTTTGGACGCATCGTGAACATGTCTTCGATTGGTGGTGTGCGTGGACGGCCGAATTCGATCGCCTATTCGGTAACCAAGGCTGGTATCATTATGCTGACGAAGAGTCTCGCGGAGGCGGTGGCGCCGCACAATCTACGCGTTAATTGTGTGGCCCCAGGCCTCACTGATACCGAGATGCCACATTCGGTGGCCACACCGGAAGTGATTGAAGAGTTGATTGAAGCAACACCGTTGAAGCGGATTGGCCAACCCGAAGACATGGCGAAGGTTGTTTATTTCTTATTGTCCGAGGATGCGGATTTCATTACCGGTCAGACCATCATTGCCAGCGGAGGTCGAGTCTTGTTGCCCTGATGCACGCACTCGGATGCCTGTCGACGGTACATTTTTCCCAGCGAAGTGGAAGGGCTGTGATGGAGCCGCACGAATCATTACCAGTGAAAACGGCAGCGGCGACGGTCGTGTCCGATGTTCCGGTTTGCAGCGACAGTGTGCAGAAACCGGCGCTGGCTTTATTTTGGCGCATGCTCATCTTTTTTGTCGGCTTTGGGGTTCTCAATGTGGGGATCAGCATTGGTGTTGTGCTGGTAATGCTGCTCTGGGGATTCGTCACCGACAGTTCGGGATCCCCAGGCCAGGCGATGGTTCGATTGACTGAAAAGTTCTCGTCCGACGGGTTTTCAGAGAATATGTTCCTGCTGGCATTGGTCTCGCCACCGATGACGCTGGCGGTTTTTATCTGGTGTTGTGTTTGTCGTAAATTTCTCGACCGTCGCAAAATCTCGACGATGGGGCTGGTAAAGCTCCCCCGGCCTTTGTCATCTCTAGTCCTCGGTTTGGTTCTGGGCGGTCTGCCCATTGTGGTCGCAACCGCAGCGATTGTTTGCCTCGGTGGTTTTCAGTACCAGGGCCTGGGAGGTTCGGCCGTGACGTTGCTTTGGGTTCCGACGCTCGTCGTGGCGGCATTCATGGAAGAGATCATGTTTCGCGGTTACTTGCTGCAAAACTTTCTTGATAGGCAAAAGCCGCTGTGGGGGATTGCGATCACCTCCATCTTTTTTTGGCTGCTGCACTCGTTGAATCCACATGTTTGGACGTCGCCCGTGATTTGTATCAACATGATTGGAGCGGGCGTAATTTTGGCGCAAGCTTACCTGCTAACGCAGGATATCTGGTTTCCAACAGCAGTCCATTTTGCTTGGAATTGCCTGCAAGGTGTGGTTTTCGGTCTGCCGATTAGTGGGATTGATTGTGACGGTTTTGTTCAACTGATACCCGCTACGAGTGGCGCACTTTGGCTTACCGGAGGCGATTTCGGTTTGGAAGGATCTGTCATCGTGACCATAACGGAAATTACGATGATCTTTTTATTTGCGGCCATCCTACGTCGTCGTGCGCCGCAATGCACGCAGCAGTATTTGCTACCGAGAGAGGATTCCAAGTTGGTCGACCAGGGCTTGGGATAGGGTGTTGGAATGCGGACTCTGGGGGTGGAGAACGTGCGACGTGTTGGACGCGTCTTTTCAGTTTGCTCCGAGAGGAACCTGCTGTGAGGAACTTGCTGTACACAAGATTGCAGGGGATGCCTGAGGCCGGTGGTTCCTGTCTGGTTCGTTTTGTGGAGATGAAGCGGCTCAAAGCGAATGGGACTACGGGAGTGGCCGGCCTTGACTGAATCCTGACCGCATGGGACTCAAGCCAATTGAGCAGGTATTTTTTGTTGTTCGTTGCTGGCTCTTGCGACTGTTGATTTCTCCGCACGGTGCCTGTGAGAAACAGTGCTTGTAAGAAATGGTGTCTGCCGAAAACCGTAGCTGTCGGAAACGGGGTACTTGTCCAGGAGCGTCAAATCATAACATCCATTTGCCGATGCTCTTTTCATTCATTTGTGGCGAGACGGTTGCGGCCCAAGCAGAAGTGAAACTTCAAAGCGTTCAAAAAAATTTCACAGGAACAACCGTAGATATGCGCACGGTGGTCATGAAAGCTCACCGATGTTGGTTACTTTTGATTATTAAACGCTTCCTGCGCCGCCTCATAGACCTCTTTGAGCGCAATATTCTGGGTTGCCGCCACGATCTTGCAAGCTTCAAATTCAGCAGAAAAACTAGCCGTCCCATCGGCTAAATGTGCTAACTTGCCAGCGATCGGACCCCACGATGTTTGGACCGTATGAGGCTGCCTTTCGAGCTTGTGTCGGCTGACAGGCCAACGACGAATTCCCAAGGTCGATGTTTCACGGAAGATGAGTTGTTCCAGTTTGGAGACGTCGCTGGCTTGGCAAAGAATGCTCAGCAATACTCCGGGACGATTTTTTTTCATCTGAATGGCTGTTGTGTAAACATCGAGCGCACCGGCTTCTAAGAGTAAGGCGGTCGCATGACCTACCAACTCTCCGGAAATATCATCAAGATTTGTTTCTAGCACCCAAATCTGCTCGGCCCCTGTTTGTTCCGTGTTGCCAACGATCAAACGCATCAGATTGGCTTGTGATTCCAGATCGCGATCTCCTGCTCCATAACCAATGTTGGAAATATTCATGCTAGGAAGAGGGCCAAATTCGTCGATCAGGGTGGCTACGATCGCTGCTCCCGTGGGAGTCGTTAGTTCCGCTTCTACGGAAGATTGGGCAATCGGAATACCCCGGAGTAGTTCGGCCGTGGCGGGGGCAGGAATACTGACGCGCCCGTGGGCGATCGTCACATGCCCAAATCCTGTGGGAATCGGGGATGCCACCAAGCGATCGAGCTTGAGTAGATCGATACCGATTGCGCTTCCCACGATGTCCGCAATCGAATCCACAGCACCGACCTCGTGAAAGTGAACTTTGCGAAGCGTCGTTCCGTGAACTTTTGCTTCGGACTCACCCAAATTCGTAAAAATGCGTTTTGCTAATTCCTTTTGTGAGTCACTTAGCGAGCTACCATCGATCATTTCTGTGATCTGGTGCAGGTGTCGGTGAGCGTGTTCCGGTTCGTGTTCTACATTTATTTTTGTCGCTCGAAATCCTTTTTTGTGGACTTCTTTTGAAACCAGACGACAACTCGGCAGGCCGAGAGAATCGATTCCCGCTTGGATGGCCGTCAGGTCGACGCCGGCGTCCACTAAAGCCCCCAGTGTCATGTCGCCGCTGATGCCGCTAGCACAGTCCAGATATGCGATTTTCATATTTAATTTCGTCGTTAAGTGAATAGTTAGACGCAGGGATTCAGCAATTGGAAGTTTGCAATGGGATCAACCTGGGCGCCTCTTTGGAGCTACGTCTGGCACCAGCATAACCGGATAGGAGCCAGGGCGTTAGCAGGGATGAAGCTTTTCTAGATTCCCCTGCCGGACGTTGCGGCGCCGTTTTTTTGAGGCAGTCTTGGTTGCGGTAGGTTTACTTCCATTTGACATTGACCGACATGCTGGTCGCTACTACAAGTAGGCGGTTTTTTACCGTCGGTTGCCCAGTTGAGACAGCAAAATGAAGCGCCGCGAAATGACATCCATGCGTGAAAAATTACCTGCCACACCGCGTGGATATCTGCCACCGTGGATGCGGATCTTGTTTGTGACGGGGCCGAATCGTACCGGTGGGTGGCTGGCTGAGTCGTTTGCTGACGATAGTGCTGCGGAAATCCGCTTAGAAGAAGCCCATGGTATGGCTAGCGGTCTTGAAAAACTTCGTCACGAAGTTTTCGATGTGGTTCTGGTTAGTCATGAAGTAAATCATCTCGACGCACTCGAATTTCTTGCCGGACTACGAGCAGTAACGAGCGATGATCAGCCGATTGTTATTTTGGGTAGCGCGAGCGAACAGGAGATGGCAGCCGTTTGCTATGAAGCTGGTGCCGACGCGTATGTTTGTGCCCACACGACGACGATGCGGACACTCATGTGGAAACTTGCATTAGCCATGGAACGCCATGAATTGGTCACCGAAAATCGCCGCTTGAATCAAGATCAAACCCAGCGGCTAGAGCGAGAACACGACGAATCTTTGCGGCTGTTAAATCAGCAGAAAGCGATGATTCGTGATGCGGAGAACTTTTCTCAGTTCCCGAGCAGTGCTGCATCCGCCCAGGTGCCATGTTCCCCGAACAATGATGAAGTAGAAACATCACTATCGTCAGCATTAGTCGAACATTACCGCGAATTGCTCCGTGCTTATGTCATTATGGGAACCGGCAATTTGAATGCTGAAATGTTACTTCTTGTCAATCGTTTTACCGCGGAGTCGGGCACTGCGCGGCAGGCCATGGGCCTTCACTTGACAGTTCTTGAGGAAACAATTTTAGGACTCGGAAGTCGCAGCGCACGGCATGTCATGAATCGAGCTGACATGTTAATTCTCGAAGTCACAATTAATCTGGCAGATCGATATCGGGAAGTGGCGGTGCTCGGTGAGACAAAATCAACAGCTGTGGACTCTCCTCGATTCAATTGTATTGCGTGACACTTGATGGAATCGCTGTGTGTGGGAATCGTATTCAAGGCGCGCAGAGACATTCCTGTTTAGCTGAAAAGGCGGACCGATGTCGGATTCCACGACAACCATGTTACAACTTCGTGATTTCGTGAGTGACTTTGTTAATGCCCGGGATTGGCAGCAGTTCCATTCACCAAAGAATCTTTCCATGGCTTTGGCAATTGAAGTTGCTGAACTCATGGAACACTTTCAATGGTTAACGACCGATGCGTCACGTAACGTTGGTGAAGACCCGCAAGTCATTTCCGCTGTTCGGGAAGAGTTGGCTGATGTGATGTGCTATGCGCTAGCGATTGCCAACGAACTGAATATTGACGTGAGCGCCGCGATGCATGATAAGATGCGCAAAAACGAACTAAAGTATCCAGCGGAAGAGTATCGCGGACGCTATGGTCCCCAGGATACTGGTTCGTCTTAGTCGTTGAAGACCAGTGTCTTTAGGCTACGATAACATCCGCACATACGACCTTTCGTGAAATCCCACTTGGTCATGTTTTTCAGCGCCGCTCTGAGTCGTTACTGGATCGCTTGGACGGACCGTATTTTCCGCAAGGAAATCTCGGGACACGGTCGTGCCAATGTTTTAGGGGGATGGCGGATTGTCTGACGACGAATTACTGGTCTTTGCTTTGATGATGCGTACGTTGGTGGAGAGGTAAAAAGGCAGCTTTGTCAAAGCATACGTTGCTTCACCAAAGACAGCGACATATCCGCTCTCTGGCGAACTCACTTTAAAACTCCACGTGCCTTTTTCTTGGCGAGTTGGGAACGATCGCCACTGGGATTTGCGGAAATCGCGTGTGGCGGATTCGCTGTACCACACTTTCGCCATCGAGGTCGCTGGAACGGAATTCATTTCGAGGGTTACACCATCACTCGATTCGGTGAAGTTCCACGATAGTTCTGGCAATGGACGTTGATGGATCTGTGATTGGTGTAAGGCATTTAAACCCCCGAAAACACGGACTAAATCTGACAGGCCATGACGATTATTTGGGACATAAAGGATATGTTTCGGAGATTCAAGTTCGTCCCAGTACAGGTTGAGCGCGTCAAGCGGCCAGTAATGATCATTGGTGCCCAGAATGATTAACTTGGGCTGGGAGAGAAGTTTTCGATAGCTGAAAGGGTCGACGATACGCTCGAGAGCTTGGCCGCGTTCTGTTTGTTGTTTTTCCGTCAGGCCAAGTTCGGTGTAATCAGCGATTTTGTACGAAAAATCGCCCCATGCTTTTTTCTGATGTTTCATTTGTTGGGACATGTTCAAGACATCGATCACCATCGGAGCAATGGCCGTGGCTCGTTTGTCGACCGCTCCCGTTAACCAGGTGGTCCAGCCCCGTTTGGAAGCACCGCTGACCGTGAAGGTCGATATTGGATGAGACCATTGTGATTGAGAGAATTCGCTGGTGGCGTCCATGGCGCGCACCGCACTTTTTACCATGGGCAACAGCAGGGGCCACTCGACATCCCCTGTTTTGTGAAATTGCGCAAATGTGTAGGCAATGATTTGATCCTCGTATTTCCCACCAAAAATAGGTTGATGGGGAACTTGTAAGAGGACTGCGACAGGGGTGTGGAGTTGTTCGGCCAGGAGGGCAAACTGGCTTGCTTCACGCGGCAAGGTTTGCTCTGTGGCTGGCTCCTCTGCCGACTCCTCTGCGGGCTCGCGCCACGCTCCGCCAGCGATGAAGAGCATCCCGTGCTCAGAATCCTGTTGTACTTGGGATGGCTTGATGATGAACAGCTGATGTTTCCAGGCAATGTCTTGCCACGTTTGGGAAGTAAGCTGCAATTCCCAGAAGTTGGTCCTGCCTACTTTACCGTCACGTTTTACTTCCCAGCGATAACTGTTGTCTTGTTTCGCAACGTAGTCGAAAAGCGGCCCATCTTCAGCAGAAGTCGGTTGCGGCAAAGCGCAGAAGACAAAAAAAACTGAGAATAGAGAACGCAATACGTTCACCTCCACAGCGGTGCTGGCGGAATGCAGGCGTAACAGAACCCCAGCATGGAGGACGTCATAACCTGCGCATGAAAAATGATCAGGGCCTATTTTGGCGCAATCGTGCAGTACATCCGACGCGAATGTCGTTGCGGTGCAGTTTCGACTTTTCCAAATTCGGCCAACTCGTCAATGACGCCGCGCATGACACGCTCACCTTCTTCGATGTGAGCCATTTCACGCCCTCGAAAAATGACGGTCACTTGAACTTTGTCTTTGTGCTGAAGAAATCCAATTGCTTTTTTGACTTTGAAATCAATGTCATGTTTACCCGTTTTAGGACGCAATCGAATCTCTTTCGTTTTTGTCGTGTGACCGCCTTGTCCGTGACGTTTTTTCTTTTCGTATTTGTACTTGCCGTAATCCATGATTCGGCAGACTGGTGGCTGTTCATTGGGTGCGACTTCAACCAGATCGAACCCAGATTCTCGAGCCCTTTCCATGGCGTCTTCAGTTTCGATGATTCCTAGTTGATTGCCGTCTTGATCGACGACTCGGATGGGCGATACACGGATCTGGTCATTGATCCTCGTCTGATTTCTTTCGATGGTTAAATCCTTCCACGCTGGTGACAAAGGGTTTCGGTTGCAGGACTTCTCCGACAATTCCGGAGCGACACCGCAGCCCAAAACAAAGAGTTATGAAACATGAGTATCGGAAACTCGGGGTAGCACCGTCAACTAGCTGCGAGACATTTTCTCGATTTGCTGACGATTATACCCATTATCAAATTGCCTTCCGAATTTAATACTCGTTGCTTGAGCCCTGCTCACCGAACCCGGCGTCGCCGCCAAAAGTTTTTCGAACCGTCCGGGATTTGATTTCTTCCTGAAATTTGGCCACAGCTGCCGAAATATTCATGGCGCCGAGGTCGCCCTCGATGCGATCTCGCAAGCTGACTGTATCATTTTCGGCATCCCGCGGTCCAACAATGCACATATAGGGAATCAGTTCCAGCTGGGCGTCACGAATTTTAGCGCCAAGTTTTTCCGCTCGATAATCCCCAGAAACTCTCAAGCCCGCTGCACGCATTTCCTTTTCAACCCGCCTGCCGTACTCCTCAGACTTTTCGCTGACTGAGAGAATACGCAGTTGTTCGGGTGCGAGCCAGAGGGGGAAGGCGCCGGCAAAGTGTTCAATCAGAACTCCCATAAATCGTTCCATCGATCCGAGCGGTGCGCGGTGAATCATGACGGGGCGATGAGGATGGTTGTCCGGTGCAACAAACTCGAGCCCGAAACGCTCGTCGCTGGGGAGGTTGTAATCGAGTTGGACCGTACCCAGTTGCCATTCGCGCCCGATACAGTCAGTGACGACAAAGTCAGCTTTCGGGCCATAAAAAGCAGCTTCTCCCGGTTCTTCAGTAAACGCCATTCCCAAACCCTGGCAGACTTCGATTAAGGAACGCTGCGCCCGCTCCCAACGCTCCGCGTCGCCCACATATTTATCGCTTTGCGGGTCGCGAAATCCTAAACGCACCCGATAGTTCGTTAAGCCGAGTGACTCGAGCACAAACTGAGTCATATCGATACAGCCACGAAATTCTTCTTCCACTTGTTCGTTGGTGCAGAAAATGTGAGCGTCGTCCTGGGTAAACCCACGGACACGCGTCATGCCGGACAGCTCACCCGACTTTTCATAGCGATGGACTGTACCAAACTCGGCTAAACGTAAGGGCAATTCACGATAACTGCGTGGCCGCGATTTGTAGATCATGATGTGATGCGGACAGTTCATCGGTTTCAGCAGATACTGTTCGTCTTGATCCATCATGATGGGAGAAAACATACTGTCGAGATAATACGGATAGTGTCCTGAGGTTTCGTAGAGTTCGACGCGACCGATGCTCGGCGTGTAGACGGGTAAGTAGCCCCGTTTCTGTAACTCTTCGCGCACAAATGTTTCTAATAGAGAGCGGATCATAGCCCCTTTGGGCTGCCACAAGATCAGACCTGATCCCACCACAGGGTTAATAGAGAATAGATCGAGTTGTTTTCCTAAAACTCGATGATCACGTTTTTTCGCTTCTTCAACCCGTTGGAGGTGTGTCTCTAAGTCGGGTTTGTTAAAAAACGCCGTACCATAGAGCCGTTGTAATTGAGGTCTTGATTGATCGCCTTTCCAATACGCCCCCGCGAGCGACAATAACTTAAAGGCTCCAATGGCTTTTGGGCTGGGTACGTGAGGACCGCGGCAAAGATCCAGAAACTCGCCTTGACGGTAGAACGAGAGTGTCTCGTGTTCCGCCAGACCCCCTTCGATATGCTCGACCTTATAGTTTTGTCCAAGGTCACGGCAAATTTCGACGGCTTGGTCACGGCTTTGCTCGAGCCGTTCGAATTCCTCATCAAGCTGGATGATTTTTTTCATCTCTTCTTCAATGGCCGGAAAATCATCATCGGTTAAAGGTTTGTCGAGATCAAAATCATAGTAAAAACCGCCCTCGACAGTGGGACCAAATGCTAAGCGGACTCCTTCTCTCAAACGCATGACAGCACGTGCCATAATATGCGCACAGGAATGACGCATGACTTCTAATGACTCGGGATTCTTTTTGGTCAGAATACGTAGGCTAACTTCGCCATCATCGGGAAGTTGAAAGTCGAGACCCGTAACCGTGCCGTCGACTTCTGCAGCAATAGCAGCTTTCGCCAGGCCAGGGCCGATTCTTTGGGCGACGTCTAGAGGGGTCGCTGTTTCTGAAAAATCAAGAGTGGTTCCGTCGGGGAGTTTTACCTGTAACATGGGGCCGCTTTTGCATCCGAGTACTGACCGCATGAGGCAACGTCGATACAAAGGACTAATGCAAAAATCTCATGCCAAGCCGGGGGCGGTAATTTATAGGTTTCCGGACAATCTCCACAAGATGGAGTTCTGGCTTCTGCAGCGGTTGAAATAGCCAATGTTCTACAGATTCCCAAGGGAATTGTTTTCAGAAAGTGACGAGGTTGACCGATAGGAAAACCGTTCATCTCTCGATATAATTGGAGAAGTGAAAAGTTCTTGCACGGGCGGTTAGCTCAGCTGGCTAGAGCGCCACGTTGACATCGTGGAGGTCGTTGGTTCAAGTCCAATACCGCCCACT
>JAKVBY010000050.1:0-57196 GCA_022446825.1 Pirellulaceae bacterium
ACGATGCAAAGCTAGCCCTGTTGGGGTTTGCATTCGTGATGAAACTCATTGTCTCTTTTGTGATGGTGGGGAGGTGGTGCTGGATGCCGAAAGCTAATAGTTGGACCGAACACAAGCGAAAAATACTCGCTGGCTTAGACATTGAGTCGGTGTACCGAGAGATGACGGTTGAGATTACAGGTCATGAACCCAACTCCGACGGTTGGCTGACATGCCGAAGCTACGGGCGAGATGACAGGAATCCCAGCGCAAACATCAATGTGGGCAATGGCTCCGCGCGGGGGAGATATCACGACTTTTCAATCGGGGGGGAGTCGCTGGGGCTATTCGATTTCCATGCGAAGTATTTTGGGGACGGTTCATTCAAGAACTCGGTGCGTCATTTTGCACGGCAGCTGTCCTACGATCTACCGAAGCGAATCGCAGAGGAAAAAACTGTCCGCGCAAAGTTTCACTGGCGGAAGGAGTGGGAGTCCAGCTTCGCACTCCCATACTGCAACTCAAAGCCTCCAATCACGGAGCGCGGAATTCTGATGGCTGGCGGATGCCTCGGGGACTTTCCGGCAAAGAGCAGAGAGTTTCCTGTTTTTATTTTCCCAACGTATGGCGAGTTGCTTTGTTCTGCCGATCCTGCCGGATACGTAGCGGTCAACCGGACGGGGAAAAATCTGATGATTTATCAGGGCAAAAACCCTGATGGGTCTGATCGACCAAAACGAGAAGCGAAAAACATCAACTTCAGAGAGGAGCACGCCAAGCCTCTCTGGGTAGGCCGGTGGGGTTGCGCTCATTTGCGCACAGCCGAAATCGTCTGGAAGGTGGAGGGAATTTCTGACCTTCTGGCGCTGCAATCAATCATCCCAGAGCATTTGCAAGAGAAGCACGTCGTTGTCACCAACCCCAATGGCTGCAACGAGACACCACTCCTTGCACACGCCGAGCACGTCTCGGATCGTGTGGTCTATGTTTTGCATGATGCCGACAGGCCAGGGCAGGGGCTCCCTTCATCGACAGACAAAGATGCGAACCGCCGACCTCAAGGTGCTGCGAAATGGTGCCAAGTGTTGGCCACGACGGCATCGCAGGTCAGAAACGTCCAGCTTCCCTACGAGATATCAGACAAACACGGTCAGGATCTTCGTGATTTCCTGTCATCGGGATCATCGTACGAAGACTTGCTACGTCTCGCACACCAAGCCCCGGTCGAGTCTGAACCTACGGGCGGCATCGATACTGTTGCCAAAGTATCGGAAGAGGATTTTGCTTTTGAACGAGAGGTCTTGGCGGCATTGGAAATCGATGTTCTTGGCATCACGGATTCTGGGGCGATACAGATTTACTCCATGGCGCAGCGTGAGTCTCATGAAATCCGAAACATCGATACCATGCACCGCGCATCGATCTTGAAATACTGTGGCCTGCCAGCGAGGCATCGGCTGCATGATTCTGATGACGAAGATGTGGAGGGGCTTTATTCGATTTCCCAGGTGCGCGACGCCATCGCCCTCATCGGTGGTTACTCAAGGGTTTCCGATGACAACGTCGTTGGCCCAGGCGTTTGGCAAGGGCGAGACAAGGGTGGAGATCCCAACACCAGCATCGTTTTGGTCGGAAAAAAAATGGGAGCGAAACTCAACGGCAGTTTGGCTGAGATCGACAGTCCGAGAGCAGATGGATTGGTTCTTGAGTTCGGGGGCGCGGACGAATGGTTCGACATCGAAACTTTGCGTTCCAACCTAAAGCTGGCAGAAAATCCTCAATGGCGAAAGGGTGTGCTGGAGGAGGCCGAAGAGTTATTTGCTCGTTGGCTCTGGCGTCACCAAGACTACGATCCGTACATGTTGGTCGGATTGATCCTTTGCACATGGGTCCAGACGATTTTTGACTGGAGGCCGCTGGTTTCCGTGACCGGAGTAAGCAATTCGGGAAAAACAAGTCTATTAAATTGCATCTCAAAAATCTTTGGTCCACTTGCGATGAAATCGTCCAGTTCGACGGAGGCTGGCATCCGGCAGGCCGTCAAAAAATCGGCGTGTGTAATCATGTGTGACGAGTTTGAAGACTCGAAACATCGCGACAAGATTCTTGAATTGTTCAGAACCAGTGGACGAGGAGACAAAATTCTGCGCGGCACGGCACACCAAGAAGGCGCCGGATTTGGCCTTCGTCACATAGCATGGATCGCGGCCATCGAGGTGGGACTAAAAAAAGAGCCTGATAAAAATAGGTTCATTTCGTTTGAGGTCTTAAAGCCAATCGATTCCGAGTGGGGAAAGCTGGTCGTCCCGAGCAATGCTGATCTGGCCGTTCTCGGCCAGAAGCTGTTGGCCATTGCCGTGCATTGTGCATTTGATGCCAAGACTTTTTCGCACCAACTAAAAAGCCACAATGTCGTTGGAATCGACCGGCGAGTAATTGAGAGTTATTCAGTCCCGATTGGCATGCTCGGAGCGGCGGATGGCAGCTTCACCATCCCCGAACTTTCAGAGCAGCTGGAGTTGGTCTTGGAGCCGGTTCGGGGAGAAATCATCCAGACCAATGACGCGGAGGATCTTTTGCACGCCATCCTCGATTCCCCGGTTGATCTCGGACGAGGAGATAGACAAACCGTCGGTCAAATACTCGTCGATACTGATCGTCTGCATCTCTTTGCGGATCAGTTGGAGCGTCATGGAGTTGGTGTGGTCGTCAAGGACTCCGAGAAATTCATCTTCCTTCATCCGTCGATCATATCTCGCACACTACTGCGCGATACCGACTGGCAAGGGCAGAATCTGCAAACGCATCTCATGAGACTACCCACGGCCACTGCTGCCCAGCATCGGATGGCTGGGCGTAAGCCGCGAGGGATTCGGATTTCTTGGAACACGATGACCGAGAAATATCTGGCTGGCCCGCGACCTGGGTCCAAATCTGACGGCATATTTAGTTTCCATTGAGAGGGTGGTGATGAGCGTAACGACAAAGTTGAAAACACAAACTATCAAGCTTCGTGATCACCAGATCAGCATACTGCTGTCTGATGCTCAGGCTGCGTCTCTTGGCGGGGCATCCAGCGTCCGTTCGCCATCTGACCGGAATGAACTACTCTGGACGGATCAGCTGGTTGGCTTGGCTGGCAATATGGCTCTCTGCCTATGGCGTGATGGTGATCTTCGTTCGTACTCCGATATGCGGTGGTGGCAGAACAACAATCGAAACTCCGGTGATGGTGGTTGTGATCTTCCCCGGTGTCGATTCGACATCAAAACAAGCCTCATGCGTAGCTCGAGAGATCCTGCGGATTATCGACTGGCCGTCCGACCTCGCGAGAGGCACAAATCACAAGTCTACGGGCTAGCGTTGATCCCAAAAAGTAATATCGACGACCTCACAAATGGGATCGATGTCATTTTGGTCGGCTGGTGCGAGGACTCGGACTTTTACGAGCATCCTGAGTCGTTCGGGACGTTCAGTGGTGCCTACACACTAATGTCCCATGAACTGAACCCGTTCCCTCCGATGAGGTACTGCCGATGACATCACGCATGTTCCCGAGGAATCATTCCCAAAAAAAGAAGTCAAGGTTCCCGTTGCATGATGGCCCGTGCAATGCTTGCGGCTGCAAGGTGTTTCGCCGGTCGCCGTCGGGATTAATCGCGTGTGCGAGATGCTTTAACGGCCCCGGTGATCTGCATGCAACCATCCCAGGTGATGAGGCTGGATGCCCCGACTTGCCACACGTTTTGGTCCCCCGAGATACCTACGAGAAGGAATTCTCGCAGAAGTGGAAACCGCAAACGGTAACCATATTCGGCGGGAAGTTCCTTGAGTTTCACTGCGCTGGCCGTCCGATCTGGATTGCTCAGAGCGCGATCAACGAGGACTGGGTCTGGGAGCATCCTGATCACACATACGGAGCATAAAATGTCGCAAGGAAAAAATGATCGAGGTGTCACTAAGCATCGCAAGAAGAGAATCTGGGATATGCACTACAAAGATGGTTTGTCAGAGTTCCAGATTGCTGCGCGTTTGAAACATTCAATCAGCACGGTGGACCGAGTTTTATCTGGCCGGATCTTTTTCGAACCCCGCCGCTGCGATCTATGCAAGCGGATGTCGAATCGATTCAGCTGGACGGGTGATGAGTGTTTGGAGTGTGTGCTGCGATCGCGGATCGATGTCTGGCGCGGAGACAAGGGTGCGTTACCCAGGGAATAGATCATTCCAGGTGGGAGTTTCTTACTGACTCAACAAATTTCCTTGTCGCTTTTTCTGCCTCTGAAAAGAGCCCTGGAACATGCTTCAGCATCTCAAGCCTCTCCTCTGCCGACCACTCATCAAGTGGGTAGGTTTCCAGTTGGGCAGATGAGTCATGAGGATCACAATATGATAAGCAGACTCGTTTTGAGCCCTTCCATTTTCGAAATTCAAGAAATTGGTTTGAGACGCTAAGTAGATTTAGTTTGTGCGATACCGGCAGGGGGATCGATAGGCCCCTAAGAGACGCTGTGATCCTCTCCCATTCGGAGTCTAGTTTCTGGTACGCAGATTTCACGTCGAGCCCCATGTCTTTGATTGGGGCCGACAGTTCATCCAGGTCTAGATGTGCTGGCTGTTTTTCATTCATCTCAGTTTTCCTTTTTCATGTCTTTTGAAACCAAAGAATGCGTTACCTCGGAAATAGATCACCAGAGAGCGATGCGGTCACTTCCGCACGGCCCGTGACCGTGTTTGGAATCTCATTCTCATCCAGCAGCTGCCTCATCTCATCCACAGTGATAGTAGATATCTGAACTTCCTCCACTCCCATCCGATACGCTTGGTGCGCTATGTCGTCGATAGCAGAAATGTATTGGTCGTAGTCTGAGATCATCGGAGCCCCTTCCTCGGACTCCGAAATCAAATCGATCCAATCGTCGAAATCCTCTCTCGGGAATTTCCAGAGTCGCACAACGTCTGGCTGTTTGTCACTCATCTCAGTCCTCCGTTCAGTCATCTAGTCTCTCTAAGATATCATTGATCTTCCCGAGCGTTGCGGCGGCAAGAATTTCAGGAACGCTCATATCTTGCTTTGCCGATTCGTCATCCAGCCTCCCTTCCAATGCTCCACTAGCTACCGTCACAATCCACTCCTCAATCTCTTGGATATATTCATCTGGTAGGTCATTGAGTGAGTGGATTTGCGGTTTCATATCCTTTGAAACAATCTGTACCACGTCGTCAGCGATCATCCCCGTGCAAATATCGATTTCTGGCAAACCGAATTCATCAGAGGTATCTTTCAACACTCCGCGCTGAAGAGCATCGATCCAGTGACCAGCCCGATCAGCAACCTCGAAGTGTAGGTCGCGTTCGGGATTCACTTTGCATACATGATCTTCCAAGAGCGGTTTCACTTCAGCCCAAAACTCATTAAAGCCCCTTGCTCTCGATGTGATATCGACCAGCTTTTCTTCGTCAACCAAATATCCGCATCGACTGCATTCACCATAGCACTTGATTAAGTCGATATCGTGCATGTTCCGCACGTCCTCTTCGCTGGTAAGCCCCTTGGCGATTTGTCGGTTGCGTAACTCATCTGCCAAAGCCCTGTTCGAATCAAATAACATTCAGTTACCTCCGGTGTTGATGAGTCCTGCCCACTCTAATCCTTCTTCGTACTCGGCAAGTGGTTTCCGCCAAAACAATGCGATGCCGTACGAGAGCAAGAATCTCGTTGGTATATCGAGAGACTGGACTTTATCGATCAACAAACTTTTGTCGATGTCCCACTGGCTCAGGTCGGCGTCGTGAATTTCAGCCGCGAGGTAGTTGTTGAGTCGCGGAAACATCATGGGGCTATTGCTCGCCTCGCACATGGCCAACAGTTCCTGCTTGTTGAAATCTAGGTGCGGCACGACCTGTCGAATTATTTCCCGCGCTACTTCCTGATCCGATATGGCGTAGTCAGTTGCTTGGCTCATCTTTGGCTCCTTAAAAAGTGTTGAGAATGGTTTCAGCCTACCTGTTCGCCGGAAAGATCTCTACTACCCGTTAGCTGATGCCATCCGCAAACCACAGGTGAGCATACGTCCCGTCCCATGGCTCAGTGGACAATGCCAAGAATCGCTCAACCAAAGATTCACTGGTCATCCCGTGATACAGGATCGCATCATTGTCGTGCCAGTGCGCCCAGTGGCTAGTCGGGGGCACGACACGCCGAATGCTGACCTGTTGGCCGAATCGCTCAACGGTCGCCTCCCGCACGCAATCGGCTTCGATAGCCATCTGGCGGATGCGGGGGACATCATCGTCTCCGATGGACGCCCACACGGCTTGCTGGCGTTCCCAATCATCTCGTTGCCGTTGAGCTTCGGCTTTTCGTTGCGGAGCCGTCCGCTCCAAGTCATAGGCTCGCTGCGCTGCACGCATGGTATCCAGGCCGCATTCTCCGCATTGATAGGCTCGTTGTGCTTCCGCCGTTTTTTCTTTTGCAGTCGTCATTTTTCCAATCTCCATTCTTTCCTTTCTTAGTGGTTTGGCCTTCCTCGTTAAATCAATCCCATATCCACTAGTATCGCCTCGGCATTCCAGACGTATTCATGTTACTGATTAAACGAATTTCCAACTTACCAAACGGAGAAGGGTTTCGTGTTGCTCGTTTCCACGATCTCGAATCCACTCTTCCAGAGCTTCCCGCTGCTCGACTTCGCCTCGAAGTTCCCAGCAGACTTCGCCTGAAGTCATTGCGTTCCCTTTGTCGATAACTCGCACAACCTCAGTTCCGCGAAGTTCGTCAACCATTTTCAGTTCTACGTCGTAAATATTTGTCATGTCGATCATTGTTTTGCTTTCCGAATTGCATGTTTTATTCATTTCATTTCCCCTTACGTGTTAAGTGTGCAGAATGACGTTGCTCCCTGGCGGCATCGAATGCCATGTCGGATTCAATCATGCACTCGTTACAATCCGCTGGAGGGTTGCCGTGAGGACACTCCTTGCCGCACTTCTCGCAGCATGCGTACTTCCAGTTTTCCGGCAGTACGCAACGGCAGCGGTCGCACAGGCGAGGGTAGCACCCGTAGGTAGATGCGTCGGAATCAACCATTTCCAAGTACCCTCTCGTATCCGTGATGGCTAAAGTCAGGACGTTCGCCCCTGCGCAATTCGCCATACCCTGCGCTGGCATAGGGCTCGATCCCACAAGCCGCTGCAACTGCTCGAACAAAGTAGTATTCATCCTGACCCCATCCTTCGGAATCATGCCTGACTTCATTGTCGGCAACGCCATCGCAAGCTAGGTCAACCATTCCGAGTGCAACACTTGGCGCGTCCTCTTTGGTGCAGACTTCGTATCCAACACCCATGATGAACCCGCCACTCTCCGAATTGCAGGTTGAATCCAGTACAATCCTGCCGTCGGGCAACTCGGCAAAGTCAAAAAACATCGTCCAGTCTCCATCGCACTCCTCATCGCATTCGCCGTTGCCAACGGCATACTCAAGGATGCCGTAAGGTGTCGTTAGGTCGAGTGCTTTTGTGCGGTCCTCGTTGATACATTCATGGTTGAGGTATGCCCCCCATGTGGAGACTGGAACCTCAACTCCGTTGATGGTTTCCCATCGGTCAATCGTCTGCATGTGATAGTCGCTTCCCATTGTGTTAACTCCTGGTTAGTGGGCTGATAATTACGTGTTAAGTGTGCAAAATTCCCTCGCTTCGTCCCGATCAAAACCTTCATCAAGAAGTTCGTCATAGTTTGTATCGCGATGTCTCCTGTGAGCGCGAATCGCAATGCAGAGGTCTGTATGGAAGTCTCCAGCGTATTCCTCTAGGCCAGAATCGATGTGATTTAGCATGATCCCGCGATGTATCACGCCATCCCACATAGCAGCGTGAGCGTCGGAAAGCCAGTCTGGATGTGCCTCGCGAATATCAAGCAGATTTTCGGCAAGCAAGATCCAAAATTTGAGAGATGTTTCAATTTCATTTTTCTTTTCCATTTGCCATAGGCACGGCAGTTCTTGCTCCCAATGGATTCCGATCTCTCGCAAGAGAAGCTTAATTTTATCAAACTGTTGCTGTTGTTCTTCTTCCTGCTCTCTTCTTCTCTCTATTGCCTGCTCTCGTCTCTTTCTCTTCTCTTGAAGTTCTTGCTGATACTCAGGCGTCTTTTGGTACTTACGAAATGCTTTTTCTCGCTTCAGGGACTCTTTTTTTGCATCCGACTTGATCTTGGTGACTAATCTCCAAAACAGTGGAAGCTGGTCTTGATGAATGATCCCAACTAGCACAGGCTTCCAGCCGTATCTATCGCCTCCGCGAAATCCGGTAAGGACTTTGTATGTGAATAGCCTCTCTGACTTCAGTGCCTGACGATGATACTTACTGCGGGTACTGATTTCTGCATCGGGAAATTTCTTCCATCGGTTTGGCACAAAGTCGAGGTTGCCGTAATTGTTCAGTTGAAGCTGATACTTTTTGGGTATAGCCATTGTTCATTCTCCTTGATTGCTGATGTCGTTTTTCGACTCTTGGATCTCCTTCAATATTCGCAAGGCATGCCAACGTATACGACTTCCCCATCGTGTATGAGGAAATTGTCACTGATGCCCGATCTCAATCCGAACTCCCTAACTACCTCGTATGGGCTGGTGCTCGCAGTGATTGGCTCAGGAAATTCCACGACCTCCGCTTCGCCTTTCTCCCACGGCTCCCATCGCAGTTCGAGGTAGCCGATGCCGTCTTTGCTTTTGAACCACGTGATCGTTCCAGTGCGTATCCCGAGGCACTGTCGCCAATCTCGCACCACGTCTCCGTCGTCATCAACTAGCCCTAGCTGGCGAGCCTCATCATCGGGTCCGATGCGTTCGCCGTGCGATCTACACCACGGCCCGTAGGCATCCTCGGGTTCGGAATTCATCAACTCGACCAGTGCGTTGAGGTCGTCATGGTCGAATCTAAACCACTCGTCAACCTCGTTGTCTCGATAGATCCAGCCATCCCCATCGGGTGCCTCATCAGCGTCGAGCAGATTGAGCGCGTCCAGTCTTTTTTTCATTGTTTACTCTCCTTTGTTGTCATTTGCTATTTCTTGTCACCAAACCACGCCAACGTGCACCACGTCCCCATCGTGGTTGATGAATGAATAATCATGCGAGAACTGCCCAGCTACCTCATCTGAGTTGGTGGCGGCAGTGATTGGCTCAGGGAATTCCGCGATTTCCTTTTCTCCGTCCTCCCATCGCAGCTTGAGATGGCCGATGCCGTTTTTGTCCTCGAACCACATGATTGTGCCGGTTCGCACCACACGGCCGGACTCATCGATGAAGCCTAATTCCCTCACCTCATCATCGGTGCCGATGCAATCATTCCGTCCTGAGTTGGTGGCGCACCAGATCGAATACGCATCATCGCAGATTCGCGTGCCGCCTCGCCCCCATTCTTCGCGGCAATTCATTCGGTCGACCAGTTCATCGAGTGCATCCTCGTCGATGCGATACCATGACGATACCTCTGTAGCTCGATAGATGTATCCATCCCCGTCGGGTGCCTCTACAGCGTCGAGCAGATTGAGCGCGTCCAGTCTTTTTTTCATTGTTCATTCTCCTTCCCCGTAAGTGATTTCGAGGCCCTCTGCCTCATTCCTCTCTGCGTCATCGTATGCCTCAGAGAGGGCCTGCTTTGCTGCGTAAGTCAGCTGGTCATCTGATCTCAGTTCATCACGGCAGTCATCAACTGCGCTGCCGATTGAGTCGCCCCGTCCGCAAGCTTCGTGCGAGTAATTTCTCTGGTAGTATCCTTGATCACTGCCAGTCTCGCAGATGACGTAGCATCGGTATCGATCATCTCGGTATGAGATCACACAATCAGCATGGCTGTAGTTTTGTCCTGGGCATGATCCGTGCCCGTAACCTTTCACGTCCGCTATAACCGTATGCCCCTCAAGTATTCTATCCATCAGATTGCTCCCTTTTAGCTGTTGGTGGTTGTTGCTCACGTCTTTCAGTCTTCTCTGGAAAGCTCCACAATTGATACATCATCGACCTCGCCATTTAGGCGGCCTATCGCCTCTTCTATTGCTTCCTTGATCGCTATGGCCTGCGCTGCAGTATCGCAACGGTAACTGCAGTCGATGCTGACGAAATAGCTGTTGATCATTTCCTCAATCAGTTCTCCCTCGTTCGATATTTTCATCCTTTAACTTCCTCCCATTCGATGTATTTTCCACTAGCCTTTTTTCGCTTACCGCCATCAATGGTGATCCAATCTCCCTTCAGCGATCCCTTGAAGTATTTCCAGTCAACGATCTGGGGTCGTTTTTTTGTTCCTCCCCATATCGGATATTTCCCCTTGACGGTGCATGCATCACTGTCAGGATTCTGTTTGGGAGGGTTGCGGATTCTCTCTTTTTCCTGATCCGACATGCGATCCCAGATATCAACCAAATCATATGGATCATAGAAGCTCACCTCGTTGTACCAGCCTGAGCAATGGTGCCACTCGCATGGTTCCCAGGTTCCGTTTTTCGCCAGGGCATTGGCTATTTTTTTTGTCTCTTCCCATCCTGCCTTACGAAGCATGGAGATGGTGATCTTGCTCAGTGGCATCCTGCCATCCTGCTGAGCCGTGACGGCGTTGTTTGACATTCCTTTTTTGTGGTTGTATCCGACCATGCATTCATCCTCCTATTTAGTTGTCTATGCGCAGGGATTCCTCGCGGAATATCCCAGGGAAAAGATTGCTTACAGCAAAGCAAGAAGTAAAAAGGGGCACGGCATCCACAGCGGAGAAGCACGACACAGAAAGTGCGTGAACGCTGCAGGTTATCAGACTAGCAGCACTGCGGACGCCTTCGGGCCACCACAGCCCTAGCCCCAAAAAGTCAGTCTATCACTTGAGCGATGTTGCATCCACCACTCTGATTAGTATCCTGCCATCTTTTGTTTCCCGTCCGTTTCAAAGTTAAGTTAGTCAATCCAACGAGTACGGTTCCAGTAAGCTTCAGTGTCAGTTACAAGTTGGAGCGTACCCAAATTGGGCTTTAGTCTACCACTTGGAAACTTGCGAATGATTTCACTGACGGCTTCTTCTTTGCTATTTGCAAAAACTTGATTCCATCCGTCGCCAATCCAGTTGAATGAGTAAAGATTTTTGTTCTTGTCGGTCATGATCCGTTTCCCCGTTTTAAGTTAAGTTATTTTTTGATGGCTACGGTGAATTCTCCAAGGCGATCACGGATAATATCTCCATCATCAATTGTTCATTACAGAGGACAATTAACGTCATCGCTCACCACTCGCGTGACATTGTTAAGCTTTATTAATAGCTGGCGGAACTGATCTTCGTACTTCAGGAACTCCTTGCAGTATTTCTTAGGGACTGCAACGTCTTCAAAATATGGAAGCGTATCTAATGGCGTATCGAACGGATACCACCACTGTCGATCCTTCAAGCCCTCACCGCAAGTGTCCCACAAATCTCTGACCAATACCAAGCGGTAGGACTCTCCCTCAGTCGCCTCCCATCGCTCTAAAATTTTTAGTAGTCCGTACAGAGTATCCCCATGATAGTGATCCTGAATGTCTCCATAATTATCAACCGTCTCGATGTCCCATTCGTAGAGCACTTGCGTATCAAGCGGTGGCATTTGCATCTCCCTCAGGGTTTTGAGTACATGTGTTCATGGATTTGTTGAATGACCCGTTTGGATGTCTCTAGGTCACAAGAGATTGCCACAAAGCAGACCGCTAAGTGCGCAGCAGCATCAGATTCACCATCGCAAATTTCTTCAGCATACTTTGCTAATTTCAGACATTTGTGCTCATTACTTCTCCTTTACTCTTGCGAACAGTGGACACAATTGCATCGTTCAACGCCTGCCAAAATATCTAGACACTCCTGAACGGTGGTTTCATGGATCGTATGGCACTCGCCATCTGTCCAGCCATCTGCTAGATGCAGCCAATGAGACTCTCCACCGTGTTCGTATTCGTCGATTCTTTCATCCGCCTCAGCGAGTGCTTCCAGCTTCTCAGAGTATGGTTGCAAACTGGTATCGGTTGCTGGGTCATACTCCCAAGTCTTGAGCCGTATCTTCTTTGATGAGTAAATTGGTCCCTTCAGCGGATCAAAATTGTCTTTATTCATTTGTCGTCTTCCAGGTTAATCAGTTGTTTTCTGGATCGTGACCGGCCAGATGCTCGATGATTTCCATTGCCAAGTCTTCCGCTTCCTCTACATCCACAGGTTCGTCACGGATCATTTTGGCAAGCAGGTCGTACGCTTTCTCAAGTAGCTTTCGTTCTTTTTCCACCATGGACTCCGATTGCGATTAACACCATTTTGGGTTCATTACGATCTAGTCCACATTGTTGCCGCGCCCCAGGGCAATTTGAACAGTCCCCAGGGCATGACAGCGGAGTTTGTCCATATTCTTCTCTTGCCGCTTCACGTACTCTCTTGTGGTATTCAGCCACGGTATATCGCTTGATTCCCCTCGGTATTCCCTTGCCATTGATGTGGACCGCGACAAAGTATCCACGGACCAAATACCCTCCGTCTTCCCTTTTGATGCCTTCCATTGCATCGGCATAGCCTTGTATTCCCTCGTATTTACTGCCGGATGACAGATTCAAAACGTAGTTGCTCGGAAAGCCATTCCCGTTCCTGTCGTGTTCGATGAACAATGCCCAGGACTTTGAGTACCCATAGATATGCAAGTCTGGCCTAGCTCGACATAGGTCAAACCAGAATTCCATTGTCTCCGCGCTATCAAAGTCGCCATCGACGTAGAGTCGGACTTCAATGTCGTTTGGCAGTGACTTCCATTCTTCGGCAATGTACTCAGGGGCATGCTTCAGCAGCATTGTGTTGAGAACTTGTCGAGTGAATGGGCTGACATGCCTCCAGCCAGTAAATGAGTAGCACCAGTCAAGGCATTCACCAGCCCCAGGGCAAGTGTATTGGGGGAGAGCAGAGAAGAATACAAAAGGTAATTTCCCGTTCCCGTCGTGCCCAAAAACTCTGCAGGTCAGTTTTTTTCCAAGTGCCATTGCATCAAGAGATACAGCCAGCTTTCGCAATTCCCGGTGCCAATTTGATCTCTTTGGTAGTGCTGGCAATATGGCAGCACGTATCCACTTCGCAGCCGTTTGAGGCTTTCGTTTCAAAACCTCACTGGCAATGTGGTGGCAGAGATCTCGCGAGACAATGGTCTTTTCCCCTGCCCTTTTATTTTTGTTGCGCGAAGGAAATCTCCTTTTCAGTCGCCTGATTCGTGTTCGGCGTTGCATGTATTTCTCCTTCATTACTCTGGGGGGAAATGCGTAGTCAAGTTAAGTGCGAGTACATTGCCGCACACCTCATCACACCACACGTCACACAATTCCGCAGTGTCAACGTATTCGGTGTATGGAACTGATGACAATTGCCAAAGGTCTGTTTCATAGGGGTTGTAGTAAACGGTGTTCCATCCGAAGTCGCCACGCTCAATCGACCTACCCACTTCCACCGTGCCCTTGTAGGCAAGTTCACTAACCACATAGCCCTCAATAAACGCATGCACGTTCTTCCTGTTGCTATTTCGGACCCTCCGTTGTCCTGCTTCTGAAACGATAAAATCGCAATCCTTTAGCACTACATTTGTGGCGTGACATTCCACCTTGCTCCCCTGCTTCACACTCACACATTTGTTATTGAGATTCCTGTACACTCGCACCCTTTTTGTGGGATCGATGTATTGCAAGACTTCATGGCTCTTTTCTACTCTTGGCTTCATGGTCTTATTTCTCCCTACCCTAGAAAATTCCCGGTGCTTCGTGACGTGCTGATCCCTCACTTTCTTCGGGGTGAAGTGTTGCGCCACCACATTTTGCCTCACCAAACACCCATTTCGGTGAGTGCCACACGGTCAAGATCCAACCATCCGACAGACACCCTCTCAAAAATAGTGTCAAGTGTCTTGTATAGTTTTCGTTGTTCATCACTAAGCATCATGACGGCACCAATTGACAATTTGTGGGCATTGGCATTTCCGATTAGAGCTAGCCAGATCGGTTCTGATAGCTCACCTGTCGGTCGTTTGTTCTTGAGCCAGCCCTTGTATTTCCCGCGCTGTCCAAAGCATTCCTGAAATGCGTCAGCTAATTCTTTTGAATTTTGCGCTAGACCCATTTCCTCACTGTGGTTCGCAAGGACTTCAGAAATCGTCTCCTTCATCAAATCACGCGATTTTGTTGCTTCACTTGCCCGTACATTTTTCAGTGGTAGGTATCGCATTTCGTCCTCCATTGGCTTAAACGGCTAACATCCCCAACCACCAACCTCTCGACTGATGGGTGGAGGGTTGGCCGTTACTCTCCTTCAATGTTCGCTTCCAACCGATGTAAGATCGAACTCAAAATCAAGTGCATGGCGTGGTCACTATTTGGGGCATTATCGAAACACAATTGCACAAGGAAGTGGGCCGTGCCTCTCGCCATGGCAGCAGTCTCGATGCCATACGTTTTGTTCAGGTCGTCTGTGGCGTCAAGCAAAGCATCGAATACTAGACTTTCGTTTGACTCTCTCGTTTCTGTCACCATATCGTCCTCCTCTATACTTCGGGCCGCTGAATCTGCCATCAGAAAAATCCGCCTTCCCATTTTCAATGTCCATGCTTATTAATTAACCTCCTCCGGTACTAACCTCTCCCAGGGACGGCGCTCTAACCCCTGAGCTACAGCCCCAGATTGTCACCATAAGTTTCCATGTGTTCGTCTCGCAGGTTGACATCTTCTTTGTACTCACGGAGCCAAAAATCCACGGCCCAATCCATGAGTGTATCCATGTCATCACAGCTAGAGACTCTACGCTGGGCCAATTCTCTCAGTTCGTATTCATTCATGATCTTTTCTCCTCTTTTGTCGAATATGCCGTTTTTATTGCGGTAGAATACTGTGCCACCGTCCGTTGTAATTTTGTCCATGCCGTATGGTGCGTCTTTCTTTTCAACATCCATAGTTCACCCTTTCAACTAGGTACATGTCTTGGTCATCTAAGTGGGACAGAAACCAATCTGAATCGATCTTGCCACTCAAGTAGCTCATCAGAACGGCCCTCGGTATTGGTCCCGATTGCCGTTCCAGCCAATTCACAAATCCACCACTCGACCTTGACCAATACTCGAAACTGATCTTCGATAACTCGAAACCATTCAGCATTTGTTGTTCATCCATGATTAATTCCTTTACTCATTCTCAGCTGCAATATCAATTAGTTTGGGGCCAATCAAGGCTTTGGTCCGACTTGAGATGTCGTGTTGGTGGTAGTGAATAACCTTCTCCCTCCATTCCTTGTTTCCGCCATAGGTTTCAATTGGCACCATGTCCAGAAACTCTAGTGGGCAGTCGTAGTAGTAGGGGCCAACAGACTCCTCCATGTTTTTGACTCCCCAGCTGCCCTCATAGCAGTCGAGCAAATCGCAACCGATCCATCTGTCTGCACTGGTTTCTTTATCAGCACCATCTGGCCAATCGCGCTCTCTGACTGTCCACAGCACCCCATTGCCTCCATGGGACTCTTCGTTGAGTACCCATTTGAGATGTCGTGTCTTTGTCGAATTCGAACTTGTCCAAGTGGTAGTTAGGTCCGCAATCAAATCGTCTCTTGTCCAATCGTTGTGATACGTCCAACCCATGTTCTATTCCTCCAATCATCTCTAGTGACTCCTGCCCATGATGGCCAGGAAAGAAATCGTCAATAGGACCGATGTAAAGCAAACGCCAGTGCTTACCCATGCGGTCCATTCCAGCAGATTCACATTCACATCCATTTCAGGCTCTCCTCATCAACAAATGTTGCGCTATCTGTCTCATCAATCAGCACTTCGTCATTGACTGGCTTGACGGACTCAACAATCACACAACCGTTCTCTTCTCTCAGTACTAGAATCTCGCTCTCTGCGCTATCAGCTGGCTGTACTAAGACCAAATCTTTTGTGCGCCGATCTACTTCCATGAGACACTCCTCCATGTGAATAATTAGCTGGCCGTCCTCGCTGGCTGGCCGTCCTGAAATGAAACTGGCGGTCCTGCATTGGCGCTGGCTGGCTGGCCTGCATTAGCGGTATGCTATGCTCCTGCCAATTTGCACATTGCGCACAATGCCCGCACACTGCGCACAATTTGGGCGTGTTTGCGCCCGTGGGCGGACGTTTCTTTTCTCGCGTGAAAAAAAAATTTCCGTCCCACTATGTAGTGACACCAAGCGGACACGGGCGGACATTTTTGGCAGGGTGTCCGCTTGATCTCACCACATAAAGGGAGGGGCGGAAGTTTAAAAAAAGTTACTTTCAACCTGTTGACGCATCAGCGGTTCGCCGATTACCATCTAAGAATCAGACACCACCACCACAAAAGGAGAAGCGACACATGCCGAAAGGATACCCCGAAGAAGCGACGACGTATGAAGACCTGGCACGCTGGGTGCGCGTGGCCACACGCAAAGCAGAACGCAGAGCAGAGAACTACGACCTTCTGCCACACGAGCGCGCCGACGTCCACCAGGACACGCTTTCGGAGATCATGACGACACACTCTCGCCTACCCTGGAGGAACCACGGAGCCGAGGGAAAAAAAGCAGGCAAATTTGTCATGATCTTCCGCCTTGCATACAAGCTACACCGGAAGAAAATCTTCAGTCGATCAATCACATATGTAGCCCAAACAGACCACGAAGAGGAGCCACCATACTACCAGCGCAGACAGACCCGACTCGAAGAGATAATCGATCTAAACCTACTGCTTGAAGGACTCCCAGCAGGAGCCAGGACGACGGCACTAGAACTATCCACACGGGACGCAGCCACGTGCAAGGGGGGAGGCAATCACAGAGGGGCGGACACCGTCAACAGCGACTCATCAAGAGACATAGGCGAGACACTCGGTAAGTGCGCCAGGACGGTACGCAGGGACAAGAAGCGAATTAGGGACCACCTGAGGCCAAAACTTCACGCGCAGCAGACAGACAGTCTGTTAGCGGCTATAGAGACAGAGACAGCTGTTTTCTCGACGCTACATTCGGACATGGAAGAACTGAGATCAAGCAGGTTGTCCGCTTGAAATCACTACATAAAGGGAGGGGCAGTTTTCCCTCAGACGTTTTTTGTTTATCACCACCACAAAGGAGAAGCGACCATGAACCAAGCAGCACAAATCAAGAAGTTGCGAGAGTCTACTCGAGCCCTTCCAGGGAAGTCTGGAGGGCGCATGTTTCAACCAGACGCCTTCCTAAGTACCGCAAACGGAACGTGGACACCATGGGTTGGCATAGTCAACTCCAAGGGCATCCGGGTAGATTGTGGCGAGTTAATTCTGGACAACCCGGTTGACTTTACGATCTGTGCGAACGTGGCCCAAGAGCTGGCAGCCGCCCGGATCAATCCGTCAAAAATGAAGAAGGCAGGACGGCAGGCAGAGCTCGAAGAAATGATTGCGGATCTCTTTGAAGTGCAGCACGACTTGCTGAAGGGTTGAGCATCTGGCGACATGATCGGCCGGATTGACGCCCGGCCGGTCAAATGTCATCGTCGAACGGATGAGATGCTGTAAGTCGTTTGCCTATATGGGGTTGTGGTCACTGGTTAAACCCAGGGGCCACGACCCCAACAGGCCAGCGGTGCATGTTAGGTACAGCGTGGACTATTTTCGCCGTTTTTCCTCCTACATACCCCCCAAGAGTACCAGTTTTGGCCTGATATGGGTGTTTTTTGCACCTCTTTTACCCCTGGTTTCAGCGGTCAAATCCACCCTTTTATGTCTCGTAGAGGGGCCGAAAACGGCGATTTAAGCCCCTTTTCTGCCGATCTGCGGTCTACTTTCGTCCGATTTGTGGCGTCCTGATATGATCAATCTATGCGGCACACGATATACCTATTGATTTGTCTGTTGGTGTTCATTGACGCCTATTTGACGGACCTTTTGGTATCTGAGCCTGGGCTGGTCGAGTTCAATCCTGCGATGTCTTGGGCGATGTCTCTTCCCCTGGGCATGTGGCTCCTGAAGGTCAGTGGTTTGCTGATGATTTGGTGGTATCTCGATCACATCTCGCTGGATGTGCTGCGGATCGTTGCGATTTTGATGACTGCCGTCTGCACCTGGAACCTCGCGTTGGGGAGTTTGGTGCTGTGAGTTGCAAACACATGAGTATGAGGAGGGATCGGGTGGCTGGAACCGACGACTTTGGCTTGTATCCTACGGACTACCGCACAGCGGGTGAGTTTTTGGGTCTTTTACGCCAGCGCGTTCCTGGTGGGGTCTGCACGTTGGACTTGCGTGACCGGATGGCTGTGTTTCGTTGGGTCCACGAAGAGAACAAGGCGGTTGTGGACGTTGACCACACCGTCAGTCTTGTTGAGTTACGAGAGCTTCAGGGAGATTTGGTTCATCACGCCGACGCTTTGAGCCGGGAGTGGATCAATCAGGCGGAACTGAGTGGTTTGGAGTTGACGCCTGCGGTTCGCCGCAAGGGCTCTGGCTGATGTTGATTACTCTGGGTTCCGTGTGAATCCATTTGCGGTCATGAACTCTGCGATATCGATGGGATCACCCATCTCTGGGTAGATGTGTAGGTATCCTGCGAGCCTACCGTAGACCGACTCAGACTTCTTTGCTGGCTTGAGATAGATTCGGCCAGTGTGTTCGTCGAGAAGTTCCTTGAGAGCTTTTGACGCGAGTTTTCCTTTGGCTATTTCTTCATCGGTGACATTGACTGTTTTCCTTCGTTTGGATGTCTCCCAGGCGTCGAAGCCTTGCAGGCGGATGGATCTGTTTGCGATGGTGATGGAAAATCCGAGTTGGATAGTTGCCTTGATGGTATCTCCATCGATCACTCGCGAGACTTGGACGGGGTAGAGTGGTAGTGGCGGATCTTCAGCCAGGGTGATTGTGCATGTAAGGAGTGCGGCTGCGAGGATGATTGGTTTCATTCGTCCGATGCACACGCACTCACGATTTTCGCGGCCTGTCGAATCAGGAATGCTGACTCACTAACGCCGATTTGCTGACGTTGGTGTAATTGTCCTGTCAGGTCGGTGAGGTGATCCACGATCTGTATGAAGACAGGGTTCTTCATTAGCTCTAGGGTTCGCCGGATATTGTGCGTCCCGGCGCTTGCGATTTGTTCTTGCTGGACGGCATTTGAAACGGAGTCTTGTGGGATCTCCGTGTAGGTCGAGTTCATTTTATTGACTCGTTCGATTGCCTCTTGGAGCAGATCGATTTGCTCCTCATCACCTTCTTCCTCTCCGATGAGCATGCGGATTTCGTCAACATCGAGGTTGGTTTGCGAGGCGATTTGGTCGGCGTTGTTGCCCATCGCTGCGAGTTCCAGCACGCGACCAACCTGATCTTCTTCTACTTTCTCGGGCTTGCCGTTTGATCGGCCAGCAACTCTCCCACCATCACCGGATGGGAAAGGAAGTGGGTCATATGCGTCGTTCGGCTTTGGATCTGTGGGCGAGTCTTCGTTCGGCATTCGTTTGGCTCCCGTAAAATTTGTTGGCAATCTTTTCGGGGCAACCTTTGAGGAGATTGTCCCCGTGCAGCTTGGCATGTTTGTACATGCCGATTGCTTTTTCAGCGGACGATCCCAGTCGTCGCTTTTTTCTTCCAGAGCCGCCACGGGGGAACGGGGCTCGATCCTCATACGCTGCAATCATACTCTCTAGGTCGTCCATAAGACGAACATTCAGGGCGATTCCTAGTGCTTCATGGCGGTAAATCACCTCATTTAGAAGCAATCTTTCGAGCCAATCGGGCTTGCCGCGATCCTTCCAGCCGATGATATTTTTATCTCCACGCAGTGCTTTTGATCGATATGCGAGCCGATTCCGCTCGGATTTCATGCTTGAGTCGTATTCTGCCGATCCAGCCAGCATCGTTGACAGCATTTGGCCAGTGGCCGTGGACATATCGATCATTGGCGAGAGCAGCATGAGCGTGACGCCCATCGACCGAAGCATTTCCTGTGTATTGAGGAAGTCGCGGGTGGAACGGAAGCCTCTCTCCATGTTGGGCACGACGATGAGGTCGCCATTTCGCACGGTCGATAGCAGGAGTGATCCGGCAGGCCGTCGGTGAAGTTCGATGTTCCGGGCCGAGATGCTCAGGTCGAGGAAGATTCCGTCTGCACGCACGTCACCAGCCTTGGTGCGGATGCTGTTCTTCAGTTCTTCTTTTGTTTTCGCTACCGTGCCATCCGGGTTAATGAATTTCCATCCGCCTTCCCAGCCGGTCACGCCTCGTTTCCTTCCTTTGAGGTTGCCTTCTTTTTCTGCGAGTGAGATCCACGTCTCAAACGACTGAATATAGGCTTCGATTCCGAGGCCCGATTTCACGGAGTCATCGTGGCTCACACGCACATACTCGTATATTCGCCCAACTTCAGGATTCTTTTTCTTCCTGATTTTGTTTTGGCGATCTGCGTTTTTGGCGAGATCGTTGTTTTCTCGCTGGAGGTCATCGACCAGTTTCTTGAGTGCCGCGACACGCTGGTCCGACCGCTCAATTTCTTTTTCGAGGCTGTCGATCCGTTGCTCTTGGGAGTCGCTGCCGATACGATGGTTTGCGATCATGATCATCCTTTCACCGAAGGTTGAGATTGAGAAGAATCGACCGGAGAGGTGCAAACTTTCCGGTCGATTCGTTTTATATTACCAGATTCTGTCAGTTTTGGAATGTGCTATCCGCAGATTCTGTTCCGGTCGATTCCGACGAGAAACCAGACGCTTTACCGTCGGTTCCAGCCGTACTCTCCGTGCGGTCAGACAGGCTTCCGTCGCTTCCAGTGGTCGATTGCATTCCTTCTGGCATTTCATTTCTCCTTAAAAAGGTTCCAGGGATCTTCATCATCGTCATCGTCATCGTGTTCTTCGTCAAGATTATATTCATCTTCATCGTTGACGCTTGTTTCGTGCTCGATTGTGTCGGTGATCTGGTAATCCTCATCGATCCGGCGATATCCGGTGAACGAGTAGGTACGACCATTTCGATCATTTTTGTACCACGGCACCGGACCTTTTTCTGGGTCGAATCGGTGATCGCGTGGCACCAAGTGGAACTCAAAGTCGAAGTAGAACTCCTCGGTGATTCCGACCTGAAGACCATCAAACGGCCCGCCGCGAAGTGAGATAGTTAGTCCCTTACCGTCATTTCTTGCGAAGTGGTCTGCAGCAGCTAGCTCGCCAAGTGCGTCTGCCGACACCTTTTCTTCTTCTTCTTTTTTGTGGTCATTGAGATTGCCCACGATGTGCGAGGGGCCGAACATCAGTTCATCGCCATCCGCACAGGGCTGTGGGAAGCTGAACGGATTCGTAAATCCGGCACCGTACGCAGGGATTCCTGGCGGCAACTTAGTGGCCTCGATGGCGCGGTAGGTTCCGCAAGGCTGGCAGTGGCTCATGGACGGACGACCGTCGAGGAACACGACGATTGAGATTTCTTTTCCGCATCGTCTACATAGCAACTCTTGTTTTTCGGTCATGGTTCATCCTTCGGCAGTCGCTTGTACTTTAACCGAAGGAGCCATTTTTCAAGATTCGGAATCGCGGACTCAGAGATCACACGCAATCTGCGGTGATAAAAAACCTGACTTTTGGGGATGACGCCCCGGTCAATTGCGTTGCGTATAGATTTTTCAACTCTTTTTGGCTGCTGGAAGTTCTGCGCGATCTCCCAAATGAAATAGTGCCGACTAAGTGGCGTCTTCTTGATTCGGCTGTATCCGACCATTCATTTCTCCTTCAGTTTGGCCGGGGGAATCGACTTTTCTTATCGTAACACAATTCGTCTTTGAAACACGAACGCATCTACCATGTCCAGGCATCCCCCGACCTTTTTTGCATTTGCGAGAAGGCAACAAGGAAAAACAAATATGGATGGTGGGCAAACACTGGGCGGCGCGCCGCAGCAAACTTTACCTCAAGCGGCTGCGCAGGCGGGGCCTATCATCACAGGCCAAGGGCAGTCGATGCCACCGGATAATGGTGCTCCGACCGGAGTTCCTAGTCTGAGCCTTTCGCCGGATCAAGGCACCCCGATGCAGCCGCAGCAGGTTGCTCCGCAGGAGCAGCCTCAGGCACCGTATCAGTACCAAGACACGGGCACACCAATTCAAGGGCAAGGTTCTTCGCCCGCACCTGCGCCGACTCCTGTCCCCCCTCATCCAGGGTCGGCGCAGCCTTACATAGAGCAACCGCAGGCACCTCTTGCGGAACAACCTCAAACCTTAGTACGCGATGCACTCGCACAGCGTGGCATCCCTGTCGATTCATATACGAGCGACGAGGAGCTTCTTTCCGATCTGGGAAGCATTGCGAGTCAGCAAAATTCATATCCAGAGCAACAGGTTGCCCCACAACCAGCCGCACCGCAGCAGCCGGAAACGGGTATCCCGCAGCAGCCGAGCCCATCTTCGGAGGCATGGAATCCCGCTTGGGAGCAGCTTCTGGAAATCGATCCGGTCACCAATCTCTACAAGCCCCGCGAGGGTTTCGATTCGGTTGCAACGCCGATTTTGCACACAGCAAATCAACGTCTTGCGGATCGAAGAGATCGTGCCGAACGATTGGTTGACAAGCCATTTGAGTATTTGAGTGAGAACGGACTTGGAGATCGGCTCGACAGTCTAAAGGAAGAAATTCGTCAGGAAATCAGGGATGAGATGCGGTCTGAGCAATTGGCTGCATCTTCAAGGAGGGAGACTGACGATTTCTTTTCGCAAAACAAGAGCGTTTTGTTTCAGCTAGATGAGGCTGGCAACGAGCGAATCAATCCGTTGACAGGCCAGATGTTGCAGACGCCCATCGGTGAAAGTGTGTCGCAAGCCCTGGAGAACTTCACGCAAAGTCATGAACGTCATTATGGTACGGGGCCAGACGATTGGCAGAAGATGAATTTCGTGAAAACGCAACTCGGATTTCATCAGCAGATGAACCAGCAAGCCAGCCAACAGCCCGCCGATCCAAATGTTCAGGCAGCACCGGCCTACAATCAGAATCAAAACGAGCAACTGAAAAATAATTCAGTCCAGCAAGCCATTGCTGATAGTCAGCAAAACAACGGCGCATTCTATGCTCCGTCGCAAGACGGCACCATTGCGAGTGCCGCACAACAGGCAGATGTGCCGCAAAACGCGAGCCTGGATTTCGCTTCCAGCTTGCGAGAGTCTGCAATCTCAAAAGGTTTAATATCCCCCGACGCTTGGTAGGAGAAACTAAACGATGGCTACAACCGGAACACTTATTAACAATACGGACACGGAATGGATTGGTGTAATTCATTCGCAGGCACCCAAATTCTTTAAGGGCTATGCCGACGAAACAATCCGCAATCGTATTGTGCTCGCCTACCTGCGGAAGCATGGTCGCATCTTGTTGAATGCGAACTCGCCAATGTGCGTCTGGAATGTGAAATACGACCAGCAACCGATTGAATCGGCTGGTGACGCAGGGAGCCTAGTTTTCAATCGTCATGACCTCCAGCGCCAACTCGCAGTCAATTGGAGAGGCTATGTGGGCACTGATTCCGCAAGCGAGAAAGAGATTATGATGAATAAGGGTCCAGGTCAGATCCTTAATCGTTACTCCGAGACGATCCCAAGTCTCACGGAAGCCATTACCGACCACTTCAGTGACGAGTTGTTTATTGACGGCGAGGCCGCTGGTAACACAAACCGCATTCACGGGTTGAATACCTTTTTGAAGTTCAACACTGGAGGCATGGCGGCAAGTGATTTAGTCGCTGCCCCGAATGCAACTTACGCTGGCCAGAGTTGCGTGTTAGGTAACGAAGGTGGAACGTGGTCCACAGAT
The DNA here is from genome assembly GCA_022446825.1 of Pirellulaceae bacterium. Taxonomy (GTDB): domain Bacteria; phylum Planctomycetota; class Planctomycetia; order Pirellulales; family Pirellulaceae; genus JAKVBY01. The sequence goes on from JAKVBY010000050.1 coordinate 23,813, forward strand.
TTGGCCTCCGCTGATCGACCGAACGCTGGCCTCGCGAACGACTGGCCAAATGGAAGCGGCCCAATCAAGTACGACTTTGTTTCCCCGCTCGGAATCAACTGGAGTGCAAACTCTTGGGGCTCTGGAGTGCAAACTTGGGAAGGCAACTGCGAACGAGCGATCCGCCAGGGCATCATCTGGCAGACGAATCGTGGCGGTCAAAAAGGTCGTCCGAAGCTTTGCTTACTTTCCACTGATCTTTACACCGGCTATGCCAACTCGCAAATGTCGAAGCAACGAATCGTGGTTCCTCACAAGGAATCCGAAGATTTGGGATTCAGTGACACGTTGAATCAGGAAGGCGTTGCGATTCGCTACGACTATTCCGTTCCAGCCAACACTGGTTACATGTTGGCACCCGAGATGATGGAACTCGCCAGCTTGGACAAGGTTTTGTTCGGCTATCGCGGTCCCGACTTCTCGATCAAGGATCGTGCTTGGTTGTTCTACGTCGGATTCTGGGGCAATGCCAAGTATCGTCCCAAACACTTCGCCATGTTGAAGAACTTCAAAGCTTAATTTCAACACTGATTTCTAATCAACAAAAACTATAAACGAGGATATTGATCATGGCTTTAAGCTCACAGGGAGCACTTGGCTTTCCCGCCCCTGGGAAGACATTCCCAAACGCGCGAGTAAGCGCGAGTGTTCAAGGCGATATCGCGGAATTTCCGAATATGGCAAGCACCGATACAACCAACCCTGCAGACGGTCGTAAGACCATCTGTCGGCTGGTCCAGAACAACAGCGGCGGCGCGTTAAATGCTGGCGTTCGGTGCGTTGTTGCTGCGAATGGTTATCAAGTTTCTGGTGCCGCTGGTGCTGATGTTCGATTCGACGGTGCCGTTGACCCGCAAGTACCTTCGGCTGGTGTCGCGGACCAAGAATGGTTCCTGCTGGTCGTCAGCGGACCAACAAAGTTGCTGTCAAGTGAAGCGATTGCCGCCGGGAACGATCTTGGTGGCGCTGCGTCTGGAAAAACTGAGGTACTAGACGCCGATGTCGCAGGCTTGACCGGAAAAGTTGGAAAAGCCGAAGCGGCGGCAGCTGGTGCTGATGCACTTTTCGCCGCCGATGTTTCGGGAGTGATTTAGTATCACGACGAAAATATGAAAAACGAAATCGCCGCTTACCGCGCAAGCGGTGGGCGGTGTTTTTTTTTCAGGAAACCATGATTTCTCCAACGAACAACAATGACGAGCTTCCAGCTGACCAAACGGATGCTGAACGCGCCCTCGCTAAAAAGGTGGGTCAATTTTCCCGCAAGCTTGGCAAGAGTGGTGCCGATGCGGCGACGGTTATGGAAGAGGTGTTCGGGACGATCATTGATCGCTTTGGTGGAGCCTCTCCACTGGGTGATTTCATTTACGACCAAGTCCGTGCGGTTGGCATCGAACGGAAAGGAACCAAGACCGGCCTGGATGCAGCAAGCTTCTTGTCAAAGATGCTACGCGAAATATCAACCACTCCCGACGACGACCTTCCGGTCGATGCAGAGCAGCTGGAGGCACATCGACGCGAATTGTTTTGGGAGATCTTGAAGGGTCGAGAAGAGGACATGATCGATATTCTTCGGGCAAAAGGATACACGGTCATGGGCAAAGAAAAAGACGATTTATTCAATACAACGGCGACCGCAATTGACAATGGCAGCTAGTATCACACAGCTTGAACACCGCCTTGAGCGGGCGAATCGCCTTGCCAGTAAAAAGGCCATGCAGGCATTGCGTCTTTTCCGCGCTCGACCGGATCAGGCGAAAGTGTGGCATAGCAACGCAAAAGAACGGCAAGTGGGTGGCGGCAACCGTTCCAGCAAATCAACAGTGTGCGCGATTGAGTTCGCGAGTGTCGCCCAACAGATCCCTGTTCGGGACGTAGATGAAAATCTCCTCCCGATGAAGTGCCAGGGTCGCCGCCAACCGCTTGTTATGTGGTCAATTGGGCTCGGTGAGAGCCACATCAGCAACACAATTTTCCCGAAGCTGTTCCTGCCTGGTGCCTTCAAAATTATTCGCGATTTGAAGACGAACAAGTGGCGAACCTGGCGTGGCTACGATGACCCGGAAGACAAGGATCGGGAAGCAGATTCTCGCCCCGCACCACCTTTGATCCCTGCGGATAACATTGCCCGTTGGGGTTGGAATAAAAAGACGGTTAACTTGCCAGATCGAGTTGAACTTACCAGCGGCACAACCATTGTGTTTTTCACCTCAAAAGGCGACGTGCAGCAGGGAACCGACTGCGACTGGATTTGGATAGACGAAGATATAGAGCGAGCCGAGCACTATATGGAATACATCGCTCGGTTGGTTGACCGGAAAGGTTTCTTGACCTGGAGTTCATGGCCGAAGATTGCGAACCCCGCACTTCTGAAACTTCATGAACGAGCAAAAGACCAGGAACTTGAGGTCGCCAAAGGCGAAAGAAAGACTGCGGACGCAGAGTATTTCAACTTCCGTTTTTCGTCCAACAACTTTCTTGATCCAGAAGAGAAACGCAAAACACTGGAAGCCTGGGGTAGCGAAGGCGAAGAGGTTCTTCGCGCGCGTGATCGTGGTGAATTTGTCACCGAATCAGTGCTTATGTATCCAAACTTCAGCCCCGAAATTCACGGCATCGATTTCCATAAAGACGCCGACGATATGACTCCTTTGGCAAGGTCAATCCATTTTGCTGGCCGAAAGATCCCAGCAGACTGGACACGGTATATGACACTGGACCCAGGCCACAACACGACAGCGATCTTATTCTTTGCCGTTCCGCCGCCAAGTGAATTCGAAAGCGATTTTGTTGTGCTGTACGACGAACTCTATTTGAAGCAGCACGACGCCAAAGGAACGGCGAAACAAATCGCGGTAAAGAGTCGTGGCTACACCATCGAGCGTGCGATAGTGGATCGCCGGATGGCCCGACAAACGGCCACGGGAATCGGTCGCACCTTCAAAATGATTTATGATGCGGCGTTGAAAGACGAACGCATCGTCTTTAATACCAACGGCTCCCAACTCATGCTTGGCTCCGACAATGTTGATGCGGGCATTCTTGCCGTTCGAGATTGGTTGGCAGTGCGAGATGATGGTACGTGCAAGCTTCAGGTAATGCTTGATCGTGTACCGAATTGGGTGAGCGAAATCAAAGCGTACCGGAAACATATTCTCAAGGATAGTGTTGAGGATCGGCCTGCATCTGGCCAAAAGGATCACGCTATGGACGCGATGCGATACGGGGCGCTAGGTGATTTCACCTACGTCCCGCCGCCGCAACAAGTTCCCGAAGGCACAAGTCCCATTGTTGATCAATTTCATCGGATCATGCGTCCAGCAAAAAAAGAAGCAGCAGACCAAAGTTGGAACATGGGTCCAGTTCAATCGCTTGTTTGAGGGGAAGACTGTTATGCCAGCATCACTAAGCCACATAAAAAGAATGCCGTACCTTGGCGAAGCCATCTCGTTCTACCCGTCTGGAAGAAAAGATGGGGGCGATGTTAATCCAGCATTTTGCGTGCGCGTTGACAATGATCGCGGGATAGTCAGCCTCTCGGTCCTTCAGTTGGGTGGCCTGTTGGGACGGCGAGGCATTTGGCACGTTGACGATCCGCGATTTGAGGAAAATCCTGAGTTGCGAGCAAAGAACGGTGCTTGGGATTTTGCTGAAAAGCCAATCCCAATCTCTGGCGTGGCGAAAATCGACTGGAAACACGAAGCCGCTCGATGGATCGAGCGGGGAGTCCCGGCAGAGCACATCGCAACGATGCTCGAAGTTAAGGCTGCGGACGTTCAGGCTTTGTCACCTAACAAACTCGCAGGCAGAAAATGATACAGTTGAATCCCCACGATATCGGTGCTCCTCAACAGGCACCTCGCGAAACGAACTTCACCAGCCCGTACGTTCAAGGATGGCTAGGGAAGATTCGTGAGGCCGAGCGGCACAAGACAGGCTTCAATGATGTTGCGAAGCAATGCATGAGCTTCTTTTCGGGAGCCATGAATTTTATGTGGGAATCGGACTTCTTCTCGAAACACATCGGTGTACCTTATTCGCCAAAATTCAAAATCTGCATCCAAAAGGGTTTTGAGTTGGTTAGCCTTTTTGGCCCCAGCCTTTATTGGAGAAATCCAGAGCGGACGGTCAAGTCTCGGGAGCAGTCCGCTCTCGATCCAGAGTTGTTTGCGGGTGATCCTGAAGCTGAGATGCTTTACCAACAGCTTTCGCAGGGATCTCAGCAAAGGAAAGTGTCAGCGGACATTGTTTCTCAATTGCTTGAATACTATCTAAACTACACTCCGAGCGAGCAACCTGGAGGCTTGGCATGGCATTCGACCGAAGCGATCACAGAGTGTTTGGTTAAGGGCCGTGGTTGCCTTTGGCCAAAGCCGTACAAGCCCGCTGGATCGGATCGAGTATTGACCGGCTCTTTCTATGATTCGGTAGACAATTTGTTGATCGACCCAGATGCGACGAGCCTGCAAGATGCACAGTGGATCGCGCAGCGAGTAGTGCAGCCGATCTGGCAAGTTGAAAAGGAGTTTGGCTACGCAGCAGGTGCTCTTTCAAGTTATGGCTCGCACGAATCTGCGATGAGTCAAGGCGAGCGAGGCGGCGACGAATGGGCTTCGGAACGCAAGGCCGGTAAGACATTTGATCTTTTGACCTACTTCAAGGTCTATAGCAAAGGCGGGATCGGTGGTCGTCTTTCCGGCTTAAACGATGCGCAAAATCGACTGGGTCGGTCAATTGATCAGGTCGTGGGTGATCACGCCTACATTTGCGTTTCGCCAGCCGTCCCTTTCCCACTCAACGCACACCCGGAACAGATTCGCCACGCTTCCGATGATGAAACACGCCGTCGATTCCAGTGGCCGATTCCCTTTTGGATGGATAACCGAGGCAGATGGCCGGTTGCGATCTTAGACTTCTACCGAAAGCCAAACGATCCTTGGGCAATTGCGCCACTGGCACCGGGGTTGGGCGAACTTACCTTCTTGAACATCATGATTTCGTCGATGTGCAATCGCATCCACACGGCAAGCCGCACGATCATTGGTGCATCTGAGTCTCTGAGTCCAGCGGTAGAAAGTGCCATAAAATCCGGCGCAGATCTCGCTTACCTTAAGCTTGGCTCTCACGAGATGGAGCTTGAGAAATTGATTAAGTTCATCGACACGCCAAATGTTAGCCGCGACGTTTGGGAAATCATTGATCGTGTCATGAATATGTTCGACCGGAGAACCGGACTCACCGAACTGATGAGCGGAATGAATCCAGGTGGCAAGGTGCCGCGAGTCGCATCGGATGTCAATGCACGGCAGCAGGCCGCAAGCATTCGCCCAGAGTACATGGCAACCAAAGTGGAAGATTGGATGTCGGATGTTGCTGACATGGAGAAACTATGTGCTCGTTGGTTTGTTGAGCCCCAACATTTGACCGGATTTATGGGGACCGCCGAGCAGCACCTCTGGGGCAAGTACATCAACTCAGAGCATCCTGAGCACATCGTGCGAGGATTCAAAGCGACGGTCATGGCTAATTCGGCGCGACGACCAGATAAGAATCGTGATGTTGAGAATCTTCAGCAAGCGATGCAGTACTTCTCGCAAGTCATCGCGCAGCATGGTTTCCAAACCGGAGATATGGAATCGTTCAATGAGCTTATCCGACTCTGGGGACGCAGTGTTGATCAAGATGTTGAAGGCATGATGCTCGAAGCACCAGAGCAGCCTGAAGGTCAGGGGCAGCCTGATCCGCAGCAAGAAGCCATTCAACAGAAAATGCAAATCGAGCAGGCTCAGTTCCAGAACAAGATGGAGCAGAGTAATCAACAGCACCAGCAACGGATGATGCAATCGCAAGAACAGCATAGTGCTCGCATGCAACAGGGCATGCAAAGTAACGAACAAAAAATGCTTGGCGCTATGACGCAATCCCAGGCGAAAAATCAAATGACCGCCCAGTCGTTTATTCAGGATTTGGGCCAGGACGATATCTCTCACAAGCAGGATCTTCAGCATACGGACGAGAAGCATCGCCTGCAAATCGCGCTCGCACGAAACTCGGCAATACAAAACGCAAAGGAATGACATGGAAAAAAAAGTAGAGCAAATCATTAACGAGGGGCTTGCCAAGTTTCCTGAAGTTTTGCGCGAGAAGGATATCATCGCACTCCAGGGTCGGCTGTTCTCGTATTGCGTCATGCGACTTCGCGGCGAAAGCCACAATATGGCAGTCATGTTGGCTTCCCAGTCTGCTCCGAAGGCGGAAACTGACCGCGAATTATTTGAGGGAATCGGGACGTTGGATAAACAATTTGATGGCCGAGAGGTCGAACTCGGCCATGTGGTTAAGCAAGCCAAGTCCAAAGGCTACAATCCGCAGCCTCACGATATGTACATCTCGTCATTAGCCCGCTACCCAGGCGACCCGAAAGCCTTTGTGAGTCCAAGCGGTGGGCGCGGTCAAATCAAAGAGGTTTGCGAAAATCGCGGTTGGCAATGCGACGGCTCAGTCAAGGTGAAGGGCCGTCAGGCAGAAGCCGATCCGTTATCCGGTGCGCGACTCGCAGACGACCTTGCAGACCAGCAGATTGCTTCGCGTGCAATTAACGATCCAGCTATTTTGCGGGCCAGCAAGAAGGAAGCTCGCCAGCAAATGGCCATCGAACATGGGACGACCAGTTCCAACTTGGTTGGCGAGATGTCCCGCCGACCAAAAATTAAACCCGTCAACAAAAAGAAAGGGAAATAACAATGGTATCTCCAGCCCTCAGGACTCGCCTGAATCAAATCTTTGGTCCCAACTCTATTGAGTTGATTCAGATCTTGACGCATGAAAATACCGCAGCCCCAGAGCCTGCACCACCTGCCCCAGAACCAGTGGTCGCCGTCGAAGAAGACGACGAAGATGACGACGAATGATTTTTTATTAAACGAAGGAGATTAAAACATGGGTAAATCAACAGACAACGTAGTGCTCGACGCCGCACTCGACCACATAGTCGATAACTGCACCAAAATGACCATTTGCGAAAACGAACCGACGACCTACAACGAGGCCAATTTGGCCAAGGGCTCAGGCGGGAAAGCCCTCGCTGATCAGACCCTTTCATCTTCTGATTTCACAAAAGCAGACGGTGACGTTTCAGGCCGCAAGGTTACTGTGGCGCAGAAGGCTAACATCACGGTTGATGTCAGCGGCACCGCCGACCATCGTGCCCTTCTCGATGTCGCGAACTCCAAGTTGCTCCAGGTGACTACGGTTACCAGTCAAGCACTGGTCGCAGCCAATACGGTGACGGTTCCGGCCCATGACATTGAAATCCAAGACCCAACTTAGTGATAAACAATGCCAAAATTTTCTAACTTCAGAGATGCTGTTCGGGTCACAAGCACCAGTCAGGGCACCGGCAACATGGTGCTGGGCTCTGCTGTTGCTGGGTTTCAAGCGTTTAGCGATGTGTTTAGCGCGGAAACTGAGCTTTATTACGAGATAGATGACGGTGTATCGTCGCGAGAAACTGGCAAGGGCAAGTGGCTTGTCGGAAATTCTCTTCAGCGAGATACGGTCATCTTCTCGACCAATAGCAATGCCAAAATCGACTGGCCCTCTGGGACCAAAGACGTGCGCCTCACGGTGTCTTCGGAGTTCCTGCGACCAGTGCACAATTACTATGGTGATAATACAACCAACGCTTCCTTCACTGTGAGCTATACGACTGCATCTGCTTGGCAAGACATTGGGTGGCCGGGGTCAACGGTAACCACCGTCCATTCATCACGCAGATCGTCGTTAAGCACAGGATGGAGACTATCGCCAGACTGGTCCTCTAGCGGCGACCTTAGCCCAACCGCTGGCGAGTACCTCAGTAATGCTATCGTATCTGGTTACGTCACATGCCCCGCAGCTGCCACAATTGAGATCGGCGTGGCGACACATTCAGGCACAGCGCCTCTGCCAGGAGAGTACTACACTGCTTATTTGCATGCCACGACCGGCTCATTCTTCTCGCATGTCGCGGTCAACCTTGAGCAGGCAGCGATTGAGAGCCTGCGGCCCGTGATGCGCACGGACGTTGTGCAGACCTACACTTTCCAAAAGCTTCGCTTCGCAGTCTGGGGCGGCGAAAGCAAATCCTTCATCGCGTTTTAGGAATAAAAAAAATGCCTACTGCAAAAAATCCGCCGATTGGTGCTGGGACAAAAATCGGGAGAGATGTCGGCACTCATAGTGTCACCATCCCAAGCGGGTCAACTTCGGCCACTCTGGGAATCGGACCAGCGGCTTGGGGAGTATTTCAGTTTCCCGCCGCAATGACTGGGACCAGCCTGACCATCCAGTTCAGTGTCGACAAAACAAATTGGACGACCGTGCCCACCAGCGGGTCCGAGGCAAATCCAGTTTCGTTTGTTGCGAATCAGACAGTGCAAATCATGACGATTGCATTTTCATCCGGTTGGATTCGGTTTTTATCCAATGGTAGTGAAGCCGCAGACAGGGAAATTAAAGTCACGCTGAAGGGCTAAGGCATGCCAAACGAAATGGATCTGTCATTGACGACAGAAAGTTCCACGATCTGGACTTTCCAAGATGCGGTCGAGCATCTCTTGGATATTTTTGATCTCGACCGGAACAATGAATCGAATGTTCGGCAGGCACGTCGTGCTGTTCTGCGCGCGTACCGTGAGCTTTACCACAAGCGACGTTGGACATACGGACATCGCCGGTTGATGATCACAACAGCAGCTTCGTTTAACACGGGGACGCTAACCTACACAGCCAGTAATCGCACGGCTACTTTCACGTCAGCGATCCCTGCAGACGCTCGGCACCGCATGCTCAAGATCAACCGAATCCATTACGATATTGTGGAGCGTGTAGACGCAAACAATCTCAAGCTTTCAACTGACAGCTCGCCTGACAGTGACCTCGCAGCCGGTACTACTTTCGAGCTTTACAGGGATTCCTTTCCGATCCCGTCTCAGGTAGTGAAGCTTCAAACGCTGACAGACATCACCTCATCCAGCCGCGAATTGGCCTACGTTACGCCAGATGAATTTACTTTTTTGACGCGAGGGCTAGCGAGCACATCACAGCCGACCTTCTACACTTTCGCTCGCGATGAAAATGATCCAAGCGGATACTCAATTCGTTTTGGACACGCCCCAAATTCGCAACGAACCTACGAGGCTAGCGCAATTGTTGAAGGTCGGCCTTTGCGAATCGATAAGCATGCCAACACCTGCAGCGTCGTCACGGCAACCGATCCTTTGGTTGTGAATTTCGGGAGTAGTCTTCCTGAGCAAGTACGCTCTGGCTCTGTTATACGAATTTCGTCAACATCCGCCGAACCGACTGGACCAGTGGGTTCTATTCGTGACAGTTCGGGAGACGATTCATACAACCTTCCGCTTTACGAACGGTACGTGTCAGAAAGAACAAACTCCACGAGCATCAAAGTGACTGAGGCAATCCCAGCGGATGTAACAACCGTGGGCTGCGTGATCAGTGACCCGATTGATGTCGAAGAGGGGGCAATGCAAACCGTTTTTGAATTGTACGCAGAAGCCTACTTCAGTTCGTTCATTCGCACCTCTGGCGATGATCGGTTCAAGCGAATGGGAGACGCCAAAATGGCCCTTCGAGATGCCGCAGGATACGACAATCGGACGCATAATATCAATGAGATGAGTTCAGCGACGAGCAATCGTTTGCGTGATATCGCCACCACCATTGACATGAGTTACTGATGCTCGGAACCTCACAAGCAATCGCAGAGTTGTCCATCGGTGAGTTTAGCACCGAGACGGTCAGCGTTTTGGTCGTGTCGGACGCACAGCATCCGCACACTTCTGACGGGGCGGTTGTGCTGGTTCAACAAAATTCCGTTGCGATTGCGGACGCACAGCATGCCCACACTGTCGAAAGCCTGGTAGTTTCTCAAGGCACGCTGCTAATTCTCGTTGACGCCCAGCATCCACATACGGCAGATGCGTACGCGATCACTCAAGACCACACGCTTGTGGTTGCCGATTCGCAGCATGCACACACCGCAGCGAACATTTCAATCGTTCAGCATGGTTCAGCGGTTATAGCTGATTCGCAGCATCCGCACACGTCCGATTCCGTCATATTGACCGAAAATAAAACGGTCGCCTTGGCGGGCTCCCAGCACGCACACACATCAGATGCTCCGTCATTAACCCAAAATCACATCGCGGCATCCTCTGATTCACAACACGCTCAAGTGGTTGACCATATCTCAATCATCGAACATTTTGCTGGTGTGGTTGCTGACTCTGGCCATCTCCATACAGCCGCAACTTTGGCGATGGTTCAAGATTACAAATTAGTTGCCGCCGACTCGGGGCATGCCCATACTGCTGCCACAATCGCGTCGGTACAACACCATCAGTTATCGTTGGTTGATTCGCAGCATCCATCTACAGCTGGGATTCCAGTGACCGTACAGACGCATTGGCTCCCACCAGCAGATGCTTCGCACATCCACACATCCACTCGATTAGTGCTGAGTGATCTCACCTTCGGGAATGTTCCAAGCGTTCAGTTCCAAGCAGCTGGTGAAATCGTGGCGAACCTGAAGACGCTCGGCCTAAAAAATGTACGAGCATCGGAAATCGAATATGCGAAGGTCGCTTGGGATGATCTTATTCACTACCGAGGCTACAGCGTGGTCTTTGGTGGCGAAGTGCTCGGTGGCGGAACAACGGAGCGAGAGGACATTGGATATGTGTTCCACATCATCCGTTGCTACGGAACAGGGAAGGGCCGTCGAGATGAACTGGAGGATATAACAAAAAATCGAGAGTTCATTGTCCGTCACTTTAGCGACCGAAGACGCATGGGAAATGTTAGCTCCCCAGGCACAAATCAGACAATCTGCAAAGTTGTTCCAGGCAAAATTGTGATGCCTAGGAAGTACGCGAATAATCGCGACGTTGATTCAGTAACCGTTCAGGCATGGTTTCGTGAGCCCCGAGGATCGAGGTAACAATGGCTACATCATATGGCACTTTTTCAAAACTCCTGATGAAAGACGGCGAAGCACCTTATACGTGGAGTGGTGCAGATCGCTTTGAATTCTTGCGCGAAGATATCCGAAAGTATCGAAGGTTTGTTGGCCACCGACGAGGCTTACGTGGAACTCGCCGTCGGCACCAGGATTCAGTGCGCGAAGGAGCCTATTACGTGCATGGCACGGTGAGCCTCTACGTCAGTCCAAATGATGTTCACCGGCTCTTGACTCGCATCGGATTCAGTGGCGGCGTCTTCCAGAGCACGATGCCCTATTTTGGGATGTTCGTTCATCGCGACCACGAAAGTTGGGAGATCCAAGATTGCAAAGTGAATCGTTGGACACTCCAGGGACGTGCGCCAGAATTTCGCGAACAAGGCGAACCCGAGATGATGGTTTTTACTATGGAGATTTTTGCAAAAGATTGCGTGACGGCAACTTGGCCTGATCCAGAACCTTCGATCCCGACAGGTGGAACTGAAACTGAAAATTATGTTTACCAAGATGGCGAAACGAATGTCGTCTTGAATGGCGTTGCACAGGAACTTGAAGAATTTGCTATTAGCGCAGACAATTTCCTTCGCCCGAGATTTGCTTTCAGCCGCAAGCCCGTAGACATTTCTGCGCGGGATTCGCAATACGGATTCACCGCCACTGCACCGTACAACGCCACGACGAAGGCGCTGATCGCAGGCGGTCCAGACGGGATCGATGGCAGCGTCAAACTTGCGAACGGAACTGTAAGTACCGAGTTCGCTTTCGGTCGCCTGATCATCCCGACCCACACGCCAACGGTTCGCAGCGGCAAAGGCGAGATCAAACTTCGCCTCGAAGGTGAGGCTCTTGATTATTCGACAAGCACGAACGCAATGGCGATCACAAATGACAATACTCCGTAGGCAAATCCATGACTTTACCAGCACCAGCGCAAGAAATTGCGGACCAAATTGATGCGGCACTGGACGCCAGCAATCCAGCGCTGGATGGAGAAAGCTTCTTGGGCTATCTCGAAACCGAGCAAGCGGCGTATCTCCTTCAAAACGGAAATTATTTTCAAGGTCTGGAGCTAGTGCCTCAGATCCCCAACGACGGCGTGGGAATAGCTCCCGACCATTCCACCTCACCGAGTGATCAGTCTGAAAGCTGGGCGGATGTGATCCCCCCGAGTGCATTGCCGAACGAGCTAATATCTCGTCCAGCAATCGACATATACTCCCTCTCAACTGGGATCAAAGATTATTCGCTGCGTCTTGATTTCAGTTCGGATGGAATCGTGTATCGAAGGACGATTGGATTTTTAGCGCACAACTGGAAGGAGCTTGACCAATGAGCCTTGCCGACAAAATCAAGAGCCATTGGCGACTAGATCCTGACGAAGGGACTGGTATCACCGAGGATGCCGCCTCGACCTACGATCTCGATGACATCAATACTGTCAGTAATGGCACGGGCAAAGTAGGCAAGTGCGCCGTCGCGGTCGCGGCAAATGGCGAAATGCTGCGCCATGACGATGATTCTTATTGGGATTTGGCAGACAACGCAGGATGGTCGATGTGGCTGCAGGTCGAAAGTTACTTCGATGGAACCTCCACGCGACGTGCCTTTACAAAACGAAATCAATACGAGATCTGGAAGACGAGCGCAGCATATTCGCCAGATTTAAAATTGAAAATCCATCCATCTTCTGGGAGCGCGGTTACCGTCACGCTCAAAAGTGGACTCTCGACATCGCAATGGGTTTTTGTGTATTTCGCAGTCGATGGATCGAACATCCTTTGGAGCGTCGATGGCGGGGCCATCCAGACGGGCGGGGCTCTGACCAGCTACAAAAACGCAAGCTACAAGCTAGAAGTGGGAAACTATAGCGGTACTGGCAATGCCACCAAGATCTGGAACGGTTCAATTGATGAGCTTTCATATTGGAGCGACCTACTCACACAATCGGAGGTAGAAAGTCTCTGGAATTCTGGAAATGGAGTCAGCTTTCCTCACAGCAGCGAAACGACTCTCGTCGTTTCAGACCCGCAGCATACGCACACCTCCGACACCTTCGCCATCACTCAGGCCAGCGATATCGTTTTGGCAGATTCGCAACACGCTCAAACCTCCGACAGTGTTGTTCTCGATACCGAAGTGAACTTAGTTGCCGCAGACTCAAGCCACCTCCATACGGCGGCGCATGTACCGTCCGAGGGCGGAGATGGCTCGCTCTGCATGATGCATAGAAACTGCATACTGATAGGATAGATTATGCCGCCAGCAAACGATGACCTGGAAAATGAATTCACCGGGCCTGATGAGGCACGGCCTGCGGATCGAATTGAGGTTCTCCTGCGTGAATTGGGGACCGTGATTAGTGGGCTCGTCCAAGATCGCACGGATGCTACGACTCAAAATGTTGAACGCTCGACCGAGCCTTCTCAAAAGATTTCGCCGTTCGCACTCGATGCTAATGAGCTAGTCGAGCGGTCACCCGAGCCTCCGCAACAAACCTTCCAGCCTGATATGGACGGGAGTGTTTTTCGCGAAGGTCAAACTGAGACGCTTCCGACGGCGATGAATGACTTTGTGCTCCCGCCAGATGTTCCATTCCGGTCGCAAGAGCCAGAGGCACGCCAGCCTATCAGTCCCGACTCGCTCGACATGGAAGGTCCAGCGCGAGAAATAGAGCACGACATCTTCACCAGTGACGACCCGTTTAGGCCAGGGCCAGCTGCTACTTTTCGGGAGGTCGTTCTTCCGCAAGATAAAATATCAGACACTCCGCAGCCCAAGGTTGAACCGCGTCTCCCAGAAGATCCATCCGGCCCGCGTATGGACGAACCGACCAAGGAAAGCTCGTCTCCCGCGCCGCCGCACTTTGCTTTATTCAATCAGGGCGGGATACCTAGCGAGTCGCATTATCGCGGGGATCTCAACTCGGCTATTTCCATCGACGATCCTGGTGGTGAGGAGTTGTCGAGCAGAGACGTTGTCGCCATGCAGTCGCAACATGATAGCTCGCGAGGAATGGAAGCGCAAACTCAAATAGATTATTCGCGAGCGGAGTCGGAACTGAGGCAAGCTCACGTAGCTCTTATGACAGAAACGATTCGCGAGCTTGCAAATGTACGCGACCACATCGGACTCCTCACCTCACAGCTTGAGCGGGATCGTTGCTGATGCCAGACAATAATAGCTATGTAAAATACGGAACTCACAGCCACGCAAAGGGCGAGGTGGATACGCTGCGCTTTGAAATCATCCCAGAGTTTTCCGAACGAGGTCGGCGGCGCACGCATCTCACCAAAGCAGACTATGGCGGTGAAATTTCCGGTACTGGCCCTGCGAACTTGACGCCAAAAATCAATAAATTAATCTCTGCCTATGCCGATGACGGTCACGATTGGCAGTTTTTTAATTCAGACGGGCTTGCCACGAACCATGCTATTGTATCCCATGCCAGCAACATGACGGGCACGAGAATCCTCCACCGATCTTGGCCAAGATCCGATGCGGTTGAGTACGACACCAAAAGATATTTTCGGATAGTCGTTGCCGCGCGATTCATCGACTGCGAAGACCAGATTGTGCGATTTCAAGAAACAGTTCGGGGGCTCGGGACGACGGGTGAGCGGTGGGCATTTCAGAACACGCAAGCCGGTCCAAAGAGGGTTCAGATTTGGCCCGCGACTTCGCAAACAATTGTCCAAGAAGGATTCGCGATGGGTCTGCAGGGCTATCCCAGTCAGGTTACGGTTGCTCCACCGCTCCTGGGGTCAGCACATGAGCACTTAGAGCGGCGGATGATTACCCACATCGGGCCGAGAACCGAGCGGTTAATGAACTACGATTATGGGATTCGCTGGCGATATGTTTTTGAGGTTGCTGTGAATACGCCGTTGTACCCGCACACGTAGAGAGCCCCATGGCCTGGACGATTAGCTTAAGCGGAATTCCAAGTACGGACATTTCTGGATGCGTCGGAAGCGTTGCTGCTGGCGCAAGTCCTGGCACATTTATCATCAGGACTGCCGCGAAGCCTTCCATCGTAAGCGGAAGAGGTGACCTCACGCTAACAGATGATCATGGCACCGTGACTTTTGAGGACTGTCACATTGACGTGAGCCACCTGAAATGCATCAAATACCACGATGCTTGGCTCTGGGAGGTGCGTGTTCAGGATCGACGCCATGATCTGGCAAATGAACTGATCCACGGAGAATCAAACGTACGGTTGATCGATGGCTCGATAGATCCCGTCACAAGGCGCAACATGCGAGAGGTAGTTCAAGGAGTCCTCACGCAAGCTGGTGAGGGTAGTGCCGATGTATCGAGCATACCGAACAACGTCTTTCCTCATGTTTGCTGGCGAAGGTATCGGGCAGGTGACGAGCTTGAGCGCCTCTGTGATCTGGTCGGTCATGTCATCACTTTGGACACCAATAACGAGATCAAACTGTCACCACTCGGCAGCGGTGCTCCGCTCCCAGGCGGCGACGAAAAGATCAACCCAACACACGTCTTTAGCCTCGAAGAAAAGCCTGAAAAAATAGAGGTTGTTGGCGGCGAAAACATCTTCCAAAGTCGCTGGGAGTTAGAGCCAGTTGGGACGGAAGAGTACTTCGGGGTGATCGAGCAGCTGGACGACCTCTCGTATAAACCGTTGACGGGATGGGCAAGTAAAGATATTTACGATTTTGGGTATATCAGTGACTACCTGGCGTGGTTGACTTACGGGAAACAGCGACGTGCAGCCCGTGCAGCAGAATCGATTTATAAGTTATTCAAGCCGAAACGATGCATCGTTCCCGCAGGCAATGTTAAGGTCAATTTGGACAACGTCGAATTTCTTGGCACGCGCGCAGAGTTGGCGTTTGATAAATCACCATTGCCGACGCAAATCGTTGGGACATATTACCCCAACGGTGAGGTTCCAAGTAATGTATCGACCTGCGTTTCTTCAGATCTGTTTGAATGGCTTCCTAAGTCCCAGCTTGTTAAGTTCGATTACCCAATTTATGCGATTTCAAACAAGGGAAAACCGATTGCACCGACGCTATACCTCGACGTGGCGTACAAAGTTCGGGATGAGGATTCTGGCCTACCTTGGAGCTACCACTACACCTCCAATATCGAAGGTGGTGGTCGAGGAACATATCGGATTCAACGCCCCGAATTGCGCGAGGTCATTGTCCGAAAGTTCTTTGGGTGCGAGTACTCGTTTACTGAAACGACAAATCGAACAGATTTGGATTCAGAGGCAGCGGGCTACGTTAGCGCAAACCTAAACCGATTCAACTCAACAACTGATCGCGAGCAGTCGGACCTTGTAGGCATCCACCCAACCAGTTGCGATGGATTGATTTCGCAAGTGGGCTATGAGCTTGGGTTGGGAGCACCGCCCATAACTCGGATCTCAAAGAATTACGAAAACGACATCTATTCGCCCCATAAATCCATCCGAACTCTCAGGCGGATGGGGAGGCAGAGTGATGAAACAACCTACGGAAAAGAACAGTAATGCTTTCACCATTTGACGACCGCGCACCAAAGCGGCAACAGAGGTGGCTGACCGCGAAGACAAACGATTCGAGCGTATCCGTTCCTGCGTTCGGTGCAGCGGTCATCAAAAACACACAGCGAGAAGGATTGCGAATCCTTCACTTGGTGGGGAAAGTCAGCGAAAATGAGCAATGCGGATTGGTTATTTCCGATGTGGCTGGTGTTGGATTTTATGACGAAAATCGTGGGATCGTGACGTGCGATTTCCCAACATGGGTGAGGTATGAAGGCGCGTTGTTGGTCGGAGACGCTTGCGGCCCAAAAAAGAATTCTTTCAATTTCTCCAAGGGTGGCACCTTCCTGTGCGTTGGCAAGGATCAATTTTCCGTTGATGGTGCGAATATCAATGTCTGTAAGGTCATGCCTTGTAGCGAGAGTGCCGTCACCATTGTCCGCTTTAAAATAGAGCCAGGACAAAAACTAGAGCCGGGTGGTACGGCGCAGGCAAAGGTCTTGGGTTGTGTTGCGGGGTACGGTGCGCATCCCGGTGACATCATCACGGTAAAAGATATTGTTGAAGGCCCACACGGCAAATTCCGTCAGTTTGACAATAGTTCCAAGCACATTGGAGTAGCATACAAAGGAACGACCGAGAGCGATTCGAGTTCGTCTGCATCTGATGATTGCGACTGGACGATTGTGATGATGGAGGAGAAGGCAAGATGGATTCAGATCGAGGGCAGGGTCGAGTCTGGAAGCCTCAATAAAAATGCCGACCAAGCATCTGACTGGTGGTTTGGTGAGTCTCCAGATGCGGTGTCTGTTGTTGATCCGTGCGGAAACTTCTCGGATGAAAACTACTCAGACGACTATGAGGAGCGGTGTTACATCGCCTGTTGGGACGACATTGATGATCGCTACATCATTGTCTCTGGAAAACAGGATGGCTGGAATCTGACGCTGGAGAACAGTTGCGTTGGAGTCAGCGCAACCACGTATAGTCCCGTGGAACACATTGATTTTGCTAAAGAAGATGGATTCGTAGTCAACCACAACGACAATCAAAAAAAATCCTCCGTTGGGTGGTATCCGTACGCACCGCAGCACTCGGTCATGGGTGTGGTCAACAATGAGCCAAGGTTTGTGACGGCTCCCACGATCTATGATGGGGTGAACATTCCAGGTTTTGCCAGCTACAACCCGTGGCTCGGATTGCATAAGACGTTTCTGCTCGGTTCGCGGGCGACGACAACCGATTGGAACATGATTTTGCCCGCCGAACCGCCGACCTCAGAAGGGCAGCACCTCATGGCAGTCGGTGTCAACGGTCGATGCGTCCAGCTAGGTTGGTCCCAGCCTGGAATGTCGGGTGAATTTGACATTTGTTCTTATGAAGTAGACAACGAGTGTTATCCTTTAGACATCCCCCTGAATGTCTCAGTCAACTGCGGAGTCGTCACGGCGATCAGCCCGATTGGCGTAGTATGCCCGCCTGGAGACGCATCTTGTAACAAGTTCTCAGGCACGGTTTTCAGCAATTGCTGATCGCTTGTCACCAAAGAGGGGGAAGAGATGAAATCTGCAACCGCAAATGAGCCTACGCACTTTCTATTACCAGTCATGAACGCGCCACGAAACGCGCGGACGTTGCGGATTGGTTTCGTCACCCCCAGAATTTCATCTGTGGGTGGTGCGGAAATTTGGATTCGCGCCCTATCTAGATCATTCAGATCATGCCAGACAATCGGCGTCTATAGCCAAGAGCCCATTGGTCCCCAGGAGAATTTCAATGATGCCGAGAACCGAGACTACGGGGGAGGTAGCACCAGACTAAGATTTGATGATGTAGCGGAGGTTGGGTCAGGAGATGAGTATTTTGAAGAATTGTATTACGAGAGTGATATTTTGGTGGCATGGGGAGTCAAGTCTCTGCCAGATGTTGTGCGCGAAAGATCAACTCCAATCGTGAATGTGATGCATGGCACGGCAGAACTAAAATACTCGACTGATATCGCCAAAGAATCGGTTCTGTGGAGCAACTTCAATGTGGGGGTTGCTGCTGAATGCATTGATGCATTACCGCCAGCATGTCAAACGAACGCGGTCGTGATCCCCAACGGTTCGGAAATTGAACGGATTGAGCCACGGTTTGGCCGGGAGGAATTTCGAAGCAATTGGTCAGCCAATGGAATTTTTGAATTGAATCCAAGCGATAAAGTTTTGCTGTTCATGGGCCGACTATCGGATGAAAAGAACCCAATGAAGGCGATCTATTCACTTCAGTACCTGCCGCCGAACTACAAGCTGATCATGGCTGGCAGTTCGCAAAATTCAACATCGATATCTAAAGAGATGGCAAAGCTCTATCCAGGCCGAGTTGGTTTTGCTGAGTATATACCGGACGTTGGCGATTTGCTTGCAATGGCAGACTGCCTTGTTGCCCCGAGTGATACCGAGGCACATCCATTATCCATCAATGAGGCATGGCTCGCTGGACTCCCAGTCGTTACTCACGCATACCCGACGGCGATCTCGATGCAGAAACGTCATGGCCCGATGTCTCTGCTTTCGCCTATCGACTCAAGCCCCGAGTCTTTTGCGAAACAAATCACGCGCGCGGTCGCGGATGGACGCGAAGGAAAAATACCAAGGCATGCCAAAGAGATCGCATGGATGTACTACACCGGCAAAGCAATGGCTCGTCGTTGGGAGTCATTTCTGCACTTGGCACACTATTCATTCCATGTCTCACAAGAGACTCCAGAACTTACACACATCATCCCTATGATTCCGAAACATAAGCCACAGGCGTTTAGGCAAACTGGGCAAGCATAAGGTTGGATTCGTCAGTTCAAACCTCACTCGCCTATAATTGTGCGCGATTTCATTAACGGAGAATGGCATGGCAATCACTTCCGGTTTACCGACCACTCGACCGCAACAACGTAAAATTGCGAAAAATGTTCAATATCAATCGAACCCTGCTTTTCAGAGCCTCAGTCGCAGGCAGAAAAAGATGATGCGGGCGAGAGGTCAGGCTGCAGAAAACACGGTAAATCGCGCAGCTAAGTATGGCACCCCCGCCGAAAATGCCAAACGGCGACGAGAATACCAAAACCAAGGTATAGTGAAAACGAATATGGGAGATGAGCGAAGTCATCCCATGAGCCTCAACTTCGGTGGTGGAGTCATGCCCCAGGGGCCAGCCGGTCCTGCTGACCCCACTCTAAGGCAGTTGGAGTTAGCCGCCGAATTTAAAAACAGACATGCTCGTCCTCCCCAGCCGACAGAATTTGTTTCTCCCGGTGATGCTTTGCAACGCGAACGCCTCGAAGCTGGCAACCAGAATCCACAAGCTCCAATAGGTCCGAATGCGCCCGCACCTGCTCCCGGCGCAGTCCACGCGCCCGCTCCCATGCAAGGCCAAGTTGGCAATGCGGCCCCTCCTATGCAAGGTCAAGAAGGAATGGGCATTACGCCTCGCCGTGGATACGGCAACGCGATGTATACGAGACACAACTTTCTGCACCCATCATTGCGTCGGCAGCTTATTATGGACGACGCCATGCAAGGCCGCGCCGCGCGCAAACAACGACTCAGAGATCGTCGGAGCGGTGTCACGGCCCGACTCAACCAGATGAACCCGCTCGCTGCCCAAAACTGGCTTGGCCAACGAGAACTCATGCGGCGGAACGACATGTTGGCGAAGGAAAAGCAGGCGCACGATATTGCACAGGCAGGCGAAACAAATGCACTCCAGCGACTGCAGGAGGAGAACAAGGTAGCCTACCAGAATAAAGAGCTTGGGATTAGGGAGCGGGAACTCGGTGCTAAACGCCGGGCGGAAAGAATGGCATTTTTAGAAAAAGCGCTAGCAGCGGCCCCCAGTCGAGAGGCCAGTCAAGCAATCCTGAACGAAATCGACAGGATAACTCGCGATGGTGGTGGTGCTGCCCCAGGTGGTGCTGCCCCAGGTTTTGGCGACATAATGGCCCCAGACCCTCGAAGATGGAATCCGGGTGATCGTGTTCCCGATCAATATATCGACGAGAACGGCGAGTTTGATGTAAATGCAGCAAGACGGGACGGACTAGATACCCGGCGAATAAACTCAATGAGGGATCAGCACGTTGCCTCGCCTGC
Source organism: Pirellulaceae bacterium (assembly GCA_022446825.1). Classification (GTDB taxonomy): domain Bacteria; phylum Planctomycetota; class Planctomycetia; order Pirellulales; family Pirellulaceae; genus JAKVBY01. The sequence goes on from JAKVBY010000050.1 coordinate 44,505, forward strand.
CCCCCTTGATAGCTTATGGGATTCAATTGCCTCAGGATACTTAGGGTTTCCTTCGAGAGATACGCTTCATGACTGGGGAATTTGGAGAAGGCCCACGTTGGATAACCGCCCAGCCAGCGGTGGACCTCCTGCCGCTCAAATGCCGTCACCTGCACAGAGAAGAAGGGGAGTGGAAGACCTCTACAATCGCTTCCCCTTCGTAGATCCTGCGGGCAATCGACCAATTCTTCCGTAACCGCACAAACGTAAATAAAACTAATCTCGGATTTGAAATTGTGAAAGTTATCGGCTTGAGGGGGCCGTTCGGCATGAGGACGTACCCCACATGGTCTGGAAAAATCCGTTTGCTGCTACCCCACGGGCGATTGCGCCAGCAGGTCACGCTATCCGGCAGCTAGGTGTGCCACAGCAGCAACTAGGTGTGCCACAACAGCAGCAGCAAGCTCAAGCTGATCCGCTTTCCGACGACCCCCAGGCAAAATCGTTGATCGGCTCCGCAATCGACACTGGGCTCGGCGGAATCAGCGCCGCAGCAAATATACTGGACATACCGGGGAGTGCGGTGCGGGATGTATTGGCCCTAGAGAATCCTTTTGATCAGTTCTTACCCTGGAATTGGACGAGCGGTCAGGGCCGCACATCTGGACGCGACCTTCTCGAGAAGTGGGGCGCGCTCGGGAAAAATAAACCGGGACTCGACTGGGGCGATGTCGTCGGATTCGGCGCGGAAGTTGGTCTTGACCCACTTTCGTACGTTGGCATCGGAGCACTCAGCAAAGCTGGGAAAGCGGCAGCGGCTGCAGGGTCACTGGGCAGAGCGAGTACGGCCACGGCCAAGAGGTTGGGGAAAAGCGTAGACGACATTGGCAAGGGCTACGCGCAGCGTTCCACAACGCTAAGGGAATCCTTGAAAGATTTCAGCAATCAAACAATTCGCGAGAAGGCTCCCGATGGTGAAGGACTTGCCGCCACCTACAGGGACATACCCGTTGACGAACTTCCGTTTGACGAGGTAAAGCTCAAACGTGCGAAAGCGTGGGCCGAGAAGAAAGGCATAAAGGGAGATGACTTTGAAAAGCTCTTAGACACGCCACTTGGTGGAAGCGCGAGATTCAAAGTCCCCTTGATTGGGGATGAGATCATGTTCGGTGCCGGTGGAAATGCGATGGACGATGCCGCACTCGCAACCGGCAAAGCGCTCACCCGATCCGACGAACTCAAGCGAAACATCGGTAAGCGATACCGAATAAAAAAGGGTCTTTCGGAATGGGCCGCTAAACGATTCAACTTCAAGGTGCAGGGCAAGGGGACGACGCGCAACCAACGGATTGCTGCAAGGGCGTATGAGAAGTCTAATACAGAACAATTAGAACTTCACAACATGATTGTCGGCGCAGCCGAACAGCTTCAGCACTCGGACTTAATGGATGAAAAAACCAGTTGGTTGATACGGTCCGCGCTGGAATTAGGGGATAGAAAAAGCAAGGACATTCGCGCAAGTTTGCCCGGCGCGCTTGTTGGGCGAACGACTCTGATGGGCGAGTTGGGTCGCGGTCCTAACAAGCCGCTTCTAGAAATAGTAGAGAACCTTCGTGAGGCCACAGATAATTTGACTGAGCGTCAGAGGATGCTCGGCACTCACACTGAGTTGACTGATCCCGCAGAAATCCGACACGTTGGTCGAAAAAAGACCAAGCCAGATGAGCAAGGTGCTGACGCCGTCTTTCGCCATGAGTATTTGAAGGGATTCTTCGGAGGAACTGAACAGCTAGAACTCGGAATCATCCGCAGTAAAAAACTCAATGATGTGATCGTAAATGCCGAAGCTGCGGCAAAATCTGCGGGTAAATCCGAAGAGAAAATCAAGAAAGCTGCAACCGAGGCTGCTGCTCAGTGGATCACGCGAGAGCACCGGGGCAATTTCCTTGAGAACTATATTGATTTCAAACCTAAAGCCGAAAAAGAAGCTGGTGGATACATCTTCACAGACCCTAAAGCCAAGGGTAAGGAACGCTACATCCCGATCAGCAGACTCATCGACACTTTTAGAAAAAATGCTGGAGAGCCGACTATCCTGCCTGATGGGATGACGATTAAAAGCGACAAAAGTTTCGTTAGTGTTCCTGACGGAAAACTGGAGCCCAGCATATGGAACATTGATGGTGGCTTAAAGCCAAAGGTTAAGAGCCGAGCGAACGAGCTTGCCAAGTGGCTCGTTGAGAATCCCGAGCATCGCGCTGGTGGCAGCAATGAAGGTCTTTTTGGAATCCATATTCTGAATGATGCGTATCGAAGCTTATTCGCAGGTCTTAAGCAAACTCAGAACAACGATTTAAGTTACGATTTCATCGCTCAAAACATCATAGATGGTACTCGCACTTTAGCGACCAAAGAGGGGGAAAGCACCGTCGCGGATGCCTTCAACAAGATCGGCGTCAAAAACCATCGGGAGGCAGAGAAAGTCTTGCGGCTAAGGATTGGAGCGGATCTTTCGAACAGCCTCAAAGACTTGACCAAGCTGAGTATCAACAAGGCCGAGTTCGACGACTGGTTTCGCGAGATGAAACATTTCAATGACGATAGCAAGCCAGAATACGCGACGAAACTTTGGCTATCTCTCACTAACTTATTTAAGGCAGGTGTGCTTGGTCATCCTGCCCGTTTCACGCGAGACTACGTCAGCGCTTATGCGCGGCTTGTTGAGCAAGGTGCCTTCTCCATGCGTCACGCAAAGGACGCACAGTCCGTCATGTTGGGAAAGGGCTCGAAAGAGGCGGGGAAGATTCCACATATCCAGCAGATGTTGCGAGAAAAGAATCTGCCAAACGACGAAGCGGGTGAAAACGCAACCCGGATGCTTCGCGTGCTATTTGGGGCGTACGGTCCTGGCAAGCATAACATACGCTCTGACATTGCAGAGCTTGGGATGTACGATCCGCAACGGAAGTATGGCCGAGAGCTTGATGACATTCTCGCTGCGATGCCGCGCAAAGACCCGACCACACGCCGCGAGCAGGCACTAAATGTCATGCGAACAATACTTGGCCGCACGGATGACACATCCTGGTGGGACTTTCGCAAAACTCGCGGAGTGATGGAGGGGAAAGATGCGACCCTACGCCCCACCACGGAGTTCGGTGCATTCCGGGCTTCTGAGCAGGTCGGCGGTTGGACGGATGCCGAGCCTCGACTCGCAGGGTTTATGAAACTCATGTCCGATGGTCTTCATCCCGAGGAGGCGATGCGAAGAATCGAGGACATGCACGTCAACTATGACCCTGCGACTTTTACACCAACAGAACATACATTGAAGAGATTCCTTCCATTTTATTCCTTCCTTTCCAGGCAAACGAAATTTGTCGCGCGCCATCTAAGAGAAAAACCAGGGGGGTTTATGGCACAAACCCTCCGAGCTTCCAACGTGTTGCGCGATGACGAATTCCCGACGCCCGCTGCGGTGCGGGACACGATGGCTATTCCGTGGAAAACTTTGCCGGACGGATCTCAGCGATACCTTGCGGGATTAGGGCTAATGCATGAAGGCGTCCTCGGTCTGACGCCAACAACTCACGAAGGGTTCATGGGTTCGGGAGGAGAGTTTTTCCGAGGTCTTGGTAGTCAACTTCACCCAGTGCTCAAAGGGATAGGAGAGCTTGCTACCGGACAGTCACTTTTCCGTGGCACCGACCTGGAAGATCTCGATCCGACTATTGGCAGGACGATGCGCAACGTGCAGCAACTCGCCCGCAATCCTGCCGCTGCAATCGTCGGTGGTGAAACCGAACGCATGCCGCCGGTTGGCTCGACTCGCGCGCTAGATTTCGTCCTGGGACACAGTCCACTTTCTAGGGTGCTGTCAAGTGCCCGAACGGCGACCGATCCACGAAAAGATGCGATCTCAAAACTGTTAAATCTCACAACAGGATTACGTTTTTACGATGCCAGCGTTCCGGCCCAAGAAGGAATCATGCGGGATGCGATCACAGATCTCATGCGAGATCGTGGAGCCAGAGAGTTTGCAAGACCGTACTTTAGTGACATGAAAAAAGAGGCTATGTCCGAGGAGCAACTTGAAGAAGCCGAACTCCTTCAGGAATTGATGAAGGGATTGGATCGCCGTCAACGCGCCAGGAAAAAAACTAAAGGAGAGTGACATGCTTCTTTTACTTTTTGCCTCCCTCTTACCCAACGATATTTCAATCCACGACACGGTTGAGCTTGCCGAAATAAACCACGTCTACAAAAGAGGAGGGCAGCTTTCTTTCCGACAGCTGATCCTCTGGGACACCTACCCGCAGATCCCCGGACTACACGTCGTGGATTGGCGGTACTTGGAAAGAAACTCGCAGTGGCCAGCCAGACATCGAGGTGGCAGATGGGTGTCGAGATGGTACGACTCGCAAGCTAAATCGATGCGCAATATCACTGCCGCCTCAACCAAAGTAAGTCATACCTATTTCGATGCGGAAGTTCGCGACCGACAAGAATTTCCGGTGCAGCTTCGCCGGAAACTAACTCATTAAAGAAAAGGGGAACCCAATGGAACGACTCATGGAATTATTTAACGACCGACCGATTCTTTTGATTGCAGGATCGATAGCACTTTTTATCCTGGGCGGTCACTTCAACCTTTTGCGTCTCGTCAAATTGGCCAAACTCATCCCCTGGTTTCGCGAATCGCGGAAGGATGGCGAGATAACCCCTGATGAGCTAGTGAAAGCCTTTCTGATTCTGTGGGACCACGCTAGCGACTCTGATGACGTGGACGAAAAAGAGGTTAAGCTCGCTGAAATCCTCCCCACAATTAGCACAATTAGAAGGCGGCGACGTGCAGAAAATAATGAGTAAACAAACACTGCTTTACATTTGCCTTGCGTTGATCGCCTATTCGTTGGCCAAGCAGCATCACCAACCGGCCAGAGTGGACACGGTTTGGTTTGTGTATCAATCTGAAGATATGTCTCTGCCTCCCTATGTGGTTGGGTCGTTTGCACGTCTGAACGAGCAGGGGGTGGAAGTTCGCGCAATCGATGCCGACACACACGACGGCAATGACCAAAACGACATCATCGCGCTTGATGCCGCAAACCAATTTGGCTTGCCCGCAATGGTCTTGATGAGCAGAAGTAGTGTCTCTCGAACAGTATCGTTTCCCGGCTCAGTCGAGCAAATCCTTGCCGAGGTGAACTGATGCCAATAGACCCAAAGTTGATCGACGTGGAGTTTGAGTTTGACGGCGCTCAAGGCAACTGGAATGACGAGCAAGGATGGTTCTCCGCAGGCGCGAGTGAATTCCCACAGAAATTCCTTATTGACAAATCGGAATGGTCTGACCGAATCCGAGAAATGGAAAAGCACAAAGCTTTTGCTGAACATTTTTCAGACCGATTTACGCATCAAGGAAAAAGCCATGAGTGTGTTTGCCATGCTGCTCAACAGATCTTTTCGGCGGCTTACAACAGGCAACTGGGAGGGATTAAGCACAGCGTCTGGTTGAGTCCGTTGTCGCTATACACCCGCCTCACAAACGGGAGGCGATGGGGCGGCTCAAACGTCCAGCACTCCTTGCGAGTGCTCATGTCAGAAGGCATCCTTCCAGAGCACGATGGGCCAGCTGGAAAGAACTCGCAGCACAAACGGTTTCAGCACACGCTCCACCAAACAAGTGGCAGGGATATGCCGCACTGGCCAACTAATGGATGGGTAAAGCCGAATCGCCTGCCTGATGGATGGGAAGAAACGGCCAAGCATTTCCGTGTGATCGAGGCGTTTACTATCCCTGACCGAAAGGCACATGCCTCAGCGCTGCTTCATGGTTGGGGAATTTGCAACGGAAGAAATGGCCACAGCGTTCCCCATTTGTCCTTAAAAAAAGACGGGCGGAAGTATTTGTCGAAATACAAAGACAGCTACAACCTATTTCGATATGACAGTGAAAAGTTATGGGGGGGCGGGTATTGCATCCGTACAGTGACGCTTCCAGATGATCCCAATCGTCCTACTGAAATGAAAGATTGAAAAATGAAAAACGCACTACTCGCAATTGCACTGGGAACTTCTGCCGCCTGCCTAAGCGGCTCCCCTGGCACCTTGCCGCCTGCCTCTGGAGAGGTGGCTGCGGTAACGAAAAAAATTGTAAAAAAAAACGTCGTCCCCACCGCCGTCTCCGTCGCACCACCAGCAGCAGTTGCGGTTCGACGTGACGGTAGGCAAATCATCAAGGCCGCAGTTGGCGGTGCCTTCAAAATCTTTCAGCGGCATCACGGTCGCCGCCACTCCAGAATACAAAGGAGAAGATCATGTCGTTGAGCAAGCATCTTGAGAAGTGTCGAATACAACTGGTCGATTCGTTCTCCGATGGCTTCGCGTTAGGAGATGTCAAGCCAGTTGCCAGGTGTATTGGAAGCAACGTCGCCTGTTATTTATTCTCGCTCGCAAAATCTGGTTTCTCTGAAGATGACCTGCGCGATGCCAAAAACGAGTTCGCTGAGTGGTACGACGAGATCATTGCAGCGGGCGTAGATTTTGGAGGTACTTGGATGCCAGATCGACCCATAGACATTGCAATTATTGAGCTATGCCACTTTGCGATGGACATAGCCTTTGACGCATTGCGTGATATCTCAGAGTGCGAAGACCACTGATAGGAAAAGAACTGTGAAGATTGTGATTTGCTCGACATGTTTGCTTGCGATGGCTGGAGTTCAGGGCTTGGACCCCCTAAGCGAATTAGTGGGGACAGCCACCAGTGGGGCAATTTTAATTTGGTATCTTTGGTTTACTGAAACAAAATCCAAACCGCGAGCATCGCAGGAGTTGGCGCGGGCGCGAAAGGAGTTCCTTGAGGCACTGGCAGCTGAACGGAGTGCGCGCGTCGAGCAAATCGAGCACCTTACGAAACTGCAAGAACTGAAGAAGGATGATCCGTGATTGTCCCCGCGAATCGTATCTCAGGACACTTCGAAGACCGAACCAAGGATGGTGACCCTATGGAAGAAACAAGGATTCGTTTCGGTAAAGCGTTTTTGAGACTCGCGCTAGTTTCCTCATTGGCAGTCTGGCTGTTTGTAAGCGTTGATTGCTGGCTACGGATTCGGCATCAACAACTTCAGTTTTCTCGGCTCGCAAATGAGCAGCTTTATTTGCGGAGCAGGATTCAATGTATGGAAGAGTTTGTGTTCTCATTGCGAGGTGATGGCGATGGCCAAGTTCGACTTCCATCAGACGATACTCGGTAAGCGATACCGAATAAGAACCGCCAAGAATCTAGCCACTCGCGGCTCTGCTGATCGTCAGGACGTTCCGCAAAAAGAGATCAGGATATCAACTGAACTCATGGGAGAGGAACTGCTCGAAGTCCTGCTCCATGAGCTACAGCATGCCGCGCTCTGGCACCTATCAGAGACGTATGTGACCGAAAGTTCCCGCTCCATTGCAGCCGCACTCTACAAGGCAGGGTTCCGATACTATGACCAAAAAAAATAACTCAATCCGCGCTTCATTGATCAACGTGTCCGACAAGGTTGCTAGCTTGCGAGAGTCCTGGCCTCGGAGGTTCTCAAAGTCGGACCCGGAATCATATGAGGCAATAAAAGAATTGATTATCGAGTGGGAGTCCGGTGGAGAGGTAGCTCAACATTACAGGAGCAAGTCAGATCTCTACAAAGGCATGGTCGAGATCGGCCTATTGGATCGTCTGGAGATCTCGCGGAGCCGGTTCCGGTCTTTGTGGGAGTTTATTAATGATGCCTAGCCACAAAAAGAAACTTTTGAAAATTGCGGAACAAAAAAATGAAAAGCTGGTGAAAGAAAAACTACCAGCCGAGAGGGTCGAGTTGAAAGAGGAGGGCGACAACGGCAGCTTGGTCGTCCTGTCTCACCAGCCGATGACCGAGACAGAGCTTGTCCAAGCGGCGAATCTCAACCCAAAGATCTGGGGGTTGAACGGCAAACGCCAATGGACGACAACTCTCAAAATCTCCGATGTTCCGTACAGCGTTTGGAACTATCACTATACCTTCGTTCGTCACGCCCCTCGTCCGATCCAGCAGGCGGTCGAGATGATATGTTCCGACTGGGAACCCAGCCCGCTGCCACCAGTAAAAAAGCGGCGAAAAAAAACAGACGTAACCGTTGAGATGAGCCTGTCAGACGCCCATTTTGGAAAGCTGTGCTGGGACGAAGCGACTGGCCAAAAAAACTATGATGTCGATACGGCCAGCCACGATTATCGGCGGGCGCTAAAGACACTGGTGGACAGGGTATCGGCGCACAGTATTGGGGAATTTCTTTTGCCAATTGGCAACGACTTTTTTCAAACCGATAATTGGATTGGAACGACGACAGCCGGGACTCCCGTCAGTCATGATGATCGGGTATCCAAGGTCTTCCGTGTCGGATTTGATGCCATCTGCAACGCCATTGAAGAGCTACGGAAGATCGCCCCAGTTCGGCCAATCTGGGTGCCGGGAAATCACGATATGGTTACCAGCTGGCATCTACTATTTGCGATTGCCGAGAGGTTTAGAGGGGATAAGCAGGTCCAGTGCGATCTGAGCCCGACGATTCGCAAATATATTGAAATCGGAGATAGCGTGCTTTGCTATCAACATGGAGACAAGATGAAGCCCGAGCGGATGGTCACCATTGCCGCCACGGAGTTCCCAAGTTGGTCGCAAAAACGATTCCGAGAGATCCACTGCGGCCATCGCCACACCAGAACTGATGTGCGTTTTGTGTCTGCCAGTGAACACGCCGGAGTTCTGGTTCGCTATCTTCCGAGCCTCAGTGGCTGTGACGGGTGGCATTACGAAAAAGGCTTCGTCGGCAACAAGAGAGCAGCAGAGGCAATAGTCTGGCATCCCACTGAAGGCCCAATTTCGTCCGCTGTGGCGTTTATTGACTAATTGGATGTACCAGGGGGCTCTGTAACAACAACGATTCTGTGGGACTCTACGGGCCTCAGAATGACAATTGTCTCTCGCCCCAGATATTTAACCTCGATTTCAAGCCGCTCTGGTGTGGATTCCTGGCCCGCTGGCGGTGATCCGCCGGTCGTCGCCCCAAAATGTTCGTATTCTGAGATAGTCATGCCTCTATTATATAGAGGTATTTGCCACCAAAATGCGAGACAACTTTACCCACCTTAACACGGAGGTCGGAAAAAATGGGACAGTGGGACGGGTGTGGGACACTTTTGCTCCACCTAAATCCTTACCACATATATACATATATACTACTACACACAAATACATACTTTATAGAGATAGATATAGTAGAGGTTTTATATTAGAGGTTATATAGCAGCCTATTACGTTAAGTACTTACATTACCCATTTAGATATTAGGTTTAAGTTAAGTAGTTATGGTGGTTAAGGTAGGAACCTACTTAAAACGGAAAAACAAAACCATATATATGCGTTTGCCTCCGAAAAGCGTGGGACAGTGTGACAGGGCATCTAACCTGTTTGTATGTTAGTACTTAGCTGGAGCATGTACCGTCCCACTGTCCCACCCAAAAAGTGGGACACCCCCCCGTGCGGGTGTAGTTTGGGCCGGATTCGACGGCCAAACCGGACCAAACCGGACTTTTGCGGACTTTTGTTTGTCCATGAAATTGGCGGGAAACAGGGCCAACCGGACCAAACCGGACCAAACCGGACTTTTGCGGACTTTTGAAAAAATAAACGTATTCCGGGTGGTTGACGATTTATGTTTGCTTGTTAAATTTCACTCGGCAGCAAAAGATAAACAAAAAAGTTTTGCGGATATCAAGCGTTTTTTGCGGGAAACGAGCAAGAACCCTGGCGGGAGGGACGGCAGTGACAGAAACCAAAATCGATGACGATCTTCAGGTGGAATCGCGAGGCCAGACGGTGTACATGGCACCAGAACGAGCCAAAGAGGAGGTTCGAGAATGGATTGAGGGGTTGGAATTTGAACTGCTCCGCGCAAAATCAGCGGCACACGCGATGGAGAAATCGACCAGGGTCGGGGAGCGGCGTCACGCGATCCGACACTGGAAATCATCACAGCTGGCTCTTGCCAAGGTCCGGTCAGTCTCGGCGGGCGTCTGCCAAGCTGTAGAAGAATCCCAGGGTGGTCGGCCGTTGGTCGTATCTGCGGATCATCGCCGCCGCAATTTCGTTTTGATGCTGATCACTGCATTTGTCGGGGGGCTCACCGCAACTTTTGCAATCGGGCCTTATATCATGGTTGGCTACGAGAATCGCGAGGCAGTCCGGCAGGAGTTGCGGACACAGCTAAAAGCAAAGCGATTCGAGGAGGTGCGTGATGAGTTAGCTAATCTGCGGGCGGATCTCACACTAGCAGAGGGTGATATCAGGAGCCGCATGGTCGATATCCGCGAGGTCTTGGAACCCTATCGTCAGATGACAGAGGCCATTCAGGATGACCTTCACACCTCGCATGATAATAATATTCAAATAAATAACGAACCTACTCCGAGCGGGTAGGCTTCAGTATCAATGGAGTCCGGTTTCTTTATGAAACAGGCGGCGCGAGCGACCGTAAAATCATCTCGCACCGCCCTAACCACGAAGGCTGATCGTAAATTAGGCCGGGATTTGCGATCAGTCAACCCAAGAAAAATGGAAACTCGCAGCACGGAAGAGATTGTACGAGCGTTTGGCATCGTAGGCGAGCAGCTCGGGCGTTTGATAGCAAATACCCCAGTTGACGAGTGTGGCAGCGTCGATATCATCAAAGCGTCGGAGTTGATCGATCTTCTCGGGGTATCGCGATCTACGCTGCACCGACTCATTGATCGCGCAGGCATCCGCGAGCAACTGCCCAAGATCTCGCGAAACGGAAAGATTCGGGGTTTTTTGCCGGATCACGTCAAACTTCTAAAGAAGCTGCACACGGAGGGCAGCAGCAATGGGGAGCATCTCACGAACCGGAAAGCGGTATCTCGTCTACGTCCGCGATGACGCAGGCAAACGGCAAAAGTTGCGACTGGGGGAGGTGACGAAGGCGTTTGCAACTGAGGTCGCTCGCCACATCACTCGCCTTGAGAAGAGCCGCAAATTTCGTGTGCCGGTCGAGGCCGACACTCTGCATTGGACTCGCCAGCTTTCACGCGAGCACAAAGAAAAACTGCACAACTGGGGTTTGATTGCTGGCGCGGAGGTGATGCGGCTGAGTCACCTGCTCGACATCGCGCTGGCAGAGATCATCACCGAGGGGCTTGCTGAAAACACGCAAGCGGTTTGGAGGCGAGTCGCGCACAAGCTCCGATTTTATTTTTTTGGCGATCCAGAGGTAGCTAGTCTCGGAAGCGGGGAGCTATCTCATTATCGAGCGTGGTTGCATCGCCGGTCGAACGGGATCGGAATCGATACACCACTCCCCAAAACCAATGAGAGAGCAAAGGTCGGCACTGGTTACCCGATTTCAGATCGGACATCGATAATTGCAATGTCGCGGACCCGCCGAATTTTCGATTGTGCTGTGGATCGAGGTGTCCTTGAGAGAAACCCAGCTGCAGACCACATCCGTCCACCTAGCTACTCAGGGCCAGGGCCAGCGGAGTACCATCGCGTGACGATTGAGGAGTTTGAGGCGCTGTGTTCGTACAAGAATGATCCGACGTGGTCGTTGATTTTTGCGCTGGCTCGATTTGGCGGGCTGACGATCCCGAGCGAGGCCCTCCATCTCCGCTGGCGAGACATTGACTGGGGGGCGTCTGATCGGCACGGTCAGATGACGATTTTTAAACAAAAAATACGCAAGCGACGGATCTGCCCGATTTTCCACGAACTTCGTCCTTACCTTGAGGACGTTTACGATTTGTCGCCCGACACCTCACCAAGTGCGTACGTCATTTCGGACAAGGAGATCCGCACCAAGGGATCTTTCCCGACGGCACTTCGGATCATGCGAACTGCACTCGGCCTTCCGCACTTCTCTTTCCAGAATTTCCGGCAAACGCGATCATCCGAGATCGCGGATCGCTTCGGTGCTCACTGCGAGAGTGCGTGGCTGGGACATTCGATCATGGTTGCCTCTCGATTTTATTATTCTGCAGCTGATGAAGCGATGAGCATCGCCTGCAGCACGGAGACTGGCGCCAAGAATATACTCCCAGATCGATCTCTTCAGGCTCGCTAGCAAAACTAAGTGTCTGCTATCACCAAAGTTATTCACTCCGTGCTGGCAGTGACATTACTGCCTCGCTAGCGTGGCTCACTGGGTGTCTCACCATTTCGTTTCATCTGGGCTGTTTCGTCTCAGGTTCATTTCATCTTGGGACGAAATGCGGTCATTTCGTTTCAACCCCCATTTTCCCCGCTGCTAGCGGTTCGCCTACTGGTAGGGAACAGAGCATCCTCGATGCCCTGCCGTAAACATTGACCCCTAGTTTTTGCGAACGAAAAAAGTCGGCGTCTCACTTTATGGTTCGTCGTGCCGATAGCTCAGGCGAGTCGATTTTTTTTGGGCGTCGATTTGCTCCTTGTTTTGCGATGCGAAATCGACGCTGGATTTTCTTGGTCGCGGCCAAGTGGGTGATGCTGGCGTGAAATGAAAAACAATTTTCGTTTCAGGCAAAAAAACTGACCTCAAAATTTGGTGTCTGTTTTGCTAGCGATCAATGAATTTCGAACCAAATTTCGTTCCACCCTTGATTCTCGAAAAGCTCGGCTATCTTTCCTAACGACCGGGATGTTCAA
>JAKVBY010000050.1:57296-58740 GCA_022446825.1 Pirellulaceae bacterium
TGGTGGTCACTCGCCTCAGAGGTAGCAGACCAGGAGGGGAGTCTGATCGGTTTCAACATCTCCCATTTCGATTTGCCCTTCCTGACAAAACGATCATGGATTCTGGACGTGACGGTCCCGACCTGGGTGCGCAGTCGCAGGTATTGGTCCGATACGTTTGTTGACCTGATGGATGTGTGGGGGTTGGGCAGTCGCGAGTTCATCTCGTTGAACAGCGTGGCACGAATCCTCGGGGTGGAAGGCAAAGCCGATGATGAATGCACGGGTGCTACGTTTGCCCAACATTGGGCAAATAATCGCGAGGCCGCGATTAAATATGCAAAGCAAGATGTTATTGCTACGAAACAATTAGCCGAAAAAATGGGGGTGATTTGATGAGCCTTTGGGGAAATGATGTGTCGATTGAGATTCTTGGTGTCACTGGCGACCACGGCAGCGGCAAAACATTGTTTTGCTTGTCGATTGACCCCAAGCGGACTTTGGTTTTTGATTTTGAAAATAGCTCGGGCAGCTACATGGGGCTCGGCTTTGATCGTGTGAGCATACCGAACCTTATGTCCGCAAAGTACCCGCAAGGTTACACCCAGGAGCAAGTCGCACTGTTTGTTATCGATTACATCGTATCGGTCCCTCAAAAGTATGGACTGATACTCATGGACCCGATCACGGATTTTGAAGTCGGATTCGTCGAGTGGGTCAAATCGCAACACAAGAAGTTCGGTTTCTCGACGGCAAAATCTTTCAGTGACATGGGGGGCGTTTTTTGGGGAAAAGTGAAAGAGGAGTTCAAAATGTTTCTCAGCCAGATTTCTGGCAAATGTGAGACATTCTGCTTTACCACTCACCTGCGAACCGAGTTCAAGTCGGGGCGTAGCACCGGAAAGAAGATCCCGAAAGGAAAGGAAACCCTTTTTGAATTGGCTAGCCTCTACCTCTGGCTTGATCGTTCCGCGAATGATGCGGGAGAGGTGCCTGACATCCCCCGCGCGGATGTCCTAAAGTCACGCCTTGCCCACACCAGCTTTGTTGATGGTCGATTTGTGGCGACTCCAATGTTGCCGCCGCGATTGCCGCAGGCGACTCCTGATGCTATCCGCCAGTACATCATCTCGCCTCCTGATTACAAGAACTTGAAGCCATCCGAGATGGTCGTTGAAAAAGATCTCTCTGATGAGGATCGTCTCCGCATGGAGATGGTGATCTCGGAGAACAAAAAAGAGGCCGCACGGTCGATTTCAGAAGTCGAGACTATCCGTGCGGGGACCGCGCGAGACAAATTCATGCGGGCGCAGAACCCAGATAAAGCAGCGGAACTGCAGAAGCAGGCTGCATCTGTTCGCGTGGCGGACGCGCGAGTCAGAGAAGAGCAGGACGCTTCGGCAAATCCAGATGCTGAAACAGCCCCCGGCGAGGAGGTCACCCCTGAGCAGCTTGGCCAGCTGGT
>JAKVBY010000050.1:58840-60635 GCA_022446825.1 Pirellulaceae bacterium
ATTCGGCTGTCCATGACTGGGAGAAATCCTCCGATCATCCTGCCAGCGGCACCGTTGATAAGCCATCTGTGACGGCCTCGACCACGGAAGAATCTGGTCAATGGGACGACATTTAGTTTTGCGTTCTGCATGGAGGTGACCGAGCGTGCGATACAAGGACGAAGAGTTGGTTTTAGAGTTTGTTTACGCCTATGTTTCCTTTGGATCTGGCGATGAGCGAACAATTGTTGCCGACGCCAGATTTCTCAATAAGGAGTCTCGCAGCCCTGCGGGTGAGCCTGGAGTAACTATCAAGGGGCGGGCGAGCGAGAGCGAACTGCAGAGCGGCCTTGAGTATCGTTTTGTGGGCCGCTGGCGCGAGCACCACAAACACGGCTGGCAGTTTTGTTTCGATTCATTTGTGTTATCCAAGCCGTCTTCGCGGCGCGGGATAGTCGCCTATCTGAAGACGGCCCCCGGCATCGGTCCTGGCATTGCCCGGCGCATTTATGATGAGTACGGTTCAGATTCTGTTGAATCGATTCGGCTCGATCCTCTGGGCGTGGCACATAACGTCGAGCGTTTGAGTCCAAACCGTGCTCAGCACGCTTCCGAATTTCTCACCGAGCAGGCGGGCCTTGAGTCCAGCACGGTAGATTTACTGGAAATAACCTCGGGCCTCGGTATTCCATCGCGGGTTGTCCGGCTCGCGCTGAAAAAGTGGGGGGCACGCGCTTCGGAGTTCATCCGGCGAAATCCGTTTCATTTGATGAGTTTTCCGGGCGTTGGCTTCCTTACTGCGGACCGCGTGTACGCCTCTCTCGGTGGAGATCCGGCTGCTATCAAACGCCAAGCGTTGGCCATCGAAAACGATCTCGCGAGCGACCGGAGCGGCTCGACATATCATCCGGCGTCGTTTGCTTCCATGAGCTTGCGAGAAAAAATATCTGGCGCGAAACCTGACGCACCCAGGGCCGTCCGCTTGCTGTCCAGGGCGGGCCGGATCGCCACCTATCGCGACGGTGGACTCTGGATTTCGCTCCATCGCTACGCAAGTGCCGAAGACCGTCTCGCTGATTCGATCAGGAGGTTGGCGTCAAGATGACCATACATTGGCCGAACCCGGAAGATTTGAACTTGCGAGACGATCAGTTCCCTCTCTCTGGCCATCAGATGCAGCAGATTAATCTCGCGTTCCAGTCGAGACTGGGCATATTGCTTGGTCGCCCGGGGACCGGAAAAACCACCTTGATCGTCCGTGTCATCCGGCACTTACTCGCCAAACATGGAGAGGGTTCCGTCGGCGTGGTTGCGCCAACCGGGAAAGCAGCCGCTCGACTGAGCCAAGCACTTCATGATTGTGGAGCGATTCCTGTTAAGGCCACGACGATCCATAGTTTTTTGCGCGCCACCCCGTCGGCTAGCGGCTGGGATTTTTACTTCTCTCGCAATAACAAGGCATGGCACAGGTTCATCATCTGCGATGAGATTAGCATGGCTGGGACTGGGCTCTCGGCTTCCCTTCTCGACGCGATGAACCCATTTGCGCACCTGTTATTGAGCGGCGATGCTGGGCAATTGCCTCCGGTGGATCACGGCTCATTTCTCCGCGACCTGTCAAAGCTCGCCAAACTCCCCAGGGAAAAGACGGATCTCATCATCGGGAGAGGTGAGTTGACTGAAATCCAGCGAAACTCTGGCGACATCGTGACCGCCTGCTCAGATATTTTGGATCGCGGAACTTTTAGTACCTCAGATGTCGTTGACATCCCTGCCGGGAAAAATCTTTGGCTGAGTCAGGCCAGCAATAGCGGCG
>JAKVBY010000051.1:0-12819 GCA_022446825.1 Pirellulaceae bacterium
ACATGAAACGTCTGCTGGGTCTGCTGCTGGTGATGGGGATCGTCGGGTGTGGGGATGATGACCACTCCCACGACGTGGATAACCACGGTCACAACGGATCGCAGGTGTTACAGGGATCCCGCCAAGAAAAAACAGCGGACGAGCAGGACGCTGCACTGAAAGCACTTGAGCAACTGGGCGCAAAGCTCACGCGCAATGAACAAGGTTTAGTTATTGCCGTGCACTTGGGTAGCAACGACACAGAAACCACCTCCGTCGAGCAAGGAACCGCCAGTGACGCTGGCATAGCACACCTTGCTGGGATGACCAGCCTGGAAATCGTCTCCCTGGTCGGTCCGCAAATCACCAACGCTGGCCTGTTAAACCTGAGCGGGCTCACCAACTTGAGACACCTCGAACTTTACGCTCCCCAAGTTACCGATGCCGGTGTGGCACACTTGAAGGGGCTGCCGAAACTTAATTTCCTCGCACTCGACTTGTGCTCCAAAATTACAGACGCAAGTGTTGTACATCTGAGTACGTTGACGAAACTTGAAACGCTGTGCCTGCTCGACACCCAGGTCACCGAGGCGGGCATCGCCGAACTGCAGCAGGCCTTGCCCAACTGCGAAATCAGGTAGTAACCCAACTCCGCTCCTCCTGCCAGCGCTGGCAGGTGCCTTCCCCCTTGCGGGGATAACGCAGTTGCAGCGATACGGTCGCTGATTTTGAAAATCCCAGGCCGCCCAAGGTTCTGCGAGCGACCCGGGCTACCCTACTCCTTCGCAGAACGGTGACGGCGTAATTCAGCGACAGTCATTGGCCGATCGTAAATCCGGATCGCGTGCAACTCGCCTTGAGCTGCGCCGCTGGCTGCGGCGTTTCGGACCAGAGCACCGATGCTGATGAAGAGCTTATCCTGCGCGCCGCCCTTCTGGACCGTGTAGTGAAACAGTGAACCACCGCTACCCGTTTCCGTTTGCTTGCTAAAGCGACGACCGTCGCGGTAGAAAGTGCCGTGTCCGGCGCGCATCACATAGGCGATCTGTTGGACCGCGGTAGTAAAAGGACGTGGATCACTCTGGCCATGCACTTGGATTGAGTACTCCATGCGATCCGACTGCACGCGTTGATCACTGTAGAGCACCTGGTTTGACGAAGCGACGTTGCGCTGATCGTAGGCGATGCGAAACCCCTCCACGCCTTGTGCTGCGCAGGAGACAAGGGTCGGCATACCACCCTGTTTCTTCGGCTTGAAGACAAGCTCGATCGTGCCATTCTTGTCGAGCGCCGCGAGTCGCTCGTCGAGTGGGACCTGGATCCACGCGCCACCCGTCATCACCAGCGCTGATTGCTGCACCTGGTAGTCGACGTTGCGACGCGCGACCTGACTGAGAATGGCAGACGATGCAAATCGCTCCAGACCCTCCAAATCACGTTTTACCGGCGTCGCCGGACGAGCATCTGGGTGCCACTTGATCAGTACGGCAGCACCCTTCAGATAGTGGCCATAGGCAGAGATGACCTGCCCGTCGGGCAGTGCTACCGCGGCGATGTGCCCGCATTTCCCGTCAACCCAGTAGCCGTCTTCACGATCATAACGCCAGGCATCGAGTTCGTAGCGACGATCGATGTTCCAGGTTTTTCCGTTGTCTCGACTAATCAACGCGTCGCAACCGCGGCGGTCGCTGGCGCGCTTCAGGCCGTCGACATCGTCGCGCACAATCATTGTACAAACAAGGGCGTTGTTCGGCAGTCGTTGCAGATTGGCGTGATGGCGCCCAGCGTAGAACAGAATGTTCATCTTTGACCATGTCTGGCCGTCATCCTGCGAGATGCTGATAGCCGTTCCTTCCAGACTATCGTCGTGCGGCCCGTCGAAGAAACTCGGCGGCATGTCACTACGGAGGGCAGCAACCAGGTCACCGTTGGCAGCGCGGACAATCGCGCCTTCACTCACACCACGCAGCCAGGACTTGCCGGCGTGCTGCATAGTGAACTTCCATTGCGGTGGGCTGAATTCATCGATCCACAAACGGCCCCCATCGATAGAGCGGCGAAACACGACGGTGGCGTCGTCGCGCGGATGCTTCTTGCCCGGGGCATAATGCCAACCCAGCTCAAGAATGGCTTTGGCCTTACCCGCTTCATCGCGGTCCACCCAGGCGTTCCCTTCAAGATGAAATGGCCGGCCCGCGCGCGTCGTCGGATGTGCGACACTGTCGGTCCAGGTGCGGCCGTAGTCGTAGCTGAAGTACCGGCGGCTCGTAACGAACGACAACGTGCCGCCCCCATGATAGGTCAACAGCATCGGCCGGCTGCTGGCACCGGGGATCTCGATAAAGTCGGTCCACGTGTCGCCCTCGTCGCGGCTGAAAGCAATCACCGGCTTGGTCGGTTTGCCTTCGGCACTGCATTGCAGTGCGAGTTCACCGTTGTCCATCCGAACTAGGCCAAACGGCATGGTCATGTTTGCGGTTGGGTGCTGAATTGCTTGGATCTTCGCGGGGCGCGATACCCAACCACCGCGACCGTCTGCCTGCAACACGCGGTGTTCAATCCAGCCTGTACGCTTTACAGACCGAGGCAGCGCCGTCGTTGGCCGAATCACCCCATTGATGCCGCTGGGCGACAGGTCCTGGATGTGGCCATTCCTATCCGGCAAGCTACCGCGGCTGAAATCATAATGGAGCAGCAGCCCGTCGGACTCGACCTGATCGTCGCCGACCGCCGCACGTTGGGGTCGTTTCAATTCTTGGCTGTCTTTCTCCGTTGCTCCGTCAATCGTCGCCTGTTCCAGTCCCGGCCGCACCGCCTGCAGGCCGTCTCTGGAAACTGCCTGAGACGGACCGCCTTCAGACACATGGTCATCATCAAGGACGCCTAGTCTGTACGCTGTCGGCTCTGTCCCCGCCGCGCCGCTCCCCAGCGAGCCAAGGGCGAGCGATCCAAGGGCCAGCCCGAGCAGAACGATGATTAGGGTGCATCTCATACTGGCTCCCGGTTCTTGAGGAAATCCACTCGCCAGAGGAAATCGACCGCGCGCGTCGTAACCACCGACAGTGATTTGCCGCAATCTACCGCGAGCAAAAAACAGAGTCAAACAAGACCTGGCCCAAGATCAGAAGCTCTGCCCCCGCCGCCTCTCCTGCCGCAGGCGCGGGTCCGGCCCCCGGCCACACACCCCACCTGCGCGTGACGGGTACCATATTGGTGGCGTCTGGATACCCCCGCCGCAGGAGCTGCACATAAAACGCCTGCCAAGTCTGGGGATGGTCGGGTGTGCGGGGCCGGCAACTCGTCCGCTCTAGACCAGGGATTCGTTCTGGGGCCAGCCGGGTTCTCTATCTTCTGCGGCGCCTGCAATCGCGACACTCATGACGCATCGTCGGAATCTAGTTCCAACAACTCGTTATCGTATTCTTCTTCCATTTTGCGGATCGTCTGTGCCAACTCTTCGTCCTCTTCCACTGCACTGGAGACGTTCAATTCCCATTCCGTGCTGGCTACACGCATGGCATCCAGATCAATACTCACATTGAGAATGGTTGCGAGCCGCCGCGTGACCGCTTCGATACTCATAGGATTCGCACCCTGGAGATAACCGGGGATCTCAGCGACTAAGGAGATCATGTCGATGTTGGCCGATGGCGCGCGGGTCATTAAATAACTCACAAAGGAACCGGGACCTTCATAACCCGTGCGACCCACACCATATTTTTCCATCTCCTTGAGCAGGCAGCTATCAGAACAAGTGACGTATAACCGTGGCGCGCGGGTGTGCGGCACCGAGCCTCCAAAAGAACCGACGAATAGAATCCTTTGGATCTGGAAGGTTTCAGCGAACTCAAAAAGGCACTCCCCGAATCGGCGCCAATGCATATTAGGTTCCTTCCCAAGAAAGAAAACCAGGTTTCCTTCCGTATGGCAAAAGAAACGATTCGTCGGCATTTTTAGCTCGGCGACCAGTCCGTTCTCAACCTTGATATGCGGTCGGAAGAGGGCCGCTATTTCCATCGAGCCGGGGAAGTTATAGATGTAGAACGGTTCGGGATCGATTTCTGCAATCGGCGTGGCCTTCGATAAATCAATTAACCGTTGCACTGTCCCCGTTGAAACGTCACCCCCATCCATCCAACCGGTAAAGGCAAGTACTAAGGTCGCGTTCTGGAGATTCGGCCTCTCGGAAATTGCGAGGTCCATTCTGTCGGCGTTGCTCATGCCAACAATTGTAGAGAGGTTCTAGGTCGCTAGGCAATCCGGCTGAAAGCGGCACGGCCCCGGAAAACACCACCACGATTGACTAGCAATCTTTAGGAACTCAGCCCACTTCGCAAGCGCAAGATTTGTTCCTGGATGGGTTCGGCTGGCGACTTCGGATACGCATCTCGGGCGGCGTCAACTCGTAAGGCGACAAATCGTGGACCCGATTGTTGCAGCACCGCTGCGGCTCCTTCTCGCCAGGCCTCGAGTGTGGCAAACTGAGCCGCACTCGCAAAACCGGCCGCCGTCGCCAGCCCAGGATAATCAACACCTGCTGCAGCCCCGGGAACGGCCTGGCCTCCCGTGACCTCATAGATTTCATTGTCTAACAGAACGATGGTCAAGTTTTGCACGCCGCTGGCAATCACCGTCACCAGGCTACCGAGACTCATGAGTAAAGATCCATCTCCAGAAATCACCAGCACTTCGCGTTGCGGTTGCGCCAGCGCCAATCCCAGGCCGAGTGGAATGGCGCCTCCCATGGTGGACGGATTGAAATTAAAGTCGCAGGGGTGCTTACTTACCAGCGGCCATAAGCGGGCAGAGCCTTGATTCGTCACAACCAGGGTTGATTCGTCCCGTACGTCGGCCAGGATCTGTAAGGCGGACACGGTCGGCATACGGGCCGAGGTAGTTGCTGAATTTTTCAACCTTTGCCCTCCGCCATCAAAACAATTCCTGGTTGGTCTGTGGCCATTGCTTTTTTTACGTGTTCCAGCAAGCGGGGCTTGTCGTCGGGAGACTCAATCCATACGGCACCAAGTTGCCAAGCGTCCATGATCGGTTGCGTGAAGCGTCGCGCTGTATCGGGCGAATCAGGATACAACCAGTTGCGCACCCCAATCAGTCCAAAAACGGGAATTTGAAGATCAAACACAATGTTGCGCAGAGCATCCCCTGATTCAAACAATCCGGTGGTTTGCATGACGACAAAAGGGTTTTTACCCCCCAAGGCAAGTCCTGCCGCCAAGGGCCATGCTTCGCCTTCGCGACAAACACGCAGCAGTTCTAGAGAAGGTGCAGCCTCGAGATCTGCTTCCCAGAGACCGGTCGCCGAATCAGGAATCCAGATGACGTGCGTCACCCCTAATTCCACAAGCGTGGCCACGACTTCCTGGCCTGTGAACATCAGTGTTGGGTTTGCTGGAGGTGCGTTCATTTCGGTGATCTTGGAACGATCCATAAAAACGGGGTGCCTGCTTCATCCACACGGACTTTGTATGTCAACTCCGCCTGACCAAAGATATCGCGCAGAATTTTTCCATAAAAGGTCTTCTTCGCTGCAAAAGAAACTTCGCGCGACTCTGGATCGAGGTTCTTGCGGGAGATCGCATAGTGATCAAAAAGTAACGGGGCCGCAACGCGCTCATTAATGGCCTCGACCGCCTCCATTAAGGGGGTCGCTTCGATTTCAACTTTTAAGGAACGAAAGAGTCCGGGCATCGTTTGACCTGGTGCTCTCTCCGGTGGCCAGCCAACGGGCCAAGACTCTTTTGCCGCTCGGATCTCGGTAATGCGCAACTGCACTTCACCACCCCTTGGTCGCTCGGGAACCAGCGCCAATCCGAGCGGACGCAACATGGCTGCCAAAGCAGTGCCAGCCGTTAAGCCGGCATATTCTTCACGGATTTCATAATCTTTTGTGAATGCCGGGCGCGCCAGAGCAGCAAGTTTGAATTCCAGCGACACTCCACGGCCAATCTCTCGAGCCACTTTGAGAAAGGATCGCCCCCGCGTGTTGGCCTTGACCTTCATCGATAGGGCTTCATGGACAGCCACCAATTGATTTGGTCTCAGCCCAAAGGCGCCTTTTTCTTCAATCAGCGCATCAATACCCCCATCTCGCAACTCATCAATCCAACGCACAAGACGTGCCTTATCGGTCAATCGGAATCTTCCAGAAGGTACCCAGAGCTTGTTGTCTGCGCGGAGAACACCCACCACCTGGTAGCGTGGCAATTGCTCTGTGCCACGATTGGTGATTTCCGGTCCTTCACCTAGTTTCGCCGAGCGAATCCGAATGCGAACATCTAAATCCTGAAACAATTGCAACCATTTGCGCGTTCCGGTGAGCGGAAAACCGTTTTCCGTAATCAGCTCAAATTCGACAGGGGGCAGCGCAAAGACCGGCGCAGGCGCGAGCGATAATATCACAAGCGGTAACATCAACAGGACAAAGGCCGGCAACGTATCTTTTGCTCTAGCAAACATCTTTGCAGTGGTGCTTTATCCAGAATGCCTCAAAACATGCCCCTCACTAGAATTCATTATAGCATTCTCCTTCAAGTTGGCGGATCTTTAGTCGCCTGGGATCAAGCTTTGGCTGGGGATCCTCAGCAGAGCGCGTACCTCAAAACATGGCCACTCCGAAAACCCCACATCACCCCAGGTTCCCTTCGTTTGGTTTGCCAGAGGGGGTATGGCGGGCGGACAAGGAACGGCCGGCAGCAAGCGGCCGTTGGCTCGTTTTCATTTTTCACGAGGCCTTGGGAAAACCACGCGGGGCCAAAAATGGCGGGCGCTTGCAGGCCGAAGCTAGTCCCACCCGCACACAGACCCCTGGACACGCTCGGAGAGAGACACCTGCGCCGAGACACCTGCGCTGAGAAAACATTTCACGACAAATTCGCGCTCGCGACGATCGGGGTTACGGTTTCACTTCAACTTCCTATTCACTTCGCCCTCACAAGCCGATCCGTTATTTTTCCCATTTGATGGAAGCATTACTGTTTCACACAGCCGCGTTTTTCGAGTACGCCCTCAACACGCGTCAGCGGAGGATTTGAAAGCGCGTCACAGTTTCACTAACCCCTCTATCTCCAAAATGTTGGTGTCCCACCAAAAGGCAATTGGTCCTTTTGATCTGGCGATCTTCTCACCTCCGATCGGAGAGAATGCACCATTGAATACGGCGGCTCTAGACGCCCTTTCGATCGCTCGATTTCACTACGCACAGGACGGTGCGGTAAACAAAAACAAGGCGGTCCACACGCCTTCGGTGGTTGCACAGGTTTGCCTGCGCGGACAAAATAGTAGCTACTCAAATCGCTGCAGTCACTTCCCTGGTAACTGCTCATTTTTGCCTGCGGGTCGTTTCTCAATGTTCGCTGGCAGTCCTCGGTAACGAAGGAGTTCAGAATGGCACGACCGGTTACGCTGTTTACCGGCCAATGGGCAGATCTTCCCTGTGAAGAAATGGCCCGCAAAACAAAAGAATTTGGTTATGACGGAATCGAGTTGGCATGCTGGGGCGATCATTTCGAAGTCGACAAGGCCCTCGCGGAAGATGACTACTGCAGTCGTAAGCGTGATTTATTAGAAAAGCACGACCTGCAATGTTTAGCCATCAGCGCTCACTTAGTTGGACAATGCGTGTTGGATCACGTCGACCAACGTCATCAGGACATTCTGTTTTCCGCCACGCATGTCTGGGGCGATGGTGATCCCGCCGGCGTTAATCAGCGGGCTGCCGAAGAATTGATGGATACCGCCCGAGCGGCGCAGAAATTTGGCGTCGATGTCGTCAATGGTTTTACCGGATCAAGCATCTGGCACTTGAATTATTCTTTCCCACCGGTACCTCCAGAAATGATCGATGCGGGGTTTGACCTGCTGGCGGAACGGTTTAACCCGATACTCGACGTGTTCGGTGAGTGTGGCGTCAAATTTGCCTTGGAAGTCCACCCCACCGAAATCGCCTTCGATATTTATTCGGCCCAGCGAGCGCTCGAAGCGCTCGACAACCGAGAAGAGTTCGGATTCAACTTCGATCCCAGTCACTTGCACTGGCAGGGTGTGGATCCGGTGGAGTTCATTCGAGCCTTTCCTGATCGGATCTACCACGTGCACGTCAAAGATGCGATCGTCACCCTGGACGGTCGCAGTGGGATTTTGGCAAGCCATCTGAACTTCGGAGATGCACGTCGTGGTTGGGACTTCCGCAGTCCTGGTCACGGGGGTGTCAACTTTGAAGAAATCATTCGCGCGCTGAACGACATTGGCTACGATGGGCCACTCTCGATCGAATGGGAAGATTCTGGCATGGATCGCGATTTCGGGGCCAAGGATGCCTGCGAATTCACCAAACGGGCCGATTTTACGCCCAGCCAGCGTGCTTTTGACTCGGCATTTGAGGGATAAATTAGCCGCTGATCGGCTATTTAAAGAGAACGACAAAGACAACGACCGCGTCCACACAGGCTGCGGTCGTTTTTTTGTATGCGGGTCAGCCGTTAAGATAGAACACGGAACCAGACAAGCACAAAACGAGGCTGATGTGAACATTCCTTGCAGTATATCCAGGGGTTGGGTGCGGCGCTGCAGCGCTGTCGTGACCGGGCTCTGGATGATTGCCGGACTCTGGGTCATTGCCCCTAGCGTCCTGGCGGCAAGGGAAGGTCTGCGGTCAGAAATCGACACCTCCTTCCGGAAAAACCTTCAGCAGCTGGCCAGTAAATGCGACGCCTTAAATCTCGTCGACCAAGCAAACATTACGCGCCAGTGGGCAGTGCCGCGAGATCCACAACGTATTTACACTTTCGTTCCTGCTGCGGTCGATCGTTTTCAACCTAACCAGGACGCTCCTCAAAATGTGCGTTTCTGGCATCGCCGCTTTATGGATCAGCGGCGGCGGCATGCTGTGCGGCTGTTCGAACTAGCGCGTCAGCAACTCGACCAAGACCAGGTAACTTCGGCTTACCAACTCATCCACGAAGTGTTGCACGAAGACCCGGATCACTCGGAGGCACGACGCATTCTTGGTTACCACGGTGGACCCAGAAAGTGGATCAAGCAAGGCCGCCAACCACGAGTAAAGAAAGGGCAGGCAACGCACAAACAATTTGGCTGGCGGCGAAACCAATATTGGGTGGTGGAAAGCGAGCATTTTAGGGTCACAACCAATCACAGCGCGGAAGCGGGCAGGAAGCTGGCCGCGGAACTGACCAATGTCTTGAGCGTGTGGCGGCAAGTGTTTTTTCGTTACTGGAGCGTCAGTGGTGCTCTAAAAAAACGTTTTAATAACAGCGGTACACCCCTGGGAGCGCAACCAAAATACCGCGTGGTCTTGTTTGCTGAGCGCGATGATTATGTGCAGCAGCTATCGAAAATTGAACCGCGGATTGCTGCATCTATCGGCTATTACCTGAAGGGGCGCGAGACCTCATTCTTTTATGTGGGAAGCGACACAGTTCGCTCGACCTGGTGGCACGAAGTAACACACCAGTTCTTTCAGGAACAGCGCCACGTCATCTCCGAAGTGGGAAAGGAGAGCCATTTTTGGATCGTGGAAGGTGTCGCCGTTTTTATGGAATCGCTGTTGAAATTCGATGGCTACTACAGTTTAGGGGGATTTGACACCCGTCGACTTCAATATGCCCGCGCGCGTCGCTTTCATCAGGATCTTTATTTTCCGCTCAACCAATTAGCCTCCATGGGGAGGACCTCCCTTCAAGCGCACCCCAACATTCGTGCCATCTACACGCAGGCAGCGGGCATGATCCATTTGCTCATGAGTGAGGAACAGGGCAGGTATCGAGAGTCCGTGGTTGATTACTTGCAGGCGGTTTACCAAGGGCACACAGATACCGAGACATGGAGAGCTTTGGTGGAACCCGGCCTGCAGGACTTCAAAAACCACTATGATCGATTCTTACGTGTGGATGGGTCAGCTCTCCAATTTCTTCAGAAACCGGCAGAACTTCAACAACTTTGTCTCACGCAGGCCGCGCTCACCGATCGGCAAACCTCGCTATTGCGGCAATGTGACAATCTCGAGTGGCTCGACCTTTCGTTTACCGAAATCGGTGACCAAACGATTCATCAGATACCCATTGCCACGCCGTTGCGAGATCTAAATTTGGAAAAAACCCTCGTCACGGATGACGCCATGCCTCACATTGTGGAATTCAGCAAGCTGCGAATTCTTGACCTTTCCGGAACGAGGATTACTGATCAGGGGCTGGCTTCGTTGGGTCAACTAAAAGATTTGACCGAACTTTGGCTGAGCGATACGGCAATCACTGACGCCGGGCTAACCTATTTGGAGCAACTGACCAATCTCGAATACGTGGATCTTAACCGCACACAGGTTTCCGATGCCGCCTGGACCCGGTTACGAAAAATCTTACCCAAAATTGCGGACTGAAGATTCTCGCCAGCCGCACGCCTACCAAGGAGAGGCACCTCGATGCGACCCTGGATACTTGCCGAAACAACTTATGCATACACCAAACAAAACCGCTATGAAGTCGCCGTATTACCGCTGGGCGCAACCGAACCGCACAATATGCACTTACCGTACGGAATGGATATTTTAGAAGCCAATGTCATTGGTGAAAATCTTTGTCAGGCAGCGCACGAGCAAGGTGCAAAGGTGGTATTACTACCGACCATTCCGTACGGCACCGAGACCAACATGCATGCCCTCCCGTTGGCCATGAATCTCAATCCATCGACACTCAATCAAGTCGTCACCGATTTGATTGAATCTCTGGTTAATAGCGGGATACGCAAAATTCTGCTTTTGAACAGCCATGGTGGAAATGAAATGAAACCACTCTTGCGCGAACTTTGTGGGCAAACAAAAGCGCAGTTGTTTTTGTGCAACTGGTTTCATGCCCTGCAAGGAGAATATGAAAGTATTTTCTCTGCACCAGAAGATCATGCAGGAGAAATGGAAACATCCTTTGCTCTGGCCTATTATCCCGAGCTGGTCGCCAAAAACGAGGACGGTTCTCTGGCGGCCGACGACGGAATGACTCAAAAGACACGCTTTCAAGCAATCGACGAGGGTTGGGTTTCAATTACTCGCCCGTGGCATCTGCTGACCAGTAACAGCGGCTCGGGAAATCCACACGCGGCAACCGCTGAAAAAGGACGCCAAGCGATGCAAGTTTTAGTGGATCGTGTTGCCACTTTTCTCGTGGAGCTATCCAACGCGGAAATCGATGAACGTTTTCCCTTTTGAGGCACGCGGAAAAACCTCCTGGCGTGATCTCTTGAGGGTGGGCTGGCTTCTCAAAAAACCCCTGGAAGCGCAAAAGCCCCAGCCTGCTGGTCGCCGTTGACCGCTTCCGCGCCCAGGATTAGACTTTGTGGTTTGCTCGATGGTGGATGTAGCTCAGTTGGTTAGAGCGTCGGATTGTGGTTCCGAAAGTCGGGGGTTCGAATCCCCTCATCCACCCTGTTTTGCCTGGAGACCGTTGGTGGATGCACCGACGGTCTTTTTTACTGCCCCAGGAAACAAACCAGCACCTGGTTTTATCAAACCAATCGTGGCGATTCTCAACGTGGGAGTTTAAAATCCAGGATATCGCTGGCACGGACAGCGCCACGATCTTTCAAGTATCGATCAATAAGAAGTGGTTCTATGCGGAAAGCTTCGCATTACAAGCCGTTTGACTGTGTGATACCAAGAATGGATCAGACAAGTTATTGTAGAAAACGACATCTTTTGGCCACACTTGGCATGCGAGTTTTTGCCGCGATCCGGTGGGTTGGTCCTTGTGCTCTAGCTTTCCCTGCATGGCACGGTTGGCTTGCTGTGCCCCCAAGGGGCACCATGCTGCTGGCCTTCTTTCTGGTAGGGATCCTTGGATCGTCTACCGAGGCGCAACGCGAGGCCGTCGAAGTCCTTCGTGCGGGTGTCATGGCCCCACCCCTCAAAACGCGGCAGGGAGGAGAATGGCTCAATACCTTGGGGCCTCTGCAATTAAAAGATTTGCGCGGCAAGTTCGTGATTCTTGATTTCTGGACATACTGTTGTTCGAATTGCATGCACATCTTGCCCGAGTTGAAAAAGCTCGAACACAAGTATGCGGATAGCTTGGTCGTCATCGGAGTCCACTCCGGAAAGTTTGCGACCGAATGGTCCGCAATTAACGTTCGGGAAGCCATGCTGCGCTATGAGATTGAACACCCGGTTATCAATGATCCGGCCCATGTGATTTGGTCGCGCTATAAAATCAATCGCTGGCCAACGATTATTGTAATTGACCCGCGGGGACGTGTCATCGGTCGCCATGCCGGCGAGATTGGTTTTGAGGCCATGGACCGATTTCTCGCCGGACGTGTAGAGAAAGCACGGCAGCGCAAGCAACTGGACGAGACGCCACTCCACTTTAATTATGAACGCGACATCGCCGTAGCAACACCTTTGAGCTTTCCCGGAAAAGTACACGCAGATGAGCAAAGCAAGCGACTTTTTATTGCGGATAGTAATCACAACCGCATCGTTGTGGCAAACTTCGATGGTATGGTGATTGATGTTATCGGGAGCGGTACCAGCGGGCGTGAAGATGGCGCTTACGACAGCGCGACTTTCAACCATCCTCAAGGGTTGGCACTTTATAAAGAATCGCTTTTTGTCGCCGACACAGAAAACCATTTAATCCGTAAAGTAGATCTGATCAACCAAACCGTTTCTACGGTCGCGGGAACAGGAAAGCAGGCACATTGGCGGGCCAAACTGAACGGGCGTGATTTGAATAGTCCTTGGTCGCTTTGTCGGGTTCAAGATGACATCTATATTGCCATGGCGGGTGCGCATACGATCTGGCGGATGAATGCCAAAGGGGG
>JAKVBY010000051.1:12919-33160 GCA_022446825.1 Pirellulaceae bacterium
AAGTGGGCAACCTCGGCACCAAGCCACTACCTGATTAAGGAATGTGCTTTGGTCGATCCGCAGATCATTAATCAGCAATTTCTCATTGAGAACCCCCAAGCCGAGATGAATTTCAGCGTGCCCTTAAAACAGACGAGCGGGAAATCGCCTTTGGAAATTTCACTCATTTACTACTATTGTCAGGACGATTTCGAGGCACTCTGTGGAATTAACGTCATTACCTGGAAAGGGATGATCGAATTGTCTGAGGATGGTGACTCGAGCCGTTTACAGCTGTATTATGCTGCTGATGAGGCAGCCAAACCCGCAAAGTAGCTTTTCAGAATTTGACGACAACAGCGGGCTCCCACCACTCCCTGTCCATATTCCCACTATCTCTTCACGATGCTTCTCATTAGCATGGGATCATGTCAACTTCTACTAATGGTTTTGCCGGATTGCGCGTGGCCGCGTTTGAAAGTCGCCGATCTGCCGAGCTCTCACGGTTAATCGAAAAGCACGCCGGGGTAGCCCATGTTAGTCCGTCGATGCGCGAGGTGGCGTTGGAAGACAATTCGATCGCAATTGATTTTGCGCATCGCTTGATTACCGGTGAAATATCAATTGTTATTTTTTTGACTGGGATTGGATTTCGCTATCTCCTAACTGCCATAGAACAAAGCCTCGATCGCCAAAGAGTTCTCGACGCACTTGCCGACATTACAACCGTTGTTCGTGGTCCCAAACCCTTAACCGCGATGAAAGAAGTTGGGTTAACCCCCAGTTTTCGCGCCCCGGAGCCAAACACCTGGCGTGAACTGTTAAGCACCATCGACGAGAATATACCGCTCGCAAATCAGACCGTTGGGTTACAGGAATACGGTAAACCCAATCCGAGCTTGATTGCGGGACTGGAAGCTCGTGGAGCTCAGGTTATCCGTGTTCCTGTGTACAAGTGGGACTTACCAGAAGATTGCACACCACTGGAAACCAATGCACGACTCCTCGCGGACGGCCAGCTTGACGTGTTGTTGTTCACTTCGGCACATCAAGTCACTAATCTGTTCCGAGTCGCTGCCGAGTTAGAGATTAGTGATGCCGTTCATAGTGCAATCCGCGACACCGTCGTCGCTTCCATCGGTCCGACAACCAGCGAGATGCTGCGCGAGCACGAAGTTCCCATCGATCTTGAACCTGACCGACCAAAAATGGGATCCCTCGTAGTTGCCGCAGCAGAACAAAGTCACACTTTAAAGAACAGAAAAATACGTGTTGCGTCAGCACTTTCTGGCCCTGCTTCGGACCCCTCAGACAAACGGGCTCCTTGGTACGACAGCCCTTTCATGAAAGCTTGTCGGCGCGAATCCACCGATGTAACGCCCGTCTGGCTGATGCGCCAAGCGGGCCGTTATATGGCTGAATATCGTGCAGTTCGCTCCCAGATGACGTTTCTGGATTTGTGCAAGAATCCTGCGCTTTGCAGTGAAGTCATGTGCACAGCGGTCAACAAGCTCGGTGTCGATGCGGCGATCATCTTTTCGGACCTGTTGCCGATCCTTGAGCCTATGGGCCTCGATTTGGAATTTGCCAAAGGTGAAGGACCGGTGATCCATAATCCTGTGCGCGAGGCGCATGATGTCGATCGAGTACTGGAATTGGAAAGTGTTTCTTCGCTCCATTTCGTCATGGAGACAGTCCAACAAACCCGCAATGACCTACCAGCGGATATGCCCTTAATCGGTTTCTCGGGTGCTCCTTTTACCTTGGCGAGTTATGTCATTGAAGGTGGAGCTAGCCGAAATTACATTCACACAAAGACATTGATGTATCGCGATTCAGGAGCTTGGCACGCCTTAATGGAGCGCTTTGTACGTGCCATCACCATTTATTTGAATGCTCAAATCTCAGCCGGGGCACAATGTGTTCAAATATTTGATTCCTGGGCGGGATGCCTGGGCCCAGCTGAATATCGTCGATTCGTGTTACCGTACTTGCAACGAATTATTGCTGGGATCACTCCAGGAACGCCGGTAATAAATTTTGCCACCGGTAATCCTGCCCTGCTGCCCTTACTTGCAGAAACCAAAGCAGCCGTTGTCGGTGTCGATTGGCGCGTGCAACTCGCCGATGCCTGGGCCACCATTGGTTACGAAAAAGCTGTCCAAGGAAACCTCGACCCTGCAACGCTTTTAGCTGATGAAACGATCATTCGCGCGCGAGCAAAAGATATTCTTGATCAAGCAGATGGCCGACCAGGTCATATCTTTAATCTGGGGCACGGAGTGCTGCAACAAACACCCGTTGATAATGTGATCGCTTTGGTAAATGCAGTACACGAATTGAGTTCAAACTAGCGAACAACAGACACTTTAATCGACGCCTTTGTCCGCATTAAGGACGTCAATTAACTGTCGCAATCTGCCGTGATGTCGACGGTTAAAGTGGAATGCCAGACGTGGCATGTCAGCCAAATCAGGCTCATTTTGTTCACCGGGAAGGGCTTCGAGCAATTCGAAGCCTCCTCCCTCGAGGATGTCGGTAAAATTCTCATTAATGTGGCTCATGCATTTTGACGAAACGGACGCTCGCAACCGTAACACCAATTGATCATTGACATATCTCATGCTGTGATAGACACGGAAAAAACCAAGTACTTCCTGTACCGCTTCTTCGCAAGAATCTGTCAGTTTGTAGAGTGATAAGTCCTGTTTGGAAATCATGCCACGTTCGAGTAGCTGCGTGCGGATAAATTGATCTAGCGCTTTCCAGTAATCTTCGCCAGGTGCATCGAGCAAAACTACTGGTACCATCTCGCGCTTGCCCGTTTGAAGTAATGTCAACACCTCCATCGCCTCATCCATGGTGCCAAATCCGCCAGGAAGACAAACAACAGCATCGCACTCTTTGACGAACATCAGTTTACGCGTAAAAAAATATTTCATGTGTACCAATTTGTGATCACCCGCAATGATCGGATTGGATTCTTGTTCAAAGGGGAGAATGATGTTCAAACCCATCGAGTGCTTCCTACCAGCACCAACATGACCCGCTTCCATAATGCCACTTGCCGCGCCCGTGACTACAAGCCAATCGTGGTCAGCCATCGCTTTCCCATAAGCAACTGCCTGCTGATAACTAGGTTCGTCTGCGGGAGTTCGCGCTGAACCGAAAACGGTCACTTTACGCTGGTGACGATACTGCGAAAACACTTTAAAGGCGTAGCGTAACTCGCGGATCGCACGACTCACAATCTTTAAATCGCCTCGACTCGATCCATCTTCTGCCAACTTGTCGGTCGATTCGCGGATACGGTGGATCAAATCATCGATCTTTTTCCCACCCCGGGAAACCAGTGAACCCTCTACTTTAGAAGACTCTTTGGGAACCTCGTTAGATGAGGATGGTCTATCGCAGTTCATCGATGTTCTCCCGTCTAATTCGACTTCAGTTTCCCAGTCGTAAATTACCCTTAGTAAATTACTCCGGTGGTAAATTATAGATCTGCCTGCATTCTAGAAAGGCAACAAAGCGAAAGGATCACCAGAAGTTCCCATGAAAATGTGTTCTTGCGCTGCGACCTACAAAAAAAGCCCGCTGCACAGGCGGGCCAAGTTAGTCGTCACAATGCAAGCAGCGTGTCAGGCAGACTTACCCCAGTAGGTTTCATACGCCATCAACACATCATGCAAGTCGCTGCTAATGGTTAATTCTTCGTCCTCAAAATCTTGCAGCCAAGTGCGATCTTTTTGGTACGCTTCAACTAACATTGACAAAACCCTACCCAACCGAACCCGCTCGACTAATTTTGTGCTTTCTTGTTGCAATTTGCTTCCATCCAAATTGGCGTCGTGTCCCTTATAAATCCGTAGAGGCTGTGGCATGGGGAATCTGGTCCTTCAGATCGGTTAGAGAGCCATCACGCAACGTTGCTTAACAGGCTGTCTCTTTTTCTTGTGCTGGCACCGCTCGAGCATTCTAGTGAGGTGCAATGCGGTTATCGGCTGAATTCCTAAAAGGACTTTAAGGATTCTGGCAGAGGATATGAATTTTTGGATCAGCCCCGGAGTGAGACCTGATAACAATCAGAAAACCTGAACTCTTGACATCCAGATCGGCGCCAAGTGAAATCGTTTGATGTGATGGAAGGAGCATGGCCAATTGAACATCTGTTTTGTGTATCATGGCAGAGAAAGATACGATCCAATTCCTTGACAACACGCTCGACAGTACCTAGATTGCGGGCACGTAAAGATCAACGGAGGCGTTAAATCCAAGGTAGATTGAGCTTTGCGCATTGGCTGGCGCAAATAACGCGGGTTGCCGGTGGAAGTCTTTATGAATGTTGATCTAGCGCAAGTCGCACGAGATGCTGAGCTGCCTCTAGCCGATGTGAAGCAAACCGTCGAGCTATTGGACGATGGGAACACGATTCCTTTCATTACCCGTTTCCGTAAAGATCAAACGGGCGGTTTAGACGAAGATCAAATTCGTCGCGTGCAATTGTTGCTAGCTAAGCATCGGGCACTTGTGGACCGAAAGCAAACCGTTCTGAAGTCGATCGATCTTGCTGGCCAATTGACACAAGAATTAGAAGACAAGATCAATTCGGCATTTACACTGAAACGAATCGAAGATCTCTACCTTCCCTTTAAGCCGAAGAAGTCCACGCTAGCAGCGGTAGCACGTCAGCGCGGGCTCGAGCCATTTGTCGAGGAGGTATTTATCGCCTCTTCGTCTACGTTCGATCTACAGGAACGAGCTGCGGATTTCGTGTCGGCAGAGGATGGGTTGCTAACTGTCGATGATGTACTTCAGGGCGTCCGGCACATTTTGGCGGAACGCTTTAGTGAACGTGCCGATCTGCGCGGGAAAATTCGTCGTGTGCTGGTCAAAACGGGAAAACTCGTTTGCGAGGCAGTCGAACAATCCTCAAAACGACAATCGACGCCAGCGCCAGTGGCTGCAACCGCCAGTCAAGATGACAGTAATACAGATATTGTCGTCTCAAATTCAAGCCAGCAGTCCCAAAAGACAGCCAATGACCAAAGTACCGAGGTCGTTGCAGCAGAGATTTCCACAGAAGAGACAGGAGCGGCAGCGACACCTCTCTCATCTCCGTCCGCCACCTCGGCAAGCGATGCCTCAGTCCAAACGTTTGACGCGACGACGGACAAGAACGAAACCAGTCGTTCTAAGGTCATCCCAGAAATTGGAACGGGGAACTCTGAAATTTCCGGTCCCGCAGGTCCCGCGCCAAAAAAACTGACAAAACGAGAAAAACGACGCCAACGACTAGAGTCGGCATTCAATGATTATTTTGGTTTTGAGCAAGCCCTTGCGCAGATTCCACCCCATCGAGTGCTGGCCATTAACCGTGGTGAACGCGCGCAAATCCTTCGCGTGCGCATGACATTCAACACAGACCGTGTTAATCAAATTGCCTGTGAGTTGTTAATCTCGGAGAATCATCCGTACACAGACTTCATGCGTTCCTGTGTAAATGACGCCCTCCAACGTCTCATCATCCCCCACCTGGAACGCGATGTACGTCGTGATTTGACAGAGGTCTCGGAACAACATGCGGTCACTACCTTTGCTCGGAATCTGCGGGCATTGTTATTACAACCTCCGGTGACCGGCGCGCGTGTTCTGGCCATTGATCCCGGTCTAAAAAGTGGTTGTAAGACAAGCGCTTTGGATGAATTTGGCAATTTACTCGCTCACGACACTTTGTATGTTGTCGGAACTCAAGAACAGCGCCAACAAAACCGCCGCAAACTTTCGCAGCTGGTCGCAAACCATCAACTCACCGTTATCGCTATCGGAAACGGTATTGGTTGTCGCGAGACTGAAGAATTAGTTGCTGAAACGATTGGAAAAGAACTTTCCAATCAGGATATTCAGTTCGTCGTAGTCAACGAAGCAGGTACTAGCGTTTATTCCACCAGTCAGACCGGTAAAGAAGAATTGCCACAACTTGATCCTGCCGTGCGTAGTGCTCTGTCGATTGGACGACGTTTGCTAGATCCACTTTCCGAGCTCGTCAAAATCAATCCTGCTCATATTGGTGTCGGGTTGTATCAACATGACATGAAGGCGAAACACCTGCGGGAATCGTTAGCAGAGGTTGTGGCATCGTGTGTTAACTATGTCGGTGTTGACCTGAACACAGCAAGCCCATCCTTGTTGCGTTATGTTTCTGGACTTAATCAGTTGACAGCACGTCGACTTTTTGAACATCGGGAAAAATATGGGCCATTCAAAAACCGGCAACAATTGAAGGACGTGGCGGGGTTTGGAGATGTAACATTCTTACAAGCTGCTGGGTTCCTAAAAATATCGCAGGGCGATGAACCGCTTGATCGTACAGGTATTCATCCTGAAAGTTATGACATCGCGAAACAAATACTGCAAAAGATCAATTGCACTGCTGATGTGGTCATAGCTCCCAAAAACACAACCTCGGGGAACCTGAAAACCAGTTCTGTTTTGGCCGATCAGCTTACGGCTTTGGATACCGTGGCGTTAGCGAACGAGCTTCAGATTGGTGAGCATCTACTGAAAGATATTTTGCTCGCGCTCAGCAGCCCTAGTCGTGATCCACGCGAAGATCTACCGGCCCCGATCTTTCGCCGTGGAATCATGACTCTGGAGAATCTCACACCAGGCATGGAGCTTTCCGGAACAGTACTCAACGTCGTTGATTTTGGTGCATTTGTCGATATTGGCTTGGCAGACAGTGGATTAGTTCATATTAGTCGCTTGGCAGATCGATTCATCCGAGATCCTCATGACATCCTTTGTGTGGGTGACACACTGCGCCTCTGGATTTTGGACATCGACAAAGATCGTCGTCGCGTTTCCCTCACAGCCATCCAACCAGGTACGGAAAAAGCACGCGGGGAACGACAAAAAAAGAATCCTCGATTCAAACCTGACCACGACAATAAAAGACCATCCCAACGTAAACCCAGGCGAGCTGTCAAAAAAACAAAATACAGTGGTTCCCGCAAATCAACGGGTGTTCGAAAACACAAATCACCGAACAAACCAGCAAAACCGATTACTGAAGCGATGGTGAAAGGCTCTGCACCCATGCGATCGTTTTCGGATTTGGCACAATTTTTTGTCCTCAAAGAATCAGAAGGTCCTGAGGAAGCGCAGAAATGAGTTTCGAAGAGAGATTGCAGAAAGCTATTGAGCGAGGGCACCACCGACGCGAGGTAAAGAAACAAGACATCACGTCAAAAGCACTCAGCGACGAGGACCTCAAACGCCTGCATTTACAATTTCGCTTAACAATCTCAGAGCATATTGAGAGTTGTGTTGAGAAACTTGCCAACCAGTTTCCCGGTTTTCAATTCGAAACTCTTTTTGGGGATTGTGGATGGGGTGCTGCATGTAGTCGTGACGATTTGCAGATCCCAGCAAAAGGAGTCGACCGAATCCTAGGTGACACAAATTGGAAAGCACAATCAGTCCATGCAACGAGATCCGTAAAGACCAAACGTACCAATGCTTATAGTCGACTGGAAATGACAATACGTCCTTTTTCCCACTTACAAGTGGTTGATCTCGCCGCCAAAGGAACCATTCGAAACAAAGAAGTCTTTAATCGAAATTACTTCGAGAAGATTGCTGACGTTGATTCCATGAAATTCATTGAATTGATCGACGTCTGGGTTCTGGAATATGCCGAGCTGTTTGCGGCCAAGCTGGATTGAGGTTTAAGCCTTCTCAAAAACTGCCCGGCTACTGTTCTTGCCATCCTGTCGTTTACTCACTGTCTGCGTGGGAGCAGTAACAAACTCTTAAGTTCGCGTTGGTGCGTTCTCTTTCCGAACGGTTTGTCAGCATGAAGAATGAACGTCCCAGAGACTCTGATCCATTCCTGGCATCTTGCGGTACTGCTGGTTGCTTCTGCATCTGAGTTTTGTCCGCGCTTTAATTGAAGCGGTGCAACGCACCTTCCAAACGACGTGTGCAACGGCAAGGGCGGTCATCAGACAATCACACTCGTCAAGAGCTGAAAATCAGGATTATCTCGGATCAGATCAAAGTCTGTTTCTTTGTCCACGAAATCGCGATATTTAGAATCTAAAGCAAAAGCTTTTGACAAGTAACCAAGAGCATGTGCGACGTTGTCAGTTAAGCTCCAGTAACAAGCAAGGTTATAGAAAATAATCGCTTCGCCGTTCTCAATTTCAATCGCGTCCTCAAGAGCTTGGATCGCTAAATCGAGTTGACCGGTTCGCTTGTAGCACCAGCCGAGTGACAGCAAAATATGAATGTTGTCTCGGTCCAAATGGGATGCTTGCATCAAAGCAACGATCGCATCGTCATACTGGTGGAGGATTTTAAGAGACTCGCCTTCCAAATACCGCGCATGAGAAGACTCGCCGCCAAAATCACTAATTCTGGCTAACGCTTGGAGTGCATTCTGGGCAAACTGGTGACAAGTACTTTGTTGGGGTGGCCATCGGTCACTCAGCACCAAAACAAGATCCAAGTAACCTTCGGCTTCCTGAAGAGCCCGTTGTCGGCGAATTTGTTGATAAGAATGCACGTCAGCGTTACTCCGAATACTCGGCGGAGATCCAGCGTTCTGAAACCGTTATTTATTCTAACTACCAAATCTCCAGGACCCAATCAAAGCGTATTTCTTTCCTCAGAAATTCGTTAGTAAAAGGTGTGCTTCGATCTCATGGTATCTACGACTTGGTGCATGCGACTCAATCTCTGCACTTCCAACTTCCGGAACATCCGCAATTCCCAACACAGACCCAGTATCGCTAAACCCCCGAATGATTTGTTCGTTAGTCCACATGTGTGGAAGAGATGGTGATGATTCCAGGCCGATTCATCTTCCCGATTAAGCCAGACGCTCCGGCTTTTTCCAGCCTATTGATAGCACTTCTCAACGCTGGCAACCAGTTCAGTTGTCTTTATTAAGAATTCTGTGCTTTGCTGCCTAAATTTTGCACGGATTCTATCATCCACTCCCTCTATTTCCCTTATCAGACCCTATTTTTTATTCTTCCGGTGGTGCGATTCACCTAAATACGTTGCAGAACGAGGAATCTTATGCGACTGACTTTGCGCACGATGTTGGCCTATTTAGACGATATTCTTGAACCCGAAGATGCTAAAGCATTGGGAGAAAAAATCAAACAGAGCGAGTTTGCGAGCGGGTTGGTGCACCGCATCCGTAGTGCTACACGGAAATTACGTCTAGGAGCCCCCGAGCTTGCTGGAAAGGGCATCGGTGGAGATCCAAATTCGGTAGCTGAATATTTAGACAACACCTTGAATGCAGACCGCATTTCAGATTTCGAAAAAGTCTGTCTTGAATCAGATGTTCATTTGGCAGAAACCGCGGCTTGCCATCAGATTCTGACCCTTGTGCTCGGGGAAGCGGCAGAAGTCGATCCGAAGCTACGTGAAAAAATTTATCGTATTGATCAAAACGGACAAATCCCAATTCCAAGGGAAGGGGAACCTGAAAAAGCGCAACTTGCGAGTGAAGCCGATAGCTCGACCTCTGCCGTGAACACGGTAGTTGAAACCCAGCCTATGCTGGGCGAGAAAGTTGCGCCTGGGCAAAGAGACAAGCCCGACTACATGCGAAGAGACCGTGCTGGTTTCTGGCTCAAGACAAAACCTTATCTCATCACGGGTTGCTTACTTTTTCTGCTCACCTTCGTAGCCATCATGGCACTCGGACCGTTAAACAAAGATCATGTTTTATATCAGCTAGGACTTAACCTTTTAGACCGACAACCCCAACAGTCATCCGTTGCTCAGCAACCAGGGACTACAACGAACAATGGAAATGAATTCCCCGACAGTAAAGATCCCGGCTCGGAACCCGTTTTAGATTTGGATTCGCCGCCCCCAACTCCAGCTTCAAAAACAGACGACAGGGAAGCTTTTTCTGCCGAGAATCTGGAAACTGCCCTATCCAACGACCCTGTTGATGTCGATCCCTCTGTCGATCTGGTGCTGCTCCCAACCGAACCAGAGGTCGGTCCCGAGCCAGAGACAAACTCAAACATCATTGATCGCGAAGACCATACGTCAGCCGACGATGCGGCCACCCCCAGCAGCAAACCGCTTGGAGAATCTACCGACCGCCCCGCCGAAGGAGAAGCAAACACCGCAGAACCTGACCAAGAACCATCCGACAACGAAACTGGTGGCGATTTACCGTTAACTTCAGGTGTTGAGGTCGGCCGCTTTGTTTCCGATGAAGAAGTCCTCCTCAAACAAAACACAACTTCGGCAGCCTGGATGCGCGTACCGGCACGGAATACGCTCTTTTCAGGACAACGATATCTTGTTTTGCCCGCCTTTCGACCCCAGATTGTGTTGACTTCGGAAGTCCAAATGATCTTTTTGGGTGAAGGTGAATTTGAATTTGAAGCACTGACTGCTGAAACGCCAGCAGGCGTTTCAATTCATCATGGGCGCTTGTTGATGTTCACTGGTGGCGACACTAATGTCCATCAAATTGAATTATCACTCGGTGCGCGGCACGGAATGTTAACTTTTTCCGATGCGGATGCCGTTGCCGCGATTGAAATGAAGTATTTTGCTGAACCAGGAATCGATCCCGCGCAACAACCCGCTTTCCAAGTTTGCCAATTGATACCACAAAAAGGTTTAATTCAATGGCAAGAAGTAAGCGAGCAGGGGATCTTACCCCCCATCGACCTTTCCGAAGGTCAGATCTACGCCTTTGTTGGTGATACGCCTGGACAAATTGGGGTCCTCGAGAAGCCCCCTGCGTGGGTCGATCCAAGAAATAGTATTAGCAATATCGATCGGTTGGCAATTGGTGAATTGGAAGAGGTGCTCGAACCGGAACGTGCCGTGAGCGTCTCGTTGCAGGAACGCAAGGACTATCGTAAAGCCGAGGTAAGATCGCTCGCAGCGCGCGGGCTCGCCTATATCCAACACTACGATGCTTTGGTGAATCAATTTAGTGATCAACGTCAAAGATCGTATTGGAAAACCGATTTGTTAGCACTACGTCAAGCAGTTGCACAAAGTCCCCAGTCCGCTCAACAGGTGCGCGAAGCACTCGAGAAAAAATATGGGGAACGGGCGGAACGTTTGTACCGCATGCTTTGGGGTTTTAGTCCGCAGCAACTGGCTGACGGAGATGCCCAGTTGTTAGTCGAGAGTCTGGAGAGTGAAACGATGGCCGTGCGTGTGGTGGCTTATTGGAATCTTGAGGACATCACCGACAAAACACACCGCTTCCGCCCGGAACGCGAACCGGAAAAGCAAAAAAGGGCTATTCTTGACTGGCAGAAAACACTCGAAGATGGTGGTATCGAATACAAAACTCTGCCTCAGCCGCTACCCGATTTTCAGGTTCGTGCCGAAGCGGACATAGACGAATGATTTGACTCTCGTCAAATCAGTTTAGGGATCCAGGACCCGCGCCAGTGTAACGACGCACTCTCCTTGTGTCGTAAGAGGAATGGCTCGTCGCGCTGTGACCAAACCATGTGTTGCGGCCACCACGCTTGTCGGTGTTCTCTGAATGGTTTCAAGATCATGGATTTGTCCGACTACTTGCCCCGTTTCAACGGCATCCCCAAGTTCAACAAACGGTTCGAACAGACCACTTACGGGAGCCATGATGTAATCGCGGGGGTCATCAGCCTCGATGACAATAGGTGTTGAATTGACGTTACTTTGGGGGACGGCTTTCAAAATCTCCGCCCACACGAGCACATTCCGTACACCTGTCATTGCAATATTTAGGATGGGGGCACCAAATTGGGATTTGCTGCCCAACTCTGTTCCTAAAGTTACTTTCCCTAAGCCCTCAGCATACGATGGTAAGAGTCCCTCTCCGGCAACATCACGATAGAGAAGTACATAAGGGGCTCCCCATGCCTTGCCAGCCGCTAACATACGTTCCATTTGCTGTTCATTTTCGACACGATGCATGTTGACGGACGGTAGAAACAACATCGAACTTCCGCCTGAATGAATGTCCACCACCAGATCTGCCAGTGGGATGATTTCTTGTCCGACGTAATGCGCAATCATGCCGGTGATGGAATCGTTGGGTTTGCCAGGAAAAGCTCGATTCATGTTAACGCCGTCAATCGGTGATAAACGGGTGCCCGCTAACACGGCCGGTCGATTTAACATAGGAATCAAAATGACGCGGCCTTGAATGTCATCTGGCTCCAGGGTGCGCGCTAGATTCATCAACGTCGTTGGTCCTTCAAATTCGTCTCCATGATTCCCACCGGACATAACTGCCGTGGGACCTTCTCCGTTCTTGATCACGCAAATGGGAATAAAATAATTCGCCCAACCGGCCGAGTTTGTCGACTGCGGAACTGCCAATGTTCCAAACTGTTTTCCATCCCGATTAAAATCAATGTCACAGGAAATTAAGCTTTCTTTTTTGTGGTTCATTCCCATCCTCTATTGGTTGTCATAGTCCGGCAGACAATTGCGGTAGGCCTATTGTCAGACAAGCGTGAATTCGAGACAACATCTCTCTAAGCCACTTGGTCACTTTCCTCATTCAAAGGTAGTCCACATGACACACGACGAAGCCTTAGCAGAACTAGCAAAGATTCGTACGCCCATAGTTTATGATGCCGTGGAAAAATTTGATCTCCGCCCACGCACCGAGGGTCTTATGGACACTTCCATCCGATCCGTTTTACCATCTCTTGGCCCACTCGTTGGGTATGCAGTGACTGGAAAAGTTGTGGGCGAATTGCCGCCGGTCGAAGGAGAACGAATCGTCGAGTGGAAAGAAATGTGGGAATATGTACAAAGCGCACCCGGTCCGACGGTGATGGTTGCTCAAGACATGGACCAACCGCCTGCGCAAAGTTGTTCCTGGGGCGACGTCGCAGCTAGTATCTTTTTGCGGCTTGGGGCGGTGGGCGCAATTACCAATGGGGGGGTGCGTGATTTACCAGAAGTGGAACAGCTTGGTTTTAAGCTTTGCGCACCCAGCTCTGTTGTCGGCCATGCACATATTCGCTGGATAGAAATCAACACACCCGTAAAAGTTGGTGGTTTGGTAGTTTATCCCGGAGATCTGATTCATGCAGACGAGCACGGCGTGATGACGATTCCTCGAGAACTTCCCCTGGACCAACTGGTCTCCTTTATTCACGAGTTTCTAGCATCGGAAAAAACCGTTGTCGACTATTGCCAGACAACGGAAAAATTTGACATCGACCACGTCGTGCAATTGATGAAAGAACACGGCGAACGTACCCAAGCGCACATGTAAGAAGGATGAGGAGTGTTCACGGAAGACAGCCACTCTCGGCACAGCAAATCCGCAGCAAAGTTCCCATGCTCAGAAGGTGGAACTCTCTGCTAACCGGTGACAGAAAAGACCTTTGCGATGAGGTGGATCACGACGTGTGTCGTGAACGTATTCCACCAGCCAGTCCGCTGCCGACTTTGTCCACTTTGGTGCCTCCACCGGAATGACGATGGTGGCGATCGGCTTACCTTGCTGGACTATCTTGAAGAGATCTTTAGTACCGGCGGCTGACAGTCCTGACATCGCCAATCCTAAGAGCGCAATACACGTGGCCGGCCTTGTGGGATTGCCTGCCGGTATGCGTGGATTCTCTCTATGAGGATTGCTAGCGAAAGTACGATTTGTTAACGTAGCACGCGGTCACCCTACCCTCCCACATGCGCAAAACGTTTGAGGCGTTTTGCGACATGTAGGAGGTGAGTTCACTTGACATCATTTCGACCACGTGGCAACGCCAACGCACGTTGCCGGTGGTTAGTTAAGGAAAGAAACAAATTAAATTCTTGTCAGGGCGTCGCTGGTAATTGATAACCTTTTGTGTTGAGCCGAATTCGGTAGAGACTTTGTCCTGCAGTGATGTAAAGCAAATTGGCGTCTTTCCCGCGACCAAATCCGACATTGGTGGGAAGTTCCGTTTCGATGTAATCGACTTCTTCCCCCTCCGGCGAGTAGATCGTGATTCCCGGTCGGCTTTCCGCTCGCACTGCAACGTATAAATTTCCGGCAGCATCGCAGACCAAACCATCGGGACCATCTTCTGGGTAATAGTCGACAAGTACTTTTCGGAAGGTCGCACTTCCATCTTCGTGCAAGTCATACGCCATGAGGGCCATGTGACCTTTGCGGAGGGGAGTTGTTACGGCAACCGGGCCAGCATCTGGATCATCGGAGTTGCTACTACCAAGGCGTTCAAAGCCGGTGGCGCCATTGTTGTTGCTGACCACATAGATTGTTTTCTGATCCGGGGAGACGCAGACACCATTCGGTTTGCCAGCATCGGTGATAATGCGGTCGATCGAGCCATCAAGATCGATGCGGTAAACCCCCATCAAGGGTTGCTCAATCGGTTCGTGGCCAAGATAGCGAGGATCGCTGAAGTACATGCGGCCCTTTTCATCGATGGTCACATCGTTGGGTGAATTGAACGGGCGATTTTCGTACATGCCGGCGATGATATAGCTCATGCCGGTCTTCATGTCGGTGCGAATCACCCGTTGACCACCGAAATCAGCGCCTTCGCAAATAATCATGTTGCCACGGGCGTCAAACTTAATGCCGTTGGACATACCACTGGGTGAGCGAAAAATAGTGGTCTTGCCGGTGGAGGGATTGTATTTCCAAATATGTCCTGCGTGGATTGCACCATTTTCTTCAACGGCTTGGTGCGAGAAGGTAATGTCACTGAAGTAGACCATTCCGTCCGGAGCCACCGCAACACCTTCCGTCAATGTCACGCCTTCGAAAAGTTTTTCTGGTTTGGCATTTTTGGGAACAATCGGATCCGCTGCGACCACTGCAACCGCAGTATTCAAAGCAATGGCAAGACAAACGCATGCATAGTAAACACTCTTCAAATAGTTAGAGAAAATCATCGACGTATTCCTTGTTCAGGGCAGCGGAAAATGACGGGTTAAGTGACGCATTCACAAGGCCTCAATTTAGATC
This sequence comes from Pirellulaceae bacterium, assembly GCA_022446825.1. GTDB lineage: Bacteria > Planctomycetota > Planctomycetia > Pirellulales > Pirellulaceae > JAKVBY01. The sequence goes on from JAKVBY010000051.1 coordinate 27,885, forward strand.
GATTTGCTGCTCAAATCGAGTCACTTAACCGTTACTTTCTTGAGCTTTTCCGGTGGGAGCGTTGAAAAATGAGAAGAGGAATTGATTTACTTCGTGCTTTTCCCATTCACACGTAGGTATTCCCCAAAGGCAATCCCCTGGATAGATCAAGTGTTGCCAGCCGACTTTAATCCTGAAATTAGCTTCCCCTGATCAGAAACACGCTGGGCTCAACTTCTCTTTAGACCCAAACAATGATCCGCCACCTAGCGATCCACTGTTGGAGAAAATCGCTTGACGGACATGCAGCCAGCGACCTCGACAATTTGCCATGTTCAATTTTAGCTGCCACTGAACCCTCGATCTGGTGTTCTGTTATGTCCTCTTCCAAAGCGACTTAACAGCCTGGGAACCCTCTGGGCACTCGAACCAGCCAATGGTGCGGTCAGTAAACAAGCTTACCTGGTTGCTTCTTCGCGGGTTACTCAATGTGATCTCTAACCAGACGGCGGGCATTGGCAATTAAAAATCCTGCTGAGGCTTCCCGGCGCCCACCGATTCGCGTCTGCGGACCCCTAGATGCCTCCGACGCCGATTGCGATTATGATCATGCCATTTGTTGCCAAAGCCACACAATGAAATAAACTGCGAATTAAACTGCTCGAGGAAGAGTTGGCGAACATCCGTTATCGGGGAAGCTCGTCGGTCTCTTATTCGTGCCAATTTATTACACCAGTAGCAGAGAAGGTTTTTGTACTTCCACACTATCCGTGAAACATCGCTCTTCCCTGTTGCTGCCTTTGAGCCAGCTACTCATTTTCCCAAGAACAAAATTCCGGAGACTAATCATCCGTCATGCCACCTGCAAAGCAATATTGGTTGATGAAAACCGAACCGAGTGAATATTCGATTCAAGATCTGGCTAAAGAACCGCACAAATCAACTCATTGGGATGGCGTACGGAATTATCAGGCTCGGAATTTCATGCGCGACAAAATGAAACTTGGTGATCTGGTGCTCGTTTACCACTCCAATGCTGCTCCACCGGGGGTCGCTGGAATTGCTGAAATTTCCCAAGAGTCCTATCCCGATTTCACTTCTTGGGACAAAAACAACAAACATTTCGATCCCAAATCAACTCAAGCAAATCCGCGTTGGTTCATGGTCGACATTCAATTGAAGGAAACCTTCAAGCACCTTATTCCACTTGAACATCTGCGCACGGTTCCTGCACTCGCCAAGATGGAACTCTTGCGCAAAGGATCTCGGTTGTCGGTTCAACCGGTCCGAAAGAAAGAGTTTGACACAATCTCGCAAATAGCTGCCAAGCAATAAGGCGGTTCCATTATGGCCCCTTCTGATCCGCTGGCTTGGATCGACACAGAACTCGAGGCGCTCGCTAGGGCCAATTTGCGCCGTTACTTGACCGTTCGCCAAGGCCCTCAGTCGGGAGCTCATATCTCTCTAGATGGGCGCGAGTTGATTAATTTTGGTTCGAATGACTATCTCGGTTTGGCAAACCGCTGCCTTCTGCCGGGAATTCAAAGAGCACTAGAGCATGGTGGCTGGGGAAGTGGGGCAAGTCCTTTAATCACCGGACGGGGTCGGTTGCATGCGGAACTTGAACTCGGACTGGCTAAATTTGAAAAAACTGAAGCTGCACTGTTGTTCCCCAGTGGTTTTGTCGCCAATCTTGCTACCGTCGCTGCTTTGGTTGGACCGCAAGATGTTATCTTTTCCGATCAAAACAATCATGCCAGCATCATTGACGGATGTCGTTTGTCACGAGCACACGTTGTGATCTTTAATCACGCCGACACCGATCATTTGCGCCAGTTGCTCTCTCAAGCAACCTCTTGCCGGCGCCGTCTGATTGTTACCGATTCTCTCTTCAGCATGGATGGAGATTTTGCACCGCTGGAATCCTTGGCGCAATTAGCCGAGGAGCATGACGCCATGCTGATGGTCGATGAAGCACATGCCACCGGTGTTTTTGGACAAAATGGGCGCGGAGTATGTGAATCGCTAGGGGTGGAAGACGGAGTTCATCTTCGTGTTGGGACACTGAGCAAGGGACTCGGGTCAATCGGGGGATTTGTTGCCGCTCGACGTCCGGTGATCGATTGGCTGGCAAATCAAGCACGCGGCTATTTTTTTTCTACTGCCCCCCCGGAAACTGTCGCAGCGGCTGGTCTGATGGCGCTTGAGATCGTGACCAACGAACCGCAGCGACGCTGCCAACTGCTCACACAGGCAGCCGTTTTACGTGATCGACTGATCCAAAATGGCTGGCAGACCGGTCCTTCGGCAAGTCAAATTGTTCCGGTCTATTTGGGTGATGCGGACTCCACAATGGCAATGACGCAAAGACTACGAAAAGCGGGTTTGTTCGTGCCAGGCATTCGTCCCCCGTCAGTGCGCGAGGGAAGGTGCCTGCTGCGTATTAGTTTGACTTTTGATCATCGTGATGAAATGATCGGTCGATTGGTAGAAGAACTGGGAACCAATCGCGCTGGATGCCGCGGCGAATCAAGCGAGCAAAACTAACGATTATTCCGATCATACGGCTAATTAACGTTGATTTAGGGCACTTCCAGAAAAAAGCGGTGGTTCCAGCCACCACAAATCAAGCCAAACTTGACGACCCATTTTCCCCAGTTTATTATCGAAGATTGCTGGATCGTTGTTACCTCTTCTCTTCTGGAACGTAATGTCCATGGGCGCCAATTCGTCAATCATCATTCAAGCGATCGGCATTCTGGGGATCCTGTTTGTTATTTTTGCTGCCGTGATGTCTCGTAAGACGTTCCATTGGTTTCACATCACCATGTTCGTCTTCGTTTTTGGCGCCGCGATCACGTGCGTATTTTATGCGTCCTACGTCTCCAAAACACGGATTACTTGGTTAAAAGCATTCGACAAGTTGGAAGCAGACGTCCAGCAGAAAGAAAAGGAGGTCGACGAAATTGAGTTCGGTGATCTCACTGTCGATGTCCAAAAAGAGCCGCCCGATCCAGAGGCGCCTTTGGTAAGCTGTCGAAACGCCATTCGTCGAGAATTGACAGATCGCGGACCTGTCTGGCGCGAGTGTGTGATCCAGAACATTGCCTTCCCCAATCTCGTCGTCAGTACCGTGCCTGATGGTGGGCAGCCAGAACCTCACAACATTCCGACGGAAAGTTTATTGTATGTCTTCAGCGAGCAGACAGACGAAAAACTACCCAACGTTTATCTAGGCGAATTTCGTGTGACGGGCGTTACCGAAACGGAGTTAACGCTAACTCCCACAATTCCCTTGGATCAAGACCAAGGCCGCAACGTCACGGGTACCCTGGCACTTTATGCCCAGTTACCGCTGGACTCACACTACGCCATGGCAGACACCAAGCCGCTTGCTAATTATGATCTCCCTGTATTCGGGGATTTCCATAAAGGGGATCTCGAAGCCAAGCGCGAATACATTCGGTCGTTCATGCCCAATCGCACGCAGCTACCCGAGGAGATTTACAATGCTCGGGTTGAGGATTTTGTCCGTGACGGCACCCGTGCTCGCGACGACGACCCACCAGAACATGTCTATCGGCGCGTGCGATTTGAAAAAAAGCACGAAGTCGAAGTCGACATGACCGCGCCACAAAAAGCGACCGACCAAGATTATTTCTTTGATCCGGTAACGGGCCGTGCATTGACGGCATCCCTACGGCGCGGAAAAGCGGGTGATCCGGTAAACGCAGAAATGAAAACGGGTGCCTTCGGACTTTTCCCTACGTTGGATCCGTCGGAAACCGAAGAAGCGGCAGTAAAGCAATGGATTCGAGACGGGATCTGTGAACAACAAGAAGATGTTTTTGTCCGGCCCTTGATTGACTTCAGTTATGAGTTCCAACGCTTGGCGGAAGACGATCAACAACGGCGGGCGGACATCGCCCTACTGGACTTTGAAATCAAACAGGTTCAAGAAGCGGAGCGGCGGCGAACAGAGCATATTGCTTACCGGCAACAAGAGCGCGATAAACTCGAAACAGACCTGCAAAAATTTGTCCAGGAACAGGACGAAGCGGCCAATTATTTAACCTCTCTCGAGGAAAAATGGACCCGTCGCCGTCAGGATCTGAGCCGACTCTACCAAACCAATTTGTTGTTAGAACAGCAACTTGAGCAAATAAGTGTAGCGCTCACCAAGAAGATTGACGAACAATCCTCTGCGGTAACCCAAGCACCCTGAGGGATGCGCACTTTCTGGGCCGTCTGCCGCGCTTGGCTCGGCCACTCGATCTCTGCTCCCAGTCCGGCTCGATCTGCGGTTTCAGTCCCTGACCCAGCAGCAAGCCCAGCACCCGGCTGATAAGGGTGGCTAGGTGCTTGCCACCGTCAATCGATCTCGTCTTTTACGATCGACGCGCGTACCATATAGCATACTTGCTCGGGAACTCGCCAGCTGCTGCTTAGTGATTCTCCGATTCTCCTAGTTCATACGCCTTCCCGTTGTCTCTACGCCATCAGGATTTCAGCATGGGTCTTTACGATCGTGATTATACCCAAGATTATCACCAACCACGCGATCTTCCTCCCGCGGGCGCGCGGAGCATGGCGACCAATTTGGTCATCCTCAACGTCATTCTGTTTTTTGCTAACCGTTTTTTCGTCGACGAGGGCAGAAACACAAATTGGTTGACCGATCAACTCAAGGTCTATGCGAACAGCTGGCAAACGCCGCTTCAATGGTGGCAGTTTCTCTCTTACGGTTTTGCCCACGCGAATTTTAACCACCTGCTTTTTAACATGTTCGGGCTGTGGATGTTCGGCCGCCCGGTCGAGCAGCGCATTGGGAAAAAACCATTCTTGCGATTTTATCTGCTGACCCTGGTGTTGTGTTCCGTGGTCTGGACGGTGACAACACACGTTGCCGGTTACGGAAGTTCTGCAGCCTCGCTGCTGGGTGCCTCCGGAGCCGTGACCGCCATCATCTTGCTGTTTGTTTTGTATTATCCAAAAGAAAGAGTTTTGTTGATGTTGGTGATCCCCGTGCCGGCCTGGGTCATGGGCGTGCTGTGTATCGCCATGAACATGTGGGGAGCTAAGTATGCCAATGACAATGTGGCCTACGACGTCCATCTTGTCGGGGCCGCCTGCGGGGCTGCTTATTTCTATTTGAAACTTAATCTGGGAAAAGGCTGGAAACCGCCCCGCAAATGGGGATCGGCACGGGGCAAACTAAAAATTCACCAGCCCAGCAAGCGGTCTAGTAAACTCGATGGCGAGGCAGATCGGATCTTGGAAAAAATCCACCGCGAAGG
>JAKVBY010000051.1:33260-60886 GCA_022446825.1 Pirellulaceae bacterium
CCCGTTTTCCGTACGATCAGCTGCGCTTCACAGGATTGGCTTGACAATTTTATTGCCACGTCACTAGAGTGATATGCATAGCAAATGGAATGCACATCGCTTGAAATTCTTTGTGGCTTTGTTGGTCACACGTTTTTCTGGTGGGGATGTCGATCTTGCAGTTGATCATCCCGCGTTAGGCAATCGATCAGGTAAGGAGACTTGTTCAGATGGATAACGCCCTGGGCGATGAGGCTCAATGCCTCGCGCAGGCTGCCCTTGCCGATCATCCGATCGCTTCATTGCGAGATCTTCAAGTGGCAAAAAATAAGGATAGGTTGTTGATTTCGGGTCGGGTTCGGTCCTTTTACCACAAGCAGATGGCCCAGGAAGTGGTCCGTGCGGTCGCTACAAATTGGCGTGTCGTGAACGATGTCGCGGTGGATGACTCCGAACTGCTTTAGATTTCTGCCAGTTGCGGGCATCCATCAGAGCTCTCGTTCGATCTGCTGCTCTAATTTTTGCAGTCTCGCTTCCAGCACAGGCCAACCCTCACCCGGTACCAAGCCTATCATCAATGCGCCTAAGGGTTTCGTGCCCAGCTTGTGCAGTCCAATTTTGACCAGATCCTTATGCGTGCAGACCACCCGGTCGACCTCGTCATTTTGAGAAGCCCACGAAACGAGATCTTCAATATCGTCCCGATCGTAGCGATAATGGTCCGGGAATTGTCGAAATTGAATGATTTTTGCTCCTGCGTTCTCGAGTGCATGGCGAAACGCTGCTGGGTTACCAATTCCACAAAAAGCAGCCACCGATTCATTTTTGATCGCCCTTAATGATTCTTCCTCACCACTGGTGCAGCGCAGTGCTCGTGGCACAAAATCGGTTTCTACCAATTCTAATTCGGGTGCGTATCGCGCAATGCGTTGCCGAATGGTCTGTTTGACTGCATCGGTCACCAAATTCGATCGGGTGAGCACTCCGAAGTCGGCTCGCCGCAATCCTGTAGGTGATTCACGTAACAGGCCACGCGGAAGCAAATGAGCACTACCGAAAGGATCGAGCGCATCAATCAATACCAGATCGAGATCGCGGGCAATCCGACGATGTTGAAACGCATCATCCAATATAATGAGTTGGGTATTTAACTCTTCAATACATATATTGGCTGCCTTCACTCGGTCGGGATTTTGCACGTGTGGTACATCGGGCAATTTTTGTTCGAGCTCAAGGGCTTCATCATTCAGAGCGCCTTTTTCTGCACCATAGCCACGGCTCACAATGGAGACCCGAATATCTCGCTCCCGAAACCAGCGCGCTAACCATTCCACAGTAGGGGTCTTGCCCGTACCACCAGTTGTAATATTCCCCACGCTGATGACGGGCACTTCAACCCGTTGGATTTTCCCGCGGCACAAATCAAAGTAGCAATTTCTTCCAGCCGCTAAAATACCATAGGGCATTGCAGCAAGACCCAGAAGTCCGCGCAACAGAGACCAATGCACACCACGACGTTGGCCACCGACAATTTCACGAAACGTTGTTGGATCGAGCAAATTGCTGCCTTCGGAAAGTAAAGGATCGATGCGAGCAGCCGGGTCATTGGCAAGATCACATCAGAGCAGAATCGCCATCCAGAAGCGCCTAAGAAACCACGACACTGTGTTTGTAAACTTCCATAGCGGTTCCCAAAACACTTCGTGCTAATGGGCATCAATGCGTGTGACCGTCATGGTGGGCTTCGTGGACCTCATGTAGCGAATCCTGTTTCTGATGTGTATGAGCTGGCTCCAAAAATCCGATTAAATATGCAACCAAAACACCAAATAAAAGTGCCAGAGACAATTTCACACGATCATGTTTGTGGAACTGTACTTCTGGGAGCAAGTCCGCCAAAGAAATGCACAAAAAGACGCCAGCCGCAAAGGCCAAGGAACAACCTACAATGGCGTGTTGCTCGTTGAATAACTCGGTAACACCAAAATAAAACGCCAGCGCTCCCAAGGGACACATTAACCCAAATCCAAAATTAACAAACCACACCCGCTTGGTACTCCAACCACCAGCACTCATAACGGTCGTTATCGACAAAGCGTCCAATGGCTTGTGCAACAAGACCGCCAAAAAGACCCCCAATCCGGCTAACAAGCTAGTATCACCCTCGATCGCCTCCATGCTGACACCAGCAGCCAAGGCAATTCCATCGATCATAGTGTGTAGGCTGAGACCAATCGCTAATCCAATCCAACTCAAGGGATGCCGATGGCACGTTTGTGAATCAAAAACACCCACCGGATCATGGGCATGTTCGTGCTTATCACAAGAAGAATCATGATGATCATCCGCTGGTGTGTGTTGATGCACATGAAACGTACGAATCAGAAAGAACATCACGAGTAAACCGGCCATGGCTGAGATGGCCACATCGTCAAGAGATTGCGTTTCGACAACTGCATGGGGAAGCAAATGAAGCATCGCCACGCCCATCATTAAGCCACCCACAAAACTCATGAGGAGTTGCATCCGCGTGTGTGTCAGCCTGACTAATGAAGGCAGCATACCACCGGTCATGGATGCAACCATGATTAGGAGACAGTAAACCGCGAGTAATCCGACGGGGGACATCGTAGGATCCTTTCTCGAGCGCAACAGATTCTTTAAAAATGCACCTTACTTACATTTCAAGACAAGCAGTTCAACGAATTATCCTGCCCTTGTCAATGGACCGATTTCACCATGAGCACCTGGAAATCAAGGTTCCGCAGGTGAAAAACTCCTCGTTGCGATCGAGTAGACGTGGTGACCAGAGAGAACGCCCAAGCGGAAACGAGTGTCATAGCGATCTGCGTTTGATGAGGCTAGATCGAAAGATGTCACACCGATTGTTCGCTCACAGTATTGCAACCTCGGCTCTCGGCATCCATGCCAGTTTGCTGCTTAAACTTGGTCGCTGCGCGGCAGTCCCAGAATTTGATTAGTCTACAAATCAATGGCGCTTTGAAAGAGTTTTTTAAACAGTCGTTCATTGGCGCGAGCCAAGCGCGGAGATGTTACTTCACAATAGGAAATAACGATCCTGTTAGCGATGGGATACAGGAGCGTTTCGGGACAACAAAAAGAAAAGCGGTTGCCGCGAGATCTGACAAAACGTTTGCTGAAAAGTCAAAATTGCCAACAAACCGCCTGATTCCAAGTTCACCTTGTTTGTCCACGACCAAGAACATCACTCATCCTCGTCCCACTCCTCGTCATCATCATCATCATCATCATCATCATCATCATCATCGTCATCATCGTCATCGACTTCCTCCCACTGGACCTCATCCTCATCGAGGTCAACTTCGTCGTCCTCGTCCTCGTCAAAGTCCTCCTCTAAGTCGTCGAGTTCGTCATCGAGTTCGTCATCAGAATAGCTTTCTTCGTTTGTGTCATCTTCAAACATGGTTTCCTGGAGACCGGTTTCGTCGTTTTCTTTTTCGTTTTGAATCATTTTATGCGGTGCTATAACACTCACGGTTGATTTCTCCTCTTCCGGTTCACCAGATAAATGACTATCAGTTCCTGCGGCGATCTCTTGTTTGATTTCCAAAGGTTTACTCGCTTGGATGGATTGACGCAAGGCATTGGCGCGTGGCAACCCATGAATGTGGTTCAGACCAAATAGTTGTAAGAAATAACGCGTTGTTGTGTAAAGATAGGGGCGGCCTAATTCATCACTACGGCCACCAATCTTCACAAGCTCTTTTTCCATCAACTGCCGAAGGATCTCACCACATTTCACACCGCGTACTGCTTCGATGTCGGCGCGCAAAACCGGCTGGCGATAAGCAACAACAGCGAGTGTTTCCATGGCTGGTGGCGACAACCGCAACTCGTCAGTTACATGTCCTAAGCGTCGTAGCCAAGAGCCAAACTGCGGTCGAGTCAATAATTGATATCCACCTGCAATCTCTTCAACTCGAAAAGCCCGGCCTGAATTGTCGTACCATTCATTGAGCTTTCGAACCAATGTTCTTGCTTCCGTTCCATCCTCTAGTTTGGCGTACTGACTTAGCCGTCGACTGGGCAACGGATCACGAGCGAGAAACAACACAGCTTCCATGCGACGCATTTTTGCTTCAACTGACGAATTGTCCGTCAATTGATGATTTGTAGATTGACGATTTCGATATTTCCGTTGTGATCCCTGTTTTGGATTTGAAAAACGATTACCAACAACGAGGCGATAGCGCTGAGCAACGCTCGCGAGCTGAATTTGCGGATGACCGGATGCTGATCTCATTCGTTTCACACACAAAAGCTCATCATGCTGGCATTAAAGGAATTCACAAAATACGATTCTTCCGGCGAATCAACACTTCTCAAAACCGATGATATCGACTGACAAAATAGCGAGGAAGAGCGCATTTTGGCTCTTGGCAACGCTCATTGTGGGCAAGTTGCGTGGATTCCTTGCGATCGAACGCATTTCTCTTGAAAATAGTCTTTGTGGTTACTCCTTCTACTCTTTTTTCACAACGCCATGAACTCTAACACTCCAAGCAACCGTCGTATATCGAAATGGCAGCCCTATATCTTGTTTGGGTTCGTTGCACTTGCTTTGATTGCTGCCATCGGAAGTTTTTCCATTTTTCAGTTCGGCAATGTTCAAGGATTGGAGTTTTCCCCAGAAACATTTAAACGTCGGAGCTTTTCCTACTATGAGATTCCCCTGCTGCGTTGGCAGATCTCTCCCATTCGACGAGAAAAAGTAACCGGCGATTTGGAGAATTATCTACTGAACAATGGCTTGGTCAAAACAACCGCCACGGTTACCCCACTCTGGGATTTAGTGCTGCTGAAACGTGGACAGTTCGAAAGCCACACAACTGACGCCCATCTACTTTGTATGTTTTTTGACATCGAGCAAAAATCCGAAAAAAACTTCTGGTTGGAGTGGTCTAAGGATCATCAACAATCCGCCGCTATCCTTTGGCCGCAAGTTGTTCGACTTGCGCGCAGAAAAACCTACCTCTTAATACCTCATTTGTTTGCCTTGGCAACCAGGATCGACGATGCCGAAGAACTTAATTTAGTCATTAATCAAAAAGTTGCCAAGCAATACTACGATTTGGGGGTTGCCCAACAACAAATCAGTAACCACCGAGCTGCGATTCGTTTGTTATCTGAAGCAATCCACTACGCGCCAAACGATCGGACAATTTTGGAAACCAGAATTATTTCAAACGAGAAATTGGGCAAGGATGCCGAAGTTCTTGCGGATGAGGCACAAATCCGCAAATTTAAACATCGCGATGTCAAAATCCACCGCTAAAAATCACCTTTAAATTCCACTGATTTCAGATGGCCGTCAATTCTATCTATCTCGACAACAATGCAACAACACATATTCTTCCGGAAGTTGTTGCTGCCATGCAAGAGTGCTACACAGCGGACCTAGCCAACCCGGCTAGTCAGCATGCTCAGGGGCGGCGAGCGCGGCAAATGCTCGAAGACGCCCGCGAACGAATTGCCGAATTAGTGGGTGCAAAAACGAGCGGGACAGATCGGGACGCGATCATTTTCACAAGTGGTGCTACCGAAGCAAACAACTTGGCCGTGTCAGGATTTGCCAATTTAAGTCCGCGCTTCGGAGCAATCTCTGCTATCGAACATCCCAGTGTTCTTACCATGTGTGAAGAATTGGTAAGACGCGGTAAAAAGATCGAGACATTGAGCGCAACTCCGAACGGAGTGGTCAGTCTACAAGCTGTCCACCAAGCAGTTGATCGGAATGCAAGTTGGCTGAGTGTCATGGCCGTAAATCATGAAACTGGGGTGATTCAGCCGGTTGGTGAAATTGCAAAGATTTGTGCAGATCGTGGAATTCTATTCCACTGTGATGCGGTACAGTCAATCGGTAAATGTCCTTTGCATTTCAATGATAGTGCCTTTTCTTCCATGAGCATCTCTGCCCACAAGTTTCATGGCCCGCCTGGTATCGGCGCACTTGTCGTGCACAGAAATGTGCGTTTGACACCGCTCATGTTTGGGGGTGCACAACAGTTTGGCATGCGACCGGGCACAGAGTGCTTGGCCCTTATTGTTGGGATGCGGGTTGCGTTGGAAGCCGCCAATGTTGAAAAAACTCTCCAGGCACAAGCCATGGAAAAATTAAGGTGCCGCTTTGAGAAAGCCCTTTTGGATGGTCTGAATAATGTCTTGGTTATAGGAGAGGATTCTCCTCGAGCCCCGCATACCACCAATGTTTCTTTTCGGGGGCTCGATCGCCAGGCAATCCTGATGGCACTCGATCTGGCCAAAGTGGCTTGTTCCGCTGGTTCAGCATGTGCCAGTGGCGCATCTGAACCATCCCCCGTCTTGCGGGCCATGCAACTCAAAAAAGAGATTGTTAAAAGCTCTCTCCGGTTCAGCTTGAGCAGGTTCTCTACCGCAAGCCAAATCGACCAGGCTGCCGAGCGAATTATCTCGGCTATTCGCTCCCTGCAAAGATCGTAAAAGACCACTGAGTAAGCACTTGTCGGCTCCTCAGATAAGCGTTTCGCCGTTATAATTTCGATGGTATCTCTTGTTCCTGGGTGGAGCTCTACCGAACCCCTTTATGGCGAGATTGCTGCGCGTGCATGCTGACGTTTTTTCAATTCCAGTTGACTCAAAAAAACCAGCCGCATTTTCTGCGGACTTGGTTCCAAACGCGTTTGTTGGTGGATCTGAAAATAGACTAGCAAAACATGTTTATGACTGTTTTGAGACTGGCGACCTTGTTTGGTCCCCAGTTGTGTTTTTTGGCTCAGCGGGTGTTGGAAAATCCTTGTTGTTACGCAGTATTGAACTTCTCTGTAGTCAACGTTCCGTGAAGTCCCAATTTATTTCGCTTACAGGGTCTGACTTTGTGCGTGATTGGGTTAACGCCATTCAATTGGACGCGATTTCCTCTTTCCGTAGTTCTCTGCGTGCCGTAGACGTTTTTATTTTAGAAGACATCGAACGACTGTGTGGAAAACACGCTGCCCAAGATGAACTAGTGCGTACGCTGGACATTTTGTCCTCCCTGAAAGCTCAAATTTTTGTGACCGCCAAAACAAAACCGTGCGATATCCGTGGGCTGTCTTCCCAACTCACTAGTCGCCTCAGTAATGGAATCACAGTTCCCGTAAAACCTCCCGGTCAAGCCGCGGCCGAGGTCTTGATTCGACGTCTTGCCGGGAATCACGGAATGACGATCGATGAAGACGTTATTCGCTCACTTACGACTGACTTAACACCATGCAATACAAACACGGTCCCAAATTTGAATCGTCGCTTAATTGAAATCGATCAGCAGTCCAAATGCTCTATGCAACAAGTGTCCGGATTGGCTGAACCAATCCAAATGGCAACCCCATTAAATCAGACTCCCTCAGTCAGCGAGATTGGTAAACGCGTTGCCAAATATTTTAAAATCAAGATTGATGATTTACGAGGTAAATCCCGCATCCAAAAAGTTACCCGTGCCCGTGGCATAGCGATGCTGCTGGCTCGCCGAATTACTGGTAAGAGCCATGGTGAAATTGGGAAGTTTTTTGGCAAGCGAGATCATTCAACTGTAATCCACGCCTGTCGGAGGATCGAATCCTTGATGCATTCTGAAGTACTAATTTCCATTGCTGTGGATGAACTTCAAAATTCATTCTTGGATCAAACATGTTGAAAACATATTCATAAATTGTTGATAAAGGTATACAAGTTAGCCGTTAATTGCGATTCCACAAAACGCTGTTAATAACATCCGCTGATAATGACATTTAACAGATACAAATACTTCTGCGTTTCAATAGGTTACGCACGTTGAAAACTTGTTTGTGGTGTTGAATCATTACCTATTTTTAGTGTCTTAAATCGTTTTTATATTTTATCTACAGTCGACTATGCCCAGGTTATTACTACTACTGTATTTAAAGTTTATTTAATTATTAAAGTCCATTGAAAAACCCAAGAAGACGCTTTGATTGTGCATTGAGGTAATGCCGTCCTTTAGAAAGGCAAATGGTTATGGAAATCTCCGTCGAAAGAGAACAAATGTGGGCTGCGTTTCAAACAGCAGCGCAAGTTGCTTCGCCGCGAAGCCCGAAACCAATTTTACAAAATGTAAAACTAGAAGTAACCGAAGCGGGTGCAACCTTAATGGCCACCGATTTAGAAGTCGGGATACGTATTGAAGTCACTGGAATTGAAGTTACTCGTGTTGGTAGTGCTGTGTTACCGGTTTCTCGATTCAGTTCAATTTTACGCGAGTCCAATGACCAGAAACTACAAATTGAAGCGGGTCCTAATGGAATGATTGTTAAGGGAGAACACAGTCAATTTAAACTACCTAGCGGAAATCCAGAAGAATTTCCTGTCGTTGAAGAGTTCACTGAGGAAAAATGTCACGAAGTACCATCCCGTTTAATGAAAGAATTAATACGTCGAACGTTGTTTGCGACAGATACTGAAAGCAGCCGTTATGCATTAGGAGGAGTTTTGCTGGAATTTTCTGCCGAGGAAATCACGGCTGTTGGTACCGATGGACGCCGTTTAGCAAAAATGGCTGGAGCAGCGTCTTCCAAGAATGGGCACGAGTCCGGTGAAGCCATGACGATTGTGCCGGCGAGATCCATGCAATTGATTGAGCGGGCATTGAACGAAGATGATGCCGGAATTCAAGTTGCCACACGAGTTAACGATATCTTGATTAAAACGCCTCAGACAACCATTTATTCGCGCTTAGTTGAAGGACGTTTTCCGAAATGGCGAGATGTTTTACCCGACCGCCAAGATGCTGTTCATATTGAAATTGCGGTTGGACCTATGTATTCAGCGTTACGACAAGCTGCCGTGGTTGCAAGTGATGAAAGTCGAGGAATCGACTTTACATTTGGGGGAGGAACTTTGATCCTGTCAGGAAATACAGCAGAAATTGGTGAATCGCGGGTGGAGTTCCCGATTGCCTACGACGGAGATGAAATTACGGTTGCTTTGGATCACCGCTTTGTAGCAGACTTTCTCAAAGTGCTCGATGCGGAAAAAACATTTTCAGTAGAAATTGAAAATGGTGAAAGCGCCGCATTGTTCACAACGGACGATGGATACGGATATGTCGTCATGCCACTAGCACGCGATCGTTAATCGGTAAATTGTTTTTAAAGTAATTTCTATGAATGAGAGAAGGCATGGGACTACTAACCGAAATCTCGAGAAAGTCCAGGAAAATGAAATCGCAAAAGTAGCCAAATACGTTCAGCAGAATCAGCGTTTTAGTGCCATGCCAAAACGCATAGATAATGTTGTTAGTCGCTTAATGACGCGTAAAGGTTATGCCCGCGAACAGGCAAATGACGAATTGATCGATGTGTGGAAAACGATTGTTGGAGATTCGATGGTGAGAGATAGTCGGCCAGGGAATTTCCGTCGAGGCACCTTACAAGTAAGCGTACGGAATTCCATTGTGTTGCAAGAACTAACATTCAGAAAAAGAGAACTCATGCGCGAATTATCCAGATTACTTCCTCAAATGAAAATCCAACAAATTCGCTTTAACGTTGGCAATTTAGACTAAGGCCGTATTAGGCAAATTCGACGAAGGAATAAACAGTCCGAATGACTCAAGAACAAACAAACACACCAAACGACGAAAACACGCCCCAAGCTAGTGAATTAAGCCGCGGAAACGAAGACTATACCCCGGAAGATTTACAACATCTTTCCGATATGGAGCACGTACGTCAGCGACCCGCGATGTATATCGGTGATGTAACGTCACGAGGTCTACATCATCTAGTTTATGAGGTAGTCGACAATTCGATTGACGAGGCTATGGCAGGATATGCGACAAACATATCCGTGACCGTCAACAGCGAGAGTTCTGTCACTGTAGAGGATGATGGACGCGGAATCCCGATTGAACCACATGAACAGTTAAGTGAGGAACTAGGTCGAGAAGTATCGACGGTTGAAGGGGTTATGACCGTTTTGAAGTTCGGTGGAAAGTTTCAAAAAGGGGCATACCAAACGTCGGGCGGTTTGCACGGTGTAGGTGTAACCGTGGTCAATTTTCTCTCACAATGGTGCGAAGTAGAAGTCTGTCGTGATGGGCACGTATATCAACAGGAATATGAACGGGGCATCCCAACTGGACCGGTGCAACGTGTCGGATCAACGACAAAAATTGGTACGAAGACCACATTTAAGCCCGACTCAGTAATCTTTCAAACAACAAAATACAACTTTGACCTGTTGTATAAACGGCTCCAAGAATTGGCATTTCTCAATAGTGGTGTGCGGATCAAATTCTACGACGATCGCATCAAAGAGGGTGATGAGTTCCATTATGAACGCGGAATTATAGAGTTCGTCGAACATTTAAATCGGGCGAGTAATCCAATCCATTCAGAGGTGATTCACCTGAGAGGAGAAACAGACGGGGTTGGTTATGAGATCGCCATGCAATACACCAATGACTTCACCGAAAATATTCATTCGTATGTAAACAATATCCATACCATTGAAGGTGGTACTCATGTTTCGGGGTTTCGCTCAGCGTTGACGAGGGCATTAAATAACTATGGAAAGAAAGAAAATATGTTTCGCGATTTGGTCCCCACAGGCGATGACTTTCGCGAGGGATTAACAACAGTTATATCGATGCGTGTTCCTCATCCGCAGTTTGAAGGTCAAACAAAAACTAAACTTGGCAATAGTGACGTCGAGGGAGTCGTGACATCCGCTGTGAACGAGTTTTTGACAAAGTACTTGGAAGAAAACCCGAAAACGGCCAAAACGATGGTGCGCAAAGGGGTGTTAGCAGCTGAAGCACGGGAAGCGGCACGAAAAGCAAAAGACATATTGCGCAAACGCAAAGACGCTCTTGGGGGGGGTGGCCTTCCAGGAAAGCTGCGGGACTGCATTAGCCGAGAAATGGAAAAATGCGAACTGTACCTTGTTGAAGGTGATTCGGCTGGGGGCAGTGCCGAAGGTGGTCGCTTACGCGATTACCAAGCGATTCTCCCACTACGTGGAAAGATTATTAACGCCTATAAATCTCGTGAGGACAAGGTTCTCGCTAATGAAGAAGTGCAAAGTATGATTCAGGCCATTGGTAGTGGCATCGGTGCCGAACAAGACACTACCAAACGCCGTTACGGTAAAGTCATTATTATGACCGATGCCGATGTTGATGGATCGCACATACGTACGCTGCTGCTCTGTTTCTTTTATCGCCAGATGTATCAACTCGTGGCGGAAGGCCATGTTTATGTCGCTCAACCGCCTCTGTTCCGCGTGCGAGCTCGCAAGGATGCCTATTACATCCAAACAGAGGAGGAAATGAAGGCTCAGCTGCTTGATAAAGGATTGGCGGATGCTGAGTTTGATCCAAATGATGGTCGTATCATCAAAGGAAATGACATCGAATCGTTGTGTCAAACGCTTGCTTCTATGGAAGATTCATTACTGGCCTTGGAACGACGAGGGATCAGCCTAAAAAATCATGCAGAACGTATCGATTTCGAAACCGGCCGACTTCCGGTATTTCATATTTATCTGGGCAGCGATGAACATTGGTTTAGTAGTCGATCCCAGCTGGATGCATTTTTGAAGGAACAAGAAAAAGAAAGTGGTCAAGAACTCTCTGTGAGCGATACAAAAAACGGTGGACCGAACGGTTTGGAGGGTAATGGCCAGTCGGCACCACGCTTGCACATCACGGAATTACATGAGGTTCGCACGGTGAATGCAGGCCTAAAAGAACTGATGACGATGAATTTCGATATTCAGTCGTTGATTCCGCAAGACCGTACGGGAATCGAAGAACCGAGATTTGTCTTGCGCCGCGGGGATAACGAAATTCCATTGGAAGATTTGCGCGGGTTACTTTCTGCGGTAAGAGCTGCCGGTGAAAAGGGACTGCAAATTACTCGATTTAAGGGTCTTGGTGAAATGAATGCCGAGGAACTTCGCGAAACAACCTTGAATCCAGAAAATCGAACACTTATTCAAGTCACCATGACAAATGTGGCTGCGGCAGATGAGATGTTTCGTGTGCTCCTCGGCGACAAAGTAGAGCCGCGCCGCGAGTTCATTGAGAAACACGCGCTGGAAGTTCGCAACCTGGATGTCTAGACTTAGAATGTTGGTGTTCTACAAATTACCTGTCATTTTCCACAAACTTCCTGGCCAAAATCGACAAACTTGTCGTCATGGAAAACTCCGGTCTACCGCTGTCGCCATGCGTAGCCGGTTTATGAGTTGTCGTGAAAGAATTTGGTGGCGGCGCGCCGGCCCCGGACCGAGGCGGTCTTACAGAACTTCACTGCCTAGCGATGGTTCAACAATTCCATAGGGCATCAAGCTGTGCCCCCCCTCTCGCTTGAAATGGCTGGGATTGTCTCCCATCAGCTCTTGGTAATACAGCTGGGTTACCTCGTACTTGCCAACCCACAGCGGCTGTGAGAGCGTGACGATCACCGTTTTGTTTCCTTCGACCCGGTAATAATTGCTGGGCGGAATGAGAACCATCGAGACGTTCACTTTCCCTGCCAGGTCGAGCGTCAACACCTTCTCGTGGCTCACCTCCGCCAGGTATTTCGCCCAAGCCCGTTGTGCGGCGACAACCGTTTTAGTATTCGCGCCGATTTGTCCTGTGTAGTTCAGAACCGGCGGACGTTCCTGGGCAAACAGCGAGTGTCCGACGACCCACTCCATTGGTACTTAGGCGATGATGTCTTTCACCACATTTGACCTGCCCCCAGGGTTAGTACCAGTTGCTAAGTTAATCTTTGGTTTACGGCTGGAGCGCTTCAGGAGCGGGTGGTCGATGCCCATCAAGTACACAGCATAGTCGCCCACAAGTCGTGGACTTGCGTGCAGTTGTCCACGGCTTTGAAGCCGAACTCGTGGGTGGCGCCGTAGGCCTTCCCACCTGCGATGCCGCCACCGCCTAGCTACATCGAGAAGCCCGTCGGAAATGTCGGACGAGTATGAAGCCTATCGTCCGTACAGCGAAGCCCTCGGCTACGCGGTTCGAAAAGCGGGCGTCACGTGCGGCGTGAAGCTCTCGGTCAACAGCAGCCAGCCGATGAACAAGTGCCCCAACAGCCGGCCCAAATCAGCTAGCCTGACACAAGGCAAAAATCCAATCGGTAAGCGTCTCGCTTGGCCACCGTCACTTCCAGAGCGACGAGTACCGTCAGGAGCATGACGTGGATGATCGAAACTACCAGTGGTGAACTGTGGCGACTGCTGAAGCGGAAGTCAGAGGTTTTGTTTGTGAATCCTCCATGAGGATATTATTGTTTGTAGACTGGGCTGCTTACAGGCGCCAAAAGTTTTTTGTTGTATCGTTTTTAGAGGTGAAAAGATTATGCTGCATCCAAGGATCATGCTGACTGTCTGTGGAATGTTCATGCTGAACGCAGCTTTGCTGGCGCAGGACGTCAAGTCAACCAAGACATATCAGCGCATCAAGGGTAACCTTGATGCTGTACCAGCGATCGATACGCATGAGCATTTACGAGCCTTCGATCGCTTGTCGACCAGGGTGGAAACGGTGGATGGCCAGGCAATGAACTTGTTCAGCATCTGGACCGGTTCCTATTTTCCCTGGATAAATCCGCTTACGCCTTGGCCTGCTGGCGCCCAATTTGATGTTTGGTGGGAGTCTGCCCAACATGATTTTGAGAATGCACGAGCGACCAGTTTCTATCGCTCGATGCTGCCCGCATTTAAGGATTTGTACGGAGTCGATTTTGACACCATTACGAGCGACCAGGCGCGCCATCTCAATGCACAGATCACCGAGAACTATCAACACGACGAGTGGCTCCATGATGTGATAACCAACAAAGCCAATATCGAGCTGATGTTGGTCGATAAGTACTGGAACCGGCTGAATTTCGATCGTGAATACAAGTTTAGCGCGCCTGTTTTGAACGTCACCGAGATCATTCAAGGTAGTCACGCTGAAGTATTTAAGTCTGACAACGATAGTCCATTCGCGTTTGCCGCCAACCGCAACATGACGATTGATTCGCTTGACGAATATCTTGCGGTTGTCGAGACAATATTCCAGACGGCTGTTGCCGCTGATGCCATTTGTTTGAAGTCCACCCAGGCTTACCAGAGGTCGCTGACGTACGAGCAGGTGTCTAAAGAACGAGCGGATGAAGTTTTTGGTAAACCGCCAGTGGCCATGTCTCGCTCAGAACAGAGAGACTTTGAAGATTTCATGTTTTGGCATATCTGCCAACTGAGCGCAAAATATGAATTGCCGTTTCAGGTTCATACCGGACAAGCGCGCGTGCAGGGATCCAACCCTATTTTGTTAGTGGATGTGATCGAATCAAATCCACAAACCAAGTTCATTTTGTTTCATGGCGGCTATCCCTGGGTTGGCGAAACGGCTGTTATTGCCATGCGACATAAAAATGTGTGGATCGACTCATGCTGGTTGCCCACGTTGAGTTATACCACGGCGAAACGTGCCTACGGGGAATGGCTCGAGGCCGTCCCTTCTGACCGGATTTTGTGGGGCGCAGACACGGTTCATGCCGAAGGTATCTATGCCATGACAGAATTCACTCGTCGCTGTGTCGCAGAAGCACTGGCCGAAAAAGTGGTGCGCGGCGAACTGCTCGAGGTACACGCCAATCGAATAGGCCGCCAGATCATGCGGGACAATGCCTTAAAGCTCTTTCCTAAATTGAATCGCATGCTTTGGAAAACCCCAGAGGCGCAGCGAAGAGGTACCTGACCCACGAAGCTTTATACCGAAAACCACTTCTTGATAAGACTGGGGATGCGCAACACTTAGATGTCGCTAACAATGGAATCGTAGAACTTAACGTAATCATCTTTATCGGGACCGGCACGGAATTGCATCGCCGCCCGCGGGTGTAGATTCAACTGACCCGTAATGTTGTAAGGCACAAGAGCACCCCACTCGACGCTGTCCTTTAAAGGTTCGATGTATTCTTGAAGGAGTTTGATTACCGGACGTAATTTGAACTTAGGATTGCGCAAGAATCCAAGTAAAAGCTCCATGGGACAATTTCCCGCTCCACGGCCAAGTCCCATCATGGTTGCGTCAGCGCGGTTTGAACCAAGAATGATTGCTTCCAAGGTATTCGCAAACGCCAGCTGACAATTGTTGTGAGCATGAATGCCAATTTCTTTTCCAGTGCCTTCCATCGCCTCTGAATATTTCCGATAAAGCATGTCGATTTGCTCGCGATACAGGTAACCAAAACTATCGACAATCACCATGGTTCCTGCTGGCGTGGGTCGAATGGCCTCAAGCACAGTATCAATTTCTGTTTCGGAAATGTTGGAAACGGCCATCAAATTGGCCATTGTTTCATACCCCATTTCGTGACAATGGTGAATCATCTCCACTGCCTCAGAAACTTGGTGCGCGTAAAATGCCACGCGGATCATATCGAGCACACTGTCAGTTGCCGGGATAATTTTCTCTTTCCAATCACTTTTTTCAGCGTCGGCCATGGCTGACAGTTTTAAGCCAGTTTTTTCGGCATCATGGTCTCCGACGACTCGACGCATGTCCTCTTCGTCGCAATGACGCCAGGGACCGAAATCAGATTTGGCAAAAAGTCGTTCTGTGTTCTTGTAGCCGATTTCCATTGCATCAACACCGGCGGCGATGCAAGTATCATAAACAGCCCGAACCAATTCATCTGTGAATTGATGATTGTTGATCAGACCTCCGTCGCGTATGGTGCAGTCGAGCACTTTGAGTTCAGGTCGGTAAGTAATCCAAGGAGCTTTTTCAGACATTCCAAACCTCAGAGTGAGTTCTCCAGTCGTCGTGACACATATCGCGAATGATTGTGTGAGAACTACCAAATTAGTTGGATTTTGCCCGCTGGCAAGGTGTTGTAAGCGTAATCAACAGGGAAGTGATGAAAATCCGGAATAATTTGGCCTTCTATGTGTAGAGAAACCCGTTTGTGCTGGTTGCGCATGGCGCGCTGAGTAACAAAGATCGCACAAATGGGTACTTGTCAGAAGCACTTTCAGTTCGGCTGCCGTGAGCCCAAGCAACACCTCAGCAATCAGCTTGACTTCCTCTGAAGCGACCCCGCACACCTAAAAACCGCTTTGGCGAGATGGGGACAATGCGATATCGGCCGCATGAACGGCAGAACAGATAACAACAGTGACGTTGTCAGAAATCAGCCGTTTGCTGAATCAATTTCCATGCGCGTTCAACATGTTGCCGCTGAGTTTCGGTTTGACCGATCGACAAACGCAAGGTGAATTTGTCATTCAATCGAGTATGAGTCAAATAGATCATCCCACTTGTGTTAAGCCGGTGAAGTAGTTCTTCGGTCTGGCGATCACCATCTTTGAGGCGAAAACAAACGAGATTTAAGTTTCGGGGTGCCGCCAATTCAAAGCGAGAATCTGCCGCAATCCATTCCTCAACCTCTTTGGCCAGAGCCACATGGTTGCGCACACGATCGCGCAAGTTGCGAACACCAAACGAACGAATGGTGAACCACAACTTGAGTGCGCGAAAACGACGTCCCAGAGGGATTTGCCAATCACGATAGTCGATAACATCACCACGCTCTGTGGCTGAGTTCCGCAGATACTCAGGTTGAATACTGAGCGCACGAATTAATGGTTCACGATCAGCCACCCACATGCAGTTACAATCAAAGTTTACGAACATCCATTTATTGGGACTCCAACAATAGCTGTCGCACAATTCGAGCCCCTCCTGAAAGTTGCGAAACTCTGGACAAATGGCGGCGGTTCCACACATTGCCGCATCAACATGAAACCATACTTGATGCCGGCGACAAATAGCCCCAATCTCCTGCAGAGGATCCATCGCCTGTGAGGAAGTCGTCCCGATGGTTGCGCAAACAAATGTAGGATGTCGTCCCTCGTCTAAATCTTTGAGAATTGCCATTTCCAAAGCATCGGGACGTAAGGCAAATTGGTCATCGACATCAATCAACCTGAGTTGATCGCTTCCTAAACCGGCAATTTGGACAGCTTTTTCGATGGAAGAGTGGGCCTCCCGCGAAGCATAACAGGTGAGTCCTTTTTGCAGTCCTCCACGTTTGACATTAAATGCGCCCGCGCGTTCGCGAGCGGCCAATAATGCACAGAGGGCTGAGCTTGAAGCGGAATCTTGAATGACGCCACCACCAAGTGATGTCGATTTAAAATCCATTGGGAGCGCAAGCATGTCCACGAGCCAATCAAGAACATGCGACTCGAGTTCTGTGCAGGCCGGGCTAGTGGCCCACATCATACCTTGGACTCCAAACCCGGCGGTCATCAACTCCGCGAGAATGGATGGACCACTATGATTGGCTGGAAAGAAAGCAAAGAAGTTTGGGGATTGCCAATGAGTTAAACCAGGAACAATAATTCGGTCGACATCAGCGAGTATTTGATCAAAGGGTTCCGGTTCGTCGGGTGCGGCGGAAGGAAGCTGACCGCGCACCCAACCGGGTTGGACTTGAGATTGAACCGGAAACGATTCTACATCTTCTAGATAACGGGCCACGCGTTCCACCACCTTGTGCCCGTAATTACGAAATTCGTCAGGAGTCATGAATTACCAGTTAATTAACAACATTTTGAGGCTGGCCCTGAAAATATGCCAGTACGTTCTCCACGGCTCCGCTGCAAAGCAAGTCTACACCTTCCGGGTTGTGGTCGGCTGAGTGCGGTGTGAGAACGACGTGATCGCAGTTCAGAATAGGATCATTTTCCGGCAGGGGTTCCGAATCAAAGACATCAATTCCAGCTCCGGCAAGATGCCCAGCATCCAGTGCCTCAATTAAAGCGTGAGAATCTACAATTGGTCCGCGCGCACAATTGACTAACAGACTCCCGGCTTTCATTTTCTGCAACTCATGT
Source organism: Pirellulaceae bacterium (assembly GCA_022446825.1). Taxonomy (GTDB): domain Bacteria; phylum Planctomycetota; class Planctomycetia; order Pirellulales; family Pirellulaceae; genus JAKVBY01. The sequence continues at coordinate 51,156 of JAKVBY010000051.1, forward strand.
TTTCCGATAAGGCCACAACTATCATCCGTCAGTTTGCAATGAATGCTGATGGCGTCACTCTGCGCCAAGAGTTTCTGAAGATCAACAAATTCAACACCCAGTTCTTTTCCCCGACTCTCTGTTGGGTGGAAAGTCCATGCTAAAACCTTCATACCAATACCTTGAGCGAGTTGAATCATCTTGGCACCAATGGCGCCCGTACCAATCACTCCAAGCGTCTTGTTTCCGAGATATATATTGGCAGGTGAGGCCCACACGCCTTGTCGCAAAGCATTGGTCGTAAAAGAAACACGCCGTGCAATCGAGAGGAGTAATGCCAGCGCATGTTCAGCAACCACAGGTGCCGTACGACCAGGGACATTGGACACGACGATTCCTTGAGACCGTGCTGCCGCCAAATTAATGGCGTCGGTTCCGATCGACACGGTAGACATCATCTTGAGTACGGGTAGTTCACGCAACTCATCCGCTGACCAATGAAGATGGCCCCGCGAGTTGATAATAATTTCTGCCTCACGTACCCGCTGAATTTTTTCATCGGTCGAGGACGGAGCATCACGGTAGACACGTAGATCCGCAAATTCTTTGAGGCGGTCGAGATGTGGCGAGTCGGCGATTTGCTGGGGTTGATCACAAGGAACAACGATCAATGGTTGTGAGGAAGACACGATGCGCAAAATCCAATCAGCTGACGAGCAAGAATATAAAACTTTCGATAGACAAAAACAGTCACACACCGAGTCCGTAGATTTACCGGTCACTTGGAGCCAACGTTTCTACGGGTCCTGACTCACAGTTTTGTAGATGGAATCTATTCTGAACGGAAAGGAAATTACTCGGCTGCAACTAAAGTATTTTGTAGTGTACCAATCCCTTCGATCTCGACAGTCATGACATCACCAATTTGCATACCTGCGGTTTTGCCTGTCGTTCCGGTAAAGATCAAATCACCTGGTTCAAGAGTCACATATTTACTAATGAAACTGACGCAATCAGCTACTCCAAAGATCATGTGCTTGGTATTTGTTTTTTGCTTTACTTCACCATTTACACGAAGTTCCATATTGAGGTTGTCATAATCTAAACCGGAAACGATCGAGGGCCCGCAGGGCCCAAACGTATCGTGACCTTTAGCCCGCCACCACTGGACGTCACCTTTTTGCCACACCCGGGCGCTTATATCGTTTCCGCAAGTGACCCCAAGTACGAAATCAAGTGCATCTTCTTTGGCAACATTTTTTGCCCGCTTGCCAATGACGACTACTAACTCAGCTTCGTAGTGGACTGGATCATGATCTTTGGGCTGGACAACGTCTGCTCCATGGGGAACAAGGCAAGAGGGTGGCTTATAAAATGGTTGAGGAACTTCCGGCGGTGGATCGTCGGCTAAGTGGTCACGGTAATTTCCAGCCATTGCGAACACTTTGCTAGGCGTTGTTGGCACAAGCAGCGTAACCTTGTTGAGAGGAAATGTTGTGTCGGTTTTGGCCCAAATGCCAAATAGATCGCCTTCGAGTTGCCGGACATGATCTCCTTCGACAATACCATACGCGCTGGTGTCCTCCATTTGGAATCGGATAAAACGAGTGGTTGCACGGTCGTCGCCAAAAGATGTGCCGGCCTGAACCCACAAGATCGAAAAGGTGACAAAGCGAAACCAGATTTTTGAGCGACCAAACATACGAGCACCTTGGGGAAAAATGAAGCGAAGCGATTGCCCACGATATTAGCTATGACATTCCGGGTAAGCAAGCAATTGACGGAGTTCAATTTTCGCTCAGGTCACGTCCGAGAGATTCAGATCAAGAAAAGAGTCAATTCGCGTAAACTATTCGGAGCGACCTTGTCGATTAGGCAATTACTAACGGTTTCAGTTGACGTAGACGCTGTATTTGCAAGGGGTTAAGCTAATAATCAGCAGTTGTCTGCACCGATACTAAGTGCACAGGGCAACCGTGTTTTCAAACAGAGTTGCAGTCGTAGCGCACGTCGTCACATAGCGCGCACATCCCCATCACTTGGATCATCATTCTCCGCGATGAGACGTTCATTTCTTGCTCGGCGAGCGTTACTCATTTTGTGCGTGATCTTCTTTTTGGTCCCGTTCGCTTTGCGTGGTGCGCGATACTCACTCCAACGGATGGAGAACAATGTCAAGGATTGGCTGCCGTCGGACTTTGAAGAGACAAAAGTCCTGAAATGGTGTGCGGACCACTTCATCAGCGATCAGGGCTTTGTGGTACTGACTTGGGATGGCTGCAGCAAAGACGAAGAGAGTTTTCAGCTGTTTGTTGACAAGCTACGCACCGAGTTAGTGCCCGAACCTGGCCAACTCGAACAACCAATTGATCTGGCAACAATGTCAGAGCCAGAGCTTCAGGAGTATGAAAGACAAGCCGAGATCGAACGGGCGCGAGAAGTTGGAGACCAATTAGGGCTTTTCGTGACCCAAGATTTTCCACAAGACTGGGGTGGTCTCAATGAAAAATGGTTGATGGGTGTTAATGGCGACAAATTTTTTGTCACGCCCAATGGTGAATTATACCGCTGGCTTGGTAAGCCAGATTTCATGCCTGCAATCTGGCGATTTGGTGCTAGGTTAGTGAATGGAAAATTTGTTGAGAGTGAATTCATCGCGCAATTCGGTGAACCGTCGAGTGAGAATCAAACCAATCCCTTCCACGACAACCCAAGATTGCTTACGGCCCGCGTGTTGCGTTCCATGACGACGGGACCAGAGGCACTGGCCGCATTAACCGATTCCGTGCGCTCGGGCATGGTTGGCAAGGGTGATAGTGAGCAAGCAAAGCGGAATGCGGCGGAAGAGATTGCGCTAAATCGACTCAAAGGAACCTTGTTTGGAAAAGATGGAAAACAAACCTGTGTAATGATCACTCTGAGTGACGTTGCCCGCGTCGATCAGCGCCTTGTGATTGGCCGTGGACTGCTAGGAAAACCACGGGGAAAACTTATCGACATGGCGGTTGAATCGGGTGTCTTGCCTCCGCCCATGCCCCCCTTACATCCGTTTGCCAGTGAGGTTCCCATTAATGGTCGTGTGCTTCGAATGGGAGGACCGCCTGTCGACAATGTGGCCATCGATGAAGAAGGTCAAATCACTTTGGTGAGGCTTGTTGGTTTCAGCATCATACTCGGTGTGCTGCTTGCCTACATTTGTTTCCGCAGTGTTGTCGTCACGATCATGGTTTTTGTGACTGGCGGAGTTAGCGCTATTGCCAGCCTGGGCATTGTCTATTGGTCGGGAGCATCGGTAGATGCGATTCTGATGTCGATGCCGTCTTTGGTATATGTATTAGGCCTTTCAGGTGCAGTCCATATTGTCAATTATTATCGAGATGCTGCACAAGAACATGGTCTTGTAGGCGCCCCAGAGCGCGCGATACGCCATGGTTGGGGGCCATGTACATTAGCCGCGTTTACCACGGCGCTCGGGTTGATCTCACTCTGCATGAGCAGCTTGATTCCGATCCAAAAATTCGGGCTTTATTCGGCGCTCGGTGTCATGGCAACATTGATCATGATGTTTACGTTTTTGCCTGCAGCGCTACAACTCTGGCCACCCGGATACGATCGCCAAACCAAGGGCGATTCCAAAGCTTCTGTCGGAAAGGTCCAGCTGCTCGTGGGCCGGTTTTGGGACCGTGTCGGTGCCTGGATTATTGAACGTTATCGATTTGTGACGATTTGTTGTTTTGCGGTGTTCATTGGCTTTGGGCTGGGTCTCTTCAAAATCGAAACCTCAGTTAAACTCCTTAAGCTCTTTGATCCAGCGGCCAAAATTATTCGAGATTACGCTTGGCTCGAACACAACGTGGGCAAATTGGTTCCGATGGAATTGGTGACTCATATCAAGCCGGAATTACAAGTGGCTCCCACCAAGCGACAGTTAACGTCGCAAGAAGCGCATGACGTAAAGTTTCAACTGAATTTCTTAGAACGCATGGAAGTCGTTAATGCGATTCAATTATCCATTGAAGACGCCTTAGGGGAAAAAGGAACGGACGTCGTCGGACGTGCCCTCTCAGCGCCACGGCTCGCTCCTAAACTACCCTCCCCATCGTCCACGACAACACGGCGGACAATGAATGCTTTGCTTCTGAAGAATCGAGATAAACTACTCGCAGAAGATTATCTAGCCATTGACCAGGTGGATCAGAGTGAACTTTGGCGAGTCAGTTTGCGAGTTGGTGCTTTGAACGATGTGGACTACGGCGATTTCGTGGGAGAATTAAAACGCACGGTGGAGCCCGTGATTGGTGCTTATCAGGCACGTGACGAGATTCTCAAGAAGATTGACGAATTGAATGATGGCAAAGGTTTTGGCAACGCTCGCATCTGTATCCTCGGGGTGTCCGGCCGTAACACGCAGCTTCGCCAAGCTCGGGATCCCGTGGTGAACCAGACGACGGATTTGCCAGAGGCGGCGCGACCCGTAACAAACGACGTGACGGTCAGCAAAAACCAAATCGATCAGCCATTCTACTTTGCGTCAACATTGACACGATCTTTGCGCGTCAAAGGATTTCGAAACCGACCCAAATACCGTCAATATATGGCCATCCATGATCCTTCCAAATCGAATCTGGAAGAATACTTCACAGCTTATAAGAAAAAGTACAAAGTCGATCAAAAATTAACGCTCGCCAAATGGATTGCTGGCATGGATTGCATTGTCATGGCGGGTGACTACAAAAACTATGATGCAGATTTCATTAAAGCGAACGCAACTTGCGTATTGGATGTAGCTGAACATTGGCAATATGATTCTGCAGCCAACAGCAAAACAGCCAAAGAAAGAGATCGCCCGATTGCGGTGACGTACACCGGAATTGTGCCGATCGTCTACAAGGCGCAGCATACCTTGATGACCAGTCTTCAAGGAAGTATTAGCTGGGCCTTTATCATGATTGCCGGCGTCATGATGATACTGCTGAGAAACTGGAGAGCACCATTTCATTGGTACCACAACTCAATTAATGTCCGCGCCGGCATGATATCGATGTTCCCCAATGTTTTTCCTGTGGTAGTCATTTTTGGTGCGATGGGGCTATGGGGCATTACCGTTGACATTGGAACGATGATGACTGCCAGTGTTGCCATGGGGGTCGCGGTCGATGATACCATTCATTTCCTGACATGGTTTCGCGCAGGGGTTCGACGAGGTTTGCCGAGGAAAGAATCGATCTTGTTGGCGTATGATCGTTGTGCGACCGCCATGACGCAAACCACACTGATAGGTGGACTTGGGTTGGCGGTCTTTGCTTTCGGGACATTTACACCAACCCAACGCTTTGGCACATTGATGTTGGTATTGTTAGCCGCTGCATTGATCGGAGATTTGATTTTTCTGCCCGCCCTGCTTGCTTCTTCAGTAGGACGTTGGTTTTGTCCGCGCATAGATGCTCAAAAAGAAAAACACGGGATAGTGTCCGGCGGCGCCGCTGTTGCGGAAATACCACAAAGTGGCAGGCCCGCCACACTGCATAGCGGCCTCAAAACAAAAAGCGGACGATCCATAAGATCCGACAATCCCCACGATGGTGTCGGTCATTGATTGANCGCGTTCTATCGGTGCTNAATAAAAACTATTCAGCCAGATTGACCGGATGATCTTGCCGTTNCTTGGCCAGNGAATCAAATTGCTTTTGGTTCAGTGTCCCATCTCTNTCAAGCAAAAGAGTTGGACGCCCATNTTTTGGTTTGTTGTTCAAGTTTNCCCAAACGTTAAGCACGTGCTGTTTTGTGTGGCGACGCTGCTCNAGCGGTCCGAGAAAGTCATAAACCAAATCTTGATAGTGNTCATGCTTGCGTAGGGANTGCGCTGCGATGAATCGCACGGCATCGTAGGGGTCTTCTAGCAGATGGCCCAAGTAGGGAGCTACCCAATCACTGCCAGAAGCCTGTAAGGCTTCTGGCCAACCCAAGCTCCACGCCATCAGTGCGCGCTGGCCGGCGTCACCTTTCAAGGTCCATAAAATAGAGGCGGCAATATCCGTTTCTTCTCCGCTCAATTTGGGTACTTTGATTTCATACCAACGCTCCAAGTGAGCAGCCGTCCAGGCTAAACTCTGATCAAGATGACATTGATTACATGCATTGGGTCGTCCGGTCTTGAGACTCGTGGAGACCGAAGGAGAATCAATCGTGTGGCTACGGATCGCTTTGAGTAATCCGTAGGTCGTATAGGACATGTGGCAGTTGTAACATGAGCTACCCGTCGAATCCGCGCTATGATGGGTGTGTTGAGCAAGGACCTCCTGATCTGAAAAATAATCATGACATTGGATGCAGGTATCATTACCCATGGTGTCATGTTTCAACTGATCGTTTGCCCATTCTTCAGCGGGACGTGAATCGTCGGGCGATTGATGCATTTGGTGACAACTCAAACAGGACATTTCTCCATCCTGAAAACATGCTGTGTCGACCATACCGTTGAATTCTCGCCCAGATACGCGGACCATTCCATCAGACCAAAACATTTGTTGGAGAGACTGATGTTCTTCGGGTGTTAACTGCGCATGGTCCATCTGAGTCGGTTGTACGATGACATTGGTTTGTGCCAAATCATCGCCAGGACGAAATTCAAGACCTTCTTGGATTTCCCGTTGATAATCTTGCGGGTGATGAAAATCTAAAATGCCGTGACATTGGCCACAAACCTGAGAAGATTGGTGTGCGGAAAGTTGTGCAGGATTTGTTATGAAATCGACGTCGTTCGTAGAGAGTCGATCACGATAACGCCGCACAGGATTTTGATAGTGTGCTACGTGTTGTCCCCCTGGACCGTGACATGATTCGCAAGCAATACCAAATTCAGCCACGCGTGTATCCGCATGCTGGCCACGAAAATCATCAAACAGTCTCCGCTGCGGGTGGGTTGTGTGACAGCGCAGGCATTTTTCGTTCCAACGACCGAATTCGCTTGTGGGAGGACCGGGTGGGGAAAGAAAAGCGGCCGCCCGCGGAATCCAACGTGCTTCCTCGCGCAACCAAATAAAAGGCAACATGGCCAACAGGCGTGAGTTGCCGCTTTCACACCAAACGGCTTGCATATGATGGGATCCCGTAAGTAACGACACCGGTAACCGCAGATGTTCGTTCTGAGATAATGCAAAGGTTGACCGTTGTGTCTTAACGTCGACCCAAAAACCATCTTGGTCTTGAGACAAGAAGTAACGAGAGCCAAAATGTTCGAGTTCCACGTCCTTAAAATCACCGATGATCGTTTCTTCGCTGGCAACTTGCGTCATCGTGCGGTGAAATGATGAATACCAAGTTGCATGCTGATGTGGATGGCAACTTTGACATGTTGCAGAGCCAACATAATCATCCGTACTGACTTCGATGGGTCGGTGCAATGTCGCTTCGTCTAGAGATGTGGCATTGTTCAGAAGCGATGCTCCAGCAAGCAGCGCGATGGGTAAAAGGAGGGCAGTGCCACGTAGTATATAACGGGACGCACTTCCCAGGTTGCCAAAGCGAGTCGTGAAACCTGCTCCGGTAACCAAGGCAAAAATCAGTGCAGATAAAATCAAGAATGGAATCATCGGCAAACAAGCAAAGAAAGACAGTTGCCGAATTTACACGCTACGATGCACGTGAAACTCGTTCTATCAATTTTGCCACAACCGACTGAAATTCTGTACGGCGTTCCGTAAATTTCTCAACAGTTTTTTCCTCTGAAGATTTGACGTAATCCATCACAATATTTTCAGCGGCTAAAAACTCATCACCGATGTCTGCCACTTCGGTGGCAATATCCACGGGGATGTTGGTAACTCCATTGGCATCACCATGGAGCAAATCTCCCTGATTTACCATCAATCCACCGACTCGGATCGGCAAACCGATATGTAACATATGACAATAACCATGCGAACAAATGGTTGATCCGGTAAAAACAGGAAATCCGAGGGCTCGCACTTGTTCAAGATCTCGGCCACCCCCATTTGTAATTAACCCAGCGGCACCGTAAGCCTGATAGGTGGAACACATCACTTCGCCAAAGACAGCGGCCACAGCAGGATCATCGACATCTTGAAATGTAAGGACCGCAGGCCCCGGCAGATCACTGAAAAGAGATAATTGCTGATCGATGCTACCGTACGCGTCCCCACCGACGGGTGGCGCGTCACTCCGAAATTGCGTTGTACAGGCAAAACCGACCATGGGGGGGAAATCGGGAAAATTGCTTTGTACACGTCCGTCCATATATCCTTGATTCCGCGGACGAACTTGAAACAACTCGATGAAATTGCAAATGGACGGGCTATCGAATGTGGCGAGTTTGTTAAGCGTGTCCTGGGTAATTGTCATAGCTGTTAGGTCCCATGGCGTGGGGGAAAATGATGAAATAACCAAGTTAAGCTAGCAGTCAGCCACTTGATTCTCAAGACCGAGAAAAGGGCACAGTGAGATCTATGCAAGCAGACAAGCCACATGGGCATTGCCTGTGGTGAAAGCCTGCTATTGTTATCTGCCTCTCGATTGCTTAATGAAATTCTGGAATTTCGATCACACTGGTTCCATCAATCATGGCCGCAAGATGCTTTGTTGTGTTGTCCAGAATATTTTCAATGCACGCGGCACCTGCTTCTGCCGTGGCTGACAATGGTTCTTTGTCTTCCTGGGAGCGCATCGCTTCATGATCAACATTTTCTGGAAAAACGGCCAAGGCAAAAGCCGTTTCAAATTCTTGAGCATGGCCAGGCCAACGTCCTGTTTTCATGTGCTGCTGAGCAACTTCGTGGTCGAGGAAATCCCAGTACGGTTTGAATTGCAGGTTGATTTCCAGTCTTTGTAGAAATTGTCCCCAAATTCCCTCACAAGGAGCCACATTCCCACCGTGGCCGTTTAAAACCAGGATGTTGGTAAATCCAGCGCTATGCATGCTGCGAATCGTGTCAAACAAAACCGAGAGCCAACTACCGGGCATGGCAGTCAAGGTACCGATATGCTTCATATGATGCTCACTGATTCCAATATTCATCGCTGGCGCCACGATCACGTGTGGGTCCAGACGCTGAGCAACTTCTGTAGCAATGTGCATCACACTACGCCAGTCATGTTCCATGGCAAGATGTTCGAGATGTTGTTCCGTAGCTGCGACCGGGATGATACACGCCTTCAGTTCGCCAGCTTGCATGCGTTCACGGAAGCGACGACGTGAGTGCTTATGGAGGAGAACTTGTTCATGTGCGTTTTTTAGCATTTTGCCCTCGGGATATTTTAGTTTTGTCGTTGTCTCGTCTACGTTTATTTTCACAAAAAACACAGCGGTGTTTGAAATAACGGCTTGTGCCAATCGATATCTTTTTTTCATGAATGGGAAAGAATTCACGTCGTTTTGGAAACGAGATGTCGCAATCACGGCACAGTTGTTCGCGTGGTGGCTTGGAGGAGGACCGGAGTTCCTCAGCGAGGGCGCGTAATGTACGTTCACGATCTTTGCGACGCTGTTTCCACATTTCACGACTGGCTTTTCTAATGCGCCGACGAGCTCGTTGTTGCTTTTGGAGCGAGTACTCCATCTTCATCACTTGGTCGCGGGAAGCCTTGATACCCAGATTGTTTTGCCAGCGTGATACGGTGCTTCTCGCAAGCTGCCAGATTTTGGCAATCTCTTCCGGTGTTTGTTTTTTAGAATGTCGCAATAAATACTGGCGGAATTTGGTTTTTTCACCCGGCTTCCACCACTTCTTTTTCTT
>JAKVBY010000052.1:0-2962 GCA_022446825.1 Pirellulaceae bacterium
ATCGGCAGCTATTTCAAACAGCGTTTGCAAGAACTACAAGATCGACACCAACTGATTGGCGACGTCCGCGGTATTGGCCTGATGTTGTCCATCGAATTAGTAGCAAACCGCGAAACCAAAGAACGCTTTCCGGCAGACCTGAAAGTAACTGACCGGCTGACCGCAAAATTCAAGCGAGCAGGACTTCTCCTACGAGCGCACGGCAACACGCTCGTAAACTTCTCCCCACCGCTATGCATTACACGTGACGAGGTCGATGAGGTGGTAACAACGGTTGACCACTCGCTAGGGGAAATTGAACGGGAACTCTAGCATCACCTAAACACGGGCATTGACCAATTCAACCGAAGGCATCGCTTGCTTCAAACCAACGATTGTTATTTGAGTGATTCAGCAAGCGTTTGCCAGCCAAGACAGAATCATCTCCTGGAACAATTGACCCTATATTCCTCTGTAGGTTGCGATATTAGCGAACAACACGTCCATATTGTTCCATTTGGTCAGCGAAAAACACCGAGCTTAAAGCGGAGACAGCTCCCATCCGGTGCGGTAAGTTCGGCCGATAAACTGCTGGGCATTGTCGTTGCCCAGCGTTTTCATTTTTTGCTGATCCCAAGTAACTTTGCCACCACTTCGATAAGCGACATTACCTAGCAAAACCGCTTCTGTCAGTGGACCGGCATAGGAAAAGGGACACGAAGTTTGGCCCTGCCCCAGAATTGCTTGCGTCCACTGCGTGTAATGGTTGTTGTCTTCGTGTTGCGGCAGCTGGTAATCACTGAAGTCACCGAGAGGAAATAGTTGCGCCTCCTCTGGAAATCCAACAAACAGATTTCCGCGCTCACCGACAAAGAGAACTCCGTTCAAAGATCCCGGCCAATTTTGGGGAGCTTTGATAATGGCCGGATCAGGTTGTCGCCCTGCCTCGTACCACACCACTTTCACCGTGTCGGTGGTATGCCTAGTTCCAGGAAACTCATACGTGATCTCACACCATAACGGACCGCTTTCTAGATCGGGTTCCGGACCTTGAGCTTCAATCAGCGTAGGCGACTTCAACTCCAATGCCGTGAATACGGGGTCCCAGATGTGACACCCCATATCACCCATGGCACCGGTACCATAATCCCACCAGCCTCGCCAATGAAACGGGTGAAATAAAGCACTCACAAAAGGTCGTTGGGGCGCCACCCCCAACCACAAATCCCAATTTAAAGAACTGGGAACCGGATCGGACCTCTCGGGACGCTGCAAACCTTGTTTCCAAAAAGCACCAGGTCGATCCGTCCAGGTATGCACTTCGCTGACCTTGCCAATGACGCCATCACGAATGATCTGCACTGCATTTTTGATCCTGGCGGAAGAATGATGCTGAATCCCCATCTGTGTCACCACACGATGCTTTTCAGCTGCCAACTGCATTTGGCGTGCCTCCTGGACATTGTGGGTCAATGGCTTTTGTGTGTAGACGTGTTTTCCCAAAGACATCGCAGCAAGTGAAATTGTGGCGTGCATATGATCTGGGGTCGAAACTGTCACCGCATCGATATTTTTCTGTTCAAGGAGTTTGCGCCAATCGGTATAGGTTTTGGCTTGTGGAAAATCTTTTGCTGCAGCAGCCAAGCGATTTGCGTCCACATCACAAATCGCAACCACATTATGTCCGACGGCCGTTTCGCGCAAATCGGACGCGCCTTTACCCCCGACACCAACACTCGCAAGGTTGATTTTTTCCAGTGCCGAACCATAAGTCCGCCCGGAAGAAACTGCCGCTGCGGCGGTCATGCTCGCCGACGTCTGCCAAAGAAAAGTACGCCGATTCGTGGTAACGTTCATAATATAATGACTCCGCAGTAGCTAATTCCAAAGGTTCGCTGACCTCTCACGGTCCATAGATGATTGTGCACATTCTGAATGGAAGCGATAACATTTACAAGAACACGACTCCATCGGAAAACCTGGGAGCTTCCTCATGAACCACAACCATTCTTTTTATTCACGAGCTCGCCTCCGGTCACCATGGTCGTCGCGCAGGAGGCAACCACGCAGCGGGCGGATTTTGTGCCCTGTCGGCTCTTCGCCTAATAGACGCCAACCAATGCCCCAGCTCTGTTTTCGAGACATCGCGACCAACTCTATACGCCACCAAGGATTGGCGAGCAAAAAACTCTGTGACATATCTTTTCCACAACTTCTCTCTGTCACAAATGTTGGGACAATAAAACTCGCTAGTTTGTCTGCAAAGGTCTTAGCTTGCGAACATTAACTTTGTTTCGAACCAACCGCTATTGGTTAATGCATTCCATATTCCAAATGCCCTAACTAATTCTTTTCCCTCGCTCCCAAACGGCGGCTGCCACTAACGAGTCACAAATAAGTCCGTCAGCAAACTTGCGATTTGGTGAAATACGAGTCTGCTGCGATTTTCGTATTACCCGCTGCCGATTTCAACCCGCGCTCGCAATCCTGCCTTAGCGGTGTCCTAGCAACGCATCTACACCAAAGCCCGACAGTCGTTTTCGTGTACTCGGTAGGATTGACAAGCGCCCCTCGGCAATCGTTAGGAACGCCCCCACGATAGCTTGCCCTGCGCCAGCGCGAATCCCGCTTCACACAACACACGCACCTGGCGTTCGCATTCACCTCAAGCTATTGGAGGCCACCACTAATTGTTCAAACAACCGCTGTTGCGCCGGATCGCTGGCAGCAGTCAATTCCGGATGCCACTGGACACCGAACAACCACGGATGAGCGGGCACTTCAATCGCCTCAATCACCCGGTCCGGAGCGTAGCCTGCAATCTGAATTTCTGCCGGAACGTCTCGCAAAGCTTGGTGATGCCAGGAAGCCGCCTCGAATTCTGTAGCGGCCATGATCCGAGCCAAAGCGGACTTCTCATCCAGGTGCACCGCATGCAAAACGGGTTCACGAGGAGGTAAGCGGTGTTGAACAGAACTTCCAA
>JAKVBY010000052.1:3062-55555 GCA_022446825.1 Pirellulaceae bacterium
ACATATTCGGCAGGCAATGTATAACTCCCGTTTTCATCAACGCTATAAGTCGTGATTCCAATCAAAGGCGGAGACATGACTGACCGTACTTGTTCCTTTCCAAATATTTTGCTGTGTGGGTACCGTCCGAGCGATCAACCCATCGCGTTCGCTTAGATGCGTTCAAAGTAGCGTTTTCTCTCCCAGTCCGTGACTGCCTTGGCATAAGCAGCTTGTTCTGTTTGAAAGAAACGCAAGTAATGGTTAACAACCTCTTCCCCAAAGGCTTGTCGTACAAAATCAGATCCTTCAAAGCACTGAATCGCTTCCTCGAGTGAACCGGGAACATGCGCTATCGTGTCCGTTGCATAAACATCACCACTGAATAGATCCGGTGGACTGGTTTGATTACGAATTCCATCGATGCCGGCTGCCAACAAGGAGGCATAGACCAGATATGGATTGCAGTCCGCTCCAGGCACCCGACATTCCAATCGCAAGGACTTGCCAGCCCCGACTACCCGGACACCAGCCGTTCGATTATCAAGGCTCCAAGCTAATCGTGTCGGTGCCCAAGAACCCGCCTGATAACGCTTATATGAATTGACTGTCGGCGCAAGAAAAACCATGATCTCCGGAATGCGTTGCAACCAACCGCCAACAAAATGTAGGAGGGTTTCACTACACTGTAATCCTCCAACTTGCTGGTCGCCCACAAATGCATTTTCGTTGCCACGCCACAAACTCAGATGAACGTGACAACTCGAACCGGCTTGATCTTCGGCAAACTTCGCCATGAAGGTGACACTGCTTCCAATGCTCTCTGCAACTTCTTTCAAGCACTGCTTGAGAACAATGTGCCGGTCCGCCATTTTCAAAATTTCGGCATAACGAATATTGATTTCATGCTGACCGCGTCCCCACTCTCCTTTTGTCGACTCGACAGGCACACCAGAACGGCGCAGCTCACGACGGACCGCTCCGTTAAAATCTTCCTCGCGACTTCCTTGCAGAATGTGATAATCTTCCAGATACCAGCCGGCAGCGGTGAGACTTCGGTGTTCATTTTCGGCAGCCTGCCGATACGAGTCACGAAAAAGATAGTATTCCAATTCAGAGGCCGTTTGGGCGGTAAGTTCCAGATCCAATGCACGTTCGATTTGTTTTCTGAGCAATGAACGGGGCGCAAGCGGCACGAACGTATGGTCTGATTCGTCCACCACATCACAAAATACTAATGCTGTTTTCTCGAGCCAACTCGCCTGCCGCAGCGTCGCCAAGTCCGGCACGAGATGAAAGTCGCCATACCCCGCTTCCCAATTGGCAAATTCATAACCCGCTACAGGCTCCATTTCCATATCAACCGTCAGCAGATAATTACATGCATGCGTTCCTTCGCGGGCTACCGCGTCAAGAAAAAAATCTGCTTCAAAGCGTTTGCCAACAAGACGCCCATAGAGATCGGTCATACCGGCGATTACGGTCTCAATCTCGCCGGAGGCGACACGCTCTTGAAGCGTGTCGATATTGAGCAGCCCCATATTTACACTCATCTCAAAATCCCGTTCGCTTGATTTCCGTTAATCCATCCGTTCGAAGTGCGCAATATCTTCAACCGAAATCCGACTTTTAAGGAAGGCCACATAATAAAGGAAGGCCAACGCCACATAACCAAAATACCAAAGGCTATACGATTGCAGCAGGTTTTCCGCATCAAAATTGAACCATGTCATCGTCACCAAAGAGATTCCGGCAATCACCAACGCGATCACCGGAAAAACAGGATAAAATGGTGCTCGGTATGGCCGCTCCAAATCGGGCTCTTTACGCCTCAAGCGAATCAGTGCGATCATCGACACAATGTAGAGAGTCACGGCACCAAAGGCCGCCATTGTGATCAAACCGGCTGTGTCCAGGAATAAGATGGAGATCACGCCAATGATAAAATTAACGAGTAACGCGTTGACAGGCGTTTTGCTGCGCCGGCTCACCCGGCCGAGGGGGCGAAAAAAGAAGCCAACTCGTCCCATTTCAAAAAGTGCCCGCCCCGAAGCCAAAATAATTCCATTGAAGGAGGCAACCAAGCCCAGCAATCCAATGCCGAGGAGTAGATGGAAAGGCAAGCTATCGGCACTGACAATCTGGCCCATGGCAAGCAGTAGTGGACGGTCCACTTCTGTGGCGTCGGGACTCACGGTAACCCCCCCATCCACGACCATGACTTCCTCTGGTGCATAGACCACTTGCTCCCAACCTCCAATGCCGGTCGCACCAAAAAACGCACAACATGCCAATACCACAAGCGTCACAATCGCTGCACCAAAACCACGGGAAATATCACGCTGGGGATTAACGGCTTCCTCGGCCGCATTGGCCACACCTTCAATCGCCAGATAAAACCAAATCGCAAAGGGAATCGATGCTAACATCCCGTCCCAGCCGTGGGGCCACGCGTTTCTTGAAAAGTTGTCCCAACGAAAGCGTGGTAACGCATAAATCGAAAACAAAATCAGCCCGAGGACAGCGAGTATCGTGACCACCAATTCAAACATGGCCGCTTGCCGGACACCCCATATGTTCAATCCAGTAAAGGCAACATAGGCAACCAAGGCAATCATCGTGCTAAGGTCTACGGGAAAATTCGCATTCTGTACGAGCTGCTTTGCCTCGGGCAGCCAGATCTCAGTGTAACCACCGATGGCGATCGCAATCGCCGGAGGCGCAAACACAAACTCCACGGCTTGGGCAATTCCACCAAGATAGCCTCCCCCCAGCCCCAGGCCGCGCTGCCCATAGACAAACCCCCCCCCCGCGCGCGGAATCGCGCAGGCTAACTCAGCATAACTAAAGACAAAGGTGACATACATCAATGTAATCAGCCCAAAAGCCAACAACATTCCATAGGTCCCACCTGCCGGCAGTCCCAAATTCCAGCCGAAGTATTCACCGGAAATTACATAACCAACGCCCAGCCCCCACAACATCATGGGGCCCAGAGTTTTCTTGAGATGTGACGTTTCCGGCGAGTGCGTTGAATTGGACAAGAGAACACTTTCGGTAGCTGCAGGAAGAAAACACCGGCAGAGTTAATTCCTTGAATTTATTCAAGGAACCGGAGTGAATAAAGATCGGCATCGCTGAGCACAAAACGTAACCGAACAGGTTGCCCACGCAAGGAGGCAACGCTACTACCCCGTTCCCAGACAACCGTACGTTCAACGTGATCACCAATGATCTCTAAACAATTGTCCCGTGAATAACCTGGAATAACCTGACCATCCGCGGTTTGAATTTCGACGCGCAGTCCACCGGCCGCAGAGGATGCATAATTAATCGAGAGTTGTCGTCCCCCAAAAATGAGTGGCTTGGTGATCAATTCGCCGCCTTCAAACGGGGCGTTAATCGAAACAAACCCATCGGTTCGTACGGTGTATCTTCTTAGGTGAGTTGTGTCATAACCAAGATTGTGATTCAGATAAATCGACAACTCCTCCGGAGTGGACTGCCACATCCCCCGGACCGCGTAGTTAGCCCGGGATGTCCAGTTTTTTGGATCTAAGCCTGGCCGGACAAATGCATCTAAAAACGTGCGTCGCATTTCACTGCCCCCACGCGCAGTCGTCAACATCACATCCGCACAGTCGTTGCTAAAGTCCCATACCTCCTGAGAGGTTTTGAGTTTTTCTGCCAAGGACTTACTAATCGCTCGACGCCCCGGCAAAAAACGTGTGGGAAAACCGACATAGATATGGCGGGCACGCGGATAAGGAAAAAATTGGTTCGTGTAAAGGTGCTGCCGTGGTTTACTATCCAAATCCAGATCGACAGGCTCCGACCAATTCAAAAAATCTTCTGAGGTACAGCGCGCTACCCAGCGGATTCCCTCACGGAAAACCCTAAAATAACAAATATATTTCTCTTCACTTTCTGACCAAAAGGCAACGTTCTGTGAGTCGAACGCCCCTTGGGTGATCACCGGTTCTTGCTGCAATTCGTGCCAATGAATTCCATCCGACGAAGTCAAGGCAATCAAACCGGGTGCCCCTGTTCCTCCGAGTGCTTTATAGCGTTCGTGCGGGGGGCAAAGAGGATTTCTATCGATAAAAGGCGCGAAATTATGACAAGCGCGGTGTTGGGCAAGAACAACATTGTTCGCTGCCGTGCCGGCAACTTCAAACAAACCAAGTTCGGGCTTGGTCCAATGCACGCCATCGTTGCTTTCGGCAACACAAGTAACTTCAGCGTCCAGTGTGTGCTTAGCAACGGGTAAACCTCGATAATACAACCTTAACCGGCCGTTGTCCTGAAGCAACGTAAAGTAAGCAGAATAAATTCCCTCCCATGGCTTTTTGAATTCCAAGACAACTTCACGGGCCTGTGGCACATGGAGTTTCAACTGGGCTCCATCCAGACTTTCAATGAGACGGTCATCGAGAAACAACTCGCGGCGCACTCCCAGGTCAACCACATCTTGCGCGCCAACGTTCGCAAAGCCGCCCCCCAGGCAGCCAAGAGTTAACCCAAGCACGAGTAGTAAGGCCTTTATTGGAACGCGTGGCTTTTTCTCCATGGCACAACCTACTCCAGAAATTCCGGGGATTCACGAGTTAAAATACGTTTAATCGCTTCCAGAAACAGGTACGACTGCTCGCGACTATCCTTGATTTGTTCGAAGGTCGCTTGGCATACCTCCTCACTGATAATTTTTAATGGCAGCCCCGTGGAATGCGCAAGCACCTGTAACTGACACACCCGCTCAAGATAGTAAAGATCGTCGAATGCGCAAGCCAAATCATCGCCAACTACAATGACACCATGATTGGCCAAAAATAAAATATCGCAGTCACCCAACCGAGCACACATGCGGTCACCTTCGGCCACATCCAGTGCCAAACCGTTAAATGTTTCGTCGTAAGCGACCCTACCATAATAGCGCAAAGCACTTTGACTACACCATTCCAAGCGACCTCCCGCTAGGCAGGTCAATGCCGTTGCATAGGGCATGTGGGTATGCAAGATACATTTTGCTGAAGGGCGGTTAAGATGAATTCTCGAGTGAATGAATAAAGCGGTGGGTTCGATTTGATGCTTTCCTTCAAGCACATGACCTTCCGGGTTAACGATGAGTAAATCGCTCGCCTTCAACTCAGACCAATGGATCCCTTGCGGGTTCAATAAAAAACGATCGGTTGTACCTGGAACTAGCATACTAAAGTGATTGCAAATTCCTTCGGTAAACCCTAACCGATCAGCCCAACGAAGGGTCGCTGTAAGGTCGATTTTCGCTTGAAAGAGTGAATATTTGTCGTGTGATGATGTCATCGATCTGAAGCAGGCCTTGAGTCAATGGGGATTTTATGGCTGGATTTTCATGGCGATGGGTAAGGGTCCGCAAAGGCGGCAAAGGCACCCAGTCCACCATCGACCTCAAGATCCGTGGCGGTAATGAACGCTGCATCGTTGCTTGACAGCCACATCACAGCGTGGGCAATCTCTGTGGGGTTGCCGAGTCGACCGACCGGATGGCGGTTGATCAGTTCGGACGCACCTCCCTGTTCTTCAATACATGCACGTGCTAGAGGCGTATCGATGGCTCCTGGTGAAACGGAAACTACACGAATGCCGTGACGCGCGTACTCGATACCCCATTGGCGTGCCTGCATGATATTGCCCGATTTGATGGGTCCATAGACACCTACTTCACGGGCCGTGCGATGCCCTTGAGCACTGGCGATATTGACAATTACGCCACTCTGCTGCTGCACCATCTGCTTGAGAGAACACTTGGCCATGTAGGTATAACCCGAAAAGTTGATACTCAGCAAACGCCGCCAGACATCGGTCGACAATTCATGTAACGGGTGATACGTCTCCGGAGGCTGGATCGCGGCATTGTTAACCAACACGTCAATCCCGCCGAAACGCTCGATTGTTTTCTCGACAGCAACGTGGCAATTATCTTCGCTCGAAGTGTCACATTGCTGAAAGGTAATTTTCGGCGAGAGACTTTTGGCATTTTCTGCATCAACGTCACAACAAACAACCACAGCACCCGACGCCAGAAACTCCTCACAAATGGCCCGTCCAATACCGCTACAACCACCCGTAACCAGAATCACTCGGTCGGTATTGTCGTAACGGATATGACCGACGGGACGTGACTTGGGCATTACGGAACTCCGGTGATGAATGCAGGCTAGCGACTACCAAGGAGGCTTTGCAGCATAAGATTGCAGGAGCCGTTTTGCAATCAAGCGCACCATTGTACTCACAGCGCGCGTAAGCCATGATGAGAGGCTGTAAAATCAATCTCTACAGGAGCATCCGTCATGAAATCCTCCCTACTTTCCCTTACCTTCTTGCTTCTCTGGGGACCCGCGGCAATTCGTGCGGCCGAATTTGAGACACGTACAAACATCGAATTTGCACAAGTGGACGGGGTCTCACTAAAATATGATGCCTTTTTACTGCCCGGAAAGTCACATCCCGCCTTAATCTACGTCCACGGTGGTGGCTTTACCGGGGGTGATAAGGAAAGTATTAATACCTCCTTTGCTGAGATCCGGGACCACTGTCTCGCTGCCGGGATTTCTGTCCTCTCGATCAACTACCGACTTGCCCCGCAGTTCCCCTACCCTGCGGCCACTAACGATGTTCAAACGGCCATTGCTTTTATAAAAAGTCATGCTGCCGAGTTGCGACTTGACCCGGACCGTCTGGCCCTTATTGGTGATTCAGCCGGCGGCATGATTGTCTCTCATGCAGGCGCCAAATACGCCCCTGGAAACCGTGTCAAAACAGTCATCTCCATGTATGGTGAGCATGATTTTGTCTTACGTTTATCGGAAGAGCCCTGTGCCATGGATGGCTATACCAAAAAGCGGCCCGTCGGCGGCTGCATCTCAGGAGGTATGGCAGCATTCTTTGGATTTGCAGAAGCCACAACAGCGCAACACCAAGAGGTCGTTCGTGATGCAACGGCCGTCACGCATGTTCACAAACGAATGCCATCATATCTATTGGTCCATGGAACCCGAGATTACGGCGTCCCGATCGAACAGTCTCACAGCATGCAGCAAGCGATTCATCGCGTCGGCGCCGAATGCAAAATGATTGCAGTCGTCGGCGGCGGACATGGTCACACAGGCTGGAATCAGGATCATCAACGACATTACCTCGCCGCAATCATGAATTGGTTAAAAGAAAAGCTACAACCACAAACTGAATAACTCTCGCTGCTAGTTAAAAGATCGCACATGGTAAGCACGCACGTGCGCATTTTCACCACAACCGCAATTTTGTCTCGTGAAGTTCCGTGCGAGTCTCAATACCTACAATTCTTCGCAGCACACCCAAAGGAGTAAACATGCCGAGGAAATGGAAAACGGCTTTCTTAACAATCCTGGGCTACCAATCGATGCCCTCGAAGGATGTGATCGAGTCACTCAAACGAGTTGGCTACGAAGGAATTGAATGGACCGCCGATGGTCATTTTGATCCCGACGTGAAGTCCAAATCAGAACTCCAGGAAATCATTGATCGGACCCATGATGCCGGCCTCGGAGTCTCTCAGATCATGTTCCACCAAGATTTGATCTCCGTAGATGAAACGCGCCGCAAAGCAAGAATTGAACGTACAGTTCGCGTGATCGAAGCTGCTGGTGAATGCGGTGCCCCTGCCGTGAGCGTTCTGACAGGCCCTTCCATTTGGGAAGACGGGCACGTTCGCGTCGGCGAAGACATGAGCGAAGGCAATGCTTGGGCGCAAGCCATTGAAGCGATGGAAACCTTTGCAGAGGCCGCACAAGATGCAGGAACGGTCATCACCACCGAAGCTGTCTATGGCATGCTGGCGCACGATTTCTATACCCATCGATATTTGTTGGATAAAGTCAATCATCCCGCCCACAAAGTCAACTTCGACCCATCCCATTATGTCCTCTACGGAATCGAAGACATGAAATGGGCGATCCATGAGATGAAAGATCATATCGCGCACATGCACATTAAAGATGGGATTGGAATTCCTCAATTAAACAAATTCGTTTTCCCTCTACTCGGTGAAGGCCGCGTGAATTGGAAAGACTATTTCGAGGCTCTCGATGAAATCGACTACACCGGTTTTTGCAGCATGGAATTCGAGTCTTTTCGTTACTACCGGCAGGTACTCAAAAACGATCCCGAAGCTGCGGCGCGAATTTTACTTGAACAAATGAATGCTTTACTTGAGGACTGAACATGAAACGCTTGTGCTTCTGGTTAGCAATTACTTTGTTACTGTCCGCAATACCCGCCCGCTGGGCCACCGCTCAAGAAACGATCAATGTGGTTGTCTGGGACGAACAACAACCGACCAGCGTTCGCCCTTATGAAAACTTTCTGGGAAATCATATTGCCGAGTATCTGCGTACACAGCCAGGCTTGGCAGTGCGTTCTATGAACCTCGACGACGCCGAGCAAGGGCTTGCTGACACGATCCTCAATAATTGTCAAGTTCTCGTCTATTGGGACCACGCCAAACACCATGAGATTAAACCGGCCAAAGGGAAAGAAATTGTTCAACGCATCAAAGCGGGCCAACTGTCGATGATGTCGCTGCATTCTGCACACTGGTCACGACCGTACATAGAAGCAATGTACGAAGTAACACGCCTGCGTGCACAAGAACGATTCCGTAACTCGGACAAAGAAGTCGAAATCGAAATAATCAAAAGTCCCGAGTTTGTCGGCCCCCAGGAAAACTCACAAACAACACCACGATATGATGTGCGGAAATTTCCTGGAGGCAAAACGCGCGTCAAAGTCTACCTCCCCAATCTGGCCTTTTTCCGCTGGGACGAACATGGGCTGCCCAGTGAAATCACCACATTACTCCCGGAGCACCCGGTCGCCCAAGGCATTCCACCTCGATTCACGATCGAACAGACCGAAATGTATGACGAGCCCTACCATATTCCTAAACCCGATACTGTGATCTTTGAAGAACGTTGGGCAAGTGGTGACTGGTTTCGGAGCGGTGCCGTCTGGAATCTAGGTCAAGGCAAAGTCTTTTATTTTCGCCCAGGGCATGAAACGTTCCCGGTCTACAAAAATAAACACGTGCTGAAAATCATCGAAAACGGCATACGCTGGTTGGCTGCCGAGTTACCGTAGGGCGACTTGAGTGAGCAGGCTTCGATTCAGTTTACTCTGCTATCCCGAAGGGATTTTTTTCCAGCCTTGCTCTTCGGCTTTCGAGGGTCCGCTCGGCGGTGGCGTAAATGCCCAATAGTAGCACAAGTCCTCTTCACCCGTATTGAACGTTTGATGTTCCACCCCCATGGGAATGTAAACCGTCATCCCCTGACGAACCTCATACTTTTCGTCGCCCAAACGTAAAATACCTTGACCGCTCACCACATAATAGATTTCAGCGGCGTCGGGATGAATGTCGGTCTCACACTCTTCTCCAGGGTGTAACCACCAGAGCCCAGCAGCCACATCTCGAGCACCACAACTTTCGGAGGAAATCAAACCTTGTACCTGGCGAGAAGCATCGGGAGCTTCCCAACGAGGTAAAGAATTCGGATCGATTACACATTTGTCATACATCGGCATTGCAAACACCTTTTCTGTTAGTTCGTCGTTCAAACAAGTAAGGATCCTCCATTTACGTGCAAGGTAGAACCCGTGATATAAGTCGCTGCGTCGGACACCAAAAAACGCACTGCTTCAGCCAACTCGTGCGGGGTACCTTGCCGCTTCAGAAGTGACGCCTCGGCATATTGCGATCTTGCCGCCTCTCCAAAACTAGCAAGCATGGGAGTGTCGATTGACCCAGGAGCAATTGCATTGACTAAAATTCCCTCGCCAGCACACTCCTTAGCCAGTGATTTCGTCAGCGCGATCAACCCCGCTTTGCTAACACCGTAGGCAGGGTGAGCCGTCACACTGCCCAAAAATGCGCCCACTGACGAAATATTCACAATGCGTCCTGATTTCTGGGCACGCATGTAAGGAAGAACTTCGAGAACGCAAAGGAAAGCCCCGTTTAAATTGATGTCTAAGACATGCCGCCAACTCTCTTCAGTCACTTCCGGCCAACGCACCACCGGTGCAACTCCGGCGTTGTTCACCAGAATATCAATACGGCCAAAGCGTTCGTATGTTTGGGCGACCAAATTCTTGACCTGAGTCGAATCTGCAACATCCGTGTAAATAGAGACTACCTCTGCCTGCGAACTTTTTTGACAAGTAGCTGCTATTTCATCAGCCTCAGCAAGCACGTCTGCAATGACCACTGCAGCAATACCCGCCTCAACGAACAACTCCACGACGGCTCGACCGATTCCTGAGCCACCTCCAGTGACGATCGCTACTTGATCGCAGAGAGACTTATCTTGTTTCATTCCACATCCTATCTAAAACGAGCTGATAGTTTTCAACGGACCAACACCCACCGCACGTTAACCTCCCTAACGGATCGCCTGAGAACAGGGATCTTTACTCTTGGTCCTTCGGCGAATCGCCGTCTGCTGCATCGCTCCGTTCCCCGCGTTGCATTATCTCACGAATCTCTACGGGTGAAAGGGCACCACGCAAAAGCCAAAATCATCAATCCGGCCACTTTGAAATCGACCAGACACATTTTACCTAAACAGCTTTCGCGTAGTGAGGGCGGGTCTTGCTGCTCCGCCTCAAAGCTCATCTCCCCAATCCGTTGCCCATTCAACAAAGGCCAAAAGTCTTTTTCTATCTGCGTGACCGCTAGATGAACTCATTCGTTGCGTTGCTGAAAGGAGCCCGGACTTACCACCTCTTATGCGTTGCAGACATCTCGACCGTAGCGCGCAGCCTTAAACCACAAACGACCTTGATCATTGCAACACAAATCCCACTTCTCCCCCGCAAACCATCGATAGGAAAGATGTGTCGCCACGCCACACGTACAGAGCCGTCGCTCCACAACCATCCCACAAACGGCATCACATCGGAGTAGTTAAGCATCGTCGTGAAATAGATTCAATCGCCAGCGGTGACTAATAAAATTTCACCGAATTTTGCAGCCGGAGAATGTTTTGGCTATCCCTCTAAGGTAGCGACTTACTGCGACCCGGCATTCTCCTGTAGCGTGCCTTCCTCATAAAGGTCGAAATTAAACCAGACAGCAAGCTTCTCACGAGCAACTTCGTTCGTTTCATCGAACGTCGGTGATTGCCTGGCCTGCGGATGTTTGTCGCCAAGCTGACAGCTTGGCAAGTTGGCAGGGCCGTCGGCCAGCGATCTCACACTTCTCGGATTGACCAAGCAATAAAAAGCAAATCGATCTAATGCTGAAATAAAAACTCGGCGGAATTAATCAAGGCCCAGTATACATCCTGCATGGCTTCGGCCACATTTTCTTTATCGACCAAATACTGCCTCACAGTGGCCCACTCTCCTTCCTTTGGATGGCGACAATAGGCCCGCAAATACGCTTCCTCAACAATTTCGTCCAGCGTTCGTCCGGCCTTCAGAGAGGCTTGAAATCGCATTTGGGAATTTTCGATCTTTTTGCCAACGAGGTCACCGTTCAGAAGCTGCAGAGATTGCGAGAGGGTCATTTCTGCAGATCGCTCACATTGGCAAACCGTATTCCGTTCCGGCTTACCAAAGGTTCGCAGGAAATCACTATTCCCATTCAGACCCGGTAATTGCGTTGCTTTCGTTCCCCGTGGAACACCCGTGAAATTCTCGGCGACACCTGTCAGATGTGAAATCGCATCCAGCAATTGCTCTGCAGTTAGTCGGCGCCGCAGATAATGAGAAAAATACTTGTCGTCACTTTCATTGAAGGCATTCGTCCCCGAACTACGTTGATAAGTATGACTATTGAGAATGACTCGCAGGATGTGCTGACGATCGAAACCGTGCATGCGAAAGTCTCGCGCCAAAGCATCCAACAACTGGACATTCGACGGTGGATTGGAGTCTCGAAAATCGTCAATGGGTTCCACGATTCCACGTCCCATCACATGACTCCAAATTCGATTTACCTCCACATGTGAAAACAGCGGGTTCTCTTCGCGACTCAACCAGTTTGCCAAGGTAAGGCGACGATCTTCGCCTTCCGCAATATCCAGTGCACCGGCCCCCGGCAACCACGGTTTCATTTGCTGCCCCGTGCGCGGTTGTGTCGTTTCCCCACGTCGCGCGATCCAAATCACTTGCTCGTTTGTGCGATCGGTAGACTTGCGATTTAAACGCGTAAAAAAAGCAGCCAAGCCATAGTAATTGTCCTGTGTCCATTTCTCATGAGGATGATTATGGCATTTCGCACATTCGAGACGAGATCCAAGAAACACCTGAGCGGTCGTTTCCGTACAATCATTCTCATCGTCCGCCGCACGGAAAAAATTCGCTGCCGGATTCTCAAAAGTGCTGCCGGTTGAGGTAAGCAATTCCGTCACGAATTGATCGTAAGGCATGTTGCTCTGGAAGGCTCTGACTAACCAACGGTGATATTTATAGACTCCCGGAATCGACAACGTCTGTCGATTGATGCGCAACAAATCCGACCATTTCAACGCCCAAAATAGCGCGTACTCATCACGTTTCAACAGAGTCTCGATTAATGCAGCACGCTTTTGGGGAGATTCATCCGTAATAAAACCTCTTAGCTCCTCAAGACTTGGCAAAAGCCCGATGACGTCAAGGTAAACTCGGCGAACAAACTCTTCGTCACTACACAAAGGCGCAGTTTGAAATTGAAGTTTCTTCAAATTCGCATTCGTCAACTGGTCCACATAATTATGTGTAGGGGAATCTTGCCAAACAAAGCCCTCTACATCTTTTAATATCGTTAAATAGCTCGAAACGAACTTGTCCAAATAACGTGCACTCACTGCCACTTGTCCACGTGACAACCCAGCTACCACGCCATCGAGTCCAACCTCTGCAATCGCCGGGTCGCTCACTGTAAAACTGGCCAAATGTGTGATGTCTCGAATACTTCCATCGGAATAATGCCCCTCGACAAGCATCGATTGACGCCAATGGGGAAATTGCAATACGCGTTGTGACGGTGGATAAAGAGAAATTTTTGTGCAAGTCACCTCAGTGGGAGAATCAACCTGACATCCTTCGGCAATCCAATCTCTCAAAACCGTATAATTGAGATCCATACGGCTCAGCCTTTTCCCACCACCATGAGCGACCTGCATCAAGGGTTTTTTCAAGAGTAAACTCTCTTCCGGACCCAACGGATTGGCGCGGCGGCCGAATTCCTCGCGGATCAAGGACAACTGGTCGACGCTCGGATCGTAGGCGCGCAGCGAAAGCCGAAAGCCATTCTTTCCCTGGGGCGAACCGTGGCAAGCGCCGCTACTGCACGACTGCTTCGACAGTGCAGCAAGTGTCTCTAAATGGAATGAAATCGGCGTATTTTTGTCAGTCTCCGCAACATCTACGCTTACCAACGCTTCTTGACTTCCCACACGAACCACAAGCGTCGTCTTACCGTCACTTACCGCTCGAATATTCTGTCCGCCGTCAACGTCGACAATCCTAGGATCCTCCGAGGTAATGTTTGCTATCGGGGAAACGTCGCGTACCAGGCCCCCTGGGAAAAATCCCGTCACGATAAGCTTTTGATGGTGACGCGTTGATCGCAACTGCACTTTCGGTGGATACACTTCGATGCTTTTGAGATCAGCCTCTTCAGCACAAACCAATCGGCTTGTCGCGAAGAAAACGCAACAGATCAAAAGCAACCGGAGGTAGGCGAGGATATCTTGAGAATGGAACTGCTTCATGGTTTCACCGAAAAAGGCTGGCTAAGCACTTCAATTTCTTGTTCACGGACAGTCGTTCGGGCCACAGCAATCATCTTTTCTAAATCTGCAGGATTTGCAGTTGCAGACAAAGTTAGCGTCAAAGTAGCTTCATCTCGACCAGCTTCAATGACAAAATCCTTTGCTCCAGTAATCCCTGTTGGGAATTCTCGCCAAGACAGCTTAACCTGCTGTCGACCTCCACCATTACGCGTGGTAAATCGATTTGCCTTCACGGTCAACTGAACATCCGCGCCAGCCGTCGGTTTGTTATGAACTTCAAACTGCACAACAAGCGGCGGTACGACACGCAGAGGAACATGGGCGAGTTCGATTTCTTTGGTCTGACCTTGAAAACTTCCTTCTCCCACCAGCGTAATTTCAGCCTCAGTCAACTCTGTGTCTGCCGGTCCACTCAGGGTTAGTTTGTATTCGCTATTTTTGCTATTGCCAACGGGCATATCGCCACCAGTCACATTAAATCCGTCTGGCAATCCCTCCACCCTTACTTCGATTGCATCGCTGAATCCTTGAGCGCGCTCCACCACAAAAACAGGGAACTCAACGACACCAATGATTTGCGGAAAAAGCACTGTCTCACCCTGAAGTGTCAGTTGAAAAAAGTCTGGGAGCTCTGGTCCCACTCCGACATTAATCACTGCAGCAAGAGCAGCGGGCGGGTGCGTTACGTTCGGAAGTACTTTTCGCACCGCCGCCAGCGTACTGGCACGGGCTTTGAATTGAGCGTCGCCAACTTGCGACTGACCTAGAATTTCAATCCGTAGCAAGTCACCTCGCGTGGCTGTAGGGGGCAAATAGATTTTAAGATTGGTTGTGGACGTGCCCGCTGGAATAATATTGCGGCCAACTTTCAGCGTTTCCCCCTCGAGTTGAGCTGCCAATTCGACCGGTTCGTCAAACCCTTCCCGTGTACAAGTCACCTGCAAAACACAATAGCCCCGCTCTGCTGCGGTTGTCGACTCATTCTCCAACGTCAGACCGAATCGCGGGCCGTCTATTTCATTCGCGATACGATATTCTTGCGCACCACCACCTTCGCGGACCAACCCTTCCACCATCAACCATAGATCACCATCGCTCGGTGCGACAATTCGCAACACTCCTACACCATTTCCACTTTCTGCCGCCGTTGCCAGGCGTTTTCCCGCCGTGTCAAATATTTCAAAGTAAACATCTGCAGCCGCTGCGGCCGACCTCATCTGATCCGTCAATCGTAATTTCTGTCCTTGTTGAACGTGAAATCGATACCAATCCCGGTCGCTCGCCGAGACAAGCTGTCCGTGAATCACAGCACCAACTTTCACTGTCGTCGCCATGGCGCGTTCATTATTAGGCTCGAGTTCCGACAGATGGCTTTCCGCTGCACCCTCCCCAGACGGTCGATCACAACGGTCTAACAAGGTAAATTTCCCAATTCGCAATCGATAACGATGTGCCTCACCCCCTTGGTAAGCAACATCACGTAAGCGAAGAATGTACTCACCGCTGGCAGGGCAAACCAACTTCGCTTGGCAATCCCCAGACAGTCCCGGCGAATCATCCTCGAACAACAATTCAGTCATCTCACTCGAAAACACCTGCATGACAGGATCCAAATTGGAATCCAGGCGACGGGCCACTACCTCGATCTCAATCTGCTGCCCCTTGGTGGCAGAGAAACGGAAGTAATCCCAGTCTTGGGGTTGGCAGTTTCCTTCAACCGCCGTGGGCAATTCCAAATACTGTGCCGTCGCCAAATCATGCGCTCCCTGCGACGTCACCGAGCCCAAATCATCAACCATCAACAGGACTGGCCGAGAGACGCCGCGCTGCGTTGTCAGACGTGCCACATAACGACCCGAGTGTACCGACTCCGGGACGGTGAGTGCCAAGCTGGCCTGAGTCGGCCCCAGAGGTGCGGGAGGAAAAAACGTGGTCTCTGCAACGGTAGGAATAAACGCAATTTTTGCGATATGAGGAGTGGCGCCCGGACACTTGAACTGCAAGGTGTTACTCCCTGAGGGCAAAGTCACAACTCCTTGAACAAACCAACGGACATCGCTGCGAGCAAAACCGCCTGAAGGTTCTTTGGCTCCATCACTACGAAACAGCTGTCCGTTAATTGCCAGTTCAACGGGACGCTCTTGCCCAGAAGCATAAGCAATCTCGAACTGATAATTCTGTGTTTCGGAAACCTCAAAATGATAGGTAGCGACGTTCGGATATTGATAGCCATTGAGAATCCAACCACGATCACGGGCAAAGTTTCCCGTCTCGTAGGCCTCGGCTTCCATCACGATCGCATGCTCAGGAACGCCATCCTGTCCTGCCAGCAAGGAAACGAACTTGGAAAGATCCGGCGCCTCGGTAAAAAGGTTGGTATCACTCGCAAAGTTTGTCCAGAAACGATGGGCATCTTCCAAGTGTTTCCCATAAATGCCCACAGGGGTCGTTTCTCCCCGCTGAATCCCCAACGGTTTAACGTAAACCACTTGTGGAGATTGCCCAATGAGCAGTTCCCCAAAAAACAAACTGGTGACAAAAGCGGCAACAAAAAGTATGCGACGCATGAATCGATCGTCTAAAAAACAGGAGGTAAACCAGCTTGCCTTAGACCAAACCTTCAATCGGCTTGCCTCCATGGGCGAGAAAAACAGGGCGGTTGCTTGATGTGTAAATTGGTTGTTCTCGATCAAAACCCAGTTTGTGATAAATGGTAGCCGCGACGTCCTCAGGCAAAAAAGGTTTTTCAGCAACGAAACCGCCGTCTCGATCGCTAGCGCCGATGACTTGTCCGCCTGGCACCCCTGCACCAGCAAACAAATGGGAATAGGCGTGAGCCCAATGATCGCGTCCCTGAAACTTGTTCATACGTGGAGTGCGGCCAAATTCGGTTGCCAAGATGACGAGTGTTTCTTCCAGGAGTCCGCGCTCATCCATGTCTTCGATCAAAGCGGCAAAAGCCTGGTCGGTGCTCCCCATCATGACCCAGTGACCAATACCATAACGACCTTCTCCACCTGCTTTGTTCCGAATCGTCCCACAAGAACCATCGGCATAAATCAAGTCGTGGTGGTCCCAATTCATGTTAAAACCACCGGGAGTCACCGATGTTTCGGGTTCGCGCACATCGACCGTTACAAAACGCACACCACGTTCAATCAGACGGCGTCCTAACAAATAGCATTGTCCTCGATGCCCACGACCATATTTTTCCTTCAAATCATCCGATTCTTCTTGAATACGAAAAGCTTCTTGAGTCTTGGGATTCGTGAGCAAATCCGCCGCTTGATTGGAAAGTTCAACCTGCGTTTTGTCTGGAGAATTCACTGCAGGAGCTAAACCAATATTCAGATTGCTGAGTAAATCGCGGCGATTCTTGAAACGGTCTTCGCGAATACCAGCCATGAGGCCCAGATTGGGAACCGACCAGTTGGCATCTGACAAATCTTTGCCACCCGTCTTAAACGCTTTGTAGGCAGCCGGCAAGAAACCGTTTTTCGCCTCTGCCGCTTGCTCATGGTTACCCGGCACCATGATATATCCTGGCAAATACTGACAAGCCGTGCCCTGCACCTGCGAAACAATCGATCCGATGTCGGGCATCTCAAGCGGCCCACCAGGGACTTCTCCAGACAAGGCGTAACGAGTCCCATCCGGGTGCCCACTGACGGCACCGTTCTTATGGTACATCGAACGTACAACGCTCAACTTATGAGCGACACGGGAAATATTTTTACAGAGCTCGGTAAATTGAATCCCTGGCACGGAAGTCGCAATCGGTTGGTAAGGACTCCGGTGCTCGGCTGGAGAAGTCGGTTTGGGATCGAAGGTATCCAAGTGAGACAGACCACCCTGTTCATAAACCAGCAGGATGTTCTTCGCGCGTGCAGGTTTTAACTCGGCTTGCAGAGGGTCTGCCCAAAGGGCCAACCCACCAGCCATGCCGAGGCCAAGGAAACTTCGCCTTTGTAGCCGTGACGTTCTAGGAATCATTACTTAACTTGTTCGACTTTTGTAGTCTTCAGGAACACACCAATTTATCGCAATTGTCATTCTAAACCGAAGCGTCTTTCGGATGCCAGATTAGCCAGCAGAAAAAGAGATCTGGTAACAAAAATATACGTTTTCAACACAAAGTTGGTCGGACGAGCTGTCAAAACTGTCAACACAGCCCAACAAACACGCCACGCACCAACCGTACCACAGCACGTTGGCTCTCAGGCGAATATCACAACCAGATAAACAGAACCGGTCAATCAGAAGAAAATACTGGCGCGCGTCGGGCTCTTTCATGAAGTTCGCGCCACTGCGGACTACCGTCGTTGGGAAACAATCGCGTCTCCGCTCCCGCCTCATAAAACGGCATCTTCCCTTCTTGAGCAAGGTGAAGCATGTAATTGACCTGATCTGTATTGCCAACGTACATTTTTTTCCCTGTTGGCCAACTCGTTTCCAGCAGGCGCGCCGGATTAGGACGCTGAGCGGGCCGCTCCGTGCGAAAACGATCGACCATCTCCCAATCGATTTCATATCCCAGTCCCGGTCGAGTTGGCACGGTCGCAAATCCTTGGGAAACTCGAATTGGTTCGGTGAGCATTGGATGAACAAACAATTGATGGCAATTCACCGCCGGCCAGATCGCCTGCCTTAGCACTGCCCCAAAATGGAGGGAATACGCCGCCGTAATACCTGTCCCGACCAATTGCAACCAAAAGGGCATCTTGGCTTCTGCGGCAACGTGTCCCGCAGCCATCACCTTCGTAGCCCCGCCGCCGACAACAAAACCATCGCAAACACGACGATTGATAATTTCTCCCACAGGAGGTCGGCCGTAATGAAAAGCCACCGGGATCCGTGTCGCTCGGCAAATCGCTTGATTGCCAGGGATGTCCCCTTGAAAGATCGGCGATTCGAAAATATCTGTTTGCGGATAGCTCTCCAAATCTTTCAGAATTGGTATGGCGCGACGGGCATCCAGCAAAGTGTCATTAAAATCCATGTCGATTTTAAATTCGGGTGGCACCACCGCCGTGGCTGCATCCATTTGTTTATGGATGTCAAACCAAGGGCGTCCTTTGGTCTTGTAGGCCATGTAGCCCTGCCGAAAAGCTTCTTGACACTCAGCAGCCATATCTTCCGCGGACGTATCAATATTCCACCAGGAGAGCGGCGTTCGTTCATAGATTTGCGCGCCAAGTAATCGATGAATCGGCACGTCTGCTGATTTCGCAACTGCGTCAAACAAGGCCATCTGGAGTCCAGCACCAAGATCGTCATTCCACATCAACTCTGCGGCACTCTTACCACGCACAGCTTCGACATGCGCATCCGACGAACGCTTCCAAGTGTAGTAATAAAGAGTTTCTCCAACTCCCATGACTCCATTGGCCAGATGAACTCGAAAAATTTCCGAGTACTGCCAATGCGGAATCTCACGAGCCATGCTGCGCGCCGGTGTCTCCCGGAACGGCACTTGAACCATGATGCGATCGACCTTCGTGATGGTCAGATCACGGGATTTGGGTAGAGCGACCGCCCGCTTCTCAAAAAACGAACTCGTCCCAAGAAACGAAGTGGTAAAACCAACACCAGCCACTCCCCCCAGACCACCTCGTAAAAAGCTGCGACGAGTCTTCCCAATTGCTCTATTCTGTACGGGCATGTTAACTTCTTTATCAAGAGAATGAAACACTTTGGATTCTATACAAAGAGCGCGTATTGTTGCCGGTATTGAGTTGATTTGTCCAGCGTCGACGGCAAAAACAAAAACGCAATCTCCACCGACGAATCACGCCAGAGCGACGACTACGAAACCCGTCGCAGATCACGGTTGCTGAGATATCCGGTGGGGAGATGCCAGATTGTGGGTTCTCTGCACCACAAACTGAGGCCGCCGTTTCACTTCCTCGTAGATCCGTCCGATATATTCGCCGATCAGGCCAAGTCCGATCAATTGAAATCCTCCCAGACCAACCACAGCACACACCAGCGTCGTAAAGCCAATGGCAGCGTCCTCTTGCCCCAACAGCCTCTTCCCAACAAACCAACAAGCCGCCAAAAAACTCCCCGTACAAATGCAACATCCCGTGGCAGTCATCAAACGAAGTGGTTTCAAAGAAAAACTAAACACGGCATCGCCAGCATAACCGATCAAGCGCCGCAAGGATTGGCTGGGAGGACCGGCAAAACGTTGGCCCCGATCGTATTGAATTGTTTCCGAAGGCATCCCAACCCAGGACCTTAGCGCTGGCAAAAAACGGTGTGATTCTGGCAGGTCGCAAATCGCATCGATTGCTTCGCGTCCCAAGAGACAAAAAGTTCCCGTATGTGGCACGACTTTAAAATCGGCTAGGTATTTATAGATCCGGTGAAACAGACTGAAGCCTAACTTACGGATGCCGGAATCTTTACGGCTCCGGCGTTGTGCCACAACAATCTGTGCACCCGCTTGCCATTTTGAGACCAATTCTGGAATCACCTCAGGTGGATCTTGTAAATCTCCGTCCAACAATACGGCCGCATCGCCACGAGCATGTGACAGCCCCGCAGAAATCGCCGCTTGCTGGCCAAAATTTCGACTCAGTTGGACAAGTGCAACACGTTGTTCACCTTCCACATATTCCAGTACCTGCGCAACTGTCGTGTCCATACTCCCATCGTCCACATAGATTATTTGCCACGGCACATTCAGGGCGGTACAGACTTTCACCAAACGACCATGCAACTCCGCAATCGTCGCTGCTTCGTTGAACAGCGGAATGATGATATTAAGCATAAAATCCTTGCGGTCTCAATGGATTGACGAAAGCGAATCGTAGGCGTGAGGGATTACGCGCGTCAACGCGAATCACAAGGCTTACTATGCGCCAACGGTCTTTCATACTCAAAGTTCTCCACTCATTAATTGTCGCACCCTGATCGCAAGCTTTCTATAACCACTCGATAATTTACTCAGCTGTCTTCAGAGATTCTGTAAAGACTTCAACTTGCAACCTGCTACTTTTTAACCTGAATTCTGTCCCTCACCACACAACGGCCCAAATAACAGCCCGCTTTATCCTCTGCGATNCTACCGCAGCGCCATGTTNCAGGAAGGCCATCTGCCTGGCTGCAACCTACCGACTCGAAGTTCCTTTTCTTGGAAATTCACAGCAGCTTGGGAATCCATAGGGACGCCCAAAACTCGCTGCTCTTTAATGCAATAGACGTGTCAGGCTGGCCAGACACCTTGCCCAATGACCTGCAAGATTTACGCGCGACACCACATCGATCGTCCACACCCCTCCTCTCCCGAAATGGAGTCTTCTCGACAGAATTCCTAGGACTGTTTGGGATTTCACTAGGGGTTGGTCTGTGTAAAATAGAATATGTCATGCATAAGAATATTTCCGATGTCTAATCGCCCGTTGGTTCCAACGAAGATTCATGCGGATAGTTTTTCCTTCTGAAACGCGGACCTCAACCTGCCGGGAGTATTGATTTATGGCCTCTGCCGCAATTCCCGCATCTACGAGTGATCACCCCAAGCAGAATTGGGTCGTGAATCCATTGGTCGATTGGTTGTTCATTATCGGCACACCGATTTTGTCGCTTGTCTGGGCCATCGCCATCTTTAAATGGTATGGCCCCAAGTGGATTTGGCCCATTTTCATCGTTTTCAACACCGCGCATCAGTTCCCTACTTTTATTCGCATCTATGGCGACAAAGCGCTCATGGAAAAGTTTCGTTGGCGACTCTTGCTGGGACCTGTCATTCCTTTTGTGTTGGCAATGAGCGCCGTCGTCTATTTGATTACCGATGGGCAGAGTGTCGAGCGTTTTGTCTTTTTAATGCTCTTGCTCAACCTTTGGGATCCTTACCACTTTCTCATGCAGCACTATGGCTTCATGCGCATCTATGATCGCCACAATGCGGCTCCTCAAAAGTTAGCTTCATGGATGGATTATGCCATCTCCTTGACGTGGTTTGTCTATATCATGCTTGCCGTCGCGGATTGGCTGCCCCGCGTGCTCTATGACCTGCAACTCCTCCATGGCATCCCCATTGCCGCCTTGTTTGCCTCCGGTATCTACCCCCTCTTAGAACAAACAGCTTTCTTGGTCGCGGTCGTCACGTCCGTAATCTATGCCGGCTATGTCATTTGGTGTTTTCGAAAAGGTTTTTACGTCAGCCACGCCAAACTTTTCCTATTGCTGATCACGTTTGCGGTAATGTTGCTTACCTACGCGCCGAATGACCTCATACAGCGTCTACTTCCCGGATGGACATTTTATCATGGCTTTGCGGTACTGGGGATGGTTCACGTGACCCAATACTTAGCCATCGTCTGGATCTACAATCAAAATTTGACCACGAAAGAGGGCCGAGCGCGCGAAGGAACCTTCAAACAGTGGTTCTCTCGCAGGCAACTTCCCTTTATCACTCTCTATGTTGCCATCTGCCTCGCATATGGGCTGGCTCTCGCCGATTTCTCTGAAAGCTTTTACTTGAAACCTATCCAGGCAGTAGCAGAATCTGCGATACCTTGGGTTATTGGGTTTGTTTCAGCCATCGGCTTTACCTCGACATTTTTACACTACTATTATGACGGCTTTATTTGGAAAGTCCGTCATAAAGAAAACCGCGAGAATCTTTCCATGACGGAGACTGCGAGTTCGAACTCACCTGGCGTGATAAAATCTTGGTGGGAGTCTCGTTCCCAATTGACATTACTGACAACCCTTGGGCGACAAGCAGTCTATTTTCTTCCACCGATTCTCTTTTTAATAGTTACCTATGGTCTCGCACACAAAAAAGACATACGGCCACCCATCGAACAACTCGGCTTGGCGCATCAACTCTGGCAAGAGGGTCAACGGGACGCAAGCCAGCAAGCATTAGTATTGGCAATTCAATCGATTGACCAACAGCTTGAGTTTGAACGGCTGATGCTTAAAATTCGCCCACAACCAAAGCACTATCTATACATCGCCAATTTATTGTATTCACGATCTCAAAATGTGAATCTGGTCACCAACCCACCAGCCGTTTTGGAACACCGGCAAGAAGTTCAAAAAGCAATCGCCGCCCTAGAAAAAGTACTGACCTTTCCTGAACCGTACTGGCACCGTGAAAGCAGCGAAGTGCCGACCGAGGTGATTGAACAAACGATCGAGCGTTGGCAATCTGAGATCGGCAACTTTTCCACGACTGGTGCTACCTTGGCCCCGCAAAGCTAATGTCTATCCCAGCAAGATTTGGACGTCCCTCCAGCAACGGCGGCCTCCGACCACCCGTGGGTGGGTTTTGTGCAAGTGGCTGCCCTTTCCTGCACATCGTTTTGCCAGCTAGGGAACTCCCTTACACTCAGTGAAACGAATCGTTCCGCCCGCATCAATGACTCGCCAATGCGGGCAGGATACGAGCGGCCACATATCCAATCGACCGATTTTTCCCAAACCACCAAACTCTGTTCACACGTCAACAAACCGCTGGAAAATATCTGAACAAATGGCGTGGTTTGCTCCTTTCCCGAACAAACAAATTTCCCATATTTTACTGACTAATGAATTACGCTAGAGAACCTCCTGTCAAAAAGTACGAATATTAAGTCGCGTGGATTGCGTGACGACACCTAGCCCACTCAAGATGGGCTACAATACAAAATTGATATCTTCCTTCCATACTCTCTTACATTATTGATATCCACTGAAGCGATAGATTTGCTGGCGAGCCCTTTCAACCATGTGCCAGAGGTGCTCGACTGCGATCTTCCAACAACACATACGGGAAGCGAGAATGCTGTATTCACGTCGAGATTTTTTGTACAGCGGGGTCGCCGTCGCTACTGGATTTCTGGGACTCCGCAACCTGCTCCAAACTCCACTCTATGCGGGCTCTCCGCCTCCGCGACTTTTCGGTGAGTTAGTTAAAGATCCACAAAGGATTCTTGATCTTCCACCAGGATTTTCCTATCAGGTCATTTCACGAGTTGGCGATGTAATGAATGACCAGTTACTGGTACCCGGGGCACCGGACGGTATGGCCGCCTTTGCCTGGCCGGACGGCACCACGATCTTGGTCAGAAATCACGAGACTACTCCCTTGGATTGTGGCCCCTTTGGAGCAAACGGGGAATTGCTCAGAAGAATTAACTCGGACCGTTTGTACGACGTTCCTTCCAGTGTCCAACCCTGCAACGGTGGTACCACAACCGTGGTCTACGATACAAAAAGGCAGCAGGTGCTTTCGCAGTTCCTGAGTCTAGGGGGCACGATCCGCAACTGTGCCGGTGGGCCAACTCCTTGGAACTCATGGATCACCTGTGAAGAAACAGACGTCGTTATCGGTGGTGATGCGCTGCTGGGATATCCGGCTGCCAAAGATCACGGTTTTAACTTTGAAGTTCCTCTGACTTCTTCTCCGTTGTTACAGCCTGCCATTCCCTTGAAGGCAATGGGCCGATTTCGTCACGAAGCAGTCGCGGTGGACGCCACCTCCGGCATTGTTTATCAAACAGAAGATCAAGACGATGGCCTGATCTATCGGTTTCTACCAAAATCCCCTGGTCGCCTTGCCGCCGGCGGTAAGTTGCAGGCGCTTTGCATCGACGGGAAGACAAGTTTTGACACGCGCAACTGGCAACAGCAAGATGTTGAAGTGGGTACACGTTTGCCGACGCGCTGGATCGACTTACACAATGTAGACTCTCCAATCGACGACCTACGGCAGCGAGGATTCTGTCGCGGTGCGGCAATCTTTGCCCGTGGTGAAGGGATGTGGAAAGGGCATGGCGAGATCTTTTTTGCCTGTACAAGCGGTGGTGCAGCATTACTGGGGCAGATTTGGCGTTACCAACCAAGCCGGCTGGAAGGACAGCCAGGGGAACGTGAGGAACCAGGCGTTCTCGAATTGTTTGTGGAACCAAACAACACCAATCTGGTGCACAATGCCGATAACCTGACAATCTCCCCCTGGGGTGACATCATTGTTTGTGAAGACCGCGCGACAGACATCGTGCGAATTATCGGGATCACACCAGAGGGCCGCTTATACACACTGGCGAACAATCAACTCAACTCCGAATTTGCCGGCGCCACCTTTTCGCCCGATGGCTCGACACTGTTCGTAAACATTCAAGGACCCGGTCTGACTCTAGCAATTTGCGGACCATTTGATCGACTAGTCTAAGCCAAGAGCGTGAACCTACGAAGTAATAGGTAGGCATGTCGTCATGGACTGCGGAAAAGTAGCAGGGCCCTCCAGAAACACAGCTCGCCCGATAACTCTCATTGGTGCGCTGAGTCATTGGTGCATTATTGTGCGCTGACGCATTGTTCACTGAGACATTGCGCGCTTGAGGCAACCAACAGCCGTCGCAACCCTGCTGAATTCAAAAGCCTGCTGTTCACCAAGCAGGAACACAAACCACACCGTTACAACAACCTGTTCACCGCCGGGTCACTATCCCATTACGAAGTTCGTGAGGCGTCGTAAAGCGTCTGCATCACTTGGCCCTCGTTGACACGATAGGGCCGCCCGAAACGGTCCCGAATTTCGCTGTGCAAATCGACGCCGAGCGTCGAAAAAATCGTCGCTCCCAGATCGGAGGGGAAATAGGGATTGGTAACCGGGTAGGATGCTGTGCTATCCGTACGGCCGATGACTTGCCCCGGTTGGACACCGGCACCTGCAAACAAGCCACAAAAACAATGGACCCAATGATCTCGTCCCGTAGGTGAGAACATCGGAGTACCCACATTACCGCCAATTTTGGGAGTACGTCCAAACTCTCCCACAGCAACGACCAGAGTTTCTTCCAGCAATCCAGACGCTTCCATATCGTCGAGCAATGCTGAAAAGGCGCGATCAAAAGGCGGTAAAAGAGTTTCTTTGTGACCTTTGAAGTTATCTATATGCGTATCCCAGAAATAAGGGTGGCCTAAATTGACCTGCACGATAGGAACCCCTGCTTCAATTAACCGTCGCCCAAACACGAGCGATTTGCTCCAGAGGTGATCTCCATACCGCTCCAGAATTTTTCGAGGTTCCGCCTTCAAGTCAAACGCGGTGGCCATGCTTCCTCGAGCCAGCAGTTTAAAAGCACGCTCTTGATGCTTACGGAATTGCCTTTCTTTAGGGTGGCCGCCGCCTGCTTTACTCAGTGCCGTCAATAATTCATTTCGACGCGACAACCGACTTAAAGAAAACCCGTCCGGTAGCCTCATCGACTCGGGATCAAAGGCCGGATTGTTCAGATCGATGTTCATCCGCCAGGGATCATACAAGGGGCCCAGAAAGCCTGCATCCTGGCCGGGAAATGGTCCGATCACATAGGGCAAACTCACCCCACTAGGCAACCCATCCTCTCGGGGTCGCACATACTCGAGCGCTCCGCCATAACAGGGCCAGTCGTGACGCGACCAGACCGTACCGGATCCAGCGGGGTGCAGGTCAGTTCCCGAAAGGATTAAGGGAGCTGCCAACTCGTGGACAGCATCGGATCCGGACTTTAAGGCGAGTGTCCGGACGAGGGTGAATTTGTCCGTACGTTGAGCGAGTAATGGCAAATGCTCGCAGACCTGCAAGCCTGGCGTCTTGGTGGCAATCGGCGCAAACTCTCCGCGAATCTCTGCGGGAGCATCGGGCTTCATGTCAAATGTGTCTAGATGACTTGGGCCCCCGGCAAGAAAAATGAAGAGCACCGACTTTGGCGATTTACCTTCCACAGCCGAGCCTACGGCGGGTGCTGCAGAGTGATCGCCCAGCAGCGAAGTAAGACCTCCAAAACCACCGATCTGCAATGCCTGCCTGCGTGTTGGAGAGAATGTATGTTTCATGGTCTGAAAACCGTTTACTCAATGCACTTAAGAAACGAATCGTCCTCTTTCTTCGTATTTGTAACGCCTGCGGAAGCGTACTCGTCAGAAAAAACAGCCTTGAGCGTTAATCCTCTCCCAAATTAAGTCTCCTAACATACTCTAAGAGATTCATCTCTTACAATCATTCTACATCCTGATTTCCATTACTTGGGTGGTTTTCATTATAACTCGACAAGTAGCCACTCTCTCCGTATCCCATTACCATAGAAATATCACATTGGTGGTAAAATGCATTGTCCATATCACTCTGTCGTCTTCCTAAGTCCCTGCCAATAAATCGTTAAAGTTACCATGCTCAACAGCTGTGCCATCTTCCTCATGTTACCGATCGCGGAAGTTGACGTCGCCGGTAGCGAATATTTCGAAAGTCGGATTCGTCCCGCACTCGTGAAGTATTGCTTTGAATGCCATGCCGACAAAACGGACGAACCCGCAGGGGAACTGCGGTTGGACCGCTCCTTGACCGAAGTAAGACCGCTCATTGTGCCTGGCAACCCCGACGAAAGCCAACTGATTGATGCCATCCGCTATTCCAATTCTGACCTGCAAATGCCCCCGAATGCGCGCTTACCCGCCCAAGTCATCCGCGATTTTGAAACCTGGGTTCGTATGGGTGCACCTGATCCACGAACCCCAACCACGGTCGTCACAAGTCCCCTCCCCGTCCTGCGCGTCGACCCCGAAAAACACTGGGCCTTTCAAGCCATTCAACAGCCCGATTTGCCCTCGATTCATCAGCCCAGTTGGGGGCAATCCCCGCTTGATTTTTTCGTACTCGCCAAATTAGAAGCGCTCGGAATTGAGCCTTTGTCGGCGTGCAACAAAAACACCTTACTGAGGCGAACGACCTTTGACTTGACGGGCCTGCCGCCCACCCGCACAGAAATTGAAGACTTTCTAAGGGATCAAGCTCCCGATGCGTTTGAACGATCGGTCGACCGATTACTGGCCTCTCCTGCGTACGGTGAACGGTGGGCCCGGCATTGGCTCGACGTCGCACGCTATGGCGATTGCAACGGCGCAGACGAAAGTCGCCCTTTTCCTGTCGCCTATCACTTTCGCAATTACACCATCGAAGTATTCAATCAGGACATTCCTTTCGACCGTTTTATCACCGAGCAATTGGCCGGCGATCTGATCCCGCATGACGGCATTAACGCCTACGAGCCGCTGGTCGGTACCGGCTTTCTCGTACTCGGGACAAAAATCCTTGCCGAACAAGACGCCGTCAAAATGGATGCAGACATCGTTGACGAACAAATTGACACCGTTGGTCGCGCACTGCTTGGCCTAACGCTTGGCTGCGCTCGCTGCCATGATCACAAATTCGACCCGATCCCGACGGCCGATTACTACGCTTTGGCAGGAATTTTTCACAGCACGAAAACCATGGCCAGTTACGGCCAATGGCTGGAACGTCCCGCGCACACCAAAGAATCTTTACATGCGAAAGAACACTCTGGTGATCTCATCACTCAAAAGCGTGCATCCTTCCAAGAACTGCAAAGAGAAATGAACCAGTTGGCCGAGCAAAGCTCGGAAGTAATCACGCGTGATGCCGAAAACTTTGAGCGAGGAAACGTGGGCATCGAAACAACCAACTACGGCAAGGACATTGGGATTATTGGCGATACGGGTGTCAGCCAACTGAACTTTGCCGAATACGACATTGAACTGAAAACCGCCGGTTCGTACTTGCTACAGATTCGCTACGCCGCCGCTACCGCACGTCCCGGCCGTGTTCATTTGAATCAAAAGGTTGTTCAAGAATCGGCAATTTCTCAAACGTCAGGCGGCTGGCATCCGAAGGACCAAAACTGGTTCTCTGAAGGGAGCTATGATTTTCAGGCAGGAACAAACTGCCTGCGAATAGAATCCGAGCCGTCCATGCCCCACATCGACAAATGGCGGCTGATTCCGTCGGATGGTAATTCCGGTTTGTCCCAAAAACTACAGTCCTTACAACGGTTTTCCAAGGAACTGGCAGCCTTGGAAATGCAGACCAAGCCTCCGTTGCAAGTCATGGCCGTGACAGAAGGAACCATCCAAAACACACGTTTGCACCAGCGCGGCAGCCATCTCCGCTTAGGAGAAGAGATCCCGCGACAGTTTTTGCAAGCCATCACGGGAATCAGTCGCTCCGCATTGCCTGGTGATCGTAGTGGACGATTGGAATTTGCTCGCTGGATGACCAACCCACATAACCCGCTGACCAGTCGAGTCATTGCAAATCGGCTCTGGCGCTGGCATTTCGGTCGTGGCATTGTCGCGACTACCGAGAACTTCGGTGCGAATGGGCAGCGACCGACCCATCCTGAGCTACTCGATTTCCTGGCTCAGGAAGTTCTGCGACGAAATTGGTCCCTCAAATCAATGCACCGTGCGATGTTACAAACCAGCGTCTACCGACTCCGTACCGATCCACAAGATGCACACACTCACTCAACTGACGTCTCCATAAAAGATCCCCAAAACCATTTCCATTGGCGGGCAGATCACAGGCGTTTGGAAGCAGAAGCGATTCGCGATGCCCTCCTGCTTGTTTCTCAACAAATGGAGTGGCGCATCGGTGCGGCGCCACTGACAATAAAGACCATTGCGCTCTCTCCAGAAGATTTGGACCAGCAACAAAATTTTTATGACGAGTCTCGCAGGCGAACCATTTATCTTCCGGTACTGCGCACCAACGTCTACGATTTTTTGACCCTACTGGATTTCGCCAACCCCGACTTTTCGACTGGCAATCGCGTCACCACCACCGTGCCCACCCAGGCTTTACTCATGATGAACAGCCCTTTTGTCGCAAACTGCGCACAAGTGGTCGCAACCAATTTATTGCTTGATTCACAAATCAGCACCGAGGAAGTTCGCTTTAACGATCTGTGCCTCCGTTTATTTGGCCGTCCAAGTCGCTCTCAAGAAACCGCAGCGGCTCTCCGGTTTCTGACCAATTATACTGCGACACTCACCGCCGTCACGGATCCGCAAGAGAGAGTCCTCCAGTCGTGGGCTGCACTCTGTCAGACTCTCATGGCTTCGAATGACTTTGTGTTTTTGGACTAAACAAACCTGCGGGATAAAGACTGCAACAGAAAATGGCACATTCACATTTCCCAACGACCTCTGAAATTTCCCGTAGGCAACTGCTCGACCGCATCGCCATCGGATTCGGCGGGCTGGCCGCTAACAGCATGTTGGCCACGGAACCGCGCGCCGCAAATTCCCTTGAGCAACAAAACTCCCTGATCGTCCGCCAGAGCCACTTCCCCATGCGGGCCAAACGAGTCATTTTCCTGTTCATGCAGGGGGGGCCCTCGCACGTTGATACTTTTGATGAAAAACCGGCTTTATCTCGCTACGACGGCAAGCCACCACCCTTTAAAAGAACACGCGTCCAATTCGGTGATCGTGGGGACTTGATGGCATCCCCATGGAAGTTTCGTCGCGTCGGTGAAAGCGGCCTGCCGATGAGTGAATTATTCCAACATTTGCCGGCCGTCGCCGACGATTTATGCATGCTGCACTCGGTCTGTGAAACCAATGTGGCACACGGCGGCGCAACCATGAAACTTCACACGGGAGACGAAGTCTTTGTGCGTCCCAGCATGGGATCGTGGATTAGTTACGGCCTGGGAACCGAAAACCAGAATCTCCCCAGCTACATCAATATTTGTCCCTCCAGCATTCACGGTGGGGTCAACAACTGGGGAGCGGCCTTCCTACCGTCCATTCACCAGGGCGTTCCTTTAGGGACTCCCGGTTACCCAAATGCCAATGCCAGCGAGGCACGCTTTAAATATCTCTCGACGGGAGGTTTGCGGAAACAAGAACAGCTGCGGCTGCAGTTACTGAACGAGTTAGGCCGCCAACGAAGTACACAAGATGCTCAATTAGAAGCACGACTTCAGTCGTTCGAGTTGGCCTTTCGCATGCAAATGGCCGCCCCCGAAGCACTCGAGCTTTCGCAAGAAACTGCCGCAACAGAACGGCTCTATGGGATGGATGAGGCAAACACGGCCAATTTCGGGCGGCAGTGCTTGCTCGCGCGCCGTTTGGTCGAACGCGGGGTTCGTTTTGTCCAGGTAAATCATGCAGGAACCCTGAAATCAGAAGGTATCCCCACCAACGAACAATGGGACCAGCATGCTTATCTGAAAAAAGGACATGAAGTCAACGCAGCTCAAATCGACAAACCGATGACTGGGCTCATTCAAGATCTGAAAGCACGCGGCTTGCTCGAAGACACTTTGGTTTTATGGGGTGGAGAATTTGGTAGAACACCAACTGTTCAAGCCGGCAATAGCATGGATATTGTCGGCCGCGACCACCATACCGACGGATTTACGATGTGGATGGCCGGAGGGGGCGTGCGAGGCGGGTTCCGCTACGGTGCCACCGATGAATTTGGCTACTACACCATCGAAGACCGGATGACCCTGCACGACCTCCACGCCACCCTGTTACACCTAGTTGGTCTCGATCACACCAGACTGACTTATCAATATGCCGGCCGAGACTTTCGTCTCACCGATGTTTATGGCAAGGTCGCCCAGGGCATCTTGGCCTAGAACTAGTCTAGCCTCTGGCGTGGCGGCTACGACGAGCTGCGCCAACAATCTCCTAGCGGAGCAAACGGGATTTCTCGTGGAAACGCACTCGACATTCGCCAATCGTTTCCACGAATATCTTACGAACCTGACAACCTCAGGTATCTCACAAGCAGGAACCCAATAAGCAGCTTGAAATCCTCTACGGAAACGTACCATCTTGCCGGTTACCATCCGTCAATCAATCCCTTATTCTTTGCGCGGCTTCGAAACCACGCTCCTCCACATCCAATGACGCTCTTGGCGGCTCGCCGCAGTGCCTAGAAAGGCTGCTAGGGCGAGACCTGAAATAACCGTTGCCAGCCACGCTCCCGGGATCACCAAATGGGTTGAATAATGAAGCCCGAAAAATTCTTCACTATAACTCGCGCAGATGCCAAACAATTCGCCGACGCAGACAGCTGGAAAAACAGACATTGGCGTCATTCGCTTGGAAAACATTCCCAGCACAAAAAGTGCACCCAACGGTCCCAAAAAACAATTAAATCCTTTTTGGGTAAGCGTCGTAATGTCGGTCCCTTTGGAGGCATGATAGAGCAATAAGGTAAGGGCCACGATGACAAGACCCATCGTCGCGGTTAATCGCCTTGCCAAACGCAACTCGTCGCGGGGCGAAGAAGCACCGGCTTTCAAACGACGAAAAAAATCGACCGTCACGATGGTTGAAACCGAATTGGCACCTGAGTCAATGGTCGACATGGCGGCTGCAAACAAGGCAGCCACTACCAAACCTCGCA
This sequence comes from Pirellulaceae bacterium, assembly GCA_022446825.1. Classification (GTDB taxonomy): domain Bacteria; phylum Planctomycetota; class Planctomycetia; order Pirellulales; family Pirellulaceae; genus JAKVBY01. Next base: position 35,040 of record JAKVBY010000052.1, read on the forward strand.
TCCCTGCTGGCAAATAGTAGCGAATGAACTGTGGAAAGACCCTGTCTTGTGCTTCATAGCGGATCTCTTTTTCGAGCGATTCAACACCTACTGCGGCGGGCAAATCATGCTCTTGAATAAAATAAAGCAAGGCCAACCCGACGCCTGCCAAAATAACGCTGAGGCTAAAACTTGCCAGTGCACTGACCAGGTAACTTTTTCTTGCCGCCCATATGCTATTCACAGTAAAGTAACGTTGCAGCGCAACTTGATTGGCACCATGCGTACAAATAAACCAAAAGCACATGCCGATCGAAATAGCAAATATGGTGGAACGATTTCCAATGTCCCAACTAAACCACTCCACGGATTCGCGATGTGCATAACTGCGTTGGGCTGTGATCCAATCCTGTAGGCTACTATCGGTGTTAACGGCGACATAACCGATGGTAAATAGAGCTCCGCCGATAAGAATGAAAAACTGCATCACATCTGTCCAGACCACGGCGCGAATTCCACCCAACGTCGTATACATCACGGAAAACATGCCAATGGCCAAAATAATGGCGTGTAAATCTGCATCGCGATGCTCCGAGGTATTCACGCCAAAAAACCAAGGCAAATTAAGATCCGCGATTTCTGCCATCGCCCGTGATGCAGTGAGAACGACAACCGCCATCCAACCCAACAAAAGAGCAAGGCAGAGCATGGCCGCCAAAACACGTACCGGATAATTGAATCGCTTTTCCAGATATTCGTAGGCGCTGGTTAAATTCAACCGCATGAAGAACGGTACCCAGACAAACCAGACAACAATTAAAACAATCGGCACCCCAAGCTGACGTGTGAGAAATCCGACGCCGGTACGAAACATTTCTCCCGGCAAGCCGAGGTAGGTGATCGTTGAAAGCAGTGAGGCAAGAATACTAATGCCAACTGCCCAGGCCGGAAGATTTCGTCCGGCGACAAAAAAGTCATCAGTGGATCGTTGCCGGCGAGCGATCGAGAAACCCATCGATAGCGTGACCAGCAGATAAATACCGATCACGCAAAAGTCGATGCCAACAAGTCCGCCTTCGGTCGAATTCATAACCTAGTAACCGCGAGTCCTCAAAAAACATGCCGCTAATTTAGCGTGCGTTTCCTATCGTCAACGGTCGTGGATTGTAATGGAACGAGAGCAGCCTTTGGGCCACAAATAGTAAAAATTGCCCATCCGCACGCGTCAAACCGCGTGTAACCCGGAAACTTGGCGATAAAACAGGCATTGAGAACGAAATAGCCCAATCTGGCCAAACGCATGAAGAATCTCAAAGCATTTCCCACGACACGGAGTTCTCAGCAGATCGACGGCCTGTTCGTTGATTTTGGAGATCAGGCGTCACGCCAGAGCGATTTGGTTTTGTTGCTGGCCATACAATTAAGAGAAATTCTCCGTCGGTCATGAAACAAAACAGCTACAAAACAACACTGGGTTCGGACAACCCGCAAAGATCGACAAGCGGCAATTCCCCTCCATTCCTGACAACTCTCCGTATGCAGCTGGAACGATTGGTGCTCGAGTTGAACTCTACGTTCATCTCCCTGTAAAAAAATCCTTCTTGCCAGCGGATATGGACCACCGGCGGGTGAAAACTCTTCTAGCTTCCTTGACAATTCGCAGTTTGTTTGACAGGCTTGGCCTTCAACGTCGCACCTGCTGTTGGACTGTATTCATAATGAGGAATCATACATGACTTGGACGCCCTTAATCATCACAGTTACCTGCGATCCGGCCCTTCAAGATCCATTGAACCCACGTGGTGAAGAACTCAAGACAGTCGATGCGATTGCGAAAGAATACAATGACGCCAATACGGCTGGCGCCGTCATGGACCACGTTCATGGGATCTACTCTCGTGATCCCGTAGTACAACCCGATGGTCGTCAGCTACAAATCCCCGACATCGACGGGACGGCTGCAATCATTGAACAAATTCGCGCCAAGTTCCCCAAAATGGGCATTCAGCAAGGTCTCGCAAGTATGCGACCCGAGCAAAAGTTGCAGCTTTGGGAAGTCATTAAGCCGGACATGAGTTCGCTTAATCTAAACTCACACGACGAATACTTCGATCCCTATCCAACAAAAGTAAAACCCGTTTGTTGCTATTCGGTACATCCCATTAACGAGCTACGGCAATATTTTCAGTGGGCCAAGGAACACGGGGTAAAGCCCGAGCTAGAATGCTTTGATAGTGGCGCTTTTGATGCCGTGCGGATCATTCGTGATGGTATCTACTGGACCGATGACGACCAAATGGAAGAAGAGCCCGGCTTGCTCGAAGATCCACTCTGGTGCACCTTTTTCTTTGGTTGGCCAGGACAGAGTTGTCAGCCCATGACCGATCTAGCCCTTTTCAATCAAATCTACCATCAACCAGAAAACATCAATTGGTCAATGTCATGTATGTCACGCGATCCGAAAACATATTGGGCACAAATCAATCGCGGCGTGCTCCAAAACGGGCATATACGCGTTGGTTACGAAGACTGTGGACGCCACCCGGATGGATCCTACGCTACATGTAACGCCGATCTCGTCGATCGCGTTGTACAAATGGCCAAGCTGGTCGGTCGACCGATTGCCACCATCGAAGAAGCACGCGAGACCATTGGTTTACGGACGATCTCCTAAGTAGTGTTCTCAGCAGCACGAAGCAGCCGATTTCTGAGTCCGTGTGGACTTGTGGTGGCGACGCGCTGCTAGTGCATCTACTTTTTCATAGACCTTCACTGAGTCGGCCCACCGCCAAGCCATCGCTCCCCAGGGATCGCTGCAAGCGCCATCCTTGCAAATTGCGTCGCCAGCGCGGTGTTGTCCAGAAACGGCGTTGTCCAGAAATGGTGCCCAAAAGCCTACCGTCGCTTGACGCATGCCTGTTGAACGTCGGCGGGCAAACCAAGACAGCAATTCCCTGGCCTACTTTTTCGCTGCAGCCCTTCAGAAACATTGCTCGCGATGTTTCTCTGCCTCAGGTATCAAAGCGTCCAGCCTTGGCGGTACTCTCGGTGCACCAGAGAATTTAATTCCGGCATGTTGGTAACTTTCATATTTTCCCCGTCCCATTCGAGACGTTGCCCCGGAGCTCGCATGGCCAAGTTGCCGAGCAAAACGGTCTCTGTCATCGGGCCTGCATAGGCAAAATTACTGACTGCCGGCTTGTCACCCTTACACGCAGCCAGCCATTCCGCATGGTGACCAATCGAACGTGCCATGGTTTTTGGCACACCTTGGGCTGCCTCATGCAATTCGCCGGGGAGAAGTTGGGGCATGCCACCATGCGAACCGTGCCACATCTGACCTCGACTGCCAACGTACAAGACCCCATTACTCGGCAAGTTTTGATCCGCTGGCATGCCCGCTGGCTTGGCTGGCAGCAAGCCACCGTCGTACCAGGTCATTTTGACGGGCGGAAGATCACCACGTGCTGGAAATTCAAAGTAAATGATCGCTGCAATGGGATACGTTTCCAGGTTTGGCTTGCCATCAATGGTTGCGCCGGAGATGGTCGTGCGTGCTTCAACAGCAGTTGGATAGCCAAGGTTCAAAGCCCACACCGGATGATCAATGATATGGCATCCCATGTCACCTAACGCACCTGTCCCAAAATCACAGAACCCGCGCCATTTCACAGGCACGTAAATGGGATGATAGGATCGTGCCGGGGCTGGCCCTAACCAGAGGTCCCAAGCAAGGGTTTGGGGAATGGCGGGCTGTGCCACAGGACGTCCGGTACCTTGTGGCCAGGAATCCCCTGCGCGGTCTGTCCACACATGCACCTGCTCGACGTCTCCAATGATCCCAGCTTGGATCCATTCATTCGTTAATCTGGCTCCCTCAGTAGCATGGCCCTGATTTCCCATCTGCGTTGCCACACCATGCTTATCGGCAGCTTGCGCAACGGCCCGCGCCTCATAAATTGTCCGTGTGAGTGGTTTTTCACAATAGACGTGTTTGCCACGTTTGATGGCATCTACTGTGGCGACAGCATGCGTATGATCGGGTGTGCCAACCACTACGGCATCAATGTTCTTTTCTTCTTTGTCCAGGAGCTTCCTGAAATCCTTGTATTTGGGTACGTCCGCAAAGCGATTAAAGGTCCCGGCTGCTTGTTTTTCATCAACATCACACAACGCCACGATACGTCCGCCCACACGGTGAACTTCATTGATGTCTCCGCCACCTTGCCCACCCGAGCCAATGCCGGCGATGCGAACTTGTTCACTCGGAGGTGTGTTTCCTTCACCACCCAATACATGCCGCGGTACGATGTGAAAAGCAACTGCGGCGCTGGCGCCCGACTGAAAAAACTTACGACGAGAGAAATGCCCTTTTGCAAAAGAGTCGCGCATGATGTCACCTCAACGTATGATAAAGCTATGAATTCAATGGTGTTCGATTTATCGCTTCACTTAATAAGTTAAACTCCCAACCGTTGATGTTCTTTTTGGACGTCTTCACACCAATTGCCCACATTCCATTGTCCATAGGCACCCAACCCCCCCATTTCATCCTTGCCACAATACACAGGGACATGGACGACTGAAAGACCTTCGTGGCGGTAAGCTTCTTCAAAAGCAGCGGTAAGTTCTTCGCAGCTAGTACCACCCGAAATCGCGTGCACCCCACGAACGGCGTTACATAACGCCACATAATCGACGGGTACCGAATCATTCGTCGCATAATCGTGACCATATTGTGCCCATTGCAGACCAGTAATCGCCGCCATGCGTCGATTGTCCAGAATGACAATCATGCCGCGTGCCTGATGCTCCGTGGCATCAATCAAAATCTGTGGATTCATGAGAAAACTTCCCTCACCACAAATCGCCATACCATATTGAGGCTCATCTGCCATAGCTGCAGCTAACAAAGACGAGGCCGCAAATCCCATGTAGGAAGCACCCACGTCGGTAAAAGTGAAGCCTGGCTCCTCATCTTCGACAATCTGGAATCCATTTGCCTGCACGTCACCAGCGTCGAAAAACTTGACGGCACCCACTTTCTTGGCAAAATCGCAAGCGGTTTTAATTGCCGCTGGTTGCGTGAGAACCTCGCGATCAAAAACCTCATCGTAAAGTCGCGTTTTTTCGATAAACCGCTGCTCACAAAACGCTGTCCACTCAGCGCGTTTTTCCACGCACTGAGTCAACCACACAGAGGGTTTCCCAGTGGATTTTCCCACACCTGCGGCACGAAGTTTTTGGATTAACAATTGCAGGTTTGCCTTGGCATCTCCAATAACGGGGATCGTCCGATTGTAATGCAAAGCATCTGCCGGATTGGTATTGAAGTTAATGAACTGCTGAACCTTCTTCCAAGCTACTCCTGAAGAATCCCACTGGCAGACAGCTCGCGCCCCAATGACGAACACTAGTTCGGCCTCAGCCATCGCAAAATTACCACAGATCGATCCCTTCGAACCACCAACTGCCATATGTCGCAAATTACTTGGAGGGAAGACGCCGGGAACCTGGGGACCGGAAACAACCGCCGCATCCACAAGATCGGCGAGTTGTACAAGTTCATCCCTGATACCCTGAGCACCACCACCAATTTTGATGGTGATTTTATCGTATTGTTGCACTGCCTCGATAATTTCAGCAAAGGTACCTTCCGATCCACACACCTGGGGAGCGCTCGACATGGGCTCCGGAAATCCGAGCAGATTGCAATCCTGAATGATCTCCGGTTGCGTATTCATCGGCAGCAGCATGTAAAATGGAGATGGCCACACTTTGCCCTTCGTTGCATTCATGCCATTCCGCAAGGCCGTATTGATTGCTTGCGGGGTGTGCAGTGTATAACTTGGCCCGAGCGTACTTGTCAGTTGCAAAAATAATCCTTGTTCTCGACGAGGAATCTGCTGCATGTTCGGACCTTCGTCGTAGGTCGTTTCATCACCCAGCAAGTAGTAGACTCCTGCGCCGTTGGAAAGCCCCGTTAAGGAACCCGCTAACGCATGTAACGCCCCTGGGCCAATGGACGTGAAAACGGCTGCCGTTTCGCCATACTGCCAGTACAAAGTTGTAGCCGCGTGAGCGGCCAAGACTTCGTGGTGTACAGCAAACGTTTGGATCCCTGCAGCTTCGTAGATCCGCAAAATCTCGCCCAAGTCGGTTGAACCGTGGCCAAAAATGCCGACATATTTTCGCACTCCCTGGGAATGCAGCCCCAATAGCAGCGCCTCGTTCATGGTGATGTCAGCAAATTGCCCCACGGTACCCGCTTCGACGGCAGCTCGAATTGTGCCGTGCTGCGCAATGGCCTGGGCGCGCTCGATCCGTCCTTGCGTAATCCACTCCGGATTCATACTTCCTTCCTTCTTTAGATTTTCTAGTGTTCGAAAAACACCACTGGCTTGTAAAGGTGGCCAGAGGTTCAATCACCAATGGAACCCAGAAATGATTCAGTGTAGGTTACTACAGTCTCAGATCCGCGAGGTTTGGTGAGACGTTGCTGACGCCTTGCTGCATGCCACCAACCTGACTGAACATCTTACGACCAGTGATCTCGCATTTCCAGAACACGCGAGTTGAAAGATTCAAATAAGATAGAACGGAGAACCCACATGATTTCTACACAAGCCGAATCTCTAGAAATGGCGCGTACCCAACTTTACATCGACGGCGTTTGGGTCGATGGCCAAAACGGGGCAACTCTGGAAGTCATCAATCCAGCAACCGAGGAGCCCATTGCCACGGTTGCTTACGGTACCGGGTCAGACGCCCGTCATGCTTTGGAAGCTGCTCAACGAGCCCTCCCCGTTTGGCAAAAGACCAATGTTTACGAACGGGCCGCAAAACTCAAAAAAATTGCAGACTTGATGCGGGAAAACGTCGATTATCTAGCCACCGCCCTCACCATGGAACAAGGCAAGCCACTTGCCGAAGCCAAGGGCGAAACCATGGCTTCCGCAGCGACCTTCGAATGGTTTGCCGAAGAAGCCAAGCGGGCTTATGGACGGACCATCCCCGCCAGCGCCAACAACAAACGGTTATTTACGGTACGCCATCCGGTAGGTGTCTGCGCTGCGGTCTCCCCGTGGAACTTTCCACTTATTTTACAAGCCAGAAAACTAGCCCCTGCGCTCGCCGTTGGCTGCACCACCGTCTCGCGCCCCTCCAGCCAAACGCCCCTCTCGCTGCTCCGGCTGTTTGAATTAATGGAGCAGGTCGAACTGCCCGCAGGGTCGATCAATCTCCTTATGGGGCCACCCGCAGAATTAATGACCGAATTTATGGAAAATCGGATTTGCCGCAAAATCTCCTTCACTGGATCGACCGAAGTCGGTAAAGAATTAGTTCGTAACAGCGCCCAACAAATGAAACGGCTCAGCCTGGAATTAGGGGGTCACGCTCCCGTCATCATTTTTCCCGATGTTGATGTCGAAAGTGTTGCCAAGGCATCGGTCATTGGGAAGTTTCGCAACAATGGCCAAGTCTGCATCTGTCCGACGCGGTTCTATGCCCACAAAGACATCGAAAAAGACTATCTGGAAGCCTGCGTTGAAGAAACAAAGAAACTCGTTTTAGGAAACGGCCTGGATCCCGACGTTAATATCGGTCCCATGTTTGAAAATCGCGCTTTAGATAAAACGGATGCCATCGTTCAGGACGCCACCAGCAAGGGTGCTCAGTGCCTGACCGGAGGTGGACGTAGCAATCAATTTGAACGCGGTTACTACTACGAACCGACGGTCCTGACCAGTGTTTCCTCCGACATGTCGATCATGACGGAAGAACCATTCGCACCTGTCATGCCAATTATGGATTACAGCGATATCGACGAAGTGATTGCCAAAGCGAACGACACCGAATTTGGCCTTGCTGCCTATGTTTTAACGAACGACCTCTCTGCCGCTTTTAAGATGGCTGAAGGCCTCGAATTTGGCACGATTGGAATTAACGATACGGTACCGGCAGCACCGCAATCACCATTCGGTGGTTTAAAGGAATCCGGGATCGGTCGTGAAAATTCCATTGAAGGGATGGATGTTTATCTGGAAACCAAGGCGGTCTCATTAGCGATTCAGGAGTGATCGCCCAGCTTTCTTTGCTCAAAGCAGGAAATGTTGCTGCGCGCAAAGAAGACGTTTAACAAAAAGAAAAACTGGAATGTGTAACAACTCCCTCACCTGGGATTGTCACCGTGCTAGTTGGGCACAGTGATTTTTCGCGTTTGGATCCTTCAAATTGGCTGGGAGGCTGCTGATCAAATCACAAGATTATCCGCTACGTTTACCGGCACGGTGAACCGTACGGGGATATTTTTGACAACCGCCTGTTCCGCCATTCAATTGTCCCCGGCCTCCAGAACACTGTAGCTCACTGCCCATGCCTGTCATTCATGCCGCCGAACTCAAAGCACAATCCCAACGGCTGCTTCTGGCAGCTGGGTGTACGGAACGTGAAGCCAACATCGTGAGCGAGCATTTGGTGGAGTCGAGCCTGGTAGGCCACGATTCGCACGGCGTGATGCGTCTCCTCCAATATCTCGATGAAATAAAACGGGGCGAAATTGTCCCGGGACAGACATGGAACATCGTGCGCGATTGGTCGATCGGAAGCGTCATCGATGTGCAGCAGGTCTTCGGGCAGGTTGCCTGCCATGATGCGATGCAATTGGCCATCCAAAAGGCGCGCGACCATTCGCTCGCCGCGATTGCACTGCGTGGAACTGGGCATACGGGACGGTTGGGGGCCTATGTCACCCAGGCTGCTGAGCAGAATATGATCGGCATCGTCATGGGCTCTGGGGGAGGTGCGGGCAAGTGGGTTGCTCCATTTGGAGGTTGCGAACGTCGCATCGGCACGAATCCTTTGGCCTTCGGCGCGCCCTCCGGCAAGGAATTTCCCATTGTGCTGGACATGGGGACAAGTATCGTTCCGGAAGGGAAAATCCGGCACTACCAACAGCACGGGGAAGCGGTTCCCGCCGCTTGGTTGATTGATCATAGCGGTCAGCCCAGTACGAACCCCGACACGCTCTATGCAAATCCACCGGGTGCTATTATGTCGCTTGGTGGTAGCGCAGGACACAAAGGATTTGGCCTCGCCGTCATGGTAGATATCATGGCCGGAGCTCTCACCGGAGTCGGATGCATCAAACCAGAAGAAGACAAAGTCACTGTCGGTGGTGGTTTATTTGTCATGGCAATCAATCCATCTCAGTTTGGTGACTCTCGCTGGCTACAAGAGGAAATTGCGACGATGACCGACTTTGTCAATTCGTGCAAACCGGTACCACCGATCGAGCGTGTGATGGTACCCGGTCAATTCGAGCATCAACAAAAATGTCACCGCGAAGAAGACGGTATCATGATTGCGGAAACCGTCTGGGAAAAGATCCAGGCATTGGCAAGTTAACTTTTTGGTATCTGCAAAATCGCATCTGCCTGCAAACTCCCTCATCAACAAAGAAAGCTCTCAACATGTCCTCTTCCCACCCTCCGCTCATCGTGGGCCAAGGCGATTTTCAATTTGAGGCCCAGCCTCACTGGGCCCAGTGGCCCGATGGAAAGGCGCCACGAGAGGTAGTCGGTGCCGACGTCGACTCTCAAAAACGCGTCTATCTTTTCACACGCGATGAAAGTCCTCTGATGGTCTTTGCTGCCGACGGCTCCTTTCTCAAAACCTGGGGGGCCGGCAAGTTCGTACGACCGCACGGCTTGTTCGTGGCACCAGACGACACCATATTTTGCACCGACGACTACGGACATGCCGTCTATCGCTTCACTACGGACGGTGAGGAATTAATGTGCCTGGGGACCCCTGGTCAAGGCTCTCTGACAGGTGTCGACAATTTTGATTATCGGACGATGAAACAGACTGCCGGCCCCTTCAACGCGCCGACCAATGTCGCGATGTCTCCAGAAGGAGATATTTACGTGTCTGACGGTTACTGCAATGCGCGGATTCATAAATTCAGCCCGGCGGGTGAATGGATCTTGTCCTGGGGCGAAATGGGAAACGGTCCCAGTGGTTTTGCAGTGCCTCACGATGTCGCGGTCAACAGCCAAGGTACCGTGTTCGTCGCCGACCGTGAGAATACGCGAGTTCAGTTGTTCGAACCGGATGGAACGTTTATTGCCGCCTGGACCGACGTTGCCCGCCCGTGCCAGGTCGTTTTTGATGCGGATGACAATGTCTACGTCTCGGAGCTTGGCTTCCAGATCGGGATGTATGTCGGCAATGAATATCCCGACTGCGAACAAGTGCCGGCGCGCGTGAGCATTTTCGATTCACAAGGCAAGCTGTTGTCGCGTTGGGGAGCTGGAAATTACGGCACCCACGGAGAATTTTTTGCCGCCCACGGCATTGTCATCGATTCCACAGGCGATTTGTATGTCGGTGAAGTACGGCCGGGAATGTATGGTGCGAAGACACCGCCGCCACCGGAAAAATGTGCTCCTGCCGATCAACCTGTATTACAGAAATTCGTCCGCCTGTAAAACCGAGCCAATAAGGAGTTTTCGATGAAAGGAATTAGTTGCAACTCAAATTTCCTCGCGGACAAGCCTGTCGAACAAGCCATCGACAAACTTGCCGAGCACGGCTACGACGCCATTGATATCTGTCTCGAACTTGCGCCGCCATTTCACCCCATCCCCACGCCGCACATGCATCCGGACGACAGCGCGGCCAAACGGAAACAGGTACGGCAAGCTGCAGAATCTGCCGGAGTCGCGATTGCCGCGATGAACGCGCATACCAATCTCTGTGCGCGCGACCCGGAGACTCGCCAAGCGAATAAAGAGTTTGTTGCCAAATCGATCATCCTGGGCGCTGAACTTGGTGCGGAGGTTGTCGTGACCGTGGCAGGCGGCAAAGATGCCTACGGTTACGAACAATGGTTTTGGGAGTGGTCGATCGAAATACTGCGCGAGTTATTGCCGTTGGCGGACCAGCACGGCATGAAGTTAGCGATTGAAGCGGGAAGTCCACCGGGCTGCTTGGTCTACAATCTGGAAACCATGCAGCGTCTGCTGGCTACGGACGGTTGTGAATCGATCGGAGCCCTTTTTGATCCTGCCCACTATCATATTCGCGGCGACAAGGTCAACGAAGTCGTGCAGGCCTTGGGAAAAAAAATCGTACACATGCACGCCAAGGATGCTACCGGAAATCCGGAGAACATTGTCTTTCCGCCGCTCGGACAAGGAGAAATTGATTTTGATGCGTTGCTGGGTGCATTGTCGGCAGAGGGGTTCGAGGGTTACATTGCCATGGAATATGAAGCCTTTGCTTGGAATTTTTCAAAAGATCAAGACGCCGTGTTGTCCTCCAGTAAAGCATTTTTAGATGCCCTCGTAAAAAAACATTGGAGTTAGTTCAGCGAAGACAACTTGGTCCTCTCAGGTGTCTCCACCTCCAAAATCGTGATTAATCCCTGGAGGCCATGGCTGTCATTTGCGACACTCCACAGTGTTCAAGACCTTCCATATCCACCTCTTTTCCGTCTCCCTGCTAGGAGCCGCATTATGAAAGCTGCTGTATTACGCGAGTTTGGCAAACCATTGACAATCGAAGACGTAGAAACTCCCGTTCCTGGTCCGGACGACGTGTTGATCAAGGTCCATGCTTGTGGAATCGACGGCACCGACCTCAAATTGCTAGACGGATTTGGATATCACCCAGAACTTCCATTCATTATGGGGCATGAACCGGCTGGCGTCGTGCATGCGGTGGGCAGCGCAGTAACCGACTTCCAAGTAGGTGACCGTGTAGTGACCTACAACTTTTTTGTCTGCGGAAAATGCACCGTCTGTCGCAGCAATCGAGAACAACTTTGTCCCCACATGACCGGCGTCCTGGGAGTCAAAGGCAAAGCGGGAGGCTATGCGGAGTACTTGAATGTCCCCGCTCGCCAAGTGCTCCCGGTACCCGCTTCCCTGAACTTCAACGACGCTGCAGTTCTCTGCGATGCGGGAATTACAGCCTTTCATGCGGTCGACCGTTCGCGCGCGTGCCTGGGGGAAACATCGCTCATCTTTGGAGTCGGTGGTGTCGGCTCGTTTGCGGTGCAATATGCCAAGCTGGCAGGAACTCGTGTGATTGCCGTCGACCAGTCCGCCGAGAAGTGTGCGCGCGCAAAAACACTCGGTGCCGACGAAGTCATTAATGGAAGTGAACAAAATGTCACGGAAATGGCACGCGAGCTCACCAACGGGTCGGGTGTCGATTGTGTCATCGACATTGTAGGGCGGGAAGCAACCATCTCTGCTGGTATCAACTCGCTTGCCAATGGAGGCCGCATCGTGATCGTCGGCTACACACCCGACGAATATCATCTAAGCGGCAAGCAATTGGCTCAGAATGAGCTTGAACTAATCGGTACCCGTTGCGGGCGCAAACGTGATCTACTGCAAGCCGCACAACTTGCCGCCAACGGAAGCACACAATCGATTGTCACCGATACATATCCGATCGCCGAGGTGAACGAAGCCCTTGCCAAGTTGCGCGAGGGGAACGTCTTAGGGCGCTGCGTCCTACAGATTTGAGAGTTTTCACCGCATCATCCTCTGCGCCGCCGTTTCCTGCTAAGAACGCCTATTCGCATCCCCAGTGAATTGGCTTAAAATGGACAGAGGTGCTTTTTTCATTCAGGGATCCTTGGTTCTGATCGACAGTCGATTCTCCCGAGTCATGTTGGTTGAGCTTTACGTGACAGCGTCGGTAATGAACAACAACTCAAAAATTATCCGGACCATACTTCGCTTATCATCCTGCCAGCTACTCCTCGCCTTGGCCTACTCTACGGCAGCTGCCGTGGCGGATGAAGTCGATTTCACTACCCAGGTTCAACCCCTCCTCACAAATCATTGCCTGCGTTGCCATGGCCCCGACGAAAAAGGGGGGCTCCGTCTGGACACGCAGCAGGGCCTCCTCAAAGGGGGTTTTAGTGGACCCGTCATCGTGGCCAATTCCGCCACAGAAAGCCCTTTGATCGAATTGGTCGTCGGTGATAGCACAGAGCCACCGCTGATGCCACCGCCAGATGAAGGAGATCCCCTTTCTCCAGCCGAAGTGGAAACGCTCCGCAACTGGATTAATGCAGGAGCTCCTTGGCCCAGCACCATTGCCCAAATTGAACTTCCTGATTTGCGGCAGCAACATTGGGCGTTCCAAGAATTTTCTCGGCCTGACCTACCGGATGCCTCTGCTACTCATTCCCACAACGAGATCGATCATTTCGTCCTTGCTCGACTCTCCGCTGAAAATATCGCCCCCTCGCCATCCGCTGACCGCGTCACGCTTTTGCGTCGTGCCACGCTCGACTTGCTGGGCACCCCGCCCTCCCCCAACGACATCGAGAGGTATCTGCAGGACACATCTCCCGACGCCTACGAGCGCGCACTTGATCGCCTCTTTGCCTCACCTCATTTTGGTGAACGCTGGGCACGGCACTGGCTGGACGGAGCTTGCTATGCCGACAGTGAAGGTTTTGAAACAGATCATTTCCGCAGTGTCTGGAGATATCGCGATTGGGTTATCGCAGCACTGAACCAAGATCTCGGATTCGACCATTTTGTCATCGAACAAGTTGCCGGCGACATGTTGCCCAACGCGACTCTTAGCCAAAAAATTGCCACCGGATTCTATCGTCACAATCGTGGCAACAGTGCACACGAACCTTCACGCTTGCAAGGCGTAATTGATCGCGTCAATGTCACTGGAACGGTCTTCATGGCCTTAACGATCGGATGCGCCCAATGCCATTCACATAAATTCGACCCCATTTCACAGCGTGAGTTTTATCAGGTCTTTGCCTTCTTCAACAACTCTGTGGATCCACAAATCGAAGTGGACATTTCCGAATACGAAGTTGACCGCAATCGCTTTGAAGCAAAGTTTCTTCAACTACAAGCTCAGTACCAGGCATATCATCGCCAATTTGAAAGTGAATACGAACAATGGCTGGCCGCTTTGACGGACGAGGACTTGGCTCAGCTTCCCGAAGAAATCCGCCAGACAATCGAATTACCCCTGCAAGAACGTTCCCCGGAACAGCAAATGAAGCTACTCGATAAGGTGGGTCGCAATAACAAACAATTCTTTCTTCTCAAACAAAACTTGAATGCAGTCGCCGCCCATCGGGAAAAAATTGCTACGGCTTTAGTGCTCGAAGAACGTGAAACACCTCGAACCACCAACGTCTTCGTACGGGGCGTGATTTCCAATCCTGGCCCTGAAGTACAACCTGCCTTTCCGCGCGCTCTACCGGCCTTTCCCACAGAAGGGCAACCGAACCGACTCAACTTTGCCCAATGGCTGGTCTCTCCAACACACCCGCTTACCGCGCGAGTCACTGTAAATCGCATTTGGCAGCAATATTTTGGCTTAGGCTTGGTAGAAACAGAAAATGACTTTGGAGTGCAATCCCCACCTCCCACTCACCCGCTGCTACTGAATTTCCTGGCCGCGCAATTACGTGGAGAAGGTTGGCAAATCAAACGCCTGCATCGCCGGATTGTTTCCTCGGCCACCTATCGCCAATCTTCCCATCTGCGTGAAGATCTCGTGGCCGTAGATCCGCGAAATCGATTGCTGGCGAGACAAAGACGTTTACGCTTAGAAGCGGAAGTTATCCGTGATCAAGCACTCGCCGTAAGTGGAACCCTCAACCGACGGATCGGAGGACTGACGGTATTTCCTTATCAAACACAAGATGTCATGGACGGCCGAGCAGACAAAAGTCCCTGGCTGAACGAAACCGGTGCGTCTTCCTTGCGACGCGGCATTTACATGCACTTCTGGCGACTGACGCCGCATCCTTATATGAAGCTCTTTGACGTGCCAACTGCGGCTGAACCCTGCACACGCCGCAAACGATCCAATACACCGATGCAAGCCTTGGCGTTGTTAAATCATTCCTGGTTTCAACAATTTTCCCGCGCCTTTGCCCAACGCATTGTGGCAGAAGCGGGCCCCACAATAGAACGTCGCATCCACTTTGCCATGCTGACTGCCGTCGGACGCCCCCCTTCACCACTGGAACAGCAAACGCTTGCCACCCTTTACGACAACATTTATCAGAGCATGCGCCACGACATTTCGCGTGCGCAAATGCTTACCGGTGATGAGGATGCCAGCGCCGAAAATTGCAGCGAGCTGGCAACCTGGATCACGATTGCCAGAACCTTGCTAAACCTCGACGAATTCATTACCCGAGAGTAACACACACGCGCATGACTCCTGATTCACCGAACTCCTGTTCCCCATCCGTTTCGCGTCGCCAGTTCCTGGAAGAATGTGGAATTGGACTCGGTTCCATTGCATTGGCAAGTCAAGTCGGTCATGACGCCCAGGCAACGGAGGCCAGCATCAACCCGATGGCTCCCAAACTGGCCCATTTTGCTGCCCGGGCAAAACATGTCATCTATCTCTTCATGATGGGTGGCCCAAGCCAACTGGACCTGTTTGACTACAAGCCTGCATTAAACAAATACCATGACCATCCGATTCCGATGTCCTATATTGAAGGGGCCAGGTTCGAACAGATTCGTGAAAAACAACCGAAAATCCTCGGCAGCCCTTACAAGTTCAAACAGTACGGCGAAACGGGTACTTTCCTTTCCGACCGTCTGCCGTTTATGCAGGATGTGGTCGATGAGTTGGCTTTCGTTCGGACGATCCGAACTTACGAGACCGTCCATCCCCTGGCTCAGCTTTTCCTGCTGACAGGCTTAAAAACAGCCGGCCGACCCAGTCTGGGCTCTTGGGTAACCTATGGTTTGGGAAGTGAATCGGAGGATCTTCCCGGTTTTGTGTCGCTGGTACACGGGGCGGTCCCGCAAGCGCACGATGGCTTGATCTCCAACGGATTTTTGTCCTCTTCCTATCATGGTGTGGCGCTCCGCAATCAGGGCACCCCCATTTTGAATCTCCAGCGTCCAGCCGGAATCAACGCAGCCGACGAACAGCAAATTATCCAAGCCATCAATACCTTGAATGCGGCACGTTTTAAACGAAGCCAGGACCCCGAAATTAGCGCACGCATGGCAGCTTACGAACTCGCCTTCAAAATGCAATCGAGCGCACCAGATTTGATCGATTTAGAGGATGAAACACAAACCACGCTGGATTCCTATGGCGTCGAACCTGGCAAGGCAAGTTTTGCGAGGGATTGCTTATTGGCACGGCGGATGGTTGAACGGGGCGTGCGTTTCGTTCAACTCAGCATGGGGGATTGGGATCATCATGGCAGTATCTTTCGAGATCTGCCGCCACTCTGCCAACAAATGGATCAGCCCGTTGCCGCGTTGCTAAAAGACCTCAAGCAACGTGGTTTGCTGGAAGATACCTTGGTCGTTTGGGGAGGTGAGTTTGGGCGCACACCGGTCGCCCAACCGCAAATGAATGCGGCCATCGGTCGTGATCATCATGTGCATTCATTTACGATGTGGTTTGCTGGCGGAGGAGCCAAGGCAGGTGCCAATGTCGGGGCCACCGATGAACTCGGTTTTCACGCAGTCGAAAACGAGGTACAAGTTCAAGATGTACAGGCCACGATCTTACATCTACTGGGGCTCGATCATGAACAACTGACCTATCGGTTCCAAGGTCGTGACTTCCGCTTGACGGACGTCCATGGCCACGTCATCGATGGCATCTTCAGCTAGCGCGCAAAACGCCAACCCTGTGTGGCCTTAATGCAATGTGGCCTTGATAATGGATGGCAATGATCTTTATGTATCATGCAGGTGCCTCAACTGGGCTGTGGATCCATGCGCAGCGAGAAACGCAGACCGTCTCCGCATCGCGTTGACAAAGAAGGCAGCAAGGCCAGCAAATCTCCCCGCAACGCTTTCCGTGCTTGGTGGAAAAATACGCCCTCTCAGACAAACGTCAAAGATCGTGGCGACGACCGCGTCTTGCAACAGATGCATTCATAACATCAGTTTGTTCTTGGACGACAAACCATCCGCATTCGTTGCCTCGCCCTGCAGCACATAAAAGAAACCGAACCACATAAAACAGCTGCCCCGATCACAGTGACTGACTAACTAAGCAATTCGTGGATTGCTTGGCCCTCATCTACGAGTTTGATGGGGCGGTCGAAATCATCGGTGTATTCTTTTTCTGGATTGATTCCCACGGCATGTAACAAAGTGGCAAAATAATCCGGTACTGACACCGGATTGTCTTTCACTTCCTCGCCAGTCTCCGACATCGCTCCATAAACGGATCCACCTTGAAATCCGCCCCCCGCCATGGCGACGCTATAGCCGGTGAACCAATGGTCGCGACCCTTGTTGCCATTAAAGTTGGGCGTCCGTCCAAATTCACCCGCCGCAATGACCAAAGTATTTTCCAGTAACCCGCGTTGCTCCAAATCAATAATCAGATTGGACATTCCTTGATCCAGCTGCTTGAACAAATCGATTTGACGCGGGTAGTGGTCCGCGTGTTGATCAAAACCTTCACTGCCAACTTGGACAAACCGCACGCCCGCGGAGACCAAACGTCGCGCTAGTAGACAACCCTGCCCAAATCGCGAACGGCCATAACGATCACGATCAGCGTCGCTCTCTTTCTTTAAATCGAATGCTTCACGCTGAGATGATCGCATAAATCCCGTTGCGCCACTGCGTCCCGAAGCCAGAAATTGCGACAAGGCAGTCGGAGACCGTCCTTGCTCGACCGCATCCAGCAACTGCAAGCGGCGATCAAAAATTTCGTTGGTGATACCACCCGGAAGATTGAGATTTTCAGGGGGATTTTCGGGATTGCTGACGATGGTTGGCTTGAACGACGCTCCAAAGTGGCCGGCCGGATATCCCTGACGATTAATCGAGACATAGGTTGGTAATCCGTCGGGATTGGCTCGCAACATGGGAACCGTCCCAAGTTCGTGCGCAACAATCGAACCCAGAGCCGGTGCTTGGAGTGGGCCCGTATTGCGCCACCCTGTTTGCATGTGATACTGGGCGAGATTATGTTCACCTTCTTCACCAACCATCGAGCGAATCACGGCAAGGTGGTGAGCAAGTTTTGCCAATTCGGGGAGGCATTCGGAATACTGTACCCCCGCAACCGATGTGGATGTCGGCTTGTAACGATAGGCAAGATTCTCTTTGGTCGAAACCTTCGGGTCAAAAGACTCTGTTTGAAATGGGCCACCCTCCAGCCATAACAAAATCACAGACTTGTCATTCGCGGCAGGTACCAGACTTGCCTCCTCATTCCCACGAGATCGGCTCGTGAGTAACGTCGCCAATGCGGACCCCAACGACGCTTTGAAGACGCCGCGACGGCTTGCCAAAGTGAGTGGCGAGCGGTGAGAGGAATGCTGTGTGAAATGTTGATTCATGAATGACTCCAAGCCCTGCCTGTGTGGGGCAGCTTATCAAAACGTCAAAAATTCGGTTGTTTGCATTAAGGCCCATAATAAATCTTCGGCACGTTCGCGACTCGGCTCTTCCATAGTCGGCTTGATTGCTGCGATTTCTGCTTCGTTCGGTAAGCGTCCCAGAATTGTCTGGAATGCCAAGTTTAAACGCGCGCCGACAGTAGGGGCTGCGGCGATTTCGGCCGCCGTAAAACCTCGTGTAAGGCAGGTCGCCTGAAAGGCCCCATTCATCCGCAACAAAGCTTGACTGGTGGCGCTCATTTCTCGCCGCACAGGTTCACGCTGTCCCGCCAGCCAGCGTCCCACATCTGCGTACGCTTTGCGGCGAGACTCAAGAATAACTTTCTGCTCTTCGGCGCAACTGACCACCAAAGTCGCAGGGAGATCGTTACGATTCGGCAACCGCTCGGCCAAATGAGGAAAAGGACCCGCCAACAATTTCTGTTCGCCGATTTCCAATAGTCTCCGCCGCCGGTCAACCCGCGCATTCTGTTCGATGTCGATTAACTGGGCGACCTCAGTACCGATCTGGTAAATACGGCGATCTTCCCCAGTTGCCCGCAGCACCGAATCAAACCATTGATCACTATTGAGCAAACGTCTGGGTAGCGTATGCCAAGTGTCTTCGCTTTCTCCCTCCTCGCCCAGCGGAACTTGAAAGGCTTTGCTTAACACGATCGTTCGCATCAGCCACTTGAGGTCGTAATGCCGTGCGGCGAATTGATCCGCCAGTCGATCGAGCAAGGCTTCGTGCCGCACATGGGCATTGGGAGAAAAACCATCGAACTTCGGTACAAAACCGTGGCCCGTTAATTCAAGCCAAAGTCGATTAACCGCCGCGCGGGAAAAGGCCCGATTTTCTCGACTCGTTAACCACTCGGCAAATTGCTCACGGCGGGTAAGTTTTTGCTCATCCACCTGTTCAATTACACGACCGCCCAGTGTAGCTGGCATGACCACGACTTTTTCAGTCGGGTGCGGGATATGGACTTCGCCTTTCTCAATGTCGGCCACAGCACGGTTCTCACCCCCTCCACCATCAATCGCTGCATCGCCACCCGGTAGACTGCTGATACTTGCTTCGGCCCGACCGATTTCTGGAAATCGCTCATCGAATTTATCTTTTCCAACGACATTGATATCCCACATTTCCGTCCGCGCGAAAAACGCGGCCAGACCCCAATAGGACTGCTGTGACCAAGGTTCTTCAAAGGGATGATCATGGCACTGTGCACAGGCAATATTCTTACCCAAAAAAAGACGCATTCCCGCATCGGCAAACTCGTTTGCCTCGCCATCAAAATAAATTCCCATATTGACTCGGCCATCCAAGGCAATGTTACCTTGCGTGGCCAGCAAATCCCAAGCAACGCGATCCCAGCCACGGTTCTCCGCCAGGGCTTCGCGGGCATATTGGTACAAGGTGGTAAAGTTCGTACCTTGGCCCTTCACTTCGCGCAGCTTGACAATCCAATCGCGCAAACGAAACGCCCAATAGTCGGCGTACTGACTACGCGTCAGTAATTCATCCACTTTGGCCACTCGCTTCTGAGGAGCGGGATCATTCAAGAACCGTCGAACTTCTTCCGCAGTAGCAATCCTACCGTTCAAGGCCAGACTCACCCGACGCAGAAATTGTGCGTCGTTGACCGCAGCGACTGGTTCTAATCCTGCTTGCTGCCAAACAGCTTTGAAATATTCATCGACCACACCAGCAGCATGATCCGTACTTCCCAAAGGCAGGTTCTGCTTCGGTACAACCGCCGGTGGTTGCTGCGGTACCTCGGCTCGAGCCAAGGAGACGAAGACAAGGAAACATAGTAGTGCCGACAAAGGGATCAATTTAAGCATGGGCAATTTCAATGAGCCGGTGTGAACGCAGTAATACGTGAGTGTTTAATCTTTTCCGAACGCAGGGAACTCTTCAGTCACTAGTTTAATTCGCTTCGATTCATGCCCCAACCACAAACCACGCAGCAACCGCCTCGCGTTCCAATCAACATCAAGTATTTTAAGGAATCAGAGGGGTTCCCACAACTTCCTGGCCGGGCGGGTCCACCAGGCGACGTAGCCAACAAAGACGTGCTATATTGCCGCCCCAGATCCACCACACTCTGCCGACCACCACACTCTGCCGACCACC
>JAKVBY010000052.1:55655-59118 GCA_022446825.1 Pirellulaceae bacterium
TTCGGAGAAACATTTAATGCCTGGCTGGTCGTCGGAATTGTCTTGTTGGTCATCGGCTTGCCACTCATTGAACCGCCCAAAACAACCGCCATCTCAAAAGCGTGATGGATCGTTCACAGGAACGTTGGCACAAATTCCCGACCAAACTGTCATTTGGAACACTGCTGTGCGTTTGGAACACTGCCTTGCGCATGGGCTCTCTAAGACCCATGCTGCCAATTATCTCGTCGCAACGTCGAGACAATTGCCACGCCCAGGCCCCGCTTGTCGTCCCCTTGCCCCTCGACTAGGCTGCGAGCATCGATACTTATAAGTCCTGGTCCTGTTAGAGCTGATCATGAAAATTCAAGCGCTGCCATTAGAAAAGATGATTTCTGCCACCTTTGTCGGAGCCGGTTGCGGGCAGGAAGAGTCTGACGTCCTTGCCGATCATCTCGTCAAAGCAAATCTTGCCGGCCACGACTCGCACGGGGTGATTCGCACTCCTATCTACATTCAGTGGATGCGTGACGAAAAAGTCTTCGGGAATCAGTCGATCGAAAAGGTTTTCGAAACGGATACCACCACCTTGATCGATGGACAGATGGGGTTTGGGCAATGGATCGGCAAACAAGCATTGACCATTGGTATCGAAAAGTGCCAGCAGCAAGGGGTCGCCATCACGGCCATCCGGAACACCGGGCACATGGGACGCATCGGCCATTGGTCTGAAATGGGAGCCGAAGCCGGACTCGTGGCCATCCATTTTGTGAATACTTCTGGACTCGGCATGCACTGTTTACCCGCAGGAGGGCGCGAAAAACGCCTCTCGGTCAATCCGATTTCAATTGGCGTTCCACGTGAAGGCAAACAGCCCCTGTCGTTCGACATCGCCGCAGCCGGGACTGCGGAGGGAAAAATCAAAGTTGCCCGCAATAAAGGTGTCCATGTCCCCGCCGGTTTGATTACCGATCGTGACGGCAACCCCACCACCGATCCGCAAGATTTTTACGATCGCGAATCGGGGGGAATTGTCGGCGCCATCTTGCCCCTGGCCGGCCACAAGGGATACGCCCTGAGTTTCATGATCGAACTTCTCGCAGGAGCCCTCACCGGTGGTGGTGCCAGTAGCCCCGGCAAAACAAAACTTGAACAAGGAATGCTTTCGATCCTGATCGATCCTGCCAAAGTGGGCACGCAGGAATATTTCGCACAGGAGGTGGAACGCTATACCGAATTTGTGAAAACGTCTGCCCCTTCGGAAGCGGGCGGCGAAGTGCTCGTCCCGGGTGAAATCGAAGCCCGCAATCGTGCCCAGCGTCTTGCCGAAGGTCTCGACATGGATGAAACGACCTGGGGACAACTCGTCGGAGCGGCGGAAGACACGGGCGTGGATCCCAGCGTGATCGAGGCTGCCACACCTTAAGGAATCAGTTCTACAAAAGTCACAGCTGCGTTAGTGGCTCAATGAACTGACATCTTGTGGAAGTCCTGATAAGAACATCTGGCCCCCAACAAATCCAACAAACAAAAGAATCTAGAAAACACTCGAGGCAAGCTATGGCAACGGTTGGAAGCGGAGATTTTGTCTATGAACCGGCCGTCGATTGGTTTCATTTGCCGCCTGATGTTCCCTTGACCGAAGCGGTCGGCGTCGCAGTGGACTCAGCGGATAACCTCTACGTCTTTAACCGAGCGGATCCACCCATCATCGTCTTTGATCCTGCAGGGAATTACCTGCGTCATTGGGGCGCGGGACACTTTGTTCGTCCCCACGGCATTTGGATCGATGAGGACGATACTCTCTACCTGACGGATGACGTAGGCCACAGTATGCGACAGTTCACCCCGGAAGGCGAGCTGATTTGTACATTCGGTCCTGTAAATCAACCTTCGCCAACCAATGTCGTTGGCTTTGATTATCGCAAGATTACGCATGGTGACGCACCCTACAACTTGCCGACAAATACTGTCAAAGCACCCAACGGTGATGTTTATGTGGCAGATGGATACGGCAATGCTCGTATCCATCGCTTTGCGCCCACAGGCGAATACAAAACGTCTTGGGGGGAACCGGGGTCTGGCCCTGGTCAATTCAACTTGCCACACGGTTTAGGATTCGATCGCGCAGGCCGGCTGTACGTAGGTGACCGAGAAAACAGCCGCATCCAAATCTTTAGTTTGGAAGGGGAATTCATCGAAGAATGGACCGACGTCGTGCGCCCCTGCCAAGTCTTCGTAGCCCAGGATGGTTTCGTTTATGTGGGGGAATTGGGGCGGAAAGCTGGCATGTTTGATTGGTTAGAACGCGACTCCAATGCACCGGGTGCCCGGGTGAGCATTTTTGATCAGGCCGGGCAGTTACAAGCACGGTGGGGTGGTGGAACGCATCCTGAATCTCTGGAGGACTTGTATACCGGACACGATGTTTGTGTCGATTCACAAGGCAATGTTTACGTGGGCGAGGTCTCCCTTTCGGCAGCCAAAGCAGCGGGGGTCAACCCAGAGACCATTCCCACCCTGCGCAAGTTTGTACGGGTATAAAACCAAGTTCTGTTTCTCGATTGGGCTCTTGAGCAAGATTTTTTCAAGCAGGCCAACCAAGGGAGGCAAAAAATACGTCGCTGTGCTGCGGGAAAATATTTTTCGCCAAGTTGTCACTGCACCGATCTGCGCAAACCCAAACAGATCGTCATCGAGCGCGTCATCGTTGACGCACCCCTCCAATCCATAAACTCTGCTGAGAACTTTTATGCGCCCTGTATTATCTGGTTTGCCTGGTGTCTTGACGGCGATTTGTATCGTCGCGTTGTGTGAACCGTTTCAGGTTGCCTGCCTGGCCGCCGAGCAACGACCAAACATCATCTATATCATGGCCGATGATCTGGGTATCGGGGATGTCCATTGTTACGGTGGCAACCGTTGTCAGATTGAAACTCCACACATCGATCGATTGGCGAGCGAAGGAATGCGATTCACCGACGCTCATACGGTCGCTTCCCACTGCATTCCCACCCGTGTGGCGATCATGACAGGTCGCTATCCTTGGCGTTTCAAACGCCCCCAGCCCGATGGCCCGTGGGGATTCTTAAATCCACGACTTGCTGTGCATACTCCCACGCTCGGACGAATGCTGAACCAAGCCGGCTACCACACGAGCTACATTGGTAAGTGGCACCTGGGCACACTCATGACCACGACCGATGAAAAAAACCAAGGACCCGACAACGTCGACTACACACAACCATTAAAAATTGGCCCACACGATTACGGCTTCGACGACAGTTTTATCTTGCCTGGTTCGCTGGACATGTATCCCTACGTGTACGTTCGGAATCATCGTTTTGTGGGTGAAGTGACCGAGCAACGTGGCTGGAGCGCTTTCAACCGCGTCGGCCCCACGGCCAAGGGGTTCGAAGATGTCGACGTGCTCGACACGTTCTGCCGCGAAGTCGAAAGCTATCTCCAGCGTCGCGCAACAGAC
>JAKVBY010000053.1:0-14038 GCA_022446825.1 Pirellulaceae bacterium
GAGCGTCGCCGCCGGAACTAAAAGCCGTCCCGATTCAAGAGGCAATAATCCATGGGAAACTTCGTAAGGACAGGACTCCGGAAAAGCGATTTGTTGGGCGTTCGACCAGGAGTTCCCTTGATCGGTCGATTGGCAAAGGAGTGGTTGCATGTCACGTTTGCCAAAGCCGTCTGTGACGATATCGGATGCCCATGATCCATAGGCATAAACAATTTCCTGGTCCGCAGATTGGGTTAGTTTTAGCGCGTTGGCCCGTCCGTTTGTGACATCTTTTGCCAGCACCACGCCGCACCGTTCCCAGGTTTTACCTCGATCCTTGGAGCGAGCATATTCGGTCTGCCCTGTAATCAGGGCTCCACCCCCCACACCAAAGGAACAAAGCAGGTCCCCGTTTTTCAGTTGGACGCTCATGGGGAATGCCGACTCCCGTTCGTCGATGCGGCCGGTGTCGAGAATTTTAATGGTGGCCATGTTCGTCTCCGATTCAGATGGTCCTTGGAGTGCTCAAAATATCTTCGAGAACGTTACCAGCCACATCGGTGAGGCGAAAATCGCGGCCTGCGTAGCGATAGGTTAATTGGGTGTGATCGAGTCCCATTTGGTGCAGAATGGTTGCGTGAAGATCGTGCATCGCAACCTTTTTTTCGGCGACGTAATAACCGAATTCATCCGTACTTCCGTAGGTCATTCCCCCCTTGATGCCGCCACCGGCCATCCACATGGTAAAGGCGTGCGGATGGTGGTCCCTGCCGTCACTGCCTTGAGCTGCCGGCGTGCGACCAAATTCGGTACCCCAGACGACAAGTGTTTCGTCCCATAAGCCGCGTTGTTGCAGGTCCTTTAAGAGTGCGGCGATGGGCTGATCAACCTTGCGGGCATTGCTTTCATGGTTGCCTTTTAAGCCCCCGTGAGCATCCCAATAGTTACGCGGATAGCTATGATTGACATGGACAAATCGTACCCCGGCTTCGGACAAGCGGCGTGCCACCAGACACAAACGCCCAAATTCATCCGTCGCTTCTTCGTCGATCCCATACAGTTTGTGAGTCGACTTGGATTCCTGAGAGAAGTCGGTTACGAGCGGCGCTTCCATCTGCATGCGAAAGGTAAGCTCATAAGATTGGATGCGTGCTTCTAAACGACTATCGTCCGGGCGGGTGGATTGATATTGGCGATTGAGCTGCTGAAGCAAATCGAGCTGCTTCCGTTGTAACTCGCTTGGTCTGGACGATTCTAAGTCCGTGAACTTTGCCGTTTTGAAGGGGGTGCTGCCATCGCCGATACGGGTTCCCTGAAAGGCTGCTGGCAAAAAAGCCGCACCGTAGTTTTGTGATCCGCCGTGGTAATTTGACGGATTAAGCGTGACGAAACCGGGTAAGTTTTGATTTTCGGTACCCAACCCATACAGAATCCATGCCCCCATGCTAGGGCGCATAAACACCCCATCGCCCGTATGGAGGGCGAGTGCCGCAGGACCGTGAGATACCTGATTACCGTTTTCCATCGATCGGATTACGCAGAGGTCATCTGCACAAGAACCAATCTGTGGAAATAATTCACTCACTTCCAAGCCGGAATTTCCGTAGCGGGAAAACTTCCAGGGAGATTGGAGCAGATTGCCAGTAGCGGCAAATTCGAATTCAGGCTTTGGGATTGGTAATGGTTGGCCATTCATTTTGGCAAGCTGTGGCTTGGGGTCGAAGGAATCGACGTGGGAAACGCCACCGTGCATGAACAGGAATATGACCCGTTTTGCGCGTGCTTCAAAATGAGAGGGGCGCACCGCGAGTGGCGAAGTGCCGGCGGCAGCAGAGGCCTCTTCGGCAGCGAGTCCGAGGAATGCCACGTGGCCGATGCCGCATGCTGTCTGGCGAAGTAATTGACGGCGCGACGGAGCAGGCAAAGCTGGATGACGCAAACTCATACTTTACTCACAGGGTGTGTGTAGGGCGAGTGACTAGTATCAACCGTTGTTCGGATCATCTTCAAATCAGCTGAATCATCGGTCATTCCACATAGAGAAATTCGTTTAAACAAAACAACAATTGGCAATAACTGGTCCAAAGTTCCAGCTCGCTTTCCGGGGGTGGGGTTTCGTTGGTTGTTTTTCCCAAAAGCTCACGATAATTAGCCAAATAGGAGATTGCTGTACTTACCTCAGGTTCCGTTGCAGGGCGTCCGATGGCCAAGGTGTAGGCAGTTTGTACGCGGGCTTTTTCCTCTGGCTCAGCATCCATCACGCGCTGTGCGAAAGTCCGGGCCTGCTGGAGAACGAAAGGATTGTTAAGCAGGAATGCGGCTTGCGAAGATACCGTCGTTTCATTGCGCACACTGGTTACGTTATTCGGATCGGCAGCATCAAAAAGCGCCAGCCCGTCCGGCAAGCCATTTCTTACCACCGGGAGGTAAAGACTGCGCCGTAGAGAATCAAATCCCTCCCAACTGCTATTGATGGTAGCCGCCGATGCCACCCCTCGATCCTTGTCGAGGATTTCACTCGTCTCATAGAGTTTGCTGATGAGTTCGCCACCACCGATCTGCGTATCCAACGCCCCTGCGATCGCCAAGAGGGAGTCGCGTAATTGCTCGGCGTCCAGTCGCTGGCGAAGTGATTTCCAGAGCAGGCGATTTTCGGGGTCGCTGCCCAGGGCTTGGGCGGCGGTGGTGGGGTGGGGCTGCGTAGACATCTGATATGTCTGTGAACTGAGCATGAGGCGATGCATGGCCTTCACGGACCAATTTGATTCAATAAAGTGGTTAGCTAACCAATCGAGCAATTCTGGGTGGGAAGGTAGTTGACCGCGTTGACCAAAATTATCGCTGGTGGCTACGAGCCCCCTCCCGAAATGCCCTTGCCAGATGCGATTCACCATTACCCGCGCTGTGAGGGGATGCGTTGGAGAAGCAATCCATCGCGCCAATGCAAGTCGCCCACTGGATTCTCGGGAAAGTTGGGAATGTCCCGCCCCAGCCAGTAGCTGTAAATACCGTCGGGGGGCAATTTGCCCCAGACGAAAGCGATTGCCACGTAGGTGAACACGCAGATTGCGTGGTACTCCGTCGCGCGTCGCCATGACTTCGAGCATTGGTTCATCTGGACCTGTGGGAATCGAATATTCCATCCATTTGGAAGCGTTTCGCACCAAATCGGAAAAAACTTCTGTACTGCGGAAGATTCCCGCCAGCGAGTAATAGTCGACGGTTGGGATGGGGTCAAATTTATGATCGTGACAACGGGCGCAGGCAATCGTGAGTCCCAGCATGGAGCGGCCTACAACATCGAGCTGTTCATCAACAATATCCATTTTGACTTGTTCTTTATCGGTTTCTGCCAGTGCTTTAGGGCCGATCATGAGAAAGCCTGTGGCGATAATCCGTTGGGCGGTAACCGCCGGATCGTCGTCCGGCGGGAGGAGATCACCCGCCAGTTGTTCAATCACAAATTGATCGTAAGGTTTGTCTTGGTTGAACGCGTTGAGGACGTAATCTCGATAGCGGAAGGCATAACGCATGACGAAATTTCCATCATTTGCCGTGGTATCGGCATAACGCACCACATCAAGCCAATGACGTGCCCAACGTTCCCCATAATGTGGAGAGTCCAAAAGCCGCTGTATGAGAGTCATGAACGCTGCAGGCGTTGCCTGGGGATCACTAACAAAAGTTTCGATTTGCTCGGGAGTCGGTGGTAAGCCGAGTAAATCGTAAGTCGCCCGCCGGATTAAGGTAAGTCGATCCGCCGGCGGTGCGGGCTGTAGTCCGCTGGCTTCCAGCTTTGCCAAGACAAAACGGTCTAGCGGATGCGTCGACCAATTCGTGTTTGTAATGGCTGGCAGGGCCGGTGCACGAATCGGTTGAAAAGACCAGTGCGCTTTCTCGACCGCACTGAATTCGCGGGTTGCCTGAGCAAACATGTCGGCTGTCAGAAAGTCGTACTTAGAAACTAAGTGGGCTTCGACGCCTTGCCGCTCTTCATCCGAAAGGACACGGTTGTAGATGATAATTTCACCGATGTCGCCCTGAATCGAACCAAACATGGGTAATGTTTTTCCGATTGATACGCCAAAGTCATTACGATGCTGAACGTCGGGAGTTGCGGCACTGCCGGTCACTGGATGCCCCAGTAGTCTCTGCAGTGGTTGGCTCTCTAGAAAGATCGAAGTACCGGTTGTCATCGGCCCCGGTTTCTTGCTGACCGTCAAAACGTGCGGGGCCTCATACAGTAGTTCTGCAGAACCTGGGCCGCCGTTGGCGTCATGCCCCCAACCCCCAGCAAAATCGAGTGAATGCATGGAGGTGGACCGATCGACTTCGAGGTAAAATGCACGGGGATGGCCTGGATTTGTAGGGGCCGCAGGGTTGCCAATGGTGAGTAAGTTGTCATAGCGAGGGTTGCCATGTCCTGGGGCAAGTTGACAGACCACGATGATGGTTGCGGCGCCATCGCCATGAATGTCAAGCGGAAGGTCTGGCGACGACGCCAGTCCGTTTCCTGTCTGAAATCGCACCGCCGGCCGCCGATTGAGACGACTCACCAGAACGAATTGCGGAGCCGTTCCCACGCAGGAGGGGCGAACGCCCTGCGTGATCGTCAAGTCGCGACCGTGTCCGCTTTGATCTGGCCAAACAAACACAGGACTTTCATTTTCAGTTTGCAGTGCATCTGCCTGCAGCCAAAGTTGTAAGGCATCGACTAGTTGTGGGGCGTTTGGTTTCAGAGGAGAAGTGGCCAGCAGAGGAGCAGGCGTCTGGGTAGGAGAATCCCCCGCGGGCCAAGCAGCACCCTCTACGATCCACTGACGCAAGTCGGCGATCTGTTGTCTGGTCAGCTTACTGTCCGGAGGCATTTTTAAATCAGCGGTTTGCTGGACGGCGCGCAGTAGTAAACTTTCATCCGGCGTGTCCGTCAAAATGACTTTGCCGGAATCGCCCCCGCGTTGTATTCCAGCCCTTGTATCGAGTCGCAGACCGGCTTCCTGCTGTTCGCTGCCGTGACACTTCCAGCAATGCTCGGCGAGCAGCGGGCGAACACGTTTTTCAAAATGCTCGTTACTGGAGTCCGTGGCGGATGCGGAGTTAACCCAGAAAAAAAACAAAACCAAGGACAGATTTCTGTATGGCGTGAGCATAAGAGATGGATTTTACCGTTGTGAGGTATGGTCGTGAAATCAACGTCTCGTGCCTAACTGCGTCATGAACTCAGGATGACGAAGTCGTGCACTATTTTCTCTCAGACGAAGTCCAATGTCTAGATGATCTCCTACTTAGCTATGCGTTCACAGCCAGCATCTCGGGACGTTGCTCAAGCGTGTCATTGGTGGAAACAATATGTCTGAAACCTTAAGGGCCATCGTTGATTTTTGCGGATTGTCGAGGCACCGATCGGAACCTTTTCTTTTCGCACGACAAAAGCAAGTTTTAAACGGCCTGCGATGCACAGGGCAGGTTGGTCCGGTGAAGTTTGCCAGTTTGAATGACAAGTTGTCTACTATTTTGCTCCGGTGTTTGTCGCACTGACGGTCAGCTTCGGAAAATGGGTGTCCGAAAATGTCGCGTCGTTCTCGATCGGATACTTTCCCGGGGGCGGATTTCAGACTCGGAAGCGGATGGGAACGTGGTAATGTAGACGGAACGTGCGTGAAGCAACGGCCCGACGAACAGGATTCGACTCGGTGAGGCGCATGGCAAGATGATTGCGAGTGAGAGGTGCGGATGTCCGGGCGATTGGCTTTATTTTTTAGAGGGGAGATCGATTTTGTCGGTAGGATTTGGCAATAAGGTCAAGCCATGCTCTGAATCGGGAGATGCTAAATGGAGTAGGCCCAGGCAACGTTCGTCCGCAGTGCGCGGTCCCTCTGCGACGAGAAAGCGGTCCTTGCCAATGCCTGCCAGGCCGAGAGAACAATCGAATGAATGCCGTCCCAATAGTTTAAAATCGGCATCTGTTTTCAAGAGCACTGCGGGGGTACCGTAGCAACCAAACCACCAAGCTTCGTCGTGAAATGTGGCCGTTTGAATTCCTAATCGTGTCCATCCACTACGGATGGTGTGCTTTCGCTGGAACTCAAATTGACGGTTGTATTCGTAGACGTAGTTTTCCTTAACACCCTCCGGAAGGCCTCCCACGATGTAAAACCGATCGTGGGCGACGTCGATTCCACCAGCACCATGAAAGACTTCTTGGGTTTCGTGTTTTGCAATCAAATTGAGAGTTTTTGCTTCGTAGACGTAGACCCATGAATCTGCGTTACCAGCCGGATCATTAAAGTTTCCAAGATTCACGGCCACATAAATGTGTTCTTGGTAAAAGCACAGATCACCATGGTGGTTCACCACAGGTACTTGCTTCAGCACGTGACCACGGCGGTCAGTCTTGACTAACTGCGTCGTGAACGACCAGTAAATTGCGTCGAGTCGATTGGTGCAAACTCCTTGGAGATGATGTTCGTAGTCACCGTCACATTGGACGTTTCCAAAAGGTAGTGGTTCGTTGGCAGCAACCATCGTTCCGAACGTGGTGAGAAAGATGGTGATCGTGATCGTCCAGGGCATTTTCATGGTGAAGGCTTTAGTCTGGAGAAAAGATGTGTTGAGTCAGCTTTAACGTTTTATGAATTCAAACTCCGCAATGACTTTTGCGGGTGGTTAATCGATGGCTTTCTGCCACAGCGTTGGTTCCGCCCAAACCGTGAGATTGTGACTTGGCGCGGATCCGTCGCTGGCGATTGTCTGTAAAGAGAAATTCATGACATCAGTCTCGGGTAATTCGACGTCAATCGCAACGGGAGACGTTGTTGCTGTGAGCGCGGAGGTGCGAATTAATTCCTGTCCATTGACAACGACCGCGAAAGCCACTTTGCCTGCGGGACCGGCCGTTGGATGTAAACCCACTCGGCAGGTGAAACGCTCGAAAATATTGCCAGGCGCAAAAACAAATTTCAATGAAAAGGGGGTTCCCATACCGTAGCCAGATCGAATCTCGCTGGCGGATTCTTTGTCCGTAAACGACAAGCTATGGAGTTGACGTTTGTTGTCCATGGCTTGGTTGACAAGAAACGGGGTGACATAGTACGGATGGGGGAGCATCTGGCCGTCGAACTCTGGTAGCCAGTCGGTCAGAAGTTGCTTTTTTCGCGACGGTTGATGATCTTCAAAGCGACCTGTGGAGAGGCAAATTGAAGTGAAGATGACATCGGCGACATGTCGCGCGTTGTCGAGCGCGGCGATGCCGCGTTGTTTGTCTGCTTGCCGGCCATCGCCATACATCATGTCTTGCACAATCGGGATGATGTGGGTGCCGGCGCGCTGACGCAGCAAGCGTTGATGCTGGTAAATTCGTAGCGCTGCGATTTCACGTGTGCGACCGAGTAGTTGGGGGGTGTAATCAATCTCAGGTATCGTGTAATTCCCGACGTCCATAATACCACCAGCCCCAAAGAGATAGTTGAAGTGTTCTTTATCTTTTGGAGGAGGTAGCAGCGTTTTGAGCTGCCATTCACTGATCCGACTACTGTGAGCGCCTGGGCAGCCAGGATCCTCATTCCAATGACAAAGCACGCCGAGAAATTTCATTGCTTCATCCGTTTTTCCAGTCATTAAATTTTCGGCGATCCGGTCGAGGTACCAAAGCGTGGCCAACGCACTTGGTTCTGCGGCATTGACATCATGAAGTGACAAAGATACTCCCGGTACGAGGCAATAGGGATCGAGCTCTGGAGCCTTCCCACTGGCGTGAAGATCTTGTAAGGACGTGTAATCCGTGCCCAAGCGAGCCAACGCCTCCTCTCCAAGCAGATCGCGTTGCCAGGCTGGTAACTTGGCCAACGCCCATTGGCGAATGAGACGGTGGCCTTTACTCCAAGCCATCGCCGTGTTCTGCGGATGAACGCTTACGAATAATGTGAGTGCGAGGCAAAGCAATTTAGTGGGCATGGTCACTTGGTGTTCCGGGCAAAGGGAAGGCTCTCTGCAAAGTATGTTTTTGGCTCATGGTGACTGAGCGGTTGCGTTCAACAGACTGGCGTTGGAGCTTTGTGATTCTCAGAGAGTGTGGTTCACTTCGAATTGATTTGTAATCTAGAGTTGGATCGGCCTGAATTGCGAGCCAGTTTCCGACCAATCCCAGGGAAAATCGCCTGGTCGCGATCGAACTCAGGGAAAAGGCAGCTAGAAGTAACCTTGGATGGACTCAGGTGCCCAGCAAGGGATGTTTTTTGACACAGAGATTTCCTTTATGCAGGTTGGGCACCAGCTCTTCCATTTTCAACGACGAAGGACGCGCGGGTGATTACAGGAGATTCGGGTTGGGTCACTATGGGAACGACTCGAAAATCGGTTTGCCACTGAGTAGGTGTGGCGTGACAACGGACATAACCACGCTCCGCGTTATAAAACTTTACGAAGGGATTTTCGGCCAAGACTCCGTCGGTGTCGTTTCGTTTTTCGGACCCATCTCCACCGGAGGAAACCGACGTGCCGACGAATTCGGTGGCTACGGTCGGCGAGTTTTCCTGGTCAAAATCAACTTTCAAGTCATTGACCCAATTTGTGTGGATGTCCCCGGTTAGGACGAGAGGATTGGCGATCTTGTTGTCGGCCATGAATTGTAGCAGGCGTTTCCGATTCACATCGTAGCCTGCCCACTGATCCATACTCCAAGCGACCGCGTCGCCGGGCAGGCGGTCGACACGAGCCATCATGACTTGTTGCGCCAGAATATTCCAACGGGCTGGGGACGCAGTCAAACCATCGCAGAGCCATTTCTCCTGGACGTTCCCGAGCAGGGTTGCAGCGGGATCGAAAACTGCCTTACAGGGGGGCTGATTGCCATCATTGCAAGGTTGGTCGCTGCGATATTGACGGGTGTCGAGCACCGCAAACTGCGCGAGCCTCCCATAGGTAACATTTCGATACAGCGACATCATGGGGCCATGAGGGAGATGCACACGACGTAGTGGCATGTGCTCATAGAAAGCTTGATAGGCAGCGGCACGACGCTGTAAAAATTTAAGAGGGGATACGTTCGCTTCTTCTGACAAGTCATCGGCATAATTGTTGTCGAATTCGTGATCATCCCAAGTTACAAGCCAGGGAAATGCGGCATGGGCTGCTTGTAAATCAGGATCACTTCGGTAGAGAGCGTAGCGATTGCGATAGTCGTCTAGTGAAACGATTTCAGGGCCGTTGTGTTGCCGGGGACGATTCTCAATGGCCGCACCTTCGTAGATGTAGTCACCGAGGTGCACGACGACGTGCAGATCCTCTGCGGCGAGATGACGCAGGGCGTTGAAATAACCATATTCGTAATGTTGGCAGGAGGCAAAGGCGAAACGTAAATCGTGAGGCATTGCATCTCCGGCAGGTGTCGTCCGTGTACGTCCGACCGGGCTTGTCTCGCCAGCGGCAGCGAACTGGTACCAATAGGTGCGATCGGATTGCAGGCCTTGCACTTCAACGTGCACTGAGTGTCCCCAATCTTGCGTTGCCGTGGCCACACCCTTACGGACAACATTTGCCATCTTTTCGTCCGTTGCAACCTGCCAACGCACGCGGACATCTTCGTCAGACATGCCTCCCCCGAGTAGCGGTTCCGGTGCCAAGCGGGTCCAGATCACGACACCATCAGGCGCGGGGTCGCCCGAAGCGACGCCCAACTGAAATGGATAAGCAGGCGTTGTGACACGACGGTCGGCCGCCTCGGCCATTTGTAAATTAGCAAAGGGCCATGCCAGAGACGACGAAGCGGCAATCAACAAGGAGCGGCGGTCCAGAAAAGGAGATATTCGTTGCATGAGGGTGAACTCCCTTGAGCATGCCGTGAGTGAGGAATTTCAGATCAAAAAGATACCAGCCATCGTTGCATGCTTGGAAAGGCATTTGAGTTTGTGTGGAGCCGTAGTGGGCACAAAGAGGTAAGCTGATGCTATGTTGCTCAGAGTAGTTCGTCAAATTTAATCACGTTGAATTTGTGTGCTGGGCCGTTGTTTTCCGAGATCAAATTCCGTGAAAGTTGAAGCAAAGAGCGTTTTTCCTTCCTTGTTGATGAAATGGGCACTGAGAGTTGCGGGGGATTCTTTATTGTTGATGGTCATTAACAAGAAAGCATTGGGTGCGCCTGAATCATGAATCAAGCCAGGGTGTGGCGTGTTGGCCGTCTCGATCACCCCGGCATGAATCGGGGAAGTAATGAATTCAGGAATTCGATAGCCCGCACTTTCTTTGGTCAGGTGACTCAGGACACGAGTGCGGTGAATATCGCCCGCGACTAAGACAAGACCGGGTATTTGTTCTTGACCGATGAATTCGAATAAAGCTTTCCGTTCGTGGGCATAGGTACCCCAATGGTCACGTTTGCCTGGTCGAACTGCGTTGTTCCAGATCATTCCACAGGCTAAGACTTTGAATGGCGCTGTCGATGTTTTCAATTCGCGACGGAGCCAGTGCCATTGTTTTGTGCCAAGGAGCGTCGATTTTTCTTCATCGTAAGGAGACGGTTCCGTACCAGCGAAATAGCGCGTGTCCAGGAGGAAGACTTCGACCCCTCCGCGGCGGAATTGTGTGTAAATTCCCTCCTTACCGTCACCGTAGGAAGGATTCGCGTGATATTCTACGAAGGCACGTCTGGAATTTTCTTTTCCGTCGAGGCGGCCGTCGGTATCGTTGGAGCCGAAGTCGTGGTCATCCCAAGTAGCATACAGTGACCGATTGCGCAGCAATCTGCGAAAATCTGCAACGCCGGCAAACGTCGCATGGCGTTTGCGTTGAATCGCCAAATCTGTGGAATCGATGTAGGGTGTATCTCCGAGCAGTACAAGCAGGTGAGGATCCGCCAGACGCATTTGGCGCCAGACTGCTGAGGAGCTTTCGTCTTCATAAGCGCACGATCCGAATGCCACGCGGAGCATAGATGGCTTTGTATTTTCAGCAGTTTTAAAGAAGAAATCGTTGCCTTGTAGCAGTTTTTTATCGCCGGATTGAATTTGATAGTGATATTGTGTTCCGGGACGCAGCCCGCGCAATTGCCACTCGACGCAGAGGTCATGTTTTCGTGCAGCTCGTGCGGTGGCGCGGAGTTGTAAAGGGGCATCGGTAGCATAAGCCACCAGAGAGTATTCGCCAGCTTGAGCAAACCTCGCCCAGAGGTGCGCGTTTGTTGAATCGACATGACCTACAAAAGGACCGTGTGTGATGGGCAATGCGACGTTCGGTTGGTGTTCAACGATAAAGTCGATAATTGGCTGAGGGTCTGGCAGGCTGTGCGGATGATGCTTACCCCCCTTCTTTACGAGGACCTCGATGGTTCCGCCTAATTTCCTGTAACGCCGCTCAAGCTCCGCGGTGTGTTTTTCAAACGGGACGCTTTCGTCGGCATCTCCGCAGACATGAAGAATCGGTATATTGGCTCGGGCTAAGGGCCCCAAGCGGTCGAGAGCATCCCGCGTGTACGCTTGGGCAGCCTCGAGGCTGAGGTGGTGGGCCTGCATCCAGTCCTTAATTCGATCCAAACGAGGATCGCCAGCTTGGAGATTTTCGACATAGGGCCGAATGCCAAGTGTGGGAGCGTCGCCGTAGATACAGGAAACTTTTTCGGGATTTGCAATCGCCCAATGATAGATCATCAAGCCACCGCGACTCATACCTTCGAGCGCAGGCCGCGGTGAAAGGCGGTGTTCGAGCGTTAGGTACGCATAAAATTTATCCCACCGCCGCAGGGCCTCTGCATTGCCCCAAAGATTAGCCACATCGCAGTAGCTGACGTGGAATCCGCGTTCCAGCAGGCCGATTTCCGTCTGCGGTTCGTGACCCCAGAAACGCGCCCGCCAGATCCACGGGTTCCCTGTCACAGCCCGTTGGGGAGTCACGACACGACAGTTCATTCCGTCGATTTCAAATTCATATTGGTCGAAACCATGAAAGTTAGATTTGGTGCCCGGGAACTCTCCTTTCGCAGGTTTTACATCACCTAAAAATGTGGTGGTGAGGCAAGTCCAAAGGATGAAAGTGAGCTGTGATCTGTTGCTGGAAATCATCAAAGTTTTCTGCCGTTTGGATGTCTGTTGAGAATACCGGATGTCTGTTGAGAATAATAAGCATGGAGGCTAATGAACGACGCCCAGCTTATCGCTTGCAATCGACAATAGCAAAGGACGAGGTATTACCATGTCAACAACAAAGCGGACCGCCATCGAATTGTCAGAGAGCTGCAAAGTGCATGGGGAAAAGTTCGATGCCGTTTTTGGAGCAATTTTGTAAGCGTTACGACATACTATCACTTGTCCTGACAAGGTTCCGCAGGTTGAAATTTGTGCTCGAGGAGGGTCTTATACAGACGACGTTCAAGTGTTACGAGAGATTTGAAATGCCATGAAGAGGAAACGCATACAAATTCCAACGCTTAGGCGGACGTATACAAAGGCTGGCCGTTGCGGAATTATTGCCTTGATGATCGCAGGGCGAAAAGCGACCGTTAACCCACGTTGTAAAGACGGTTTACTGAGTCCAATAGCAAGTTGAGATTCGTAGCGCAAGGGATGTTCGTGAAGGGAGAAAAATGATGTCGGATTTGCAAAAGAAACCAGCTGTTTTTTATGACGTGAGCCGTCGTGATGTTCTGCGGGCGAGCGCCGGGGCAGGGCTGCTGGGATTTCCCTCGTTAACGCAGGCAAATGAGCCGCAAGAGAACGAGCCGTTTTTGGTAAAGCCGTATTTGCAACTTGGAAATCAACCCCTGTCAGACACTTCGGAGGCGATGGATGTCATGTGGCATGCTGCTGATGAGGAGGCCCGCTGGCGGGTTGAATTTTGTGACGGCTTTGGCGGACCGTGGCGTAAAGTTCCGACACCGAAGTTTGTCCGTGTTTTGGTTCCGGGTATCGTGCCACACCGAGTTTTTCGTGTCTCGTTGAGCAGCTTGACCCCAGGCGGCGGATTTGAATATCGCGTCTGGCACAATGATACGATGGTGCTGGCTGCGAAGGGACGAGCCCGCAAAAGCCAATCTCAGCCCGTGCGTTGTGTGGTGATGGGAGACTGTGGGACGGGAAGTCCACAACAAAAACAAATTGCCTATCAAATATCACAAATGGCTGCTGATTTTGTGTTAATCCCAGGAGATATGGTTTACAACAACGGGCTGATCTCAGAATACGATGCATCGTTTTGGCCAGTCTACAGCGTGGATGAAGCAGCTGCAGAAAATGGGGCGCCGTTGTTGCGGTCGATTCCATTTCTTGGAGGGCTTGGTCAACACGATACAGGTCAGCCGCTGGACCAGTTTTCGGACGGCTTTGCGTACTACATGT
This sequence comes from Pirellulaceae bacterium, assembly GCA_022446825.1. Lineage (GTDB taxonomy): Bacteria > Planctomycetota > Planctomycetia > Pirellulales > Pirellulaceae > JAKVBY01. The sequence goes on from JAKVBY010000053.1 coordinate 13,302, forward strand.
ACTGGTCGTTTCCCTTGAACGGACCTATACGGGATGTGGGTGACGAAAATGCCTTTCCGCTCGGTGGAAGCGCTGAACAGCAAGCGACCGCCTTGGCTGCGACCGAGGATCGCTATCCTCGTATGGCGAACTACTCTTTTGAATATGGCGACTCTCATTGGACTGTTTTGGATACGTGGAATCCGCATATTAACTGGAATGATCCCTCTCTGCGGGATTGGTTACGCGAAGATCTTCAATCGACTGCCGCAACTTGGAAGTTCGTCAGCTCATATTTGCCGCCTTTTAATTCTTCGCAGGCGTTTCCTCATACGCAGAAGATGCGCGTGATTGTGGATATTCTTCAGGAGTTTAATGTGGACATTGTATTTTCTGGCTATGCACACTCTTACCAAGCCACATATCCGTTGCGTTTTAAGGCCCAGGAGAAAATTAACGGCCCCGTGCGGCAGCCAGGACATGAAATCGATGGGGAATTCGAATTGGACCGTGCGTTTGACGGAAAAAGAAACACCAAGCCGCAAGGTATTCTCTATGTGACGACCGGTGGGGGAGGCAATCCATCGTTACATAGTCCAGAGCAGACAGACAATCCAGCGACCTGGCAGCCGTTTACGATGAAATATAACGCTAGTGTGAACCAATTCAGCGACTTGCAGTTTGATCAGGACAAGCTGACTTTGCGACAAGTTGCTCTTAACGGCGACTTGATTGACGAAATNGTCATTACNAAATGA
>JAKVBY010000053.1:14116-58480 GCA_022446825.1 Pirellulaceae bacterium
GNNNNCNNGNNGNTTNCNNTTGGTCTTGNAGNNGCCGNNNTGNNAGNGAAATNAACGCNNANGCNGTNGNNNNTANNNTTNNNGNANANNNNGNNNGCCTTGTAGATGCTTACTCAGATTGGCCGACGTTCTAGCGGACACCCAGCCGAGAGGGACATCCCGCGCGTTATTTTAACGTATTCTACAGCGTTGATTGTTACCACGAGTATCGGATAGAGGTGAGTTTTCCGGTCTCTCGTGTCGCGGCCAGACGTCACGTGAGCGCGCGAGGTTTTGCGCGCATGACATCCCGGACTAGTTCGAGAGCCAATTAAATGGCACTTTAGGAATGGATTCTTGGGTATTCTTCGAGCTTGTCAGTTTCTTTGAACGCCCGTAGAATCCCTCAGCAGCAGCGCCTGCCCAGGCAGAGTTCGTGATGTCGGGCGAGCGAGGCAGATTCGTAGTGTAAGTTTGTGTGACCGGACAGAAAAATATGATTATTGATTGGAAACCAGAGCAAATGAGTGACATGTGGAAACTTTTTTTGTTGGCAGGGGTATGTTTTATGGTTGGATGTTCTGGGGAGCCTGCTCAGACTCCTCAAGGTGTCTCCGATTCCGAGTCCTTGCAGGATGTTGAAGAGAAATATCCGGCTGACTTCGCTGCCGAGGCTCTCGCCAAATTGGAAGGCGAGCTTGATCTTGGGGCGAGCACCACTGCCGATGAGGTTGACGGGGAGGCGCCAGTGACTCCTCCAGCGGATAGCCCAGAGACTTCTCAGGCCGATAGCATTGAGGAGGGGAGCTTACCCGAGCAGCCTGCACCAGAAGATTCAGAAAGCGTGGATGCCACTGCGTCTGAAGAAGCTGCTGCGGTCGAGGATGCTGTTCCGACGAGCGTTCTCTTGGGCAGCCCAGATTTAACCGCGGGAATTCCCGGAGAAGGTCCCTTGACGATCGATGAAATTGAAGCTTGGTTAGGCGATGCGGCGAATCATCAAGAGCTCCAAGTAACCTTGCCTTTGGGACTGTCAGCTGGGATGGCGGATATCAAGATTCCAGCCGATAATCCGATGACGCGGGCCAAAATCGAACTCGGTCGCCAACTTTATTTTGACGGACGACTTTCGGCGGATGGTTCCATTAGCTGCGCTCATTGCCATCATCCCAGCGAGGGATACGCCCGCCACACGCAATTTGGAGTGGGGATCAGGGAACAAATGGGGGGGCGTAATTCACCGATCAGTTACAATCGCATTTTTAGTGCAGCGCAGTTTTGGGACGGTCGAGCAGCGTCATTGGAGGAGCAAGCTGTGGGGCCCATTGCGAATCCTATTGAAATGGGAAATTCTCATGAAGTTGTGGTGGAAACGGTCTCCAATATTGCGGGGTATCAACAGCAGTTCGAGGTGATTTTTGGCGACGGCGTGACGATTGACAACATTGGTAAGGCGATTGCCACCTTTGAGCGTTCCCTGGTTACAGGGCCTGCCCCTTACGATTACTACGAACCTCTACGTCAAGCACAGATTCAGTTTGCCGACGATTTAGAGGATTTGGAATCGTTTCAAGAAGACGATCCGGAGGAATACGACGCCTATATGGCTTTGGTTGCTGCCAGTGAAGAACATCCCCTGTCGGAAAGCGCAAAACGTGGCCGCGAACTTTTTTTCAGCAAACGAGTCAACTGTACGGCTTGTCATGCCGGTGCAAACTTGTCGGACGAAAAATACCATAATCTGGGCATTGGAATGGACCAGGAAGAGCCCGATCTAGGACGGTTTGTCGTGACACAGGAAGACAAAGATCGCGGTGCCTTTAAGACACCTACCGTTCGTAACGTTGCCTTGAGTGCTCCTTACATGCATGATGGTCGGCTCGCCACGTTAGAAAGTGTTGTGGAATGGTATGACAAGGGAGGCCACCCGAATCCTCATCTAAGTAAGGACGTAAAGAAACTGAAACTAACGGCTGAAGAGAAACAGGATCTTGTGGAATTTATGAAAGCCTGTACGGGAGCGTTTCCGGTTGTGGAAATGGGACGCCTACCTGAATGACGCCGAATTCGATGCGGCGTTGCGGCCACGTAGCCAATTGTCTGGACAAGGCGAATGCATGACGCTAGTGTTGGAAGTCCATGATTGCGGTTGTACGCGCACAGACTGGTGATCGCCTTGAGAGGGAGAAAGCGATGTTTGGTGGTCTTCCGCCAAACGTTTTACTACGAGATAGCTGAGCTTTGTTTCTGTTCAGTTGATGAAACCGGGCAGCAGTGGGAAAGATGTTTGGCAACTCGATTTGTAAAGTGGTAAACGTCCGGACGATCCTGTTTACCAAGGTCATCGCGGCATTTGTCACTTCAGAATAGGATCAGCGAACGACAACCGATCAGACGTTTAGTGTCGCTTTTTCTTTCCGCGACCTTTTCCTCGCCCCTTTTTGCGGGCCGGTCCTTTTTTGGCAGGACGTCGACGGGGGCTGCGATGGCTGGTCGCCGTTTTTTTTCTGGACTGTTCAGGGGGAGAACGCTTCGTTCGAGGGGCAGATGTTTTGATCTGTCGTAATAAACGGAAGTCAAGTTCCCGACGATCAATGTTGACGCGTGTGATTTCGACTTCGAGAATATCGCCTAGGCGGAATTGGCATTCGCTGCGATGGCCCAACAGACTATGCGTTGCGGCGTCGAAATAATAATGGTCGTCGCCCAAGGAATCGATTCCGAGCAGTCCTTCCGCAGGTAGCTGCAGACCCTGCGCAAAGAGCCCAAAAGCTTCCACGCCGGTAACAACCGTCTCCATTTTGGAACCAATGCGTTTTGCTAAATAACTCAGCAGTTTGACTTTCACGAGTTCGCGTTCCGCTTTCGTTGCGCGTTGTTCGCGTTCGCTCAAGTGTTCCCCGAGAGTTAGCAACTGGCTGAAATGATCGACGGGTGCTTTTCCCTCAATGAGAGCATTTAAGATGCGATGCACAGTAAGGTCGGGATAGCGACGGATGGGCGATGTGAAGTGGCAATAGTTGCGACTATGCAGTGCGTAGTGTCCGGTCTGTTCTGGGCCGTAGTACGCTTTTTGCATGCTGCGCAAAATCGCAAAGTTGATTGCCTTTTCCTCGGGTTTGCCAGTTGCTTCTGCGATCACACGTTTGATTTCAAAGCGACTTTGCATGTCTTCGCATGCAATCCCCATCTCCTGGATAAACTCAGATAATGCCTTTAGCTTGCGCGGATCTGGTGCTTCGTGAATGCGACGCAAAAAAACAATTTCCTGATCGGTTAGTTTTTCGGCTACTGCCTCGTTCGCTGCCAGCATGAATTCTTCAATGATTTGATGACTTTCGGTGTGCTCGACCAGTTTGGCTCCCTGCACTTCACCTTTTTTGTTGAGTTCAATTTTAACTTCTGGCAGGGTCAGTTCGATGGCCCCGTTGTTGAGTCGGCGTTGGCGCAGGAGCATGGCTAGTTCATGCATCTGTCGCAATAAAGTATGGACTTCAGAAGATAGTTTGGTCTTCCAGGCATCAGGGTGTTTTAGATAGTCGTCAACTTCTTCGTAGGTGAAGCGTCGCTTATTGACGATGGCGGTGTTTTGAATTTCCGTGGCCACGCGAGCGCCATCCTCGGTTAACTCGAGGACCGCCGTTTTGGCGTAGCGGACTTGGTCTGGTTGCAAACTTGCCAAGTTGTTGGAGATGATTTCCGGTAGCATAGGTAAGACGCGATCAGGCAAATAGACGCTTGTGCCACGATCGCGAGCTGCCACGTCAAGCGCAGAGTCTGGAGGAACAAAATGTGCGACATCGGCAATGTGAACGCTTAGGATCCAATGACCGTTGGCGAGTTTTGTCAGCGAAATGGCATCGTCGAAATCGCGCGCGTCGTGGGGATCGATGGTAATGGTTGTCTCGGCTGTGAGATCAACTCGATCGTTTATCGATTCATCAAATGTCGCTGCCTGTTCACGTGCGCATTGAATCGCGGTTTCTGGGAAATCCTCTTCCAGTTGGAACTCGCGCATAATTGACAGTGTGTCAATTCCCGGTTCACCACGTTGGCCTAGAACTTCCGTCAGAACCCCCTCACCTTCGGTGACTGGTGAAGGGAAATGAATAAGTTCTATGACTACCTTGTCTCCTTCGAGAGCTCCTTTTGCACCTGGGTCACCAACCGGTATGGGTTGAGCGAAAAGTCCGCCATCGACCAGGACAAGGCCGCGGCCGTGCCGCTCGCGGTAGGCGCCAATAAATTGACGGGTTGCGCGTTCCACGATTTCGACAATGGTTCCGGCCTGGCGTGTTTCGCCATCGCGCCGACTTCGTTTGACGCGAACTTTGACGATGTCATCGTTGGCGGCGTCCAGAGTTCTACGCTGGGGTACAAAGATGTCTTGGTCGCGTCCATCGGCGCGAGTCACATGGCTAGGGCGGACAAAACCGAACCCCCTCGTGGTGCGATGAAAACGGCCCGTGAGAAGAGATTTGTCTTCCTGTGCTGGTTGGGCCGGACGAACGAGGTGACTCGATCCGTAACAAAGTTGCCCTTTTTTGACGAGCCGCTTGATCGCTTTTCTGAGGTTGCGATGTTGCTCCTTTGGCAAGCCAAGTTGCTTGGCGATAATGCTAGGCTTGACAGGCTGATAGTTCTCAGTGTTGACATGAGCCAGCACGCGAGATTGCATTGAATTAGTTTCCATTAGGCTTCGTTGCCCGGCCTTTCATTAAATCCTTGGAGTATCGAGCTACGAAGGAGGTGTGTTACGAGTGGCACTGGAAAATTAATAGAACTCAAGAATTGTCCTTGCGTCAACCTCGCGAATGTTAGGACGTAAGGCCTTTGAATAACTTCCGCCCCAGAGCTGGTTGATACGTTGTCCAGTTGCTATCGGTGTTTGCGTCGGTTTCTAATAGGTCGGCGATGCTGTGCATCTTTGCATCAAGGTTATCTAGATAATGCAGAGCGATGGCTTCGAGCGTCATGGGCAGTTTCGGACTACCGAAAGCATATTCGCCGTGATGGCTGACGATCATATGTTTAATACGCAGGTGGAATTCCTGAGGAAAAGGTTCACCGGAAAGTTCTTCAGCTTCCTTAACCTTATTGTCAAGCAATCCCACCGCCATGACGAGGTGGCCGATTAATTGCCCCTCGTCGCTATAACCAAGATCGCGTTCATAGGTGAGCTCATCGATTTTTCCGGCATCGTGTAAAAACGCACCGATAGTCATTAAGTCTGGATCCAAGTCGTCGTAATGCCGTGAGACAGTTGTGGCGAGTTCCATTAAACTGACGACGTGTTCGAGCAAGCCGCCCTTATATGCATGATGGTTCTTGATGCCGGCAGGCGCAGAGCAAAACTTTTCCATGAACCTTTCATCAATCAGAAAGCACTCGGCCAGATTTCTTAAATGAAAGTTGCTAATGCCTCTTAGCATCCCCGTCAGCTTCGTCGAAAAGGATTCAATGTCGTTGGTTCCCAGCGTGGAGAACTCGGACTCATCCACGCGCGCCGCATCAATTTGTTGAATCCGGTTAATGATCAGTTGTAGATTGCCATTGTAAAATTGGGTTGTCGCCTGAACCTGAATGTAATCGCCGTTGTTAAAGCTGTTGTAGACGCGGTCGTTGGCATTCCACATCATCCCATTAACAGAGCCGGTTTTGTCCGCCAAGCGAACTTGCAAGTAAAGATTGCCGTTCCGGTTTGCGCGGAGTTGTTTCTCTGAGACGAGAAACACATCATCAAGATTTTCACGTTCTCCAAGTTCGTTAATAAAACGACGGGACATAAAACAAACGCTTTCTATCAGGATCGTACGGAGGAACTAGCAGACTTCGATGCCGGATCCCGAATTCTAGGGGTATGGTTGTTGAGCGACAACGGGGCGGAGATGAACACAGATCCGCTGAAATTTCGACACTTTGAAAAACGGGGCAGGTCTGTTCTTGCTCATTTTGGCACTGCTGCGCTAGAATGCCGCCTTGCAAAATCTGAGCGATACGAGGAACTCATGGCCAAAAATGCGATCAGCCCAACGCGTCAAGAAGATTATCCGGAATGGTATCAACAGGTAATTCGTGCGGCAGACTTGGCAGAGGTTTCGCCAGTCCGTGGTTGCATGGTGATCAAGCCTTGGGGCTACAGTTTGTGGGAGAACATGCAGGGAGTCTTGGACCGCATGTTCAAAGCGACAGGGCATGAAAATGCCTATTTCCCATTATTTATTCCGATGAGTTTCTTGGAAAAAGAAGCGGAGCATGTCGAAGGGTTTGCCAAAGAGTGTGCCGTGGTGACTCACCATCGGTTGGAGCCGGGCCCTGATGGTGGGTTGGTGCCAGCGGGGAAATTGGAAGAGCCTTTGATTGTGAGACCGACGAGCGAAACGATCATCGGATCGATGTATGCCAAATGGGTGCAATCTTATCGCGATTTGCCGATTAAGATTAATCAATGGGCGAACGTGGTGCGGTGGGAAATGCGGACGCGGATGTTTCTACGGACGGCGGAGTTTTTGTGGCAGGAGGGGCATACAGCCCATGCAACTGAAGAAGAAGCGTTAGAAGAGACCCGTTTGATGCTCGATGTGTATGCCGATTTTGCAGAGAACTATATGGCGATGCCGGTGATCAAGGGCGAAAAGACGGCAGGTGAAAGATTCCCTGGTGCGGTATCCACACTTACGATTGAAGCCATGATGCAAGATCGCAAGGCTCTGCAAGCGGGTACCTCCCACTTTCTCGGTCAAAATTTTTCCCGTGCCCAGGAAATTAAGTTTCAGGATCAAAGTGGCGGTGAACAGTTTGCTTGGACAACTTCATGGGGAGTCTCAACTCGACTTGTAGGGGCCTTGCTAATGACGCACAGTGACGATGATGGCATGGTGTTACCGCCTAGGCTGGCACCGAAGCATGTTGTCATCAATCCAATCATTCGAAAGGACGAAGATCGGGTAGCAGTGACGGAGTACTGCGAAACTCTCAGGCAAGAGTTGAGTGAGCAGCGGTTTGGTGAAAATTGTGTCGAAGTGTGGTTGGATAATCGCGATTTGCGCAGCCAAGACAAAAAGTGGCAGCATATCAAACGAGGGGTACCGTTAGCGGTGGAAGTAGGCCCACGAGACCTTCGTGAGGATAAAGTTTTCCTCTCACAGCGTGACATTGGCAAAGTGGGTGGTGTCGATCGTCAGGAGTTTGTTGCCACAGTGGGCCAGCGTTTGACAAAAATGCAGGACGACTTGTTCCAACGGGCCAAGCAGATGCGTGAAGATCATTCCGTCGACATCGAGAATTTAAATGACTTTAAGGAATATTTTACGCCGAGTCATGAAGAAACCTCAGAGATTCATGGTGGTTTTGCTCGCTGCCATTTCGGAGAAGATCCCGAAGTGGATGAAATCCTCAAGCAACTCAAGGTTACGATTCGGTGCATCCCGTTGGATCTCCCGGAAGTGGCCGGTTCGTGTGTGTTTACGGGCCAAAAGACAAAACAGCAGGCAATCTTTGCGAAATCTTATTAAGCGTTTGCGCTGGCTGTTCTCTGCCCCAGTTTTCAAATCGCAAGAACGAGCATCTCGTTACGGTGGTTTCTCAGATTGAAGAAACTTTGCTCTGCAGGTTCACCTTAAATTAACGGGCGATTTGTTTGCAACGAGACCAGCGTTTGGCTCGGGTGAGGATGAAATCAGCGAAGTTGACCGCGCCTTGCAACTCATGAGACAGTTTTTACACACTCAGCGAGGAAAGAGAACGCTCAAAGTAGATTCCATTAATGTCTCTTGCTCGGATCGCAATGGAAAAATACGGTGCTGGGGATGCGAGATAATTACCTGGTGGGTCTTTACTGCTGAGCCCCGACGCGCAGAAGTCCAGGAATGATCGGTCTGACTGCCATGGGAATGCGCCAGCCAGTAGATGCCTGAGTGCCAGAGGAGTACATGCGCAGAGTCCGTCACCAGAACTCCCTTGTTGAGCAGGGAGTAAATGTCAGGAAGTTGAGCAGGGAGTAAATGTCAGAAAAAGGATGTTAATTTACAGCACAGGTACCATCAGCTTGGCTGGCGAGGATACATCCTGGAGTGGCCCCGTAAAACGCAAGCTTTCGCATGATATTTTTCACTTGTGGAACCCATCGCGAGAAACATTGCCTGATGTGTTCAGGACGATCCGCAAAAGTGAACTTCTCGGGCCACGAGATCTTTCGTAGGTGGATGGTCAGAATGAGGCGCGGGCCGGTAGACTGATGCGATTCAAACTGTCATTGCATTTCGTTTGAGGACGAATTTGTGGGAAATGCTTCACCTCATCGGCCGGTTTTGTTGTGTATGGCCGTTTTTAGCCGTCACCGAGCTGCACTGGATTGGGCCCAAGAGGAAGCGGAAAAGCTCTGGGGGAATGTCTGGAGATCAAGCGATGTCTTTGAATTTGATCAAACGGCTTTCTATCAAGCATCCATGGGACCGGGCCTGAAAAAGACGTTGTTAGCATTCGAAGCGTTGATTGATCCAGCCGAGTTAGTTGAAATTAAACAGGCGACAAATGCCTTGGAATCGCGTTTGGCTGCCAGCCAAAAGTATCCAGAGGCGCGTCCTGTAAATCTGGATCCTGGCTATTTGACGGAAGCCAAGCTTATCTTGGCATCGACCAAGGACCGCGACCATCGGATTTATCTGGCAGAAGGGATTTTCGCCGAAGGAACGCTTTTTTTTCACAAAGGCGAGTGGAAATCACGTCCATGGACCTATCCGGACTATAAGCAGCCCGGTTACCACCAATTCTTTAACTGCTGCCGGGCCTATCTGCGCGAGAAGTACCAAAATCAGGGTGGTTCCGTCGTTTGAAGCACTCATCGACGTGGACTGATGGGCGTCTCCTTCATTATGATACAAAGTGCTGGCTCATGGCTTGTGGCTGTTTGGCGGCTTGAACTGGCTCGCTTCGCTCTGCGTATGACATTTCATCTATGGATTTGCTTGAAGCGTGTTGGCTTTTTACCGGGACCATTTGTCCAAGTTGCTTGGTCGCCTGGGCGGCGGTTTTTGTCGTCCGTCGGCAAGCCGAGCGCTGGGGTTTGGTGGACAAGCCGAGTGAACGAAAGGTCCACTTAATTCCGACACCCCTGGGTGGGGGAATCGGAATTTGGTGTGGCGTTCTTGGTCCAGTTACCTTCGGTACCCTTTATCTGAGCTTGTTGTCTGGGACCGACGCTGAGTCTTTCGGGTTGCTGCAATTTGTACCGACTTTCGCATTAGAGCATGTTGCTGGTTTGAAACGCCAACTCGTGGGGCTGTGGGTTCTCTTGGGTGGCGCGACCATTATCATGTTGATTGGTTTGGCCGATGATCGTCGTGGCCTGCGTTGGCAACTCCGCTTAGGTCTGCAATTTGCGGTTGTGGCAGCGTGCGTTTCTTGGCAAGGCTGGCGTTTAACGGCTTTTATTCCACTCCATGTCGTTACCTGGATGCTTTCAATTCTTTGGATTGTGGCCATGATCAATTCGTTTAATATGCTTGACAACATGGATGGCTTGGCGGGTGGAGTTGCCGCGATTGCAGCCGGCATTTTAGCCGTTGTCTTATTAATTAATCCTACGAGCGCTGCTCCACAGATTTTTGTGGCCGGATTTTTGTTGGTACTTGTCGGCGCTTTGCTTGGATTTCTACTCCACAACCGTCCGCCCGCAAAGATTTTCATGGGCGATGCAGGAAGCTACTTCGTGGGTTTTTGTATAGCGGTTTGTACTTTGTTGGCGACGTTTGCCAGTTCGCGAGGCGATCGCCCCTGGGCTGTGTTTTCACCGCTCTGTGTGATGGCCGTACCTTTGTACGATATGACGACGGTCATTTGGATTCGTTTGCGTGAGGGACGCAGCCCTTTTCATGCGGACAAAAATCACTTTTCTCACCGGTTGGTAGAGTTAGGTTTGAGCAAAGGGCAGGCCGTTCTCACGATTTATCTCACCACGGCGACTTGCGGTCTTGGTGCCTTGTTGTTGCCGCGTGTCGATTGGGTCGGGGCGTTGATTGTTCTTTCGATGGTTGGCAGCATCTTGGCCTTGATTGCCATTCTGGAAGCCAGTGCGCGACGAAAGTTGAATTCGTGAATCGATCTCGTCGACAAGCAAAGCAACGAAGAGAACGGACCTCGCGGCCTGTGGAAACGGAACGGTCTTTCGGGTCGCTTGATTTGCGGCACGTTCTTCTGGGAGCCCTAGCCTGTCTGCTGACCATTAATCAACTGGTACCCTGTGATAGTACTTCAGTTGAAATGGGACGTAATGTTGTGGCTACGGTCCTTGCCTGGCTGTTGTTGATCTTGCTGCAGTTACCTCAACACCAGAGTGCTGGTCGACGTCCCCGTTTGGGTTCGACGTTGTGGATGTTTATAGGTTTGCTGCTGATTCAGCTGGCAAGTGTCGTAGTCTTAATCACCACGGAAGATGGGCACGGACGCTACGGGATCAATGTGTTTTGGCAATGGACAGGATTCGCGATCGTCTTTTATAGCATTCTGCAATTGGCACCGTCTCCCTCGGAATGCCGTGCCTTGATTGCGATTATGATTGGCTTGGCTGCGGCCTCCTCAGTATTTGGGATTTACCAATTTAGCTATAGCATCCCGGCAACACTCCACCAATATGAAACGATTTCTGAAGCGGGCAAACAACAAATTTTAAGTGAAAAGGTGGGTATCGATGGAACACCGGGATCGCCTGCCCGCACGCTTTACGAAAATCGTTTGCGCAGTACGGAGCCGTTTGGTACCTTTGCCTTGGCGAATTCACTAGCCGGTTTTTTGACACCTTGGGCAATCATTACGGTAGGTCTATTGTTTTCCTCGCGAAGACAGATTTCGTCAGCCAGTAAGATCACGATTGCTTTAGGTCTCACGACGTTGATTCTCCTCATTGCGATTCTTCTAACCAAAAGTCGCTCGGCTTATATTGCCGTAGCTGCGGGGATAATCGCTGTTGTCTATCTTGGTTTTCGTCGTCGCGCGATGTCGTGGCGAGAGGTAGGGCTTAGCGCGATCGCGGTGGTGTTGATTGTCGTCAGCTTAATCGGAATCGGAGCGATTGATTCGGAAGTTGCCAGCGAGTTTACCAAATCGCTTACATTTCGATTGCAGTATTGGCAGGCCAGTATGGCCATGATTGGAGACAATCCACTACTTGGCTGTGGTCCCGGGAATTTCCAGCAAAACTATCCTCAGTACAAATCGCCTACGGAAAGTGAAGTGATTGCTGATCCTCATAATTTCTTGCTCGAAGTTTGGGCGACTTGCGGAACACTGGGTGCCCTCATGTTCATCGGGATTTTTGTGATGTTCGTTCGAGAAATTAACTTTCGCCGCGTGCAAGTGTTTCCAGATAAACCGGCACAGGACACGCAGAAATCGATTGTGTGTATCTACCTAGGAACCGTCAGCGGGTTTCCTTTGGGTTTTGCTTTTGGTGCCATGAGTGGATTGCCATTGGGTTTCGAAATGCTGCTTGGTGGCATCCTCGTTACTGCCCTTGTGATCTGTGCTTTTCATCGGTGGGTCGTTTCGGGGACCATGCCAGTCGCTGTGATTGTTGTGGCGATTAGTGGTTGCTTAATTAATTTGTTAGCGGCAGGAGGGATCGGATTTCCCGGAGTCGCCATGTCGCTTTGGTGCCTGATGGCAGTTGCTCTGAACCTCTCAGGGTCTCAACGTTCGCAATTAGCCGGAACCAAAAAACAGTGGTTTACTGTAGGCGTGGTCGTCTGTGCGGCGTTTGCGTTTTACGTTGGCGGCTATCGGGCTGCGATGACTGCCAACGCTCAAATCGAACGGGGTAAGCAGGCTCTGAGGCAGCGTGATCCGAGTCGAGCTGAAGCGAGCTTTCTGGCAGCCGCAGCAGCGGATAACTATGCGCCAGAACCATGGATGATTCTTGTAGATGTCTATTTCCGACAATGGATGAGCACCCAGCAGAGTAGTGACCTGCAAAAATTAAATCAGTCAATCCAAGAGTCTTTGCGTCGTAACTCCAAGTCATTTGCAATGCACCGACATTTCGGCGACCTTTATTTAGCCGCGTACACGAAATTCTCACAACCCTCTCTATTGGTGAGTGCGATCGATCATTATGAGGAAATGGTGGAACGTTACCCGCATCATGCCATTATGCATGCCCAATTAGCTTGGGCGTTGGCATTAGCGGACCGAAACCAGGACGCGGTAGAGGAAGCTGAAATGGCGTTGAAATTGGACAGCGTCTGCACACATGCGGAACATCGCTTAGCAGTTTTACACCTTTATGATGGCGAAGTCGGATCTGAATATGAGAAGCTACGTGGTCGGCAAGTTGCTGAACCGATAATGCACCGATTACGTAAAAGGATTGGTGTGGTAGAAGGCGAAAAGGAGAGTGGCTCGACCATTCCCTAACCGTTGTCGGGCGAGGACTGACATTTTGTCGATACCTGTGGGTCGACTACAATGATTGCAAGTGTTTGTAACCTGAATTCATTTTTTTTGGATCTCAGCATATGAAATTTTGGATATTTCTCAGTTGTGTTGCGGGTATAGGAATCGCCGCCGGAGTTGGTATTAATTGGATGGAACTGTCGAGACTGGAGGAATCCTTAGGGGACTTGACGCTTTCTCAAATTAAAGACCGAGCCGATGATACTCTCGTGATTTCCGGACCACGGTTGGAAGCTCTCGATGGGTTAGAATATGATTTCGGAACCATGGAACTTAACGGCACGAGGACGCACTCTTTCAGGTTTAAAAATGTTGGGTCCAAGGTGTTGACTCTGCATCCAGAAAAAGCAACCTGCAAATGCACACGCTTTGAAATTGACACGGAGAAGGTGCAGCCTGGAGAAATCGCGACGGTGTTTCTAGAGTGGAAAGGTGTTCCGATGATTGCGGGTGAGCCGCGCTTTCGCCAAGAGGCTCCATTATCGACCAATGATCCGGGGTTTCCCGAATTGCGTCTGGCGGTGTCCGGTCTCATTGAGCAGAACTATCGAGCGCATCCCTCGGAAGCAAGCTTTAATAGCCTGACCGTTAACTTTGGTAAGGAGTTGCGTTTCCGAATTTATGACTACAAGTCTCCAGACTTTGAAATTCTCGAGATTGCTTTTGAGAACGAACAGACCGTAGATTTTTTTGAAGTCAGTCACCAACCATTGCCAGCTGAAATTGTCGCGCAAGAGTTTGGCGCAAAAAGCGGCAAAGTCGTTCTGTTAAAGCTTAAACCAGGTCTACCGGTTGGTGCGATTCATCAGACGATCAATTTTCAAACGAATGGTGACGATGGCGCGATTGTGAGTGTGCCTGTATCCGGCACCATTAAATATGATATTTCTTTAGCAGGAAGCGACAAATATTTCACGCCGGGAAGCAACGTCGTTAAGTTTGGCCGTATTTCCCATGGTGTGGGTGCGTCGGCAAAGTTGAATGTCATTATTAAAGGTAATAAACGTGAGACGACGGATATTTCAGTAGGGGAAATTGAACCAGAAGATACCATTGAGGTGAAGGTTGGAGAGAAAAAAGAGGTGGGGAATGTGGTTCTGTTTCCGGTCGTCATTAATATTTTAGAGGATGCTGAGCCTCAGGACCGGTCGGGGTCACAGCAGTCGAAGCCGGCCACGGTCATGCTCAATACGACTGACGAAAATGCCAAACAAATTCAGATTCTTGTGCGATATTTTGTGGATAGCAAAGGCGGGGCGATTCTGACGAATTAAGAAAAGCCGAGAGAAGCATGCTCTGGGGACCTTGCTAGAACAAAAATTGTTGGATTGGTCTCAACACAGATGCACTAATTGCCTACTGTTTGCATTTGAATCGGATGTGTGGGGCGTCTGCTCGTCCCACTCGTAATGGCGGGGATCGTTAGTTAGTAGCAGCTTCAAGGAGGAGGTAAATGTTCTCGCTTTGGTGCAAGAATGGTGAGCAAAGCCTGATCGCTGGGATGCTGTCGGGAATACTATTCTTGTCTCTGATCGGCTGCTCTGCCGAAGTAGAACGTACAGCAGTAAAGCACGCGGTAGTAGAAGGTGAGCGGCCAGTAGCCGAAGAAGCTCCTGTGGCTCTAGAGGGAGTCTCCTCCGTAAACTCTACCGAACTTGGCCATCCCCGGTTACCGATCGACGAGCCAACTGCAAACCAGGTTGACGTTGCGGACGCGGCGCGTAGAAGTGGGGCCCACCTTGTGAGCGAAGAAGATGCCAGTGAAGCATCAGCAGTATCCAGGGACCCATCTAGTGAGACGCCGTTTGAAAATGAGCAAGAACCGGCTCTGAAAACTGGCCAAGACGAGCCAGACGCAATGGAAGATCCGCCCGTTATTCAGGCAAAGGAGGAAGTGCAACTTCTTTCGGATTGGGCCAAACCCGATGTGACATTTTTTATCACCGGCCGGCAGCACGGTTATATTGAGCCTTGTGGCTGTACTGGGCTCACAAATCAAAAAGGCGGATTGGCGCGGCGGCACACTTTGTTGCAGCAATTAATTGGTCGCGGTTGGAATGTGGTTCCGGTCGATGCGGGAGGACAAGTGAGGCGTTTTGGAGTACAACCCGCGATCAAATTCCAAACAACCTATCATTCGCTCAAGGAAATGGCTTATCGAGCAGTTGGCTATGGGCCAAGCGACTTAAGGCTGAGTGTGAATGACTTGTTGCAGACGAGTCTCGGATCGGACGAAGAGACCCCGGTCATCTGTGCCAATGCGGCGTTGCTCGATCGGTCCTTGACGCCAAGATTTCGAGTAGTGGAAATCGGCCGTCGAAAGATCGGCATTACAGCCGTTCTGGGGAGTAAAGAGCTTGAGGCGGTCACAAGTGATGATGTTGTGAAAGAGGACCCTGTGGACGGGCTGCAAGAGGCTTTGAGAGAACTCTTAGCTGTCAATTGCGACATGTACTTGTTGTTAGCACATGCATCGATGGAAGAATCGATCGCATTCGCCCAGCAGTTTCAGGAATTCGATGTGGTGGTGACGGCTGGTGGGGCGAGCGTCCCCGCCTATCGTCCGGTTGAGATCGTCGATTCCGATGCGATTATGATTGAAACGGGAGCGAAAGGAATGCATGTCGGTATTTTAGGAGTTCATTTTGACGCCACGGAACGTTTTCAATATGCCAAAATTGAACTCGACTCCCGTTTTGATGATTCTCCTGAAATGCTAGAAGTTTTTGCAGCGTATCAGACGACGTTGAAAGAACTTGGCTTGGAAGGTTTGCAACTCATGAACGCAGTTCCTCATCCAAATGGCCAAAAGTTTGTTGGGTCGCAGAAGTGCGGAGAGTGCCATACGTCGGCCTTTGCAGTTTGGCAGGCGGGGATTGAAGATCTTGCGGAGCCGGGACCTCACGCGCTGGCCTTAGAGCATCTCGTTCATCCAGAGGAGCGCTCGGCCATTCCCCGTCACCATGATCCGGAGTGTCTTAGTTGTCATGTAACTGGTTGGAATCCGCAGATGTACCGGCGTTATGAGACAGGTTACCTTAGTTTGGACCAATCGCCTCATTTGCATGCTAATGGTTGCGAAAATTGCCACGGACCCGGCTCGAGACATGTTGAAGTCGAGCAATTGGCGCCTACGGGGGACGCTGCTTTAATCAACCGCCTGCGCGAGGAGATGCGTTTAACACTGGAAGATGCCGAAGCCACTTGTTTCAAATGTCACGATGTCGACAATAGCCCTGACTTTCAGCCCGAAGGTGCTTTCCAGCAATACTGGGAAAAGATTGAACACTATGGAACCGACTAACGTTTNAACCTCGTCGAACGCTTCTTCCCGTTTGATTCAGCCTGTTTGATTCAGTGGGTGTCTTTCTTCTACCATCCCATGACCATGTTGGATTCGACCACTTTGCGCGAAGCTTCCAGGTCCGACCCTGTTTCATGCATGTAGAGCCGGATGGCGTGAACCTTGTCGCCCGCTGCTTTCGCTAAACAGTCTCGGGCTACACTACAGGGGTCGGTATTATCTGTTAATCCCAGAGCACCTTTCGAGATCACCCAAGTGTCCCGCGGTCGTTTGGTCAATCGTAACACCTTGTCGCTCGGATACGCTTCCTGGACGACAGCGGTAGCAGCTGTTTCGTCATTCGCCCAGGTAATGATGATGTGGGCGTCGGTTTCTACCTCGAAGAGCGGCATGATGAACTCCTTTTCGCTGAGCTATAGAGGACCAGGAAACGTTTCCGGCAACGGCTCCTTGGTGGCGACGTATAAGTGAGGTGCAATCGCAGGCGAAGCAAAGTACTCGACCCGATCAATGCGATCATCTTAGCGAACCCGCTGGACTCGCGTCTAGGATACTGCGTTCTTTAGTTCGTTTGGGCGTACGTCAGAGGAAGATTAGAGGAAGATACTGCTTGCAAGCTAACAAACCTGTTTCCATGAGACTTCCGGTGAGGTTGCCGTAGTTTTGGGGAGGAGATAGGCTGGCATACTGCCCGCCGGAGAAACGCTCACGTGGGGCAAACGCTGGAGCTTCCCGTGAGGTCAAGGAGCGAGTAAAAACGATCACCCATGTCTAGAATCCCCGCTTCGCAAGCAGAGAGTTCCCTGTCCCCTTCCGGCAGTCATCAACAGCGTCCTGCGCATTCACAGGGTGTTACAACGGGAATCGTCATTGCGTTTCTGGTAGCTCTGGTGAGCCTGCCGGTCGTGATTCCTGGAATCTCCTCCGTGATTTCTGAAATCTCCTCTGAACGCGCACGTTGGCACCTGGCTGCCGCCCACGATAAACGCCTGAACGGTGACTATACCGGTTCTCTTCGTGATTTAGAGAAAGCCCTGGCTGCGGCGCCTGAAGACCAGTCGATTCTCGTCGCCTGTGCGCGCGAGCGCATGCGTGCCAAAGATTTTGAAGGTGCTGTCGACCTGACGAATCAACTCGTCCAGCAAAGCCCTGAGTTGTTTTTGGGTTTCCGTGCACAAATCCATTTGGAGGCGGGAAATGCCACGCGTGCCATAGCTGACTTGGCAATGGTGCAATCCCGCCAGGCCACGGTGCCCAGGGTCGAATCGGCGCAACTTCTGAATACTCTGGCGTATGCGCGCTCACTCGCCAATGAAGAAGTTGAGCAGGGTCTCATCGAAGCAAATCGGGCTGTGGACCTGCAAGGTGGCGAGGTCGATATGCTTGATACATTTGGATATTTCCTCCATTTAAATGGTGAGCATCAGCAAGCCTTAGAATGGCTGGAGCGGGCAGTTCAGCGAACTCAGGGGGGCTCCACGAGAAACCCGCCTACGAACGTTGGCGGTGAGCCGGATCCTGAAAAATCAGTCGTGCCGGCTGTTTCCAGTCATCGTCTGGGATTGATTTACCACCACCAATCCATCGCCTGGGATGCCTTGGGACAAAAAGCGGAAGCAGAATCTGCGCGAGCACTTGCCTCAGAACATGGTTTGGACGACCCCCTAGCTTCAAATTGGTTGCTGTCCTGGTTGCCCTTGCCAGAGCCGGAGGCAGTTAATTTTATTGAAGTGATTAACTTCAATGCAGCTGTCATGGATACCCGTGGGTTTTTGTATTATCGCGCCGGTGACTACGCAGCAGCGCTGTGGGACTTAGGCTTTGCAATTGAGCAGGTCACGGCCTTGGCACCGAATTATTACGAATTCGTTAGATCTCATGAAACCGATTTACGTGAGATTCGTGAACAAGAAGACCAGTTTGATCACTCGGTGGCTGTACTGTTTTATCATCGCATGCTAATTCTTGAGGCGTTAGACCGCACCGTAGAGGCCGCTGAAGATCGACGCCGTATCACGGAGTACGGTTACCCTGCCGATGCGACACTTTTTTGATGATACCTGGATACGCCGAGCCGCAGGTTGCCGTCGGCCGAGCGCCAAAGTAGTGCGCTGCGGAGGGTTTCTGAGTCGATAAGTTGTCCAGGAGAGTGGTCTACCGATATCGCATGCTGAAATTCACTTCTGTTATCCGACAAGTGGTTTGCGGTGGCGTCAGATGTGTCTGGGGCATGCCGTCCGGCCTAGACTTCAACCGCATTACTTGGAAGCCACATTTGGTCGTCACGGACTTGAGGACAAGGTAGAAAGGTGTCGATTTACCTGCCCGCTAAGTCATTCAGGACGTGGGACAATGGTTCTTCGCTCATCGATGCGTTGAACTTGTAGAAAACGGGTGTATCGCAAAAGCTGTTTAAAAGCAGTTATAGGGTGGTCCGTGAATNCTTGCAGGTTCGGGGTTGTTGAGTAATGTGCGTTAAGTAATGCGGTGAGCAGGAAACCTGTCAGTGTCAGAACAAATTAGCAGCCGCGTGTCAGGTGGGATTGCCGATAGGTTCTTGTTGTCTCCGAACCGCCCGGGGTTCTCCGTGGGACGTGGAATGACACCTTAACCTGCAGCATTCCCCAGTCTCTATCGAGTTGTCTCCGTTTCGATGCCACTGCNTGTCTGTTGACGCGGACGATTGCNAGCACCAGAGGNTACCAGCATCGCTGCAGGTTCTGTCGGGCCACGGNTCTCCCTCTGAGGACCACCTGGTCTACCAGTGAGGAGCNTGCAGTAGGTAGCTGTGCCTGCTGACATGCAGGTCAGGACTCCGCCATAGCCGAGAGGCAATGCCAAGTGTTGTTGAGATCGCTCTTGAGATTCCAGAGTGTAGGCCCCAGAGTGTACACGGTTTCGGGCCGGACAATTCCGGCCCGACTCGCTGGCACAAGTCAGCTTCTCCGCGCGCATTAGCGGTCAGTTGAAATCGACGACAAGCGTTGCGCGAACGGGTATCTCGACCATTCCACCGCCGCTTTGTTCTCCAGCGTGCTTATGCTTCATCGACCACGGGATTTTCCAACGCGCCGATTTTTTCGATTTCGATGGTGCAGGTATCCCCGTCTTTGAGGAAGACAGGTGGTTTCCTCGCGGCTCCCACACCGTGGGGTGTGCCGGTGAGGATCACGGTGCCAGCCTCTAGCATGCTGCTGCCGCTAAGAAACTCGATGAGTGTTGGTACATCAAAGATCATATCATCCGTGTTCCAATCCTGCATCGTTTCGCCGTTGAGGACCGTTTTGATACCGAGTGTGTTTGGATTAGGAATCTCATCGGCTGTTGTAATACAAGGACCGAGGGGACAAAAGGTGTCGAATGTCTTGCCACGGCACCACTGGCTTCCTCCCCAATCAATTTGCCAATCGCGGGCGCTGACATCGTTGGCGCAGGCATAACCCAATACGTAGCTCAAAGCATCTTCTTTGGTGGCGTTCTTGCAATCTTTGCCAATGATGACCGCTAACTCACATTCATAATCGACTTTGAAGCTTGCTAACTTCGTGGGTAGGATGATTGGATCGCCGGGGTTTTGAGTCGTGCTGGGCATTTTCATGAACACCACCGGATGTTCGGGATAGGCGTTACCACCTTCGTCGGCATGTTTACGGTAATTCAAACCGATGCAAACAATTGCTTTGGGAGTCAATGGAGCGAGCATTTTGGCTGGGTTTGCGGTTTCGCCGGTATCGGTCGGATCACCAAAGATACAACCTTCTAAACGTGTGATGCTGCCATCTTCGTGTTGATTTCCATATTGAGTTTCGTTGTCGCTATTCAGAAAACGGACGATTTTCATCAGTCTCTCCTTGAGTGTTTCTGCAACCGCCAACGGCGGCTGATGGGAATAATCGTATTACTTTATTTTGTTTCAAGGCGGATTATTGCAGCCAACTTGGGTGAATATCGAATTCTTTGGCGACGAGACGCAGTTGGGCGACCACGTCTGCCGGCAACTTGATTCCTTCCTGCAGGGCTTTCTGTCGACGTTCCCACTCCATCTCACCGGGAACGTAAAGGCGTTCAACTCCGTCGGCTTTGGGGGCCTCGTGGATTTCGTCGATAAGTCCATCAACACGAGTCAAAAACTCGTCCAGCGGTTGCATGGCCGCAACGTTCATGGCGATAAAGCAACCGCCGTGATTGGTTGGTTTGGTACCGTCATCGAACATCCAGCTGCCGACATTCCAGGTCAAACTAGCACCGGTCATAATGGCCGACAAGGATTCGATCATCAAGGCCAGCCCGTAGCCTTTGTGTGCGGTCATCGGGGCTAAACAGGCGTTGGCAGGATATAAACTGGCATCTGAGGTAGGTTTCCCATCCGGACCAATCAGCCAATTATCTGGAATTGGCTTTCCCAGTTGCTGTGCGGCATAGATCTTGCCGCCGGCCACGGTACTAATGGCCATATCGAGCAGTATTGGTGGATGCTTGCCAGCCGGGATCGCATAGGAAAACGGGTTGGTTCCTGTGATGGACGTGCGGGAACCTGGAGCCGCCACACTGGGGACGTCATTGGCCATGGAGAGGCCGACCATGTTTTCTTTCGCAGCAAGCGAGGAATAGACGCCTGCGGCGCCGAAATGGCAACTATTGCGAACTCCCACGTAACCGAATCCGGACTTATTTGCCAGTTCGACTGCCTTGGTCATCGCAAAGGTCGATACAACCTGTCCCAGAGTTGCTTGTCCGTCCACAATAGCCCATGCCGGGCCTTCCTTGACAACTTGGGGCTCGGTGTCTGTCCTCAACCCTCCCCGCTTGAGTCGCTGGGCATAACCGATGAGCAGTTTCGTGCCGTGGGTAAATGTGCCCCAGCTATCGGCAAGGGTTAAGGCATCCGAAGTCACCTGAGCGTGCGCGGAAGAAACTCCCAGATCGCACAGTATCTCCATGCAAAAGGAATGCAGGGCGTCGATAGAGACCGTGGTAGCGCCGTCAGGTGAGGACATAGGGTACTGCAGAGTGAGTGCAAATGCGTTGTGACAGCGAGAAGTCCAGGCCCGCCAGCCTAGTGCATCCCGCCAAAGCGAAAGGTGTGATAATATAATCGTCGAGGTGGGCCCGCAACCGACCGTCAAGCAGTTCCCGATCATTCCTAGTAGGAGTTTGATTAGCTTTAATCAATTTGAATGCGATGAAGATCACCAAAATTGAGACATTATGGTTCGATCCAATGTCTTCAGACGAATGGGAAGCGGGGCAGGGGACCAGTCGCCAAGCATTACCGAATAATCTTTGGGTCCAGATTTACACAGATGAGGGGTTGGTCGGTCTGGGAGAGACGTATTACTCGCCCCGGGCGGTGAGCGCTTTGATTCATGATGCGTATGCGCCCATGCTGATTGGTCGCGATCCTCGTGATACCGATAATCTCTGGGGCAATCTATTTTCCTTCGTCAATTTTTGTGGCCATGCGGGTGCAGAAATGCGTGCCATCTCCGCCATTGACGTGGCGCTTTGGGATCTCGTGGGGCAGTCGATGGGTGAACCGCTCTACAACGTTCTTGGCGGGCGCAATCGAGCCAGTATTCCCATTTACAATACGTGTGTTGGCTATGGGAAACACGATGATTTGGAAGCCTGGCTGCACGGTCGTGCCGGTGAACTTGCCGAGAGTTTGCTTGCCCAAGGTGTGCGGGCCATGAAGGTTTGGCCTTTCGATCAATTTGGTCCAACATTGGCCGGTCCGGATCGTCCTGGCGAACCTGTCAAGCTGTGGGGTGCAGAAAGTGCTGCTGGACTTCTCGGGCACGCGATCAGCAACGATGATTTGAGAGCGGGAGTCAAGGTGGTCGAAGACATCCGCCATGCTGTTGGCGACCGTATGTCGATCGCCATTGAAGGACATGCCCGGTGGGACACGACGACGGCCACACGGATTGCTCGCGCGCTAGAGCCATTGGACATCATGTGGCTGGAAGAAATCATTCCTCCCGATAACATCGATGCCTGCTTGCGTTTAAAGCAGGCGACGTCGATTCCGATTTGTCAGAGTGAGCGGTTACTGAGTCGATTTGCATTTCGCGATTTAATCGAGCGTGGCGCTGCGGACATCGTGATGCCCGATCTTAGTTGGTGTGGTGGCATTACGGAAACCCGTCGGATTTGCAGCCATGCCGACACGCACTATTTACCGGTAACCCTACACGACACGATCGGCCCGGTCTCTCTATGGGCATCGACTCATATGATGCTGCATCTTCCTAACGCCGCGATCATGGAAACGGTACGAGCTTATCTCGAAGGATGGTATCTGGATGTGGTGACGGAACGCATTCCGGTATCTGCTGGAAACCTTAGCCTGGAAGCCCGGCCCGGATTAGGGACGGCGTTACAGCCTGATCTAGCAAAACGCCCGGGTGCTCGCATGGAAATGACGGACGAAGCACGGGTTAAGCATTGGTAGAATGCTGAAGCATGGAGAGTTTGTTGAGCTACAGGCGTTGTCCATAACTGTGATGGCTGGCTTTCTCAGCAGTATTTCCGCGTGTTAAACGCTGCGGCAAATCGAACGCACCACTCGGACGTCGCAGATGATTTAAGATCGAAAGGGGGGTGTCATGGCCGAGAAAGCGACTCTGTCCTGCCGCATGAGCAAACAGCAGGATGCCGTTGTAGTGGCGGTGCAGATTCATGATGAGAAGGCGCTGGGGCGTGAGGCCACCTTGCGGATTCAGCAGCGAGTCAAGGTGCACGACAGCAGTCCAGTCCACGCCACCAAGGAGTTGTATCAAAAGCGGTTTCGTACTGATCGTCGAATCAACGAGTTTACTGTTCCCGGGCATTATTTTTCGGGGTTTACTTACTGGGGTTCTCAGATTGATCTGGAATATCAGGCCCTGTTAAAAATCGATGACGCCTTCTTCTTTGATACCAAAGTAAATGAAAAAATTGTTTACCAGCTAGTCAAAAAACCCCTGGTGCGAACCGATGCCGAGGCATTGATTGATCCCAAGGATTACTTCAGTTTTTTTAGCAATGTGGCCGCGATTCCCTGGAAGAACAAACTGCTGGCGATGTGCCTTGTAGTTGTCGGAGCGGTCGTAATTTTGGCGAACATGGTTGTGGGGCTGCACGACCAAATGGTGCCGGAGTCCGCAACTTACATTTACAGCCACCGTAATAGTGATGGAGAGTCGCAATCTCCCTTGGTCGTGGCCCTGTTAGGCAGTGGTGCGGCCGGAGCTGCTGTATGGTGGGCGATGCGCCGTCAATTACGGCACTACATGACATTTCGTTTCAAGTCGGTTCCTGCGCAGGTGGGGCGTGCTACGAGCGTGCCGATTCGCCAGCTGATTCAAGGGCGTTCGCGTGTGGAACTGAAGCGTGCGGTGCTACGTGTGGTGGCCTGCAATCTCGAGAAGGGGCAATATGTCCGCGGCAGTGGTTCCAATCGCCGGACGGTCACATTTGCCGAACCGTTTCAGGCAGTGCTACTTTTCGAGCAACTCGCTGAGACGATTCCCCCCCAGCAGCCCATCCAGGATTACTTTGAGGGAGACGTCGAGTTTGCACCGATGTTTGATGCGCTTTATCCCCCGGCAATGGTCAGCGATACGCACGGAATCGACGTTCATTGGGAGGTGCAACTCTTGTTTGACCAACTTGTCGACCAGGAGCTGGAAGGTTCCTTGCGAGGATTCTGCCGAGAGGACTTCTTTACGAATGGTAAGTGAGTTGATCGATGCGTTTGATGATTATCATGGCCTGCTCCAGCGAAATCTGGCAACGGTCCGCTTAATGATTTTCGAGGGGATGAGTGGTAGTGGTAAATCGACTGCGATCGATTACCTCTGCCGACGACATCGGCATTTCCGAAATCGCCGACCACGTGTTTTTCAAATCTCAACATCCCTTCGTCAGGTTCCCCTCTGCCAGAATGAACTTGTTGTGCTGGATGAGGTTTGCTTTGTGAAGCAGTTGTTGCTAGTCCAGAGACTCTTGCGGTATGGGAACACAGTGCTGGTAGCGTCTCATTTGGCCTCCCATTGGTTTCTTCCACTACGAATGTGTTGGCCGAGTCAAGTTTTTGTCATGGATCGAGATGAGGCCAAGATTGAGCGTTACCTAAGACGCAAGCAAGTTCCCTTCAGTACCAGCGCGGTCCGCGTTTACTGCCGTTTCTTCGGCGCAAACTACGTTGACGTTGATTTTATTTTAGAACGCTATCCGGATGTGAGCTTCGATGAAGCCCTGGGCCGCTTCCGCAAATTCTGCCGGTTGCAGCTTATGCCGCAGTCATGAATCAGGCAATAAATGCTTTGCAGGGGCCTCAAACGTTGCAGGAGACCTAAAAAAAGGCTTATTGGCCGGGGGAAGTTGCTTTGCCTCAGGCTTCCGCTTGTGGTGTATTTGCAGGGCATTTATAATCCGAAATGGTTAATTTGCAGTTGTTCGGATACCTGCCCATGGCTTTGCACCCCCCAATAATTTGGATCGCTTTGCTCACCCTCATCAGCCAGCAATACGCTGCTGCTACTGAATTGTGGGTGAGTCCAGCTGATGTGAAGATTCTGAGGCCGGAAGCCTCGCAGCAGATTTTGCTGTTTGGTATGGCGGCGGATGGTCGACAGATTGATTTAACTCGCAAGGCACGGTATCAATCTCTCGACACCGAAGTGGTGGTCATTTCGCCGACCGGCAGGATTCAGCCGATCGGCAATGGGCAGACGTCGATTATGATCGAGCATGGAGAACGGCAACTGGAACTGCCCGTTCACATCGCTGGTTTTGCTGCTCCGCCACCGGTTTCATTTGCGCACGACCTGGTTCCCATACTCAGCAAGTCAGGCTGTAATTCTGGTGGTTGCCACGGTAAAGCCGAAGGGCAAAATGGCTTTAAGCTGAGCGTCTTCGGATTTGATGCTTCGTTAGATTATGACGCGCTTACGAAGGAAGGGCGAGGACGGCGAGTAAGCACTGCCGCGGCTCGTGAAAGTCTTTTCCTCAAGAAGGCCGCGGGGCAATTGCCTCATGGCGGAGGAGTGAAAATGCACTCCGGCACATCTTGGTTTCGTTTGTTCGAGCGCTGGATTGAGGAAGGGGCAAACTTTACTGACGACGCGGCAAACGCCGTTGTGGCAATCGAAGTCGAGCCTCGGGAGATAATGATTGAGCCAGAGGAGTCACAACAACTGAGAGTCACTGCCATTGACGGCGCAGGCAATCGACGCTGTGTGACTGCGGAAGCCGAATACCTCTCGAATGCAGATCAAATTGCAGGCGCGAGTCGTAGCGGTTTGATTTCTGTCGCTGGTGTTCCCGGGGAAGCCGCAATTTTAGTCCGTTACATGGGACAGGTGGCGGTTTGTCGCTTGACGCTTCCTCAAAAAACTGTGAAGTTTCCCCGCCCACCGGAAAATAATTTTGTGGACCGCCATGTGTGGGACAAGCTGGAAGGCTTAGGCATTACTCCGAGTGAAATTTCGGAGGATGCAGCTTTTTTGCGACGCGTTTACTTAGACACGATCGGGTCCTTGCCGACGCCGAAAGAAGCGGAGCAATTTCTGATAAGTGACTCTCCGGCGAAACGTGCTGAACTTATCCAGTCTTTACTTAGTCGCGACGAGTATGCGGCTTACTGGGCGATGCGTTGGAGTGATATCTTACGAGTTGACAAAGACCGCATTCTTCCGGAAGGGGCTGTGGCGATCACGCGTTGGTTGAAACGTCAATTGCAAGAGAATACTCCTTTTGACGAATTCGCACGGCAAATTATCACATCTCAGGGAAACACTTTGTCCGAGGGACCGGCTGCGTTTTATCACGCGCACGACAAAGCGGAGGAAATGGCGAGATCGATTAGCCAGTTGTTTCTTGGCATTCGGATTGAGTGTGCAGAGTGCCACCACCACCCGTTTGAAAAGTGGGGCCAAGCAGACTACTACGCTTTGGCAGGTTTCTTTAGCGGCGTGTCAAAAAAACCAGCTGCGAATGGTGGACAAAAGATCTTTGTACAGCCAGGTGCTGACTTACCACATCCGCGCACGAGCGAGCCGGTACTGACGGCGGGGCTCGGTGCTGAACCCGCAGCGTTTGAAGGAGTGCGGGATCGTCGTGAAGTGTTGGCGAAATGGGTGACGGATGTAGAGAATCCCTTTTTTGCCAGAGCTATCGTCAATCGTCTCTGGGCGCATTATCTGGGACGCGGATTGTTTGAGCCTATTGATGATCAACGCGATACCAATCCGGCCACCAATGAGCCCTTGCTCGAAGCACTCGCCCAGCATCTCATCGATCTTAAATTCGATATCAAAGCGTTCACTGCAACGTTGTTGAACTCGCAAGTTTATCAATTGAGCGCCAAGCCGAATGAATCCAATGCTAGGGATGAACAAAATTTTTCCCATGCAACCTGGAAGGCATTACCTGCTGAAGTTCTTCTCGATGCAATTTCACAAGCGACTGATGTTCCCGAAGAGTTCAACGGTTGGCCCGTTGGTTATCGGGCGATTGAGATTTGGGACAGCCAGATGCCCTCTTATTTCTTCCGTATTTTTGGGCGCCCCGTCAGGGCCACAGTGTGTGAATGCGAACGAGGTAATGAACCGAGTATTGCGCAGGCGCTACATCTGATGAATTCACCCGAATCGGTAAGGAAAATTCGTCATCGGGATGGTCGTGCTAGCCAATTAGCTGCCAGTTCCTTGGAACCGAGTGAAATCGTACGTAAGCTATATTTGGCAGTTTTGGCACGTTTTCCGACGGAATTGGAGGCAAATTTGATGCTGCAAGCTTTTGAGGAATCCCAAGGAAACCGTCGCCAGGCAGCCGAAGATATATTATGGACACTGCTGAATACGAAAGAATTTGTTTATAATCACTAAATGGGTGACAAGAGCTCGGTCCACTTGGGAGTGTTTTCCCACAGGTGGGGCTAGGTGAAACAGAGGCATGTTCCCGTGAGGGGACTAAGGCCAATAGTGAAAGGAAAAGGCAATGCTTGATTTTTTGTTCCCGGCACGAAATCAGCGTTATTGTGATGGGGTAAATCGACGTGACGCCTTGCGCATTGGTGGGAGCGGGTTGGTTGGTGGGTTGACCTTACCACGCCTGCTGGAAATGCAGGCGACTGCAGAGACCGCAAAACCCGCCCGCGCGAAATCTTGCATCATGCTCTTTCTTGAAGGGGGGCCGAGCCACATCGACATGTGGGATCTGAAGCCCGATGCGCCGGCTGAGATTCGAGGTCCCTACCAGCCAATATCGACCAACGTGCCCGGGACGCAGATTAGTAATATTTTACCACATTGCAGCAAGATCGCTGACAAGTACGCAATCATGCGAACGCATAGCCATGGAGATGGCGGCCACCAAACGGGACGTCATTGGGTGCTTACAGGCTATCCACCGCCCTTCGCAGATGGGCAGGCTACTGCAATTCCATTTAATGAGCTTTATCCTTCGATTGGTTCGATTGTCTCACGAGAACTTGGACCACGTGGTGCCGTCCCTCCCTACATTGAAATGCCCAATCCTTTGGGGCCTGGTGGTCCCGGGTTTTATGGTGCGTCGTTTGCGCCATTCACGATTGAAACCGACCCCGTACAACCCGATTTTGAGGTTCGTGATTTAAATATTGCCAAAGGCATCGATCAGCGTCGGTTTGAATTTCGCCGTCGTTTGTTGGCTGAGGCAGAAAAGCTAGGAACGGGTGAGCGGGCTACGGGACGGGCTAAGACCATGGCAACCTATTATGAGAAAGCTTTGTCCTTAGTGACTTCACCCGAAGCAAAAAAAGCATTTCAGATTGACGCGGAGTCCCCTGAAACTCGAGAGCGGTATGGGTATTCCTCAATCGGTCAGTGCGCTCTATTGGCCAGGCGGTTGGTAGAAGCTGGCGGGCGCTTTATCGGGATTGACCATGGCAGCTGGGATACCCATTACGACAATTTCACCGCTCACGAAAAAGCTCTTGTGCCACCGACGGATTTGGCCTTTAGTGCGTTAGTAACGGATTTGGAAGAACGCGGTATGCTGGACGACACGTTGGTCGTCATGCTCGGAGAGATGGGACGGACACCCAAAATCAATAATGATGCGGGGCGCGACCATTGGTCTGCTTGCCAAACGGTGCTATTTGCTGGTGGTGGCACAAAGCCGGGAGTCGTGATTGGAAAAAGCGATAAGACGGCCAGTTATCCGCTGACGACGCCTTACGGAATTTCAGATTTACTGCGTACGATCTTTTCCTTGATGGGAATCGATAGTGAGCAGATTTACGAAACACCACTGGGGAGACCTGTGCCGATTGTGAACGGCGGCAAGGTAATCGATGAATTGCTCGTGTAAACTTTGGGCCAACTGGCGAAAGCCGTTGTTGCTGGTACTCGTTGTAACGTTCCTCGCAGAACTTTTCTCCACAGCTGCAGGCCAAGTTTTGCCGGAAGTAGGGTACGTTTATCCTCCTGTACTGCCGGCAGGTAGTAAGGTTGAAGTTGTTCTTGGGGGTTATGATTTCACTTCAGACATGCAGTTTTTTGTGCATGACGAGCAGATCGAATTGGAACCCCTTGGCGAGCCAGGCGAATTTTTTGTCCCCGGTCCACCTTATTGGTTCGGAACCAAGAGCCGTTCAGCGGCTGCGCCGATTCCTCGTGAAATCCCTGCTCGTTTGACGATTCCGGCGGAAATGCCGCGAGGTTTGGTGCACTGGCAAGTCGCCAACGCCAACGGCAGTTCGCCTTGCGGTGTCTTTTACATCAGTGATTTACCGGAGGTGCTGGAGAGTCGCCGTGGCGACCGTGTTCAGACCTTAGCGTCCGTACCCGTCGGAGTGAGTGGTCGGCTTAGTCGGATTGCCGAAGTTGACCGCTACGCATTTGTGGCACCCGCGAATGGTCTTGTGACGATCGATGCGATGGTCCAGCGTTTGGGCGCAAAATGGCGTGCTTCTTTGGAAGTCTATGATGCTGCCGGTGAGCTTGTTGGGGATGCTGTGGATACAGCAGGGAACGATCCTCAAATCACCCTGTCAGTACGGCAGGGGGAGGTTTATACGGTTCGTCTTGCCGATGTCGATTTTCGTGGTAACCGTTCGGCGGTTTATCATCTCGGGATTACCGTCGGTCCTCGGGTGCAGGCAACACGGCCAGCCCGTGGTCAACGCGGGGTGACCAGTGATGTCGAAATCATAGGAATCGGTGTGGCGACGGGGGCGAATCAGGTTGAATCAGTCATGCGTTCGATCGCCTTCCCTGCGGACGAGCGTCAGCAAACGGTTGATTATCGATTGGAAACCGAATTTGGAGTTGCCAGGCCTTATCGAATCCCCCTCGGAAAAGTACCTGAATCTGTGCACGCTTTGCAGGCGGGTAAAGGCCTCCCGGTAGTGGTGGCCTTTGGAACGGCCGTGACTGGTAGGCTCGATGGTGTTGGGCAAACGGATCGATACTCTTTTATCGCTTCACAAGGGCAAGTGTTGCGACTCTTCGCCGAAGCACGCTCGCTAGGCTCACCATTGGATATTGCGTTTGATATCGAAGATGCGGAAGGCAATATTCTGGCCAGCGCGGATGACATGCCTACATCTCCAGACCCTGAATTGATTTGGACCGCTCCGGCAGAGGGTGAATTTAAATGTGTCGTGCGCGATGTAGCGGGTCAAGTAAACAGCCCAGCTGCGATTTATCGTTTTACCATTGAATCGGTGGTCCCCGATTTTCGCTTAGAAGTTCCCCAGCAGATCAACGTGGCTCTGGGAGGTAAGTTTGAGATTCCCATCAAGGTGATTCGTCTGGCGGGTTTCCAGGGAGAGATCGACCTTGTCATGACCGGCTTGCCTGCCGGGGTTACCATCTCTGGTGAGGCAAAGATTCCCGCTGACAAGAATGACTTCAAGCTGTCAGTTGAAGCTGCTGCAGATGCTGCTACCACAGCCAGTGTCGTGCGCATTGTGGGCAAAACGATGATCGACGAGCAGGCCCAGGAGCGAGTCGCAATGGCTCCGATTACGGGTAACCTCAGTCCGCGGAGCGCGGAGGAACAACGCAGTTCAAAGCTCTTGTTGACCACCACCATGAAAGCACCGTTCAAGTTAAAGCTTGTGGACCGCCGCCGGCAGCGCGCGGTACACCGTGGTACGACCTATCCCGCTCCTTTTGTCATCGAACGCGATGCAGGTTTTGACGGCGAAGTCCAACTGCAAATGGCCGCCAAGCAGGCCCGACATCGTCAAGGCATTAGAGGGCCTTTTATTACGGTGCCAGCTGGGGTGAACCAGGCCTTGTATCCATGTTTTATGCCGGAATGGCTCGAGACGGATTTGACGCGGCGCATGACGGTGATGGCCTTGACGGAATTGGATGACCCGCAGGGAAAAAGACGTCAGCTGACGGTTCCCGGTGATTATCGTGTTACTATGATGCTCGAAGGCGCGTTATTAAAATTATCCCATCGTGCTGAAGAACTCTCTGTGGTTTCAGGTGAGTCCTTTGAGATTCCGTTGGAGATCTTTCGGAGTATCAAGTTAACGACAAGTGTCACCATCGAGTTAATGCCCCACCAGGATCTGACCGGTCTCCTTTCAACGCAGACGCTGCAACTTGGGCCAAATCAAAATGAGGCGGTCATGAAGATTTCTACGGAACCGAGTTCCGAGTCGGCCGGCGATTGGAACATTCAATTGAAGGCGACCGCACTTCAGGAGGGGCAGTGGCCCGTGATTTCTTACGTGGAGGTGCCGCTTCGCCTGCTTGCTACGAGCTCCGCGGCGGGTGAATAGCGCGGCAGCGCACAGCGAGCTCCGGCAGCTGCTGCGATTGACGCGGAGTATCCCTGAGCGAGTAGATGTTTCCAGCGAGGAGCTGACAAACACCTAGAGGATTCGGCAAAAAGTCATCCGGGGAATCATACCTGAATGGTTGAGCCGTTCCTCGGAAGGATTATTTTGTGTTTGCGTTACACAAGGTAACTCAGCGGCTCTACGAATCGGTGTTCCAAACCGCGTTTAGGTTAACGGACGTCGGTAGGTTATCCTTGGTCAGCCTGTGCATTCACTGCGAGTTTAGTCGTTACCGTGTTCAAGCGGGAAACGTGGCACCACGTTCGCATTGACAATGCGATTGTGTGGTGGCCAGTAGCCCTGTAATACGGTGGCAAGATTTTCGACTCCCCCATCACCAACGGCAAAGGATGATTCTTGTGAGAAAGCGGCGACATGTGGGGTGAAAATGACGTTTTCCATTTCTAATAGAGGGTGGTTTGGTGCGCCCGACTCCTCGGCGTGAACGTTGATACTCTCCCAGGTATCAATTCCTGCTCCGGCCAAGTGTCCTGATTTGAGGGCGGCTGCCAAGGCAAATTCATCGACGATGGCCCCACGTGCGGTATTAATGAAATATGCTCCAGGTTTTATTTTTGCCAACTGTTCCGCATCAAAGAGATGATAGGTGTGATCGTTTAAAGGCAAATGCAGGGAAACGTAATCGGCGGTAGCCAATAGGGTGTCTTGATCTACCAACTCAACCTGAAATTGTTGAGCTTCTGCGTGCGCTTCGCTATCCATTCGCTGTCGTGAAGCAAGCACACGGAGGCCAAATCCTAGCGCTCGTTTGGCTAACTCTTTGGCAGATCCGCCAAAACCAACTAAACCAAGTGTACGCTCATTCAGCCGGTGAATCGGTCGGCATTGATTCCGTGCACGATTCCATTCTCCGGCCAGCATTGAGGTCTTCATCTGAGGCAATTTGCGTACCAAGGCCAGCAGTAAGGCGAGTGCATGCTCGGCTTGTTCAATCCAACAAAAATCGGGAACATTGGTTACCAGAATTCCACGTTCCGTGGCCCGGGCTACATCGATTTTGTCGGTGCCAGCACCGAGTCGAGAAATCACCTGACACTTTTCCAATTGGTCGATGAGAGCTCTTGGTAAGGAAGCAGAAACGACTAATATCGCGTCTGCGTCGGTGGCATGTGCCAGTATCTCATCAAGGTCGGAGCCTTCGATTTGTAGGGGGGTGATGCCGTGCCTTTCGAATCCAGCTATTTCGGCTGGAGTCGGAGGAAAATTTTCTGCATTTAAACGCAGAATTTTGGCTTCTGTTAAGTTCATCATAGACTCGCAGGCTGTGGTGCTTGAAACATTCCACCGCACGTTGTACCTCGCCAATTTGTCGAGGTACAGCCGCATTGTGCGGATCAATTTTGAGGCGGATGGCCCGCTAGGAGCAGATTCCCGAGGGAAAAGTTGTGAGGGACAGGAATTCAGCCCTCGGTGCGCTGGTGGGGATGCGTCAGATAGTAGGTGGCTAATTGTACTACTGACGAGGGCGTTGAAGGCACAGAGTTGCAGTTTTTCGTGCTGGAATCCGTTGGGGACTCAACTCCGGGCTTGATCCTGCCGATGAATCAGGTACATTTTTCCGAACTCTTGTAGTTCGTTTGCTATACAAGGGGCCGTAGCTCAATTGGTTAGAGTACCGGACTGTCGATCCGGTGGTTGGGGGTTCGAGTCCCCTCGGCCTCGCTTAAACAAGCCGTTGTCTGTGATGGACAACGGCTTGTTTCTTTTGACAGATTCAAGACTTACGACGTGCGGACCCACGTCGGTGTCTTGTTCCGTATGAGTGGCCGTTTTGCCTGTAGTTGACCAGGATTTACTAGGCTTGGCGGTTTTTGACGCGAATTCTGGTGCAAACTCTGGTGCAAACGGCGAAAAGCGTTGCCATAAGTGTTTCCAGATGAACAGCTTGTAACCCTGGCTCGTTCGACTGTCGATCCGGGTGATTGGGGTTCGAGTCGCCTCGGCCTCGCATTTAGGCCTGTTGATTTGCATACCGACGGGCTTTTTTGGTTTCTCGTCAGGATATTGAGCCTGAACCCCCTGGAGTACTTTCTGCAGGCCGCTGCGATCAGGATCATTGTTTCCTTCAGCTGCCTGCGACAGAATATACGAGTGAAGTAAGAAAACTGAAAAATACGGACAATTTATGGGGTTTGACTTTTGGCAAATTGTCATCTTGGCGGCCGTGCAGGGAGTGACCGAGTTTCTGCCGATTAGTTCGAGCGGTCACCTCGTCGTCACTGCAACCATCTTGTCGTCGGGACAGGTGCAGCAACTCGATTTCGCAGATGTTAGCATTGTGTTGCATCTAGGCACACTTGGATCGATTCTGATTTTCTACTTTCAGGAAATTCGGCAATTGTTCATTCAGGAACGTCGGACAATTCCGCTCTTGGTGGTGGCCACCATTCCGACTGGGATCATCGGGGTTCCCTTGCTCGTCTTTGCCGCGGAATGGCTTAACAATCCTTCGTTGGCGGGGGCGCTCTTGGTTGTGACGGGGATGCTCCTTTTGCGGACCGCTCGAATTCCTACGGGAATCCGGAGCTTTCATGATCTCAGCTATGTTCAGGCCGGACTGATTGGGGTTGCCCAGGCGTTTGCTACCTTGCCTGGATTATCTCGGAGTGGCATGACGATCTGTACCGGGTTAGCAGTTGGGCTTCGTCCGCGCGATGCGGCAACATTTTCGTTTTTGATGGCCATCCCGGCAATCTTTGGGGCCGGTCTGTGGGAGGTGGCAAAATTGCTGCCGGGATTGCTGAGCGGAGAAATTACGTTGCAGACAGGAGAAATTTCCGGGACTCCACTTTTTACTCTCGCCAGTGGAGCGTTCATTGCTTTTGCGGTCGGCTATGTGTCATTGCGTTGGCTGATTGCGTGGCTCGAATGTGGCCGCTTGCGTCCTTTCGCTTGGTGGTGCATTTTGGGTGGTGCGCTGATTGTCGTATGGCAATGGTCCTTGCATTAGTCTTGGGGCTCCGTCGCGCCCTCATATTGGCGGCGCCGCGCCATCAATTCGATAGTGTCTGAAATGATAAGGTGGTACGACAGCGGTCTCAGTGAGCCAAATACTCGCCAGTATGCTGTTACGGATGCAAAGTCGACGCGATTGGCATGGCGTGTGCTGTGTAGATGCCGAGTTGTGAAAAGAAAGCCTTAGCCTTTTCTGGAAAGGAGCCAGTTATGAAATTTTCGATGCTCGCGTGCGCAGTCCTAGTTGTTTCCGCTTTGGCATCTTCTCGAGTCGCTTCGGCGGATCATCGGTTTCACAGTGGCTTCGGACTGAATTATCATGCGAGACCGAGCCTTATGGTCGCTCGTACCTACCGTGGAAATGTCGTTGCCATCCCGCGTCGAGAGTTTTACCGCGGCATCCAATCGGTGCCGATCGGTCGATCTAGTGCTGTGCTTCAATACCGCACGCCACGGCATCATTCCTTCTACCGTTCTCCGGTGCCGGTACATCAGAGGCATGTGCATCGCAGTTACTCGCATGGTCATCGCGGACATTCCCACGGTTCCTTTTATCTGCAATCACCGCGCGTCGGTTTTAGCATTAGATTCTAGCTGGATGGGCTTACGACAGGGCTGTTACTCATTCGAGTAACGCAAACCACCACGCGATGGCGAGTTGCCGCTTTTCAGAATCTGTTGTGGAAAGCGGTAACTTGTCGTTCCGAGGTCGTTTTTACTCCAGTTTTAGTCGACCAGGCGAAATCCGCGAATGCGACCCTTGGGGACTCGATCTGGAATGCGAATCGGATGCGAACTCTGATCGGCGCCTTCATTGCCAGCTTCATCGCGAACCTCGATCCGCAGAAATACAGATTCTGGCAGGGATGCATCTGTTTCCCAAGAATATCTACCAGTATTTGGCAATCCACTTGCAATCGGATGCCAAGGGCCGTTAGCAGATTCCGAGTAGATGAGTGTCACCGGACGTGCGGCTAAGTGCAAGTCCTGGGCAGACCAGTGAATCACGAGCTGTCCGAATTCATCACCATCGCCATATTTGATTTCACGCAGATTTGCCACCGGTTCGGTGGTGTCAACACCAATCCAAAGATCTGCTGGTTCACCATTTTGTGGACGAGCCCCAGCAAGCCCATTGGTTGTTGTAATGACGACTCGGAAGCCGTAGATTCCCTCTTCTTCAATTTTAACTTCGACAGGGCTAAGGCGGTCTGTATCCGTGCTCCAAGTCGTCCAGGTTTGGCCATGATCGGCCGTTCCCCAAAGTTCGACCTTGGCAATTCCTGGTGAACCTGCAGATTCGACGTCATATTCCAGATGAAACTTTTTGCGGTTGGTAATGTGTGGCCGTTCGCCGATCGGTAAGTTGAGTTCGGCGATTTGTGGTGCGACATCGACCGATTCGTGAATGCGTTGCGACTGTTCTCGTGGGGAATTACTTGTAGTTGTTACAGACACGTAAGGGGTGGCATCTCGAGGTGAGATAGAGGAGGTATTGGATTTTTGTTTTCTTGTGAGCTCGTTGGAATTTTGAGACTCGGCCGAGTACTCAGCTGTTCGATCTTCACTTGACGGTTGCGAGTTGGGTTGCGAGTTGAGTTCTGGAGTGGGTTGCGAGTTGAGTTCTGGAGTGGGTTGCGGAGCAGGTAAGGTTTCGAATTCTGCGACTTCTGGTTTTGCAAAAGGATATTCCGCACGCCGACTGTTCTGAACTAATTCGTCATGGTTGACTGGCGGTTCGGGTAGTTCAAAAACGGAGGCGTTGTGGGATGGATCTGCTTCTTCCTGCCAAGGAATCGCAGCCTGAGGAATTGTTGTTCTCGACTTGTTGGGAACCACCGGCTCAGAAAGGTCACTCGAAGTTGAGTTTGCCAAGCCTTGCTTGCGGGGGTTACTGAGGCGAATGCGTTGTGACGTTGTGGCGAGATTGCCAGCAGCATCTCTTACTTCGGCTCGTACCAGAACCCAGTGGGAACCGTCCTGAGGCCACCAAGTATTTTTCCCTTGAACTGTGCCATTCTGAGAGGGGCGGGTGGACTGCTCTATCGAAACATTACGCCAAGTTTGAGAATCCTCAACGCGATACTCGATTTTGAACGTTTCAGTGCGTAGATACTGGTCTGCTAATTGCCATGTTGTGGTGATTTCCCCGCTCGCTCCTTCCATCACGTTTAAACGTAATCGTGGTTCTACTGTGTCGATGATGACCCGCAACTCGGGGCGTTCCGGAAGGCTTTTATCTGGAGT
The DNA here is from genome assembly GCA_022446825.1 of Pirellulaceae bacterium. Lineage (GTDB taxonomy): Bacteria > Planctomycetota > Planctomycetia > Pirellulales > Pirellulaceae > JAKVBY01. Next base: position 49,900 of record JAKVBY010000053.1, read on the forward strand.
GGATTTCAAGTCGACGATGCGCGACGAAAACCAGTACTCCCCATCATGAGGTGCTCGAAAGACAAAGTTACCCGCTGTCGCAGCTTGTCGATCGACCAGATACCAGCGGTGTCCAGCGTCATTGGACACGTAGAGGTGAACTTCAATTTGTGAGTTGGCCGAGTTTCCAATTGAGAAGGGAATCGCAAATGTACGACGACGGAAGTAATTAAGCGGTGTTGCTGTGACGTTGCGAACTGAGGATGACGCCGTGGCCTGATTTTTTGGCTGTTGCGAGCGTTGCGGTGAGTCAGCGGTGGTGCGAACGGAGGAACTGCCACAAAAAAACGCGAGCGCGATGGCGGTTTTTGACGCAATGGCAATCCAGGAAAATTTCATGACGCACTGCGGGGGTTGAAGCAGGCAAAGCAACATAAGAAGACGGTTGACTGACCTTCTTCATATCGGCACACCGGATTGAGCGTCTTGAGTAGGTTACTGAGATCGCAGAAGGAAGAGAAAAGAGGCAGACTTTAGGGCCGAAATTGCGTGTGCTGTCATTGCGACGGTAAGCAAGCTTAGGCAGTCTGAGTTCTGAAGCAGAATGATTAGTGCTGTAGGAGCGTGTCTCGAAATCGAGAAAACGTGGCACGAGGTAGCATTCCTTTGCTCAGTGTTTTCGTTCAGTGTTACTGACTGCCGACGGCATTACTGGGTGATCGTTTCCCATATAAACGCCTCGCCCCCTTGAATTGTCATGATTGCCCGGATGTCTTCGAGAGACGCCAATTGGTCAATGAAATGAACCGTTTCGTCGGCAGTGACGACATGAGCGCCGCCTGGATGATCACTGCGGATTTCATATTGGCCACCACTGTTGATTTGAAATTGCAAGTTTGCAAATTCGATGTCGGTGGGTTCATACCATTGAATGCCCGAGTTGTGCATCTCGACAACCATCACGGTGAAGTTCAAACCGTCGGAGACATCCACTGGTTTTGTGGTAGCAGCACCAGGAAACAGTGTTTCTGCCCCCGTGATCAAGACATAGCTGGTGTCGGAAGCAGAGTTCTGATTTGAGTCCGCAGGGCAGGAAAAGACGGCAGGAGGATCATTCTTCAGCATCCAATCATTGGGTTGTTGGTCCCAAGGTAAGGCAAAGTCGTAATTGCGAAATGCCTGCGGTTCGTTGAGGTCTTCTAGAATCAGCGTTCGCCAACTGTGCATCGGTCGGTTCTGAGCATTGACGGTGTATGCCGGGGGGTAGGTTCCCTTCCGTTTGGCATAGCTATTAAGCGCCACGGCAATCTTTTTCAGGTTCGCGGTACAGGCTGAATGCTGGGCACTTAAACGGGAGCGATCAACGGTTGGCAGGATGATGGTAAAGAGGGCTCCCGCCATGGTCAACGCTGAGAGCAGGCCGCCAATCACAATCACCGCAATCATGAGTACCGACGTGGGACCTGTTTTGGGAGAGATCGCAGGGTTTCCAGGTTTTCTGGTTTGTTGGAGTGTCTTACCTGCATTACCGGTTGTGAGTAGAGAAGGACCGGCGTGGCTCAATGTTGGAATCGTGATTTGTTTATTGCAGTTTGCGCAGGGCCCCGATTGGCCCGCATAGGTATCGTCGACGAGAGTTTTGTCTCCACAATGAGGACAAGCGAACGGTGTCGGCATTGTTAGACTCTCTCAGAGTGTTCTGGTGACAGAGACAGAGTGTTCTGGTGACAGAGACCTCAGGACTGCAGCAGGAGATTACAGTCGGGTTCGTTCGGATGCTCTCTTTAGCGACTCAGTCGGTCTCCATGGCACGTCTTGTTTCCCGCACAATAGAAACATACTGTTTCGCTAAATCCTCAATTCGAGACAGATTGCCAGTTTCCACTGCTTTTGATTCAACGAGCGCCCCGCCTACTCCGAGGGCACACGCTCCCGCGCGAAGAAAATCAGCTGCTGTTTCCAAGTTAACACCGCCTGTTGGCAAGACACGCACCTGGGGTAAAGGACCACGCAGCGCTTTTAAGTGAGCTGGTCCACCAATGTCGGCAGGAAAAACTTTGACAATGTCTGCGCCTGCTTGCCACGCAGTAATTACTTCGGTAGGTGTAAAAGCTCCTGGAAGCATCAGCTTGTCGTAACGACGGGCCATCTCGATTACTTGGGCGTTGGTCGCCGGTGAAACGAGGAATTCGGCGCCCGCCAAGATGGCGATCCTTGCCGTTTCGGTGTCCAGTACGGTGCCCGCTCCCAACAATATGCGGTCTCCGATACGGTCGGCGACTTGCTCTAAAATGCTTACAGCGTTCGGTACGGTAAAGGTAACTTCCATCACCTCCACGCCACCGGCTAAAAGCGCTTCCGCAACGTCTGCCAGTAATTCACCACTTTTTGCACGGATTACGGCCACAATGCCAGAATTCAGGACACGTTGAAGGTTTTCAGGTTTACTCATGGCTCTCCGTGAAGGATCAACTTTGCACAACCGGTTTCCGGTCAAATGTCGAAATGCGTGATTGAACGGGGCAGAATTGACTGGCGCGGGCCGTTAGGTGGACACAGGCTATTTTATGAGCTGTGGCGCAAGTCACCACTACGACCTACTTTAAGCCATATTGATTGTAAATCCTAGACTCACTGTAGGTGTTGTGCATAATATTCCCGAAAGTCACGTTCGTAACGTTCTCGCGTGCCCGCGCGTCGCGGGGCGCCCATGGTCGTGTTATGTTGAAGTTTCTTGGAACTCCGTCGGCTCAGGCTGTACTGTGGACGACGGTCTTGTTGGTGTTAATGGTTGTAGCGTACTACGTTGTGAAAAGGTTTCGCGATTTCACCGGTGAAGACACATTGGACCCCAACGAATTGCTATCAAACTTCCGAGAAATGCGCCAAGAGGGTGACATTAGCGAGAAGGAATTCCGAACAATAAGGACTGTGCTAGGAGCAAAGCTTCAAGACGAGTTAAAGGATTCCGATAACGAGGATTAGTGTTATCAAACCACCTGCGGAAAATAGGATCCAAAGGTAAGGTTGCTAACCCATGTTGTCATTCTTTAACCCGTGGCTTGCCTGGGAGGCGGTCGGCACTGGGGACAGTGATTTTCGCAGCTCGACGAACTGGACAGGGATGCACCCGCGGATCGTGTTGCTTTTGAACTTGAACGTTCATTGGTAGCCACCCGTGGCTCGAGTGACGTGTGATTTAATTGGTAGGTGGTCGCGAGTACGAACGTCTGGCCATCGTGCATCCGAAAAAGGAGTTGACATGCCCTCAGGCAAAGAGATAAATGGCGGCCGGCGCAGTGGCACGACCAAAAAAAACGCATTTTGTTCGTTTTGTCGTAAAAGTTACCGAGATGTTGGCCCATTAGTGGAAGGTCCTGGTGACGTTTACATCTGTGGCGAGTGCATTGAACTCTGCCAGTCGATTCTGGATCAGGAGCAACGACGTCGCGGTACGACAACAGAACTGTTTGAAGAGATTTTGACCCCTCGTGAAATCGTCAAGCAACTTGATCAGTACGTGATTGGGCAAAGCGGCGCAAAGAAGGTATTAGCAGTTGCGATGCACAACCACTACAAACGATTGCAATGTGGCTGGAAGGGCACGGACATTGAGATTGAAAAATCTAACATCCTGCTCATTGGGCCAACGGGATCTGGAAAGACGTTACTGGCTCGGACTTTGGCACGTGTTTTAAACGTTCCTTTCGCTATTGGCGATGCCACAACCTTGACGGAAGCAGGTTACGTTGGTGAAGACGTTGAGAACCTGTTGCTGAAGCTGCTCCATGCAGCCGATTTCGATGTCGAGGCCGCGCAGCGAGGCGTGCTCTATATTGACGAAATTGACAAGATCGGCAAGACGAGTCAGAACGTTTCAATTACACGTGATGTCTCTGGCGAAGGTGTTCAGCAGGCCTTGCTGAAAATGCTCGAAGGCACCGTTGCCAATGTGCCGCCACAAGGTGGGCGTAAGCATCCCGAACAACAATATATACAACTCGATACCTCGAACATTTTGTTTATTTGTGGAGGTACTTTTGTTGGTATCGAGGACATTATCCGTAAACGACTTGGTAAGCGGACGATTGGTTTCGGTCAGGAAAGTGGTTTTCGTGAAGAGGCAGAATCTGCCGAATTGCTACCACAAGTGGTTACCGAAGACGTCCTGGAATACGGCTTAATTCCAGAATTGGTTGGCCGTTTACCCGTAACTTCTGCTCTAACCCCATTAAACGAAGATGGGCTAGTACGAGTACTTACTGAGCCGCGCAATGCATTAATTCGGCAGTACGAAAGTCTCTTTGAGATGGAAGAGAGCGAACTGACGTTTACCGATGATGCATTGGGCGCGATCGCCCAGCGTGCCCTGACAAAAAACACCGGCGCGCGTGGCCTGCGCAGTATCATTGAAGAAGTTATGTTGGACATCATGTTCGAACTGCCAGATCAACCGAAGGGCAGCAAGTTTCTCGTCAACGAAGATATTATCGAAGGACGAGAGCAGTTGTTTAAAATGCCTGCGCCCAAAACGAAAAGTGCCTAACGAATTATCTGATGATCCCGGCCACGTATTTTGGCGTGGCCGGGATTCTTTCATATGGCAAACTCGCTGCAGATCCTTAGAAAGCCTTTGCCAAGGACCGCATCACGTCAATGCCACGTTCTAAGGTGGTGTTCTCTGTCGCATAGGAGAGTCGAAAGTGTGTGTCCTGGCGGCTGAAAATATTGCCTGGAATCAGTAGCACGTTTTTCTCGATGGCCTTTGCTACAAAATCCGAGCCACTGCAGCCTGGTAGTTTGGGAAAGGCATAAAATGCACCACCAGGCTTTTCGAGTTCGAACAAGTCGGAAAGTCCCTCGACAATCAGGTCACGTTTTTTGCGATAACTTGCGATGTGTTTCTCGACACCTGTGTCCATGGCAACCGCACCCGCCCACTGAGCTGGTTGAGGTGCACAAACGAACGAGTATTGCTGTAGTTTGATCATCGTTTCGATGACGGCGCTTGGGCCGTGTACGAAACCGACGCGCCAGCCGGTCATGGCATGACTTTTCGAGAAGCCATCGATCACGATGGTTTCTTCATTAAACGTGGCGGGAGACACAAAGGGCTCGTCGTAGCAAAATGGCCGGTAGATTTCGTCCGAAATCAAAGCGACTCGCCGGGTGGACGCCAGTTCGGCAAGCCCTTTCAGTTCGGTTTCGTTTGCCGTGATTCCCGTCGGATTGGCCGGGCTGTTGATTAAAATCATCTTGGTTTGAGAAGTGATTGCGTCAGCGACTCGATTCAGGTTGATACGGAAGTCTGGATAGGTGTCGATGAGAATCGGTTTACCGCCAAATAGTTTTACGAGCGGTTCGTACATGACAAAGAAAGGGTCAAAGAGAATGACCTCATCACCTGGGTTTACCATCGACATCATGGCGAGGACGAGCCCGCCACTTGTTCCCGAGCTCACAAAGACTTTGCGGTCTGCATGGCCATACTCAGAGTCGATTTGTGCCTGCAGCTTTTCTCGTAAAATGGGCGTTCCTTGTGTGAGGGCATAACCGTTTTTGCCAGTTTGGATTGCCTCTACACAAGCGGTTTTTACCTCGTCCGGTACATCGAAATCTGGTTGACCAATGGAGAGGTTAATGGGATCTGCGAGCTTTGCGGCCAAATCAAAAACTTTTCGAATACCGCTGCTATTGAACACGGTTGTCCGGTCAGCGACCCAGGGATGTGTCATGATAATAGTCCGAGAGGTGGTGTCAGGGGACAGGCGGAACCTATCGAGTTGCTCGATTTATGAAATTTCAGTTGTTGCCTCAAGCAAAACGTCTCTCCGCAGCGTACAGAAGTTTAACGCTTTGTCTATGACTTGATCGGCGAATGATTTATTATGCATCGCAAAGGAGTTGGCGATCTTATGAAAGCAATCTTGGCAGCACCTCGTGGTTTTTGTGCCGGAGTCAATATGGCGATTGAGAGTCTTGACCTCGCCTTAACGTCTTTCGGCAGTCCGATCTACGTTTATCATGAAATCGTTCACAATAAGTTTGTTGTGGAAACATTTCGTCATAAGGGCGCAGTCTTTGTTGATGATTTGGAGGATGTGCCGCCCGGTTCGCATCTGTTGTTTTCGGCGCATGGAGTCTCGCCCGAAATTCGCCAAATTGCTCGTGAACGCAATCTTTATGCGATTGACGCGACCTGTCCTTTAGTGACCAAAGTGCACCTGGAAGCGGTGCGTTACGCCAAAGAAGGGTATACGATTTTGTTGATCGGCCACAAAGGTCACGACGAAGTTATGGGGACAATGGGAGAAGCTCCGGAAGCAATGCTTCTTGTCGAGACTCCGGAGGATGTCGACCGGTTGGAAATTGCAGATCCAGAAAAGGTAGCTTATCTGACTCAAACAACGCTGTCGGTAGATGACGCCGAGCGAATTATCAAGCGTTTGAAGCAGCGTTATCCGAAAATTACCCATCCGCCCAAGGAAGATATTTGTTATGCAACTCAGAACCGGCAGGAAGCCGTCCGGCAGTTGGCTCAGGAGGCGGACCTGGTACTCGTGCTCGGAAGTCAAAATAGCTCGAATAGTTTACGTTTAACCGAGATTGCTCAAGAGTATGATGTGCCTTCGTTTTTAATCGATGGAGCCGCTGAAATTGACCTTAAGTGGTTTGAAAATAAGGAGACGGTTCTTGTCACAGCCGGAGCCAGTGCACCGGAATCGGTAGTTCAAGAGTGCCTCGATTTTTTAGCAGCCCATTTTAATGCAGAAGTGGACATGCGTGTTATTCGGGAAGAAGAGGTTCACTTCCCGCTGCCACGAGAACTTCGTTTGCTCTCTAGTTGAGGGACTGAGTAACAGGCATTGGGTGTCCGTGATTGAGGGTGGTCCGCGAGCTGCGTTTTTTGGGTGCTCGCTTAGGACGTTGGTGCTTGCCTAGGAGTAAAGGCCGGTAATTGGACGTCCTGTAGAGAGCCGGTGTTGTTGATTTCCCAGGGAGATTGTTTTCTGCGGATCAATTCCCAGAGAATGGAAGACGGTGGCGGTAATGTCTGCTGGAGACACAGGTTTGTCTTTGACAAATTCCCCGAACCGGTCTGTGGCGCCGTAGACGGTTCCGCCACGGATGCCTGCGCCTGCCATCAGGAGTGTAAACGCATGGGGCCAGTGCTCTCGTCCTGGTGTGGAAAAGAGCTTGCTTATTCTGGGGCTGCGACCGAATTCTCCCATCCATACGACCAAGGTGTCGTCGAGTAGCCCACGTTCGTTGAGGTCGGCCAACAAGGCAGCCAGCGTACGGTCTGCCCGTGGAATCAAGCTGTTTTTGATCAACGGAAAATGATTGCGGTGCGTGTCCCAGGGATTGTTCACCAGCATTGGTTTCCAATCGCCTCCCCAATCTTGAATCTCTTTGCCCCAGTAGACCGTGACAAAGCGGGCACCGGCTTCGACCAATCGACGCGCGAGCAGAGTGGACTGACCATGACGATCGCGACCATAAGCATCCCTGAGGGCCGCTGGTTCGCGGTCTAGTTCGAAGGCATGCTGGATGGACTTTCGTTGTAAAATGCGGAGTACTTGTTGTTGGTCGGATGCCAATTCTCTGGTCGCGTTGACGTCGCGGAACAAGGCTTGATTTTGCAGGTTGTTAAGGAGATGTCCACGTTGCACCAGACGCGTGTGGGTGATTTGTTCGAGGTGTTTTAAATCGGGTGGGGTAACTTGACCGGATGGAGTGACGTGCACGGGAAACGGATTCCACCGAGCGCCTAGAATGCCGGCATGCTGACCAGGTAAAATCCGCGCATCGATGCGCATCGGCTCCGGAATTTGGATGGTGCGTGGCATCGTGGCTTCGTCTTGACCCGCCCGATTGAAGGCGCTACCCATATGGGGCAAATCGCTATCTTCAATCTTTAAACCACCGGCTTTGATATTGTGCCGATAGCCTGTGAGAACTCGGTAAACCGCTTGATCGTGGGGAACGTCTTCATGCCGAACTGAGCGAATCTGTGCGACATGGTGCATTTGTTGTGCGAGATGAGGTAGATATTCTCCTACAGAAATTCCAGGTACCGACGAAGCGATCGGTTGGACAGGACCGCGGATCTCATCGGGAGCCTGGGGTTTCAGGTCAAACATGTCGATGTGGCTGGGGCCACCGTCCATGTACAGCAGAATGACCGATTTCGCCCGGGGTGCCAGGGTCTGTTGAGCGACTGCTGCCTTCGACTCTAAAGAGGAAAGAGGCGTCAAGCCGAAGCAACCTAAAGAGAGCACGTTCCTTCGATTCAGGAGTCCCGCTTTAGTATGGGTTCGACTACGAAACATATGATGCATGATCCTGAGAACGTAGGCAGCTTACAAAATGACAGATGTTTTGTTCTACGATAACACAGCTTATCACAATTTGAGTTAATCTCAGCAATCGAGGACGTTGGTGAGTGATGTGGCCATGTCACGGAGAAGCTTGATCTACACCCTTAAGGAGAGGAACGGGGCAGATTCAAGCGTTAATGGGGTTTTGCTGTGGGAGGTTGCTGTCTTTGGTGGAGTGTCTCGACGACAGAAATGCCTGGTATTTATTGATCTAAACTTAT
>JAKVBY010000054.1 GCA_022446825.1 Pirellulaceae bacterium
CCAACGGACAAAATCCAACGTGTCGGAAAAAGTCCTCCCAACTTGCCAGCTAAGTTGCTGTCGTAATTCTCGCTGCCGTTTTTCGGGGGCTCGTTGCACTGAATCGATGCAAAGTGAAACGAGATTGCGATAAAAAAGTCGGCGGTTGTCAATGAATTCTGTCGTCAAGAAAAAAATTGCTGGCAATTCGTACTTCAACAACAAGGGACGGATCTCGGTAAAGCACTCGCGATAGCCGTCGTCAATCGTGATGACGACGGCAGGCCGCCTTCCCTTTTGACCTTCCCTGCGCATGCCACATACTTCGTCATAACCGACCACATCATAATTGTCGCGCAAGTATCGCAAGTCCTGTTCGAACATCTGCGGCGTTTTGCAAGGAACAATATGAGCTGCATGGGCAGGTGGGGCGTCACTAACCAAGTGATAACAAAGCCCCACAACGTCTCGGTGGATCAGTTGTTCATACACCCGTGTAGGGACCATTCGTAACAAGCGACGCGCAATTCGATTTAACACAAGTTCGCTAGGCTTAACGGGCGCGGGGAAATTGATCCAGGTCATGGTCGCCATGGCTTAAATATACGTTGACTGGATCAGCCAGGCAGACAACTGGTTTGATGTGACACTGCGGAATGAGTTTGCGGAACGATTTGAAACCAAGGGACTCATATACTTTGCGGTCGTTGTCAACACTCGTAGCCGCGCGCACGGACAGCACTTTGTGGCTGCGGAAGTAATCCACCGCCTGCACCAGTAAGGCGGCAAGCGTTGTATCGTCTCCAGGCATTGCAAAGGCATCTGCGATGACACCAAACTGCGGCTCGGGCCGCTCACAGAGGCGAGCAATTAGCCAACCGCACAATTCTCCCTCGTCTCGTGCGATCCATTTGGCGTATCTCACATGAGGCTGTTTGACGAACTTCCAATTCAAGTATTCGGCTGTGCGTCGGACTATCAATCCGTAGTGATTGCCAACACGTTCTGAGAATCCATCAATGCTTTCATCGAAACGATCAACCTGCTCCAGCTGTAACGCATCAAGCTTGTTCCGATGCAGCTGCGCGCGAGCTTCCCATTGCCTGCGGGCAGATCTCGACAAGGCTATGGCTCCCAGCCGATCGATACCCGTCCTCGCCGCACTTCCGGCTGCGAGCGGAGAAAAGCCCCGCAATCGCTGGAAGACGTTTTCAGCAGCATAATTTAATCGCAATTGCATCACATTCAGCGGCGCGAGTACGGTAGCACCTAAACGCTGCTTAATGCGAGCATTTGCTGCGCTCATGCCGACACTCATAAAAATGTCATGGGCATCCTGATTGGCTTGTTGCAAACGCAAACCAATTCCTTGGCCCCGATAATCGGAATGAACAACCGTATCGACCGACCAACCGACTTGGCATTCTTTACCAGCCGTTTGTAGCGGTTCAATCATCGCGCAGGATTGGCCAATCACGCGCTCTCGATCGATTGCAATCCAAATCGGCAATTCCTCTGAGTTACCAACCTCTGCATTACGAAACGGGTTGTCAACAAATTGCCATTGCCAGCGATGGGGTATCTTGAATTCTTCTCGTCCCTGATATGCCGCTGCAATGAAATCAAAAATTGCTTCGCGGTCTGACAGAGTCGCTTGTCGGACATCGATTTTTTGTGCAATGAGGGTCACTACGGATTCAGAAATTCGAACCATCGTGCGATCGGCAGTGAGCAATCACCTCCGAAAGAATTTCTTCCAAGTCCGTTCTTGGGCGAAAGCCAATGAAGTTAGCGATTTTAGAAGTGTCCGGCACACGTCGAGGCATGTCTTCAAAACCGGCCGCATAAGCTTCATCGTAGGGAATGGTCACAATGGGCGAATCGCTCTTCGTCATTCGTTTGACCGTCTCAGCCAATGCGCGAATTGTTACTTCCTGAGTAGAACCAATATTGAATACTTCACCAGCGGCGTCTTCCCGATCCGTTAACGCCACGAGCGCCTCAACAACATCTCCAACAAAACCAAAACAGCGTGATTGTTGGCCATCGCCAAATACCGTAATCGGTTCATTTGCCAAGGCCTGTTGTACGAATCGCGGAATGACCATTCCATAGCGGCCGGTTTGTCTCGGCCCAACCGTGTTAAACAAACGGACAACGACCACCGGCAGTTTTTTTTCGCGAAAATATGCGAGGGCGAGAAACTCGTCGAGTAGTTTTGAGCAGGCATAACTCCAGCGGCCTTTGGTACTGGCGCCAAGGACCAGGTTGCCATCTTCGCGAAACGGAACATCGTCGCTGAGTCCATAGACCTCCGACGTCGATGTGAGCAAGACACGCTTGCCTTTTTTTGCCGCTTGCTCCAGCACGACTTCCGTACCGTGAACGTTGGTTTCGATGGTATTGACTGGGCTTTCCACAATGAGTTGGACACCGACAGCCGCGGCCAGATGGTAAATGACATCACAACGATCGACCAACTCTGCCACCACCGGCCGATTGTGGACACTGTCAATCGTATAATGGAAGGCAGCATTTCCCTTGAGATGCTCAATGTTCTCGATCGTTCCTGTGGAGAGGTCATCAAGCAAAAACACTTCGTCGCCGCGTTGCATGTACGCATCGGCAAGATGCGATCCAATAAACCCGGCGCCGCCCGTGATAAGTATTTTCATGCATCAACCGTATAGCAAAGATCAGACGTCCGATGATCCACCAAACTTGGATCATAGAGGTTCAACCTCGCAGTCTTCAAGAACGACAGAGGCTCCTTGCTGCATAAATTTTACCGCCACCAGCAGACGGGTTTGCCCTTCCCGTTGGATGATCTTACCTTCATAGCCACGAAAGTTACCTGTTTTCACCCGTACCGCATCGCCCGTATCCAACCGCGACTCACGGGTAACAGGGACTCCAGCGTCAATTAAATCCCGAATCTGCCGGAGATCTTGAGTTAATTGCTCTCCATCGATCACTTCCACGCATTGGGAAACACAATTGGTCGTCATCGCCTGATACGGCGCATTTTCATCTCCACAAAGAAACACATAATTTGTGAAAAGCGGTAAATAAGAGATTCGCATGCGTCCGGCGGGTGATTTGCCGCGTTGTGGAATGATCGGACAATAAAAAGAGCCTTGCAGTGCTTGCAAACGCCGCATGAACTCTTTCTCGCGCCGGGACAACGTATAAACCGCCCACCAACGCCGGCTTGGATCACCGCCAACATGGTCGAGGTCGAGTAAATTCGACGGTTGCAGATTCGTTTCAGGGGCAAGAATGGGCATATTTTTCAGATCGATTGGCTAAGGTCATCTCTCTCGAAATGCAAAATAGTCGTGCTTAAACCTAGGTCGGAAAGTGGGACCTGGCAAAATGAACCTCCCAAGATCCTGTCACCTTTTCGGTAGAAAACCTTCACTTTGGCTGCGATCTCACCAAACGTGCAGCTCCATCTTCTTCCCGAGGACCTACCTGTTTCAATTCGCTCGATCCGTTATTTCCGGAAAAATCGTCATCGCAAATTTGGCCAACGAGTTCAGCCATTTGTGATTCAAACGGTTTGAGACCAGCGATTAAATCTCCCATCCATGTGCAGACACTGTTCGTGTGACATGCCCCTGTCACGCGCAAGCGTCCCACGGTCACATGGTGAGCCACCAAAGGGATGTCGGAACGCCACAATTCTGTGGAATCTGGCGAACCTTTACGGTTCCAGGTGGCGTGATACTCTTCATGAAACGCTGGAATATTGACGTTCAATTGAATCGAATTCAAATCAAATCGCTCTGCAAAACTCGTCAAGGTTTCCCACAGGGCATTCCATTCCTGATCGCCCTGCAAACGCGTTTGCAACTGCTGTCCATTGGCATTGCGCCGTTGTCCACCAGGAATCAAAGAAACCACAAAATTCTTGGCGCGACGGCAAACCAGCAAAAACTCTTGGTGACCAAAGAATCTCGAGGCAATCAAGATACCCATCACAGCTAGGGTCGTGGTGGCCGCTAAGGATTCGTTATCTTGGTGAACGCTCACAACTGCAGCCGAAGCGGTCACTAAGCAAAGAACCGAGATTGTCACGACCGTCTTACGCCCACTAAACCCTCGACGTAGCAAGCTGTGGTGCAGGTGCCCCCGGTCAGTCGAATAGATGCTTCGGCCGGTCATTTTACGGCGTAAGATAGCCATCCCAACGTCAAAAATCGGAATCGCCATAACAGCCGTCGGCGCTGTTAACGCAACCACTGCGGGGCCTTTTAACGAACTGCGAATTGCTAGAGCTCCGACAACCAAACCAATCAACATACTCCCACCATCGCCCAGAAAAATACTGGCGGGAGGGCTGTTGAAGACGAGAAAACCAACCAGACTGCCGGCGATAACTAATGCCAACATCATTTCGACCGGATGCTCGGGATAAGACATTCCAGCAATCGCCAGACACAAAACCGTTCCCACGGAGGTCGCCAGACCATCCACTCCGTCAATGAGGTTCAACGCGTTGACTGCACCCAACATCCAAAAGACGGTAAACGGAACTGCCAACAGTCCTAGTTCGACGTTAAATCCAAAAACAACAAAACTATCGATTCGCAATCCTGCGAGTAATAGAAAAGCCGTTGCCACAATCTGCCCAATCAGCTTTTGTCGACCCCGCAGACCAAATCGATCGTCGATGGTCCCAATGATACAAATCGTGACCACACCAGCCAGCAAGCCACTTAGAAACCAAGCATTCTCTAAAAGGTTCGCCCGCCAATTAGGGGAAAAGATCATTAATCCTAAGACCGCAACCACGGAGGCGAGTAACAAGACAATGCCGCCTCCAAGTGGCGTGTCTTGCGCGTGAAGCTTCCGGTGCGAATCAGGCCGATCAATAACATCCAACGCCAAAGCCAACCGCCTCACCAAGGGGGTGATCAAGAGACTAGCGAAAAACGCGGAGACGATACAAAAGACGACAAGGGTCAAATTAGTGAAACCGTTCGAGAGCTGTGCATTCTTAGAAAAGTAGTTACCGAGATAAAATCAAACAGTAAACAACGTCGCAAAGATTGTTTGGTGGTCAATTTGGTCTGGTCGTTTTGGGCGTTTCCGTTGCACCATCGACGCCTACGTCAACTTTTATTTTGGACTCGGATTTCGAAGCGTCGTTTTCGGTGTACTCGTAGTCGTAAGTATAGTCATAGCCATAACCATAGCCTCCACTTCCATAAGATTCATTGGACGTATAGTCGTATCGTCCCGCCCCATAACTCGGTGAATTCGACACTCCATTGACAACGACGCCAAGAATATTCGCCCCCACCGCATCGAGTGCTTCGATGGCGCGATGCCCCAAGGAACGTGTGTTCTTGGCAAGCCGCAAAACAAGAATAACACCATCAACTCGGGGTGCGACGACCATGGGGTCGGTAACCGCAAGAATGGGTGGCGTATCAACAATGACAAAATCGTATTGCTCGCGCAAAACATCCAACAGTTCTTGAAACTGGTTGGATGTCAGGATCTCAGATGGATTCTCCGGTCGGGGACCCGCAGAAAGCAAAAACAGATTGGAAATCCCTGAAGACTGCGTGACATCCGCCAACTCAGCATGACCTTCGAGGACGTTATTAATTCCCAATGCGTTCTCTACGCCGAACAGGCGATCTACACGAGGTCGACGAAAGTCCGCATCCACAAGCAAAACGGATTTACCGGAGTTGGCGATCGACACGGCGATATTGGCCGCTAGCGTTGATTTGCCATCTCCGGGGCTCGGACTAGTCACTTGGATCACTTGGCTCTCTTTATCCGTGGAACTGAAGTACAAAGCCGTCCGGACAAGTCGATAAGCTTCTGCGATACGTCCTCGTGGTTGGTGAACCGTCCGTAAAGAGATATCCAACGTGGCAAATTTCGAATCGTTCGCAACTTGTTGAATCATCGTTTTCGAACGCGGAATAACTGGAATATGTCCAATGACCGGTAACCTGAAATCGTTACGAATTTCTCGCGGATTGCGGAAGCGCCGGTCTGCTGAGTCGACGACATAGGCGAGTCCCAATCCAGCGAGCGTGCCTAGCAGCCCCGCAGTCACCATGATTTGTTTCAAATCGGGGGCAATTTGAGATCCGATGGAAGGACTGTACAACTCTTGAATCGTCGTTTTCGAAGCATCGCTAACAAGGCTGATCTCTTCCAGCCGGCTGATCACCACATCAAACATTTGCTGTTTTCGAGTGATCGCTGATTTTAGCTTGGCGTCGGTAATCTGTTCATCAGACAGCAATTTTGCCGCGTCGCGCTCTTTTTGAAATAAATCATCCAGTTCACTAATCGTTTGGAGATTCATTTTCGCTTGCTCGAGCAACGATGAAATAAATACCTCGATGTAATCTTTAGGAGGTTTCTCTAATTGCGTATCCTCTTCCAACTGATCAGCGCGGTCGAGCAAATGCTCTCTGGTAAACTCAATCCGTTTGCGAAGTTCAACGACTTTGGGATGGTCCGGACCATATTTCTCTAGCAGCATCTTCTCTTCTAACATCATCGGAAAAAGATGCTCTTCGGTTGCACTCGTCGGATCAACGACAAACGTTCGTGTCTCAAGTTCCTCGCTCTTTCGGGCATAGCCGATAGCCAAATACAAGGCTTCCCGATCAGCTCCACGCTCCAACGCCGCGCGAATCGCTTCGATCTGTGCTTTTATTTTTGAGTTCTCTAACAAGGCTGTCGAACGGACTCCTTCAATCGTGGTCAATCGGTTCTCATGGATATTCTGCGCCGACTCCCCAGAAAAAAGCAGGTTTCCTTGGGCACGGAATTTTTGGTAGGCATCACTCGCCGCAGCAATCTCGGTATCCAGTTGTTCTTTCGCTTCCCGAATGAGTGCTACCGTTTCCAGACCAACTGATTCTTCCTTTTCGCCAAGATACTTTCGGTACGCGCTAATCATGGCGGTAAGAATGGTGGCGCAATCATCATTGTTTCCACATTCATAACGAAAGATCACGATATCTCCGTAGGTACTATCCTCACCAGAAACGCTGAGATTTTTGATGATCTCGGAAACAGGATTTGGCGTGTTTTTCAAAGACTCCAACCCTGCCAAGTTGTGGGTATTCACCGCGACTCCGACAATCGCGGGGCTTCGTAACAACTTCTCATGCGTCGAGTTGTATCCACCAACGATATCTAATCCAGCGATCGGTAAACGAGGTTTATTTTCGACAATCAACAACTGAGCACTGGAACGATAGACGGGTTCCTGTCGGTTAAAATGAAGATAGCCCAAGCCCAACCCTACAATCACAAGAACAGCGACAAGCCACTTGCGCCGCCAAGCAAATGCCACAAAGGACCAGTTTCCTTCCTGTTTTTCACCTCCCAGATTAAGCGACTGTGTAGACGTTTCCAGGATCCTCATCTCGCTTGCATTACCACTATTCATACTGTTTTGTCTGTACATCTTTTGATCCTAATTTTGACTCATCTGGGCCGCTTGTGCTCCCGCATTGTTAGGCTTCCGTCGGCGCGCACTCCGTTCTCTTGGGTGACATGCACCCCAAAATGACGCGACCGTTTTTGCAACTCCCTGCATAGTTTTTATTGCTGGCACATCCGAGTGCTCTAAGATATTTAGCTGCTCTGCGAACCAGAGCGCAAAGCACTCCATCGCTTTAATAGTTCCGTATAGGCTCCGTTCTCCGGATCCTGCCCACAGCACATCAATAACTGTTCAATTGCCTCATCAACGCGTCCTTCTTTTTGCAGCACAACTGCTAAATCGTAGCGCCATTTCGTCATACCAGGTCTCATTCCAACCGCGCGAAACAACAAAGAAATTCCTTTCGCAGGATGACCACGGACAAGGTTCGCCACACCCGCGATATAAAGGCCTTCCCCTGCGGAGAGCTCCCGAATTGCCTGCAGGGTTTCGGCTTTCTTTCCAATCGCTTGACATAGCAGCACACGCTGGTGATTTGGCAACGGTATCCGCGTTAGGGCAATCAGTTTTTCGGGTGCATCCGGTAACAGGCGGTCCCAATTCCAATCTGGATTTGTTTCCGGAGGACAGATCGAAAATACTCGATCCAGGTACTCGGGAGTGGCAGTGATGCATCCCCGCCAACAATCTAAAGCCAGTTCTAGGCTGTCCGATTGATAGGCAATTTGTCCGCAATGAAACAAATCGCCAGCTTTGCTGACAGAAAGTCTTCTCGCAAATTCGATGTGATGATCTTCCGGCAAGATCCTGCAAATCGCAATTCCCAACTCAGCGATCCTGGCATGAGCTTTTCCAAGCAGAGGACAAGCATTTCTTGCTAAATATGCATGTCGAATTGCATTCGTGATATTCGCACGAAGGTAACCTGTCGAGCGCACTTTTTCCGCATCTTCATAGCGAGCATCTCGTTCGAGCGACCTTAACCAACCGTGCAGATATGTCGTGGAGGTATGTTGCCAAGTTAACTCGCGCGAGGAGAACGCAATCTGTTTCTCTTTGTAGTCCTGCATTGCTGAAAGTCTGAAACGTCGGACCCACAAGTCTGCTAATCGCAGTTGGGCCAAGGCATCATTCGGTGCACGCTGAACTGCAAGGCTCAGCCGCTGAATGTCATTTTCAACTTGCTTCAGGTCAGCTTCATCGGGCCGATTTTCATATTGCGTCCCGTCGAGTGCCTTTTCTAGTATGGCGGCGGCAGCTGTCTCTCGGGTAGCAAATAAACTGCCCACACAGCAACAGGTCAACAAACAGACCAGCCCTGGTGAGCTCACACGCAAACCATTACCAACCAAACACCGAAATCGAGACCTTCCATCGCGCCGTAGTGATCTTTCCCTTGGCAGATCAGCGGCTCCCCCCGTAACAGCTCCACAAAGGAGCGCAAATAAAATCATATTTGCAGGAAGGTACATACCAAAATCAAAGAACGCATGAATGGCCTGTGATGCGATTGCAAAAAGAGCCGTGATACCAAAGGCATGTGTTCGAGTGAAAGACGGCTGCTTCACCAATGCCCAAGCTGCACGTAAAACCAAACCAAGTGCAGCCACCATTAGGCCAACGCCAATCATTCCTGTCTCGACAAGTGCTTCCAGGTATTGGTTCTCCGCATGATAAAACCAGACGTCGTCAGTCTCTTGTTGAAAACTCGGATACACATAGCGGTATGTCCCAGCGCCGCTACCAACACGCCAAAAATCCCGCGCCGCAAGCAAGCCATCGCTCCAATTCACCAAACGCTTTTCAGATACATTCGATTCAAAACTCAGCAATCGATCAAAACGATTACCCACATCGGGCGATCGACCCAACCACAAAACCAGGGCTCCACACAACAGAATTGGGAGTGCACACCAAGCGATCCGCCACCCAATCCTTCTCGTTATGGCAACGGTGAGTACGGTAAACACCGTCGCGCTGCCTAACGACACCCAAGCACCTCGAGACAAAGAACAAACGATCCCAGTCGAAATACAAACAATACAAGTCAACGCAAGTAAAATTGAAACATTTAGGTTTCTAATGAGCCCCAACAGAAAGACCCGGCGCGAACAGCAACCGACCGTAGCAGGAGTTCGTTCCAGGGAGTCGGTTTGCTGCGCGCTGTCGGCTGGACCTGGCAAATCTTCCTGAGCTGTTTTTGCAGCCTTCGTCATTTCAAAAATAAACCAGCCGACAGCGCCGGCAAGGCACATATTCAAATAGCCCGCTGCATTGTTTCGGTTCACATAGGTCGAGAATGGCGTTCCGCCTCCCGTCAAGGGAATGCTCCAAAAGAGCAGCCCATTCCAAGACAATTGTTGAATCAAACCAAAAAACGCCAAGCAAGCGCCGTTCATCGCCATCACAATGCAAAGAGCAATTTGTGCGGAATGTGTGTTAAATAATTGTGCCCCTATCAGAACTGCCCCCAACGCAATCCATAATTGAGCCAGGTCTCTGGTAGTCGATGCGGGGAACAAGCTCAAAGGATGCCACCCAGAAGGCGCGGGAACGCCAACTGCCTGTGGTAATTTCTCCGCAATCTGACCCTCGAGAGGTGAGCTCGTAGCGACCTCTTCCTGGGTAGCTGCAGAGCTCAACAATCCGCCCTGTCCTAATATTCGCACTTCTTCTGAAGATGACCACCACTTGGCACCTGCGGGTGACAAGAAAGCGTGCCAAGGTGCCGACAGCGGAAGCAATTGGAAACTGACCCAAGCAATGGCCCCCAGGAGCGGAACCAGTAAGAGCGGCACCATGCAGTGACTTTCTCTCAGGCGGAGTCCGTGAATCAAACAGACCACAAGTACCACGAACAAACCAGTATAAAACCACACTTGCACAGCCGGCTGCACACCGCCAAACAGCCAGGGCAAGATACCCATGATCAGCAGCGCCGTGACCCGTCCAAACAACATCCAAACTCCAGATCCGTTCCAGGATTCTGCGGACTCCGAACGGCAAACAGCCGCAAGTATCTGATCTTCTTTTGTTCCAACCGCTGTCATTGCGGACGACCGAGCCTGAAGCTTTGAATACCGTCATCCGTGAAATCCACACATCGATCCATCCGGCGAACTGCTGCAGCGCAACTCCAAAACTACAGCCAGGTCGTAGAGGGCTCCCCCCATGTGTTGGCATTTGTGAACTGCCAACCTGGCTGGAGAGACCCCGAATAGACTATCTATAAATACGACCTAGATTACCCACCCTAACTATCTCCCCGAGACGAACATCTGCAGAAAAGCCAGAAGATCTTAGTTGTAGAGGGACTTGCACCTTGACTTATCGCCATAAACCCATGTTATATAGGGACTTTTGGCTTGTAAACAATTTTGTGTCAAAAAGCAGTAAAAGAGGTTTCTAGGTATTATAAATAGACTGGTGGATCAACCATCGCATGCTAAAAATCTGCTGTCACGGCGACGACTGTCCTCGTTCTGATAACAGATTCGCTACTTTCGTATGTTTTTCGGCAAGAGAAACCTTTCCTAAGGCGCCATAGACCTTCGCCAGAGCGCGTTGCGTGTCGATATTTTCGGACATCTCTACCAAGGAAGCTTCCAAGTCATCCAGAGCCTCCTCCCAGCGTTCCATTTTGACCAAGATCTGACCCCGAGTATCGAGAAAAACCGCCGTATTCGGCCATTTTTCGATCACTGTATCGATGATTCCCAGCGAGCGTTCAAGGTCAGGTGTCTCCAAATTTGAGAGGATCCAAGCCAAATTGTTCGCAATCGCACCGAATCGATCGTCTAGCTTAAAAGCACGTTCCAAATGCCAAATTGCACTCTCGGGATTCTCGTTCATCCAAGCCCGGCTGCCGATGACAAAATGAACAAAAGCATGGCCACCTGGACCTACTAACAGCTGTTCAAGAAAAGCGTCCACGCGTTGCGAGGTGGCACGATCCCCCTCGCCAAAAGCAATGAGCCGTAGGTAAGCGTCCGTGCAGTCAATATCCATTTCGATAGCTCGACGAAGTTGTTCTAAGAGAACAATCGCGTCATTCCCCGAAGCCGAGGGAAAATGATCAAATTTTTTCACCAAGGTAGTCGCCATGGCTTTCTTAAACACAACATTGTTCGAACGAGTAGCCCCTTCATTCAGTACAACCAACGCATCATCAAATTTTCGCAAGTTTGTCTTGATGCTCGCCAAACGAAGGCGGTCATCCTGGTTCTGGGGATCGTCAATTAAACGCTGTTCATAATACGTTTCTGCGTGAGAGGCCGCCCCCTGCGCCTTCGACATTTCGCCTACAGCAGAGTACATCAGCGACAAATCAAACCAAAGATGCGGCATTTTTTCAGCGGCTAACCTTAATGGATCAATGGCTTGGCGAGGACGGTTGACAGCTACGTAATATTGTGAGATTCGCAGTGCCACTTCCGCAGAAGTCGGCTTGATTTGCTGTGCACTCAACAAATGATTTAGTGCCCGTCTAAGTTTTTCATCCGACTGATACGATTCGGGGTCCGTCAAAATTCGATTGGCCAGCGCGAGGTGGGCTTCCGCATATCCAGATGGTCCGTCGGCTGCAAGTCGAATGAGAATTCGTAATGCTCGTTCTTCGTCTCCAACCTTCGCAAGTGCGCCAGCAAGTGAGAATTGTACTTCCTGTCGCTTGGCGTCAAAACTGGCAAGGCGTTCAAGAAAAATGACGGCAGCGTCATAATCTTCCGATCGCAAGGATCGATTGGCAGCCGTCTCGTAGGCCTCGGCTAGACCTGGAGCCCGCAAATCAACCATGACCACCGAGGCAATGACCGCAATCACTCCCAGCAGCGCTGGAATTCCTTGAATCAAATGTCGTCCCTGGCGTCTCCTCCAAAAGCGGACGCACTGCCGAATTACCCCACGAACACCAAGCCAAAGAGCCTTCATCAGTTGACTGAGCCAAGCCAAAGGAGCAAAGATCCGACCGGCAATCCCCTTCGATCGACGCGCATGCCAACCGCCACCTTTTGATTTGCGCCGACGCCAGAAAAAGAGATGACGCAACATTGCCCAAGGCTTGGTTGTCCGGTGATTTGATTCGGTTCTGCGTGATTCTCGATTCATTTTTTGACGAAACCTGTCTTGGGACAATGTCGCTCAGGAAAGACCGTGCCACCCTCAATGGTTGATCTTGGTTGCAAATTCAAACGGCGCTAGTCTCCGCGCTGCGTAACCGTACGCCGAATCATGTGAAAGAAGGACCTCAACTCCTCCACTTGAGGTTCCGTCAGTCCGGTAGAACTGTCGAGAAAGAGTTGGATTTGGTAGGTGCCACTGCTGTCTTCTGCAAGGCCATCCTCCGCACCACCAAAAATGGCTTTGAATATCCTGGAAACGTTGGGGAATCGACGCACAGCGCGAAATCCAACATACGTATCCGGAGGCATTACCGGACGATGCTGGTGATCAAAAACAGCAAAGAGTACCACGGCATCTCGATCCAATCCTTTTCCAATCTGTAGCTCAGAGAATCCCCCGGGAATATCCTCATCAACCTCGGTGTATTTGATGTTTTCCTGATGTTCAATTTCCCAGCCCTGTCCTTCCAAACAATTTGCCAAGTTGTGCCATCCAACAAAAGGACCGTCGATCGAAACCATACAGCGCAACCCTCCTTGTTCATATTGCCAGACACCTGAATGCTGACCATTCGGGTCCCCATCGTCACGAACCGTGTTCACAAACTCAACACGTTGCCAGTGATTCCAACTTGCCGGAAAACAATCCTCTCCTAAATTGATGTACTCAAGAAACGGCGGCATCGCTGGATCTTGATTCGCGATCAAATCGACAGTAAAGAGTTGCAAAACGATTAAAAGACTTGCCGCCACAGCGATGAGCGAACCTTCCCATGCGCCAAGTCGGCCCAAAGTTTTGGTTTTGGTTGTCTCTGGCACGGTTTCTGTAGTGGTCGCCGGGCGTGCTTGATGTGAGGCTTCTTTCGGTAAGGACTGTTTTTTAGATCGCTTCGCAACGACTTCTGAGCCGCCACGTTGCCGTCTTTTATTCCGACGGCGGCGGAGAAAGATCTGCTTGCTCCAACGACGAATGGCGGGGCCTGGGCGAAAACCCCCAGGAAAGAAAAATAACAACAGTCGATCCGAGCTTATCGTTAGTCCGACTGCCAACAAAAACACGGCAACACCCACCAAGTCGTGACCAAGCCCCTCGGCAATCGGTAAATCCCACTTCGAGTTGAGAACTGTCACCAAAGTGACACGGAGTACATTCGCGATAAAGACCCAGTACATCGCTGCACCAACAACAAATAGCCCGCGAACAAAATGTCGTCTCAGCAAGATGGAATAGAAAACCCCACAACTCACGGCCGCAAACAACGAATGAATGCCGCTACACGCTTCTTCTACGAAATAAAGTCTTGCCGGGAGTTGAATTTCTACACCTGAAACGGCATGTCGAAGACCGTATAAGTCCAACCACTGACTGGCCCAAGTCGTCGCTGTGTGCTGGAGTGAAAGGATTAATTGACGATCAAGCCCTAAGGGTAACGGGATCGCAAGCCACAGAAATGCCCACGCCGGGAAAAGTGCTCTCAAGAGCCGACTTCCACCCCAGAAATACAACGCCACGACCATCGCGGTCAGCGCCGAGACCCCCATCAACCAGGGCGATCTCGTCAAAGCAGCCAACGCCATCACCACCAAGGTCATGATTGCGCCAACGACTCTCCAGGAAGTTCGCCCACTGAAAATAACCAACTTCGTCGGCCAACACTGATAGGTGAGAAATAAACTGCCGACCAAAATCAATGGAAAAAACTGGTAGTGTTCGGTGCTCCAAAGTCGCTTGGCCAAAATCCACAGCAAAGGAAGATGCGCCGCAGCAAGGACTATCCAAGCAAAAGCAGCAATCGAGACCTGTCGGCGCTCGCACGAAGCAATTGTCTCAAGATTATCAGAATGGGAAGCAACATCTGCCATCGAAACAACAATTCTGTCTGTGTTACATACGTTGTCATGATGGACCGGCTAAACCTCCTTGCGACCACGGTCCCACTTTATATTTCAGCTACACTCGCTATGTTTCCGTCCCTAGACGCTCCTACCTCTGATGCGTTCTGCAACCCAACCTCCAGACTCTGGCCAATTCGGTCACAAAGCCCTACCGAAAGAAACATCCTAGTTCCATTCCTCCAACCACGATTACTACCCTTCGACAAAAATCGCGGTCGATTCAAATCCTGATTTCTTTTTTCGAGTCACCTTCTAAATGATAATTAAGCATTGTCGGTCAATAACAATTTCCCTCGATTCTCCGTTGCCAGGCAAACGTAATATCTCGGCATTACGCTGGCTTCGTAAAAAGTGTATCTGCCGTTTCTTCATGGTTTGCGCCTCGGCGCAAGCTTTCCTGTGCCTGCCAATTTTTCAAACGCGTGTTGCAACCCATCTGTCCCCTTGCGGCATCCCAGGTTGCTTGGACCGCAACCTTGAATCCACGATAGGCATCCAGGGGGCGGACAAAGAGGGTTAAGAACGGTTTAATGCCACACTGCAGGAGAACTTGCTTGCAGGCCAAGTCAAGACGCCGAAACCGCAGCATGATGTAAAGATAGTTCCGTGTGACGTAATATCGCGACCATGAGACGCGGCATGTCCGAGATCGCGTCATGCGACGCTGCCTCCGACCCATTTGATTTCGACGCTCAAACCACAGAGCCCCGTGGGCAAGAATCTGATAACCCGCGTGCTTGAGCCGCAAACCATATTCCACTTCCGTGTAGCCAAAAAATAAGGCTTCATCGAAAACACCGACGCTGCGCACTGCGGCGACAGAATAGAGCGGCACATGACCGTTACCAACAAAATCGACCTCGACTGCACCGGCTAAATCCTCATCTGGCACTCGGTTAATCAAACCAGTCCACCAATTAAACCTCGCACCCACAACACCTACTCCCCCGATCGACTGATCTCGGGATCTTGCCTCTGCGGCAAATCGCTCCATCTCTTCGAACTCATGGTCAAACACGGGCGGGTCGTCATCATCCAAGGGCATTATCCAATCCGAGTCGTTGGCTTCTTCCAAGACACAGCGCATACCAAATGCCCACCCTCCAGCAGAGCCGCGATTCTCCGCGGTCGCTCGATAGACAATGGGAAAGTGGGCTTCCCGAGCCACTTCCTGTACGACTTTTTCTGTCGCCACGGAGGCTTCGCAATCGACGACCAGCAGTTTGTCAAGCGAACGGGATTGCCGCACGATGCGCCGTAATGTGTCGGCCAACATGGCCTGTCGGCGATAAGTCAACAAAACACCGTACAATCGTCCACTGCTGACAACTTCTTCAGTGGACATGCGCGGAACTCTTTAAACAACTGACTCGGAGATGGCAAAGCGGACCAGAAATCCCCTACTCGCTACAGCACACAACGTGACGAGATACTTTGTCATCGATTTAAAAGGATCGGATTGGGATTGTCCCGCCCTTGCTCAACCATCTCTCAAATAAAGAGCCCGGGGCCGACGTCGCACCAACTCTCCGTTGTGCGCCATCGAGGCTACTTCCAGCTCACTCAGAACAACTCGTTAGTTCAATGTAAATGGCGTGGCGACGTCGTCGTTATCAACACCAACAAATGGCGGAAAGAGGATCGCTCCAACATTGTCTCCACTACCACCACCAGCAGCACCGGCTACTGGAAGCGCGGGACTTTTACTATACAGCTTGTGTAATAAATTCGTTAAATCTCGCGCTGGTATCGCAGGAATATCAAGCGTCTTGGCAGGTTCTGCATCAACAACTACAGGATTTTGCACTAAAGCAACAAAGCTCTGATTTTCATGCTGCAATTTTGAGATAGCCAGTTGTTCCAGATAATTACTTGGCAACACCACCACCGATCTTGCCGCAATCCAGTCATCGGTACGGGCAATGACTGAATAGACAGCGCGCGGGGTGAGCTCGCTGGTAACAAATTGGCCGGAAGAGTCTGACTTTGCGGAAGCCACAATGCTACCGTGCTGGATAAAATTAATTTCGGCATCTGCAATCGGCACTGACATCAAAGAACTGGGATCAATGAAAGTAAACGTCCCTGTAAGCAAACCTTCGGAATCCAAAATCACTCCATGATGACTTGCTTGTAGTACCGCCACATCGCTTTCGACTTCTGCAGCCGCATTGATTCTCTGCTCGTTTAATGCTGCGGTTTCTAAAGCCGCCGCATCCTCGAATAACGAATCATCCTCAAGTGCGTCGTCAATCGTGTCCAAAAGTTTTTCCCGGTTTTGCTCTGAGATTTCTTCACCACCGCCGTCTGCAGGTGGAGACGTTACTACTTGAGCCACAGCCGCTCCAACAATCACAAATACGCTCAGCAAACCCAATAGCGGTAATCTCTTTAAGCTCATTCTTTCCTCTCCACACCATCAGTAGTTTGGGAAAAGTGCGGTAACTTTACTAGCATCACAGCAAATATCGGATGATGTCTCCGATTAACCAACGTTGCGTATTCTACCTACATGTATCACAGTTGCAACATAATTACACCGCTAGCCCTTTGATATTTCTTATTCTTTTTATTTTATCCATTTGACATTTTTAGTCCCTTTGGGGTGTACGCCTGACTTCATAGCTTGACCAAAACTTATTCCGAGGCCAGCCCGGACACCCAAAATATCGTCATTCCGGGCTACAACACGTCCCTGCCCACGACTGACAACATCAATCGTCCATTAAGTTTTTCCGACGATTTCTTAGACGGCAAACGCTGGTGCGCACAAACGCAATCCGATTAAACTGCACCCACGAGCCCACGCTTTCCCAACCCCTAAAATCTTGAGTCAACGGCTGTTTGATGCTGACATGCGATTGATCCTCTTCTGCTGTTTTGTGAATCTGATGCTCGGCGGTACTCCAGCAGACGCTCGCGGGGACACCGTTAGTTTTACCAATGAGGTCGAACCCATTTTCCGGGAACGCTGTTATTCCTGTCATGGATCCCAAAAGGCGGAAGCCGGGTTACGACTTGATATACGAGAACGAGCACTCGACGGCGGGGATGGTGGCGCGGTCATTCGCCCCAACGCCCCAGAAAAAAGCCGGCTCATGACGCTGGTTGAAGGAAGTCTTCCCGACGAACGTATGCCCCCGAGTGGTGAACCACTCAGGCCAGATCAAATTGAAATTTTGAGGCGGTGGATCAAAACGGGCGCACCCTGGCCACTCAATCAAAGTCCGATCAATGAAGACCACCCTCCTCATTGGTCATGGCAGCCGATTCGCCAACCTTCCCTTCCTACAATTCTCCAAGACCGTTGGCCCCGCAACGCAATCGATGTCTTTATCTTGCAGAAACTCGAAACCGAAGCCACCGTGCCATCGGTCGACGCACCTCGTACCAAACTGGTGCGACGGGCTTACCTTGATATTCTCGGTTTGCCGCCAACACCGTACGAAACGTCCGTTTGGTTACAATCTTCCAAACCTGATTGGTATGAACAGCTGATTGATCAGCTACTGGCGTCACCACATTACGGCGAGCGTTGGGCACGATATTGGCTCGATCAAGCACGGTATGCGGACACCGATGGATATGAAAAAGATCAGCCAAGGCCGCACATTTGGCATTGGCGCGACTGGGTCATCAGAGCGTTAAATCGCGACTTACCGTTTGATGAGTTTACAGAACAACAATTAGCAGGTGATTTACTCCCAGGCGCACCTGCGGAAGTTCACATCGCCACCGGATTTCATCGCAACACACTTACAAACCGGGAAGGTGGGATCGACAAAGAAGAAGATCGCATCAAGCAAATTGTCGATCGCGCAAATACGACATTCTCCGTTTGGATGGGGCTCACACTCGGTTGCGCCCAATGTCATTCTCACAAATACGATCCAATTTCACAGCGTGAGTACTATCGACTGTTCGCTTTCTTCAATAGTACGGATGAAAAAGACTTCCCCCTACCGCCAACTTGGCTCGAACAACAGAACTATGATCAAGCCCTGCTTCAACACCAGCAGTCTTTGGCCGCAAAACAGCACCGGCTGACGGCGATGCGTCAAATGATTGCTGACGGGTTACCACAGATTGTGGCACAAATGTTGTCCGAACATCCACTCGGAGCAAACCTCGAGATTTCCTCAGGGCGTGTTGCAAAATTGTCTTTTGACAACGTGGAAGAGAACAACCGTTATACGGCTATAGGGGAACCCACATTCCATGACGGCCAGGTGGGACAAGCGCTCCAGCTCGATGGCAATGGGCAACATGTTGAATTGAATCGCACCCGTGACTTGGAAACACCAGGTGAATTCACCTGCAGCGCTTGGATTCAAGCATCCGAAGGCATCGGCGCTATTATCACAAAACTTAACGAAGCAAACGACTTCCACGGCATCGACTTCACAAACAATAACGGCTTGCTGGAACTTCATCTGGTTGATCACTGGCCTCACAACGCGATTAAAGTCACGTCCAAAGCCCGGCTGGGACTCCATGAATGGCATCACGTTGCGGCCACCTATGACGGTTCAAAAAAGGCTGCCGGAATCAGAATCTACATCGACGGCAAACGCCAGGAATTAGAGACCCACCACGATTCTCTGCAAGGGACCTACGCAAGTAACGAACCCTGGCGGATCGGCAGACGACGTGATGGTACTTTTTTTCATGGGCTCCTTGATGAAATCACAATCTACAAGCGCACTCTCGCGGATCACGAAATCGCCGTCCTGGCAGGACACACAAAACCGCTGCTTGACGCGCTTGCAATTGCCCGCACACCTGCCGCACAGCGCACCAACGATCAAGTCGAAACTTTAATTCGTTATATCGGCTCCACACGCAAGGAAACAGCTGCACTCCAAGCCGCGCTAAACCAACAAAAAACAAACCCTCCCCAAGCACAACACGGCATGGCGATGGGCCTTGTGAATGCGGAGACTTCACGAGAGACCTATGTCCACATCCGTGGAGAATTTTTGAACAAAGGTCCCCAAGTCGAGGTCGGTGTGCCGGCGTTTCTACCACCGCTCAAGGCGCGTGCGGGTGTTCCAGACCGACTTGATCTAGCACGTTGGATTCTCGCCCCAACCAATCCGCTCACTAGCCGAGTCACCGTTAATCGTATTTGGCAACACTTATTCGGACGTGGAATCGTCTTCTCTGACAGCGATTTTGGCACACAAGGGGACAACCCTACCCATCCCGAACTTTTAGATTGGCTAGCGAGCGGATTTGTCGGACACGACTGGAGTCAAAAACACCTATTGCGATCGCTCCTGTCTTCGGCAACCTATCGTCAATCCTCAAAACCCCGTCAGGACCTTGCCGATCGTGACCCTTACAACACTTGGTTAGCATTTAAGAATCGACGCCGTGTGGAAGCTGAAACTGTGCGTGACCTGGCACTCGCGGTCAGCGGTCTCATGGATCGACGCATCACCGGACCCAGTGTCTTTCCCCCCTTGCCACCGGGCATCATCGAATTGGCCTTTGTCGATGTCATCAACCGTGGTCCATGGAACGTGAGTCGTGGTGGAAATCGCTACCGTCGCGGCCTGTATACTTTCTTTCAGCGTACTTCCCCTTATCCAATGCTTAAGCTTTTCGACGCACCAGATTCCAATACAACCTGTACGCGACGTGAAGAATCCAATACGCCTCTACAAGCCCTAACGCTTTGGAATGATAACGTGTTCATGGAGAGCGCGGCCTCACTGGCGCAGCGAACCATCGCAGAAACAGACGGAGTTCAGGCAATTGAAAACCGCCAGGACACCAAGAAAATCGAACACCTATTCATGCTTTGCGTTACCCGCACCCCCACCAAAGAAGAGATCCAAGATGCCACAAGGCTTCTCGGTCGCAGCCAAAAGATCTATACACAAAATGAGGCTTTGGCTCGCCTTGTCATTGGCGAAACCGTGATTCCCAAAACAATGACCGTCGCGGAGTTTGCAGCTTGGGTTAGTTTGAGTCGTACCATGTTGAATTTAGATGAATTCATCACTCAGGAATGAAAGTAAAGCAAATGAGGAAACAACCTCAATCGCTGGGCACCCCATCCTGCGTTCAGCAAGCGCGAAGAGGTTTTTTACTTTCGGCGGCCAGTGGCCTGGGCGCTGCTGCATTGTCAGACATGTTCTCTGGTGACCTAGAGGCGGCCCACCAATCTCAACATCCACTCAGTCCTCACATTCCACACTTCACACCCCGAGCCAAAGCCTGCATTTTCATCTATGCTGCCGGAGGACCAAGTCAGCTCGACCTTTTTGACCCAAAACCATTACTCAATCGCTGGCATGGCCGACAGTTACCCGAGTCGATCACCAAAAATGCTCGCTTTGCGTTCATCCAAAAATCCGCCAAGTTACTCGGCAGCCCGCGCCGTTTTCGGAAGCACGGTCAGTCCGGGATAGAACTGTCGGACTGGCTGCCTCACCTGGCAACCTGTGCTGACGACATCGCACTCGTACGTTCGATGCACACCGAAGCCTTTAATCACCATCCGGCACAATTGATGCTGAGCACGGGAGTCCCACGATTTGGCCGACCCAGTTTTGGCTCCTGGGTCCTTTATGGTTTAGGGAGTGAATCGCGCAATCTCCCTGGTTATGTCGTACTCCATGCGGGACGTGGTTCCAGTGGTGGTACTTCGAATTGGACCAATGGTTTTCTCCCTTCGACCTACCAGGGGGTT
Source organism: Pirellulaceae bacterium (assembly GCA_022446825.1). Taxonomy (GTDB): domain Bacteria; phylum Planctomycetota; class Planctomycetia; order Pirellulales; family Pirellulaceae; genus JAKVBY01. The sequence continues at coordinate 21,128 of JAKVBY010000054.1, forward strand.
GTTTTTCGCGGCGAAGGCGAAGCCGTGCTGAACCTCAACCACCCAGCCGGCATCAACCGTGAACTGCAAGCGGCAAGTCTTGAAGCAATTACCAACTTGAACCAGCGTCGTTATAAAGAGGTCGGGGACTCAGAAATTGCGAGCCGCATCGCCTCCTACGAATTAGCATTTCGCATGCAGCAAGCCGCACCCGATTTACTGAATTTAACGGACGAAACGCAAAACACTTTGTCTGCCTATGGCGTCGATCGCCCTGAACCAACTGACGTCAATTCAGCCCACGGTGGTGGCCCAGGCGTCTACCAATCGTTTGCACGCAATTGCCTTTTAGCACGGCGACTGGTCGAGCGGGGGGTTCGATTCGTGACGTTGATGCATGCTTCCTGGGACCAACACGGCAATCTGAACAATGAGTTGGAATATAACGCGCGCATGGCCGACCAACCTTTGGCAGCCCTCATCCACGACTTGAAAGAACGCGGGTTATTCGATTCCACCTTGATTGTTTTTGCGGGTGAATTTGGTCGGACTCCATTAGCGCAAGGCACCGACGGTCGTGACCACCACCCGCAGGCATTTACAACCTGCCTCGCTGGAGGAGGTATTCGTGGTGGCCAAATCGTAGGACGAACAGACGATTTTGGTTGGCAACCGGTTGACGAACCCGTACACATCAATGACTTCCACGCGACCCTGCTTCATCTCCTTGGCCTCCAACATCAGCGTTTGTCCAAACGCTTTGGCGGACTGGAATTACGGTTGACGAATGTCGGCGGACGAGTCGTGACCAAGCTGCTTGGCTGATCTGGATACTCTCATACTACCTGCAAGAATCTTAGGTTCAAGAATCGCGCAGCGCACTCAAGCGAATCATTTTCTCGATTCTTGCCTTGCCCTGGAGGTCCAACACTTGCAACCTAATTTCTGGATCTTTCTGCTCCCAATCGATGTGGATTGCACCAAAATTTTCTCGGTGGTAGGTGGTCGCATGTGCACGGAACCGGTTTTCCGTAGGGGTGCCGCGTGGATGGATTTGATTGAAGCTGCTCGAGGTTAAATCATAAATCGGATAAGAACGCGTTTGCTCTGCAAGGGAAAGCTCGGCCCAATGTCGATCCCCGCTGATGATCAAAACCCCCTCGGCCTCACACTCCGCGATGAGATCGAACAACCGCTGTCTCTCGTGGGGAAAATTCGACCAAGTCTCCTGTCCGCTTGCCTGGGACACGCACTGAATGCTTGATGCAAGGAGGCGAATTTCTGCCGGCTGTTGCAATTGAACATTCAGCCACTGCCACTGCGCATCACCCAAGACGGTGATGTCAGGCTCTGTGTTGGGATAATAAGGGCCTCCCACACGACGCACGCCTTTTTTTAATGGTCCACGGAAGTAGCGCGTATCCAGCAAGATCACTTGCACCCGTTTCCCTGGGGGTCCAAAAATTCTTGATTCATAAACCCCTGGCCGCTGGCGACGCGGCGAATCCAAAGGCTCCCCCCAAAAATCAAGAAAAATCTTTTCTGCTGCTACCCGTTGAGGGAATTCTGCACCCGCGTCATTCGCTCCGTAGTCGTGGTCGTCCCAAGTCGCCAGCACAGGGCAGCTTTGCAAGAGCCTCTGAAATCTGGGCCTGGCTTTCAGCTTTGCATATTCCTTCCGCATCAACTCCATGTCCGTGGTGTCTGCATAAATATTGTCGCCCAAAAAGATCAGCAATTCGGGTTGCTGCGCAGCCATCGTCTCAAAGATGGGAATTTGACGATTCTGATTGGCACACGACCCGAAGAGAATTTTGGAAACAACTTTTGCGGATGTGGCGGCAGGGGACTCTACAGCCTGCGAGGCCTGCTGCGTTTGCAAGCCACCACTCGGCACATCGGCTGCGAGTAGTTGAACCGCTAGTGCGCCGCACCCCGCGAATAGCAGCAACCTTTTCCAGCACTGAAAATTCAACAGTCGTCTCATACGAACCTCACTCGGAAACAACGGACTCAACCACTTCTAACAAATCGTTCAAAATTCAGTATTCAAGTCGATTCCGGCCGACTTGATCGGCCAGCTTCAGCGCAGAAAAGACAGCTTCGGGTAAAACAGGAAAAGGTTCATGGTGGATCGTTTCACCTTCCGCGCACGCTGCCTCAGCGACCTGTTGGAGCTCGTCATCACTTGCATTTTCGATGCCAATGTCGGCCAGTCTGGTGGGCAATCCAATCGACTCGCAAAAATCATACACCTCGTCGATCATTTCACTCGAACGATCTGTCAAAAAGAGACCGGCGAGGACTCCGATGGCGACCTTCTCACCATGATAGTAATCATGCGTTCCAGACAATTGCGTCAAACCATTGTGTATCGAGTGGGCAGCCGCCAATCCACCGCTTTCAAAACCTAATCCACTCAACAAGGTATTCGCTTCAATGACGTGCGTGAGGGCCGGCGTGACCACGTTTTGTTCACAGGATGTCTTCGCGGCAATGCCATATTCGAGGATTGTCTCATAACAAAGCCTCGCTAAAGAAAAGCCAGCCAAGGTTCCCAGGCCACCACATTGATTTTCGCTATGCGCTTGTCGACACGATTCGGCCTCAAACCAAGTCGCTAAGGCATCCCCCATTCCCGCCACAAGAAAACGGACGGGAGCTTGGGCGATCAAACTGGTGTCTACAAAGACGAGATCCGGATTACGTGGGAGAAAGAGGTATCTTGAAAAAGCCCCGTCCGCAGTATAGATCACAGAGACCGCACTAGTGGGTGCATCAGTGGAAGCAATCGTTGGTACAATCGCTACCGGAGCACGTACTTCATGACCTACTGCCTTGGCCGTGTCAATGACTTTTCCACCACCCATGCCAATCACGACATCGCATTGATGTTGTTGGGCAACTTTCGCAAGTCTTTGAATTTCTTCATCACTACATTCACCGGCAAACGGTTCTACCGTCAACTGAAAACGCTTGCTCCAGACCGATTCGTAGGTGGGAACTACAGATTTAGACGCGGTGCCACCCGCGATCACAAGAGCCTGCGATCCAAGCCGTACCACTTCTTCATCGAATTGACTTAACGCGTTCTCTTGCTGCACATAACGGCAGGGAAAAATCGCTGTCTGTTTCATCCGCTTTTCCAATCGTCGCTAAAGATTCAGGTTTCAAACGCACTCTCGCAGAAGAAAACCATCATAACCGAGCTGAGGAACGACGACACCTAGAGAGAACGGCCGTCTACAGAGGACTTGTTTTACATCTCTTGCCCTAGTCTCGAGGCTCTGGTTTAGATAGGCCGTTTAACTTCCGGCGGCTGCGTCAGGCCTACGATTTGTTCAATGCTTCCTGAACCATATCGCCTGAAGTCCTCCATTGTCTGAGCCAGCATTGCATCATTTTTTTGATCGGACACTTGCGCCACGGACTCAACAATGAGCAGTATCTGTCTCGTATCCACCGTTACCTTGCTAAACTCTGCCTGACGTGAGTCAAGTCGACAAAGCACACGCTGGTTTGCATCCACATATCCAAACTCACCCTGCTTTACTTGCTCTATCGCGGAACCTCCTAATGGCTCAAACGTTTCATCACCGCGAAAAATACGCAACTCAACTGGTAGTACAATGCGTTCCAAATCATGAGCTCCCAGGCTACAACGGGTGCGTACAGAAACCAAGTTGTAGAAGTCTACAAAACTATTGACTGCAGGCAGCGTTTTATGCTTCCATGCAAACTCCAACAACTTCTGCGTGGAAGGTGGATGCCGTCGCGCTTTGACCTGGACTTCACGAAGAATCGCGTGAATGGCGGCAATCTCGGGCAATGAACGAATTTCCCTCCGTTCGGTAAACTCACGCTGAATGCAAGCGGCTGTCGCATCGATTTGTCGACGAATTTCCGCATCCTGTTTCCTCACGTCGACGTCACGCAAAACAATCGCGCCCGCCCGTAATCCGAGTGCTCGACAATCGCTGGAGACCGAAAACGGAATCATGCAAAAAACTCCGGGAAAATACCCGCAGCTCCCACGACGTCCCCTCCCAGGCTGGCACAGATCTCTGCCAATGCCTCCCATAAGAAGACTGCATAACTCGGGTCCATCCAGAGCCGAAACGCCGTCAGATCGTCGATACTAGAGGGCAGCAGCATGCAGCTCACCCCAGCGACTCGGGTCATCACCAAACGATTGACTTCAAGCTTGCAACAATCGAGACCACATGTTTGCGCCAAGACGTCCTGTGCGCGCGAACCCGTTAGAACAAACGATCCATCCTCCCGTTGCGTGGAGAACATTGTTTCCGCCGAGGTCTCCAACTGCCGAAGTAAGGTTGGAATCGACTGATTGCGAAGTCCACTTTCCAGAAAAAACTCGTCTCTCCCTGTTTGGATGATCCAACCATCATCCGCCAGCTGGCGCGTGGCATAGATTTCACTGGGAACATCGACTGCTTGCGCCTCCAACCAACTTCTCGCATCCGGACCTTGTAGGTTTAGTTTCGTTAAGCTGCTGAGGTCGCACAGCCCGAGCTGACGCCGCACCGCGTCTTCAGTGTGTTCCGCTTGATAACGAACGGCGATCCGAGTCTGGTCGAGATCTCGCCAGGCGGGTTCTCCTGACGCCAGCAGCTGAAAAACTGGACTCTGGCGCGGTGCGGATGCGTGGCCTCGCTGAGCAGTTTGGAGGTCGGAAGTGCCCGCTTGCCGTTCATTTTGAGGATCATAAAAGGGCAGCGCAACCACTTCGGCTTCAATCATTTTTCCGCTGTCCGAACGAATTTCTGTTCGTGTTCCCAAGCCACACAAGTCCGGCCGCAGAAAGCCCATCGCGATTGGAAATCCTAACGTCGAATGGAGTGCCAGGCTGGTAATCCGCCCCACAATTTCACCCGAAGAAATAATCAAATGGCACTCTTTCGGTAACGCATCTGCCGCGGCTCTAGTCACTTCTGTTGGCAACTTCAAGCCAACCAACCGCCGCGTGCTGTTCTGCCGGCGGGCGATCTCAAGACTTCGACTCCCGACAAAAAATGTTTTGTTCTTGCCGAGCGCCCAAGACAGGTCGGCTTCGAATGGATTGGTCAAGGCGTCGGTATCTTGCCCGACAATTAAATGGCCTTTTTCTAGCCGTAACAATCGCTGCGCCTCCACACCCACCGGCTGCATTCCCCACGTACTTCCATGGTCCTGAAGCGTTTCCCACACATGAGACGCCTGACTCGCCGGAACGTGGATTTCAAAACCCAGTTCCCCCACAAAACCAACTCGCAGAATGGTTGCTGGCGCACCAGCAATCATCCCCTCTCGAACGCCCAAATAATCGAAGGCCGCCGCCGATAAATCAATGTCGGTTATTTGCTGCAATACTTCCCGCGATTTCGGGCCCGCGACACTGATCGCAGCAAGGTGCCCTGTCACATTGACCAAGTTGACGTCGAGCTCAAAGATCAAGGCCCAGCGTTGCATTTCACGATAAAAAGCAGCAGCCCCCGCAGTCGTCGCCGTGACATAAAAATGGGTCTTTGCAAGCCGAGCAATCACACCATCTTCGATAATGACACCCGTTTCATCGCAAGCCAGCCCGTAGCGCACACGACCTACCGGCTGTTGAGTAAATCGCCCCGTGTAAATGTGTTCCAGAAATGTTGCTGCGTCGGGTCCACGCACATGAATCTTACCCAAGGTGCTGACATCAATCATCCCGACTTGGTTTCGAATGACCTCCGCCTCGGAGAGGATCGTTTCTTCGCGACCAACACCCACCGTAGGATAACACTCGGGTCGCAGCCAGGCCCCGGAAAACGTCATTTCGGCGCCGCGCTCCACATGCCAATGGTGTAGGGGGGTGCGCCTTTGCGGATGAAATCTCCTCCCGGCGAGTTGCCCGATCGGAACCGGATGGTGAAATGGACGCGCCGTTGTGGTACTCGTGTCGTTGACAGAGGCTTCGTTCAAGCGCGCCAAAATCCGTGCGGCGTTCATGTTCGATAACTTTCCCTGACTCGGGCCCATCCCCACGGTCGTATAGCGCTTTAATAATTCGACATTGTCGTACCCTTCCTGATGTGCGTTTTCAAAATCAGCGAGATGCAAGTCCTCATCAAGGTCTACAAAGTTTTTCTTCTGGGGGTGTGAAAAAATAGGAAAAGCATGACTTGGTGAGGAATTGTCGGACACTGGAACCTGCGGAATCTCACCGTCAAAATATCCGAGTCGAGCGGCCGCCTCTAAGCCAGCACGGCGACCGTCAACGAGTTGCGCTTCGAGGTCAAAAACACCATTGGCACGGCCGGCCACAAAGGTCGTCGCGGGCAAGGTATGTGGCGTAAACTGCTGGAGTTGATCGGAAAAATGAAAACGCCCACCGGCTTGATGCACTAAGCCGACATTCGGCATCCAGCCAACACTCATAGCAATCCCATCGCAATCAATGCGACGCGCCTTTTCGCTCTGCAGCTTTCCAGAAGCATCCAGCGGACAGATCAACGCACCACCAACGTACGGTTCGCGAGCGGTCGCGAGAGCCTCCAAGATCGCATGTCCGGTATGAACCTCTAGCTGCAATTCCTCCACCCGACTTGCCAATTCAGAAGGCTCGCCTGCAAAGCGCAGATCGACGAGGACGACGGAAACCCCGGCAGCGTGGAGATCTAAAGCCACCCGATAACCATCCGCATTGGCCGTCATGACCACCGCGCGCTCAAATGGTTTGACAGCATAGAGATGCAGCAATCGCTGTACAGCGGATCCTAACATCACCCCGGGTAAATCGTTGTTCTGAAACACGGCCGGTTGTTCAAAACAACCTGTTGCGGTGAGCATCGCTTGGGATCTCAGCTTGGTCAGATGCTGGTCGTTGACCAAGGCGATCCAATGATCTGCATACCAACCAGCGGCTTGTGTCGAGACCCGGGTGCGGAGGTTCTCCAAGGACTCGACCTGGTCGAGCAAAGTCGCCAGGCGTTTTCGACTGGAAGCCTCGCCCGTCTGCTGCCATAGGAAACTACCACCTAGCCAAGGTTGTTCGTCGACCAGCAAAACATCGACACCGTGTTCGGCAGCTGCCACCGCCGCCGCCAAGCCGGCCGGTCCCGCACCCACCACTAACAAATCGCAAAAAGAATAATCCTTCGGCGAAGGGACCGCCGTGCTGGTGGCATGAATCTTGCCCAGCCCGGCAATCTTTCTCATCTGATTTTCGTAAAATCGAAAAAGTCGACGGGGGGTGTGGAAAGCCTTGTAATAAAAGCCTACTGGCATCAAGCGGCTAAATCGCTCGGTCACATTTAACCAGTCACGCTTGACTCCCCCCCAAGTGTTGACCGCGCGAACATCCAACCCAGCTTCGATCTGTAAAACATCCGCGCGAATATTAGTTCTTTGGCCGTCCTCAACCAATACATTCACATCGTGATTTGCCAAACTGTAGATTCCGCGGGGCCGGTGATATTTGAAACTCCGACCCAACAGGCGCACGTTGTGAGCCCACAAGGCACTCGACAAAACATCTCCCGCAAAACCCCGATAGGTTTGGCCTTCGAAACGAAATTCCACCGTTTGATTGCGGTCAATTTTTTCACTGTCGCGCGGCGGCAGGCGTCTATTCATGGCGTGCCTCCGCAGCGTAAAGGTAGGTTCGCAGAATTTCATCGCTGCGATTATCCCTTTCTGCGACAAACCACGTGCCGCTGGCAAGGTGGTACCACCACTCTCGCTTGACACCCGGTTCGCCTGCACGGTGAAAGACATAATCTGCCCATTCCGCATCGGTCACCGTGGCGGAATCTGGCAGCGAGCGCACTTCGCCACCATAATGAAATTCTTGAATCGGACGCGGGCCATTTATGGGACAGTTAAGGATCTTCATGTAGCACTAGTGCCCGACCGAAGCCGCTCCTTTTTCTCCCACCAATTCGAATCGTTCAAACCGCGATAGATTGAAGGCGGTAATCAAGGGATGGTCATGATCTTCGCACACCGTAGCGGCCATCGTTTTCCCACTGATCGGAGTTGCCTTAAAGCCCCAGGTACCCCAACCGGCATCGATGTAAAAACCTCCAATGGGTGTGGTTCCCATAATCGGTGAAAAATCTGGCGTCATGTCACAAAGACCTGCCCACTGACGCAAAATTTTAATGTCTCCCAGAAACGGGAACAGATCCAGTAAATGCCCGCTCATCGTCTCGGCAAAATCCAACGTGGAACGCATCGAGATCAACTCATAAGGGTCGAGTGAAGCACCAGCCACAAGTTCACCCCGTGACGATTGACTCACGTAGGTATGCAGGCTGGCCGACACCACGATGCTGTGAAGCCAGGGTTTAAGTGGTTCGGTCACCAAGGCTTGTAGGGGGTGAATCACTAGGGGAGTTCGCAATCCAACCCGTTCGGTGATACTCGTCGTCCAACCAGCAACGGCCGACAACACCTTGCGTGTCTTGATAAATCCTTTGTCGGTGTGCACTCCCGCCACTTGGCCGTCACGAACTTCAATGTCGGTCACCGCCGTCTTTTGATGAATCTCAACACCCCGTTGATCAGCGCCGCGGGCGTAACCCCAAGCCACCGCATCGTGCCGTGCAATCGCCCCCGGCGGATGGTAGAGGGCCCCCACGACAGGGGCTTGATGGCCACCACAAGAAAGGTCCAGTTCGGGAACCGTTTTCTTGATGAACTCAGGTCCCACCACTTCGCTATCGATACCCAGATGCTTATTGACTTCCGCACGCCACCGCTGGGTGCGCAGCGAAGCGGGAGAATGTGCCAGAGTAAAATGGCCGCGTTCGGAATAGAAAAGGTTGAGATTCAACTCGCGGGAAAGATCCTGAAACAGATCCACACTCGCTTGATAGAAATTGGCCCCTTCACGCGTCAAATAATTGGAACGAATGATGGCCGTATTTCGCCCGGTACCGCCGCTACCAATGTAGCCTTTCTCCAAGACAGCAACATTGGTAATCCCATGATCCTTGGCCAAATAGTAAGCGGCTGCAAGGCCGTGCCCGCCACCACCGATGATCACCACATCATATTCATCCCGGAGTTCTGTCGGCGCGCGAAACATGCGCTCTTCGGGATATTGTTTACGCAGCGCAAATTTCAGGAGACGATGAGGCATAACGAATTAAGCAACAAACAATCGCGAGTCTCTAGGGAAAAGCAGGTCTCTACAAATAATGGAGGTCATGTCGGTCGTCGTGGCAAGCCGTCACTCCCCCTGCAACGCTCAAGCATCCACCCAGGGCTTAAAAGAACGTTAAATACTCATCAACTTCCCAGGGCGTTACTTGTCCGATGTAGGTAGCCCACTCCTTCGCTTTCAGTTCAATAAATTCGCTGGCAATCACTCCCAGCCCCTCCTGAATCACCTCATCATTTCGCAGCGCGTCCAGAGCTTCGCCGAGTGATTGGGGCAAGATCTCGATTCCCTGCTGACGCACTTCCGTCAAGGATCGCGCGTACATGTTGTCAAAGTTAGGTTCCCCAGGATCGATTTGATTCTTGACACCGTCCATCCCTGCCGCCAGATAAGCCGCCAAGGCCAAATAGGGATTGCACCCGGCCGAAACCGTACGATCTTCAAAATGCCCGGGACCCGCAGTCCGAATCATTTGGGTCCGATTGTTGTCGCCGTAGGTGATAAAGGCCGGCGTCCAAGTGAAGCCACTGCGCGTCGCTTGCAAGTCCGCTCCTAATTTCAACCGTTTGTAACAATTCACCGTCGGGCTCGTGACGGCACAAAGTGCCCGCGCATGCTGCAACACACCACCAATAAAGTGATAACCAAACTCGGAACACCCTAAGCCACGCGGGTCCGCCGTATCGCTAAACAATCCTTCTCCAGAAGTCGCATCGGCCAAGTGAAAATGAATGTGCAGACCACTGCCCGTTCGGTCGTTGAACGGTTTGGGCATATGGGTGGCGATCGCTCCATACTTCTTGGCGATCTGAGAAGTCGCCATTTTGAAAAACGTGATGCGGTCGGCGGTTGTCAGCGCGTCCTGGTAATCAAAATTGATTTCGAATTGCCCATTTCCATCTTCGTGATCCGTCTGGTAAACCCCCCAACCGAGTTCGTTCAGTGACGTTGTAAGATCCTGAAGATAGTCCATCGCTGAAGCCATTGAACGAAAGTCGTAGCACGGCTTGGACAGTCCATCGACGTTATCCGGATCCCAGGGATGGATTGTCCCTTGCGCGTCACGTGTGACCAAAAAGTGCTCTGGCTCCATACCCACATTAAAGACATAGCCGGCTTCCCGCGCTTCGCCCAAGACGCGTTTGAGATTCGTTCTAGGACAAAACGCATGGGCCGCATCGTCCACGAACAAATCGGCCGCAAATCGAACGGTGTTCGANTTCCAAGGCAANCGNGTATAACTNTCCAAATCGATGCGGGCCATCATGTCATGAGAACTGGGGCCCTGTCCCATTCCCCAGACCGCCGCGCCCGCAAAACCGGCACCCTCGTCAATCATATTTTCCAGGCTGGATGCAGGAACCATTTTCACTTTCGCCGAGCCATGGATGTCGACAAATTGAGCGAGAATGAACTCGATTTCATCTGCTTGCATCTGTTGCCAAGTTCGTTCGCGATCTGCCATTAAATTCTCTCCTCGTATTTCCCGTCCAGCATAATGTGACCGACCTGAAAACGGTCAACACTTAGATAATTCCGTTACTCGGTTGTCCAGGTATCCATTCCGTTCCCGCCAAGGGAACTTTGGCCATCGCAGCGGCTTCTACGGTTAAGGCCACCAAGTCCTCTCGTTCCAAATGGTGCACATTGGATTTGCCGCAAGCCCGCGCCAAGGTCGTCAATTCCATATTCAAGACTTGCAGATAATTCTCGAGTCGTTGCGCCCCCACGTCGGGCGTCAAGCGTTTTTCAAGTTCTTTGTCTTGCGTCGTAATGCCCACCGGACATCGACCGGTCTGACAGTGATGGCAAAATCCCGGTGCGGTGCCCAGTTGGGCATAATCGGCCGTCGCGTCCTGCTCCTGGTCCCCTTGTCGATAAGAGTCGTGATTACACCCCAAGGCGACTAACACACCTTGCCCAATCGCGACCGCGTCCGCCCCCAACGCCAACGCCTTAGCGACATCGGCACCGGTGCGGATACCCCCAGAAATAATCAACTGAACTTCGCCTAGTACGTTCATCTCTTCGAGGGCTTGCACCGCCAAAGGCAACGCGGCCAGTGTCGGGATCCCGGTATGTTCGATAAACACTTGTTGCGTGGCGGCCGTTCCACCCTGCATGCCGTCAATCACAACCACATCCGCACCGGCTTTGACCGCCAGCTTGACATCATTGAAAACGCGGGTTGCGCCCAACTTCACATAAATGGGTATTTGCCAATCGGTAATCTCTCGCAATTCTTCTAGCTTAATTTTCAAATCATCCGGCCCGGTCCAATCGGGATGCCGACAAGCCGAACGCTGATCAATCCCTGCCGGCAAGGTTCGCATTTCGGCCACCCGCGGGCTCACTTTCTGGCCCAGCAACATCCCGCCGCCCCCAGGTTTGGCACCCTGGCCAAGGACCATTTCGATGGCATCCGCTTTGCGTAGGTCGTCGGGATTGAAACCATAACGGGATGGCAAGCATTGATAGACAAGCGTTTTGGAAGACTCCCTTTCCTCGGGTGTCATCCCACCGTCACCCGTCGTGGTGGAAGTTCCCACCTGCGTCGCAGCGCGTCCCAAGGACTCTTTGACGTTTGCCGACAAGGCACCAAAGCTCATGCCGGCAATCGTGATCGGAATCGCGAGCTCCAACGGTTTCTTCGCATAACGAGTCCCCAATACGGTCTTCGACACACACTTTTCACGGTAACCTTCGAGCGGATAACGGGATGCGGAGGCTGTCAAAAAGACCAAATCGTCAAAGGACGGCAACGGGCGTTTCGCACCCATCCCGCGAATTTCATACAAGCCCTGCTCTGCCGCTTGGCGGATATAGTGGATCGCCTGACGATCGATCAAAGCACTTTCTTCACGATGAATCGGACCGGTCAACTCAATACTCCTGAGGGTCTTCGGAATTCCAATGATAGAGCGAACGAGCCGAAGCAATCCGTTTAAAACCGCTGGCATCCCCCTCCATGTCGGCTGCCGCCATTAATTGTTCTACCTTGGCAATGTCTGCCGCCTGCATCTCTTCTTCCTGAGCATCTGCTCCCAAACTGTCAATTTTTCCCCGCACATAAATCGTCGCTTCATAAAGCGAATCGCCTAAATTGGGCCCCGCATCCCCACAGACAACCAACGTCCCGGCTTGTGCCATAAAGGCAGAAAAATGACCCACACTGCCGCCCACGACGAGGTCGCACCCTTTCATGGAAATGCCGCAGCGCGAAGAGGCATCTCCTTCAATGATCACTAAACCTCCCTGTCCCGAGGCGCCAGCACTCTCCGAAGCATGCCCTTTAACGCGCACCGTACCCGACATAATATTTTCCGCCACACTCCAGCCAACGTTGCCATGAACCGTCACGTGTGCCTGCTTGTTCATGCCGGCAATGAAGTACCCTGCGTGCCCTAAAATGTCGATCACCACATCCTGGTCCATCCCAGCCGCAATGCTATGCAGGCCGTTCGGGTTGGCGATTTCAATCCGCTCAATTTCACTTGCCGGTAATTGGTGATGCAAAAATTGGTTCACGTCGCGCACCGATTGCGTCAGCAAATCAAAATGCTTCTCCCGCCTGGTCTTTTCATGGTTGTCCATCACAGTAGCCTCTCTCAAAACGACCATGAATAAATTTGTTCTGGCGCGGGTTCAAAGACATTTGCCGACCCGATACCGGGTAAATGAGCCAGGGAGCGAAATTCCGACGACACGGCGACATACTCGTCCGTCTCGGCGGCCACCGCGGGCTTACAGGCAAAGGCGTCCCGTACAAGAACCATCTTTTCGGAGGTCGCCATCAAAAACGTAAAGAAACCATCCAATTCCTCAAACGAGGTCTCGATTGCCTCTTCAAGTGTATCACCTTCGCGCATCCGCCATTCTAAGAAGCGACAACCGGCTTCGGTGTCATTGTCCGTTTCAAACTGAATTCCCCGCCGCTCCAAACTCCGTCGAATGCTGTAAGGGTTAGAAAGCGATCCGTTGTGAACTAGGCAGAAATCCTCTCCGGCAGTATACGGATGCGCGTGAGCCGGCGAGACCGCCGACTCAGTAGCCATGCGCGTATGCCCGACCGCGTGGGTACCGACCAACCTGGTGAAGTGCAAGCGATCCGCAATGTCACTCGGCAAGCCTTCATCTTTATACATTTCGATGGCCCGGCCAACGGACAGCAAGTGGACTCGGGGGTAAGCTGCTGCGAGCCAAGCTTGAAAGTCGGGTAGCGCAGTGGACGTTACGATCGACGCATGGTTGTCGGTGACCTGGATGGGCCCAGGGGTTTGCGTGTCTCGTTGGTAATCCTCATGAAACTTGCTCCAGTCAAACGGCTCCTCGGCAGCTTGCAGTGCAAATCGCCGTTGACCTGACGGGACCGGCTCGCCAAAGACCGCTAAACCGGCAGAGTCAGGACCTCGCGAACCCATGCAATCAATCATTGGGGTAACGAGTTCTCCTAACGCAGCACGTAGTCCCGGCTTCTTCAACATGAGTCCAATGATGCCACACACAACCACATCTCCCGTCTCTTGTCCGCCCTGCTGCAAAACCTGTCAACGACACATCCCCGCAACGGCCTTAGTTTACCGGGTTTCGAGCGAGGTGCGAGCGGTTGTCACCACGGAAATTCTCGCCCACAGCCGCCTGACATCTCGTAGCAGGCCTCCTGCCCGCAGGCGACCAGACACCTTTACGTGGGAACTGGTTTTTCTGGTAAGATAGGAACCAACGCAGATTGCAAAGCAGACTCCAAAAAGGGTTGCCATGCTGACGATTTCCGATACTTGCACAGCCGGTGGAAAAAACTCGACCAGAAGTCGCCGTGACTTCTTACGGGTGGGCAGTTTAACGAGCGGATCTCTGGCGCTGTCCTCGCTGCTGCAATATCCATCTTTGGCCCAAGAAAAGCAGTTTCTGCGCGATAAATCGGTGGTCCTGCTCTTCCTGCAAGGCGGTCCGCCGCAGGTGGAGACATTCGACCCCAACATGCAGGCACCCGCCCAGATCCGTAGTGGAACCGGCGAGGTCGCAACAACGCTACCTGGCGTCACGTTTGGCGGGACGTTCCCCAAGCTGGCCCAACGAGCCCACCAATTGGCAATCGTGCGATCGTTTCACGGGGGCGACGCCGGTGCTGGCCACGGTCAACTACCGGTCCTCTCCGGCAATAGCGCCACCGAAGCGACCATGGGATCGCAGTTCGCACGGCTGGCGGGCACAAACCACCCGCAAACCGGCATGCCAACCCATGCGGTTGTGATGCCTGAGCAAATCATGCCGGACTTAAAGTTAGGCAAGCCAACCGAACCATTCACCTACGAAGACATTCGTGCCACGTATCCGACAGCGGGAAAATTAGGGGGCGCGTATGACGGCATGTTTCTAACTGGCGGCCAAGGACTGATGGACAGTTTGACCCTTTCCTTACCGCGGGATCGTTTTGATGACCGCCGTCGTTTGTTGGCACAACTAGACCAGATCAAACGGCGTTTCGATCAGACCGGCGAGTTCGCCACAGCTGCGGGAGCAGAAAAACAAGCGGTCGATGTGCTGTTGCGAGGCATCACACAAGCATTTGACCTTTCCCAGGAAACGTCGGAGACGATTGATCGCTATGACTCCAGCAAACTGTTTCGCATGGAAGACTGGCATGCAGGTGGCGTCCATTACAACGGCAACCGGAATCAATCGCGGATCACAAATCTCCTCGGAAAGCAGATGTTGCTGGCACGAAGGTTATGCGAAGCGGGCTGTGGATTTGTCACGGTCTCCGACGCTTGCTGGGACTTCCACAACGATGGCAACAATCCCCCCTCGCGGGAAGCCATGATGATCCTGGGACATCAGGCCGATCACGCCATCGCAGCGTTTCTTCAAGATATCGAAGAACGAGGATTGAGCGAAAAAATTCTTTTGGTCGTGACCGGAGAAATGGGACGCACCCCCAAGAAAAAGGACAATGGCGGTACCGACCATTGGACCCGACTCACGCCGCTGCTGATGGCTGGAGGTGGCCTCTCGATGGGACAGGTCATCGGGGAAACCGACCGCTACGGCGGGGAGGCCACCACAGAACTTTTCGGCCCTGAACATTTGCGCGCCACAATCATGCAGACACTTTTTGATCCCAGTGAAACGCGTCTGCTGACCGGCCTGCCGCGCGACCTGATGGTCTCCATCACCGAAACACCGGCCATTACGGGGTTGCTGAGTTCCTGAGTGCCCCTTTTTCGAAGCTCAGCTGGCAGCGCAAAGCGACCCCAGATACCGCCCACGATCGCATCCCGGCAGATGACTTTTGAAGAAAGGCCTGTCGCGGGTCGGTTAGGCTAACAACCCCTGGACCGGGTGATGTTCTTCGACCCCCGTCAAGCGAAAGTCCAAACCACGGAAGTTGTAGGTCAAGCGTTCGTGGTCGATCCCCAGGCAATGTAAAATCGTAGCTTGCAGGTCCTGGATATGGACCGGATTCTCTGTGACATCAAAACCAAAGTCATCCGTCTGACCATAAGTAATGCCGGGGCGGATGCCGCCCCCCGCCAGCCACATCGAAAATGCCCGGGGGTGGTGGTCCCGGCCCTGTGATCGTCCCAACGCACCGCTGGCTTCGATCATCGGAGTCCGTCCGAATTCGCCCCCCCAAATCACCAACGTATCTTCCAGTAGGCCCCGTTGATCCAAATCCTCGATCAAGGCAGCACTCGCCTGATCTACTGCCTGGGCACTGCCGCGGACGCCCCCCGCCACATCGCTGTGATGGTCCCAACCTTCGCGATAAAGTTGCACAAACCGCACGCCTCTTTCCACCAGCCGCCGCGCAAGCAAACAACTGTTGGCGTAGACCGCACCCCCGTCTCCCGGTTTGGCGCCATACATTTCCAAGGTACTTTGCTTTTCGTCCGTAAAGTCCATCAATTCCGGTGCCCGCGATTGCATCCGAAACGCCATTTCATAGGCGTTCACGCGGGTCGTAATTTCTGGATCGCCAGCAATGTCGAACTGCGACTCATTGAAGTGGCGAATCAGATCCAAGGAAGCACGCTGCGCCTGGCGGTCGTAACCTGGCGGATTGGAAAGGTGTAAAATCGGATCGCCTTGGCGTCGAAACGGAACCCCTTGATGAATCGAGGGGAGGAATCCTGAACTCCAGAGGGAGATCCCTGCGCTGAGGTTTCCACCAGTATTCAAAACAACGAACGACGGTAAATCATCAGCCACACTTCCCAGGCCATAACTCAACCACGACCCCATACTGGGCCGACCGGGAATCGCACTCCCCGTGTTCATCGACAATTGGGCCGGCGCGTGATTAAATTGATCGGTTCGCAGGGAACGCACAATGGCAATTTTGTCGGCGATCTTTGCCAGATGGGGCAAAACCTCCGAGAGTTCCGCACCCGCTTGTCCGTGCTTGGCAAAGCCAAAGCGGGGTCCCATGACGGCCGCATCGGGTTGAATGAAAGCGTAACGTTGTCCCTGGATCACCGACGGGGGAATCGATTGGCCTTCGAATTCAGAGAGCTTGGGTTTGTAGTCAAACAGTTCCAGCTGGCTGGGCGCTCCGCCCATAAACAGAAAGATGACTCGTTTGGCCTGGGGCGCAAAATGGGGAGGTTTTGCAGCCGTGGGATTCCTGTGCACGCCCTCCGCCGCAGCAACACGAGGCGGGCGGCCTGCCAGCAAGCTGGCCAGCGCCATTTGTCCCATCCCCAGGCCGCAATCCCGCAGGAAGTGACGGCGGGCTGCCGAGCGGGCGGCCATGCCGGCTGCGTTCGTCCGATTGAAAGCGTTCATAGGTGCCTTATGGTTTGGTAATCGTCTCGTCAAAATTCATAATCGCTCGCGCCAGCATGGTCCAAGCTGCCGCGGCAATGAGTTCTTGCTGCCAGACTGCCGCTTGAGGGTCTATCGCGAGCGCGGCCGCCAATTCGTTTTCGCTGATTTCGATCGGGGCACCAAACTTGCGCGACAAATAGGCTTCGACCGCAACCAGCTCGGCATTCTCTAAAGCGCGGCGGTAGACAAGAATCTCCCCGATATCGCCTGGAAAAAAAGAACCCGCGTCATTCTTGGTCACAACCCGCGCCCCGATGAGAAGATCAACAGGATCTTCTGCATTGAAAGCAGGGCCCGGAGGCGCGACGGCGGCGTTTTCGATTGCGGCGGCTTGGCCGTCGAGACGAATGGCCGCTTGGCCCGCGTTGTATAGGCACGTTAATTGGTGCGGCAGCCGCTCCGACAGGCCCCGTACCATGGCCACACCACCTCCATACTCGCCAGGTCGCTTAGGATTCCCTAGATAAAGCCGAGGACGATTGGCGGGTTTTCCTGCCAGGTGAAATAGGTCGACCCCCCAATTGCCGTGGCTGGTTCCATCTTCCGCGTACTTGGTCACGATTTGCACATCGGAGGTCGGTATTTCGTGGAGCTGATAGGTCACAAAAATCGTCAGGCCGACACCCTCGGTCCGTAAGCTGGCCTCGTCGGCAATCCGCAAATGACTCCGCTGGGACGGGGTAAAACGCACAGCCCGCCGGCCATAGCGTCCAAAACCATCCACCAGCAAAGGACGTTCTGCCGGACGCGGTTGCAACGCGTGATTGGCAAGGGAGTTTTCTCCGACGCATTGGTCACGCCATAACGCCACCGGCTCTCCAAGCGTCGCCGTCTGCGCGCCCTCCTGATCAACAAAGAGTTCTTGATCGGCGCGCAACCAAAGCGACAGCCCTTGTGTGACGGGAAGTTCCAAATCTGCGGGGGGCGGCTCGCCCTGGGTTTGTTTGGCCTTGGCCCATTTTTCCTCCAGCAAACGGCGACGATACAAAGCCCGCCGTTCGCTGAGTCTCTGGTCAGCACCCGGTTGCTCCAACAGCAAATTCACCTCGAGTTCGCCGCTGGCGATCCGTGCTTGTTGCGCCTCGAAGTAGGCCACAAGGGCAGCCCGTTCAGCAGGGGTTGGTGGCCGCGTTAAAAAGCGGCGAAACAGCGCCGTCGCCTGTTCCTCGACGGTCTGCAAGGTGCTGATCTCGGCAGCAGCAGCCCGTGCCAATTCCACGAACATGGCATCGTTCAGTAATGTGAGGGCTTGCAGAGGAGTGTTGCTATGATCTCGGCGTGCCGTGCAATTTTCTCCCGAGGGACCATCAAAGACCGTAAAGGCTGCGAACGGCGTGGTCCGCTTGCGATGTGTGTAGATCGAACGACGGTAACGGTCCGCACCCTTCGAGGTGGACCACTTGGGTTTACCCCAAGCCAATTCATTGACTGCATCCAGCTGAGGGGGAAAGACACTAGGGCCTTTCATGATGGTCGACATCCTCCCACTGGCGACCAGGGCGATATCGCGGACCATCTCGGCCGGGACGCGCTGTCGCGGTCCGCGCGCGTACCAACGGTTCTGGGGATCACGTTGGAATTGGTCAGGAGAAACGTGGGCCGTTTGGCGGTAAGTAGCACTGCTGACCAAGCTACGGTGGAGTTGCTTGACCGAATATCCTTGCTGGACGAATTGGCAGGCCAGCCAGTCGAGTAACTCGGGATGCGTCGGAGACTCGGATTGAGTACCAAAGTCCCCATTCGTCTGCACTAAGCCACGACCGAAAAAAGCTCGCCAGGCCCGATTCACCGTCACCCGAGCAACCAGGGGATTTTGTTCACTCACGAGCCAGCGGGCGAACTCCAGGCGGTTCGTCGGGAGCGGCTGGTCCCCCTCCCTGTCACGAAAAATGGTGGGAATTTGCGGCGCGACCTCCTCCCGCGGGCTCGTCCATTCGCCTCGCTGGCGCCGGAAAGTCGGACGGGGGTGATCGCCCGGACGTTCTCGCATGACGAGTGTGCTGGGAGCCTGGGGAAGTTGTTTTCTCAAAGCGGCCACCGCTTCCCGTGCGGGGGCTAATTCGGCAGCGACTTGCAGGTAATAGTCGCGCACCTGCTGTCGCGTACGGTCGTCCCAAGTCGAAACGTCCTCTGCTAAGAACGATTCGATTTCGACCGGCAGCGATTTGGCCTGCAGTGGTTGGGACGTGGCGGTGCCGGAAATCCGAAAGCGACCCAAGCTGGCAGCATAATGACGTTCAAAGAGAAGCTGGACGACCATTCCCTGGTCTGTCGCCACAGGCTGGGCGAATGCCAGCACCAGCTGATGAGCTTGCCCGGTGGCTTCAGCAACGGCCCAACCGGTCGATCCGTCCTGATCAATCACATCTTCCCCGCTCGCTTGGTCATCCCCAATGTAGTGCTTACCATAGTCAATCGAGGCCGCCGCAAAAGCTTGCGGAACATCCCCTACCGTGGCCGTAAATTCGCTCAGAAAGAAGTCCCCCTGCCGTCCCTCGTAGTAGACAATTCCAGGGCCCTGAGCCGGTAAACGTTCGTCAGGCATGACCTCGAGCCGGAGCCCGCTGAGTTCTTGAATCCCCGCTTCCTGAAACGCGGTGCTCGAAAATTCCAACGTATAGAGATCCCGTTTGGTGAAGTCCCCACTGGCGAACACCGAACCATCTTCCTGCAATGTCAATTTGGGAAGATTCGTTGTCAAACCCTGCGGACGCAGCACCGTCCAGGGAACTGCTCCGGCCGCTTCCTGGTCGCGCCAGGCATGGAACTTGGCCTGCAGGTTCGCCTGTCGCCGTGCTGCAACCGTGCCCTCCCCCTCGGCCGGTGGAAACTGATTTTCCAGGTCGGCCTGCAACCGCGCGATCTGCTCGGTCAGTTCGTGCCGGCGCGCCTCGATCCCTGCATCCGCAACGGTCAGATCCGGTTCATCAGCATTGTTTAACAGTGCCAGCAACGAGTAATAGTCCTGCTGGGAAAGTGGATCGTACTTGTGAGAGTGACACTGAGCACACCCGATGGTCAGCCCCATCCAGACCGTTCCTGTCGTCGCCACGCGATCTACCATGGCGTAAAAGCGGTATTCGAGCGGATCGATCCCGCCCTCTTCATTCAACATCGTGTTGCGGTGAAAGCCCGTGGCGATCAACTGCCGATTGGTGGCATGGGGGAGCATGTCTCCGGCAAGTTGCTCGATCGAAAATTGGTCAAAGGGCATGTCGGCATTCAAAGCATCGATCACCCAGTCACGGTAGGGCCAGATCGATCGAGGACGATCTTTTTCGTAGCCATTGGTATCGGAATAGCGCGCCAAATCGAGCCAAGCGCGGGCCCAGCGTTCGCCATAATGGGGCGAGGAAAGTACCTGGTCGACCAGGCGTCCCCAGGCGTCAGGACGAGGGTCATGGGCAAAAAGATCGGCCGCTGTAGGGCTGGGCGGCAAGCCGACCAAATCGAGATAAAGTCGTCGGATCAGGCGGTAGCGATCGGCTGAATCCGCCAGCGTCATTCCTGACTCGACTAGGCCATGTTCGATAAAGCGATCAATCCCCCGCCGGGCACGGGTGGTTTCCAGGCGGGGAGGCAGGTCTGGTTTCCGGGGCGGCACAAAGGCCCAATGGAGAGGATACTCGGCCCCGGCTGTAATCCACTGTCGCAACGTCTCCTTTTCTTCGTCGGTCAGTTGAGTGGAGGCATCGGCCGGAGGCATCTGCTGCTGGGGATCAGTAGAAAAAATCCGCTCAATCAGCTTACTTGCCGCCGGCTCACCAGGTGTAATCGCCCCCGTAGCGACGGCCACATCGCGCTGATCCAAGCGCAAATCGGCTTTTCGCTGGGCTTCATCCGGACCATGGCAGGCAAAACACTTGCGGGCCAGGATCGGCCGAACCACTTGCTGATAGAGACCTTCCTGGGCCGAGAGCGGCCAAGCAAAGCACCCACAAACCCAAAAAACAACAACTCGTCTTCTCATGGCATGTGCACTCTTTTCGTAGCGCCCGGCAGTGCCAAGCGAGTCGTGCCGGCGCATCCACTTATGGTCCAGCAATCCGCTCGCATCTCGCTCATCGTAGTCGCTAATCATAGTTGGCAAGGAAGCTGCAAACAAATTGCTGACCGGTAACTAACGCAACAATTGCTGCAGACCAGAAACATTTTACCTGAGTTCCCTGCAGGAATGCGAACCCCTTTCCCACGAAACATCCAAACACGTCACGAAGTGCCGTTGCCTCTCTCCTCGCGGGAGAAAGCGGGCTCTAGGAAGCGGCGGCCTGACGGGTTAGGATGCGTGCTCTAGAAACATCCTTCACGGGGCGTGGCTCAGCCTGGTAGAGCGCTGCGTTCGGGACGCAGAGGTCGCTGGTTCAAATCCAGTCGCCCCGACTATCTTTCAGATGTCTAAACTTAAGTCGTCTGAAGTTCGGTTCAAAGAAATTGTCTCCGTAATCTCGCGTCTTTCGTCTCAGGTTGCCATCGAATTACCAGCGTGCGATCGGGGTGATCCTGGTAGACCTTCTCGCCGCCGCCGCGGATGGATTACGACAGAATTTGGCATTCTTGATGATTCACGATTAAGCTGGCGACATGAGAGTTTGTGGACGCTGAGTTGATGCCGCATTGGAGTTAGTGAGCCACATGAACCAGAAACGTGATGAATTCCTACTTGAAGCCACAATGACCGGACGGTGTTCTGAGGTGGGAAGCACAATGTTGAGCATCTGCCGCGGAGAATGTTGGGTGCTTCGGGACGAATTGCAGAGGAGCAGGGCAAGGCTCCCGGCGAGCCGCAAGAGACACATAAAAATGACTCAGCGGGAGCTTCGCCCTCCCGAAGCACGGAATTCCAAACACCTTCTCAGGCTCTTCGTCCTTGTCGTCGTCGGGATGCAACTGTCCGTGGCGGCCGCCAATCCGCAGGTGTCGGTTGTCGACGTTGGTTCGCAGGCGCAGTTGTTCGTTGACCAGGAACTCGTTTACGAATCGCGCGGCGTCAGCTTCACGCTGCATCAGGCACGCAAGGTGTCTCCGGAACCGCTGGTCAGGGCGGATCAGCCGTGCGAAGGGCCGTTTCTGAATGCCTTCGGCACGGTGATTTACGATGCCGACGAAGAGCTGTTCAAGATGTGGTACGACGGGGCTCCGAGCGAATACTTTGACGGCATCTTCACGTACTACGCGACAAGCCGGGACGGGATTGCGTGGGACAAATCACACACCGGGACAATCGAGTCCCTCAACGGCAAACCGCACAATGCTGTCGCGAAATGCATGTGCCCATCGGTGATGAAGGATCCCCATGATCCTGATCCCGCACGCCGTTACAAGATGGTGTGCTATGTGCTCGACCGCGGGTACTGCAGCATGATGTCGCCGGATGGCCGCCACTGGAAGTTCACAAGCGACGGCCAGATTCTTCCGATCTCATATGTCGACGACGTGATCACCGCCTGTTGGAGTGATCCGCACCAGAGGTTTGTCGCGTTCGCCAAGCAGACAACGCCGGTAATGGGACGCGCCCGGCGGACGATATGGACTTCGACCAGTCATGACTTCGATCACTGGTCCGCCGTCCGTCCGGCTCTTGTAGCCGACCGTCGCGATGATCTCGGGAGCCGAATTCGAGCCGAGAAAGTCCGTCCTCTACTGGATTTTCCGGACAATTATTACGTCATGCGAACCGAAGTTTACGGGACGGGAGCCTATTCCGCGGAAAGCTGTTTGATCGCTTTTCCGTGGATGTTCACGGCAACGATGAATGTGCCGAAGTTCGGCAATCAGGAAGGTCCGATCGAAGTGCAACTGGCGACCACTCGAGATCTTGTCCACTGGTCACGTCCTTTTCGGACGCCAATCATCGAAATGGGAAAACCAGGAGAATTTGATTCCGGGATGATCATCACGTTTGCTGCCGCCTTTGATCGTGGCGACGAAGTGTGGTTGTACTATCACGGTAGCGACCGCACACACGGCGCTCCGGGCCTGCCCGATTACGACCCAAAACAAAACAACAGCGGTATCGGCCTGGCAACGTGGAAGAAGGACCGTTTCGTGTCGGCCGACGGGTCGGCATCAGGTGCGGAACTGACAACCGTACCGATTCAGTTTTCCGCTCGGCGACTGGAACTAAATGCAAACGTGAAGGAAGGCGGCAGCATCACCGTCGAATTGCTCGACATGTCACTGAATCGCCTCGCGGAATGGCCGAAATCGACACCGCTGACTGGCGACAGTCTGCGACACGTAGTGACATTCGGCGAACACGATGACGTTTCTGAACTCGCAGATCAGCCGATCGTACTACGGTTTCATCTGCGGGATGCAGAACTCTACTCGTATGCGTTTCGTGAATGAGTCACCGGACGAGCTTCCGGACTTCGTCGGGAACTTGGCAGACACTGTCGAGTACTCGATGCGCGAGATCAAAGTTGTCGTCGACAGAGCCCTTCGGCGGGTACAAGGGAAATCAAAAGGGACGGGGGCCTATTGAGAATTGATCCCCGTCCTTTTCTTCTCCCCACCGTGACGAGGTTTCATACGCGTCCTTTCCCATCCGCAGGGTGCGCAGGGGATAACACCCCGAGGCATCGTACAGCCGAATCCGCGCATAGGCGAGTTGATCGCCCATCGGAACTCCGTTTTTCGACCTCATCAATCTTTTTCTTTCGCACCGTCCGCGGTGGTACGGCGAAGCCTCAGTTCCGCTTTCAACACTTCCTCCGGAATCAGCAGTTCGTCAGGACTGCGCGCGATGTAGGGAGGGACGGTCATCAGGAACGGCGTGCCGCCAACGCCATCAAACTTCCATGGGTTTCCGTCCTGGCCCGCCAGAACGGGAATCTTGAAATAGCGGGGCGGACCGCCGCCGAACGTGAACACCACGTTTCCGTCACCATCCCAAATCTGGCCGCTGTATCCGTCCGTCGCATAGCCGCCGACATACTCCGTGCCAGTCGGTACGAAGAAGTGTCCCTCAAATGAGCCGAGAGGACTGTTCGGATGCACGGTCCGTGACCACTTGTCCACGGCCGGCCGGCCGGTCTCGGGGTCGACTTCGTGGTAACCGCGATCCTGGAATTCGATCCGATGCAGGCCCTGGTGGGCAGTCGGTAGCGCGACGTCCGTCCACTCGCCCGTTGGCGGGAACTGGGCATTGGCGATGGTGGTCCGCGAGTCGGCCGGCCAGAATAGTCTGACTTTCGCCGGTCCCCTGTCCCGATAGCCCTCAATGCATCCGCCCCGGGCGCGAAGCCGGACCATCTCCTGACCCTCGTCGACCCACGTGTAGAGCGTGCGACCTCCACCGGTCATCCTGATCCAGTTTCGGGGCGCTTGCTTCAGTCCGAGGGGCGTCGCGGGAACAAGATTTTCGCTGAAAGTGATCGGCTCGATGTCGTTCGTCGGATGCCGGGCAATGCCCTCCGCCACAATCATGTCGATCTCTTCCGGCGAGAACGGCTTCGTTTCTTTCCACGGGTTGCCCTCCTCCTCGGTCCTAAGGAACGCGGCCTGATCGGGGATCGTCACCTTCGGGTCCAGGCCGTGATCGTGGTAGTAGTACACCGCGCGTGAAGCGACCATGTGCGTCCTGTCGATCCGGTATGCGTAGCGGACCATGCGCTCAAACTTGGTCTGCCGCCCCTCGCTCGTGTCGGCCGTGTAGCGCCGAAACAGTTCGACGTAGTGCGTCCACAGGATCAGGTCACGGATCCGCGCCCGTACTTTTGGATCGCTCGTTTGCTGGCGGGCCTCGTCCAGCGTCTGGTACATCCTGCCGACAAGATCGTCGCATACGAGCGGCGCGGTATCGCCGGCGATCAGGTCGTAGAACGTTTGCATCGGGACCTTCGCGTCTCCGAAGGCGCGCGTCAGAAAATCGTCCACGAGATCGTCGACCTCGAGATCCACCTCCCGCAGCGTGCGCGCCGCGATGTACATGCCCAGGCCCGCCGAACCCCAACTGTTCGTGGCTTCGCCCATCCAGTGGACGGCGCCGCGCGCGTGGAAGTCTCGGATCTTGCGCGCGGTTTGTCGCAGGCTGGCGACGCCGGGTTTACCCGGCATGTCGTGGCTCCACTGATAGACATTGAAGTAGTCGTAGATGCCGAATTGCTTCACATCCCGCTCGATCCAGGCGTCGACCAGATCCATCCCGATCAACTCCCCGTGAAAGAAGCCCTGCGTAAAGCCGATGAGCAGGCGCGGGTGCGTCTTCACCATCTCGGGCGGCGGAGAGTGAAAGGAATAGGACAGCAGGCCGACGTACTTCGTCGTGTCGGGATACGCCGACTCGACTGCCTCGGCGACCTGGTTCGCCAGAATGACCGCCTGGTCTGACGGACTGCCCAGCCGCGCGCAGGCATCACACTCACACCATCCGCCACCATCGCTCGGCTCTGCGGAGACAACAACGGCCTCGGGATGCTCCTTCAGCCATTTGAGAGACCGCTGGACGAACAGCTCGCGGATGCCCGAGTTCGAGATGCAGAATTTGCTCCCGCTCCGCTTGCCATCAGTCAGCGCCAGATACTCCGGGTGCTGCTCGAAGACCTCGGGGTACTCTCTGAGGAGTTCCTGATAGACGTGCCCAAAGCTCCAGTCCCGGCTGTTGTGCATTCCGTTGCACTCCATCCACCGAAAGATCTCCCTGTTCTGGTCGTCCCGGAACGTGGCCATCGAGTGAAACATGCTGGCCCACGGGTACGAGGGACGGACGTGTTCGTCGACGTCCACGGTGAGCGTGGCGGACCGGGGCACCACCTCCCACGTCTCGGACGGAAAGAACTGCCGGTGCCCCTGGCGGTAGAGAAGGCCCCACACCGCGTGACGCACTGCGTTCTCCGTGGCCCCGACGACCAGCACGCCCCCGGCATGAGACCTGAGCAGATAATCCTCGGATCGAGTCGGGTCCTGGGAATCGAACAGTTCAACGACGCCGACATCCGGAAAGTCATCGAACAGGCCGACCGCGATTCCCTGTGTGCCGTCGCCCTCGGTCACCTCGAACGTCCCGCCGGAGATACGTCCCAGATAATCGGCCAGCGTCCGCGCCGCTTCCTGGACCTTTTCTCCAGCCTCCTCGCTTACGACTACCGGCAGCAATGCCTGCCCGTCCCTGGCCATCACCACCTCGGAAGCGTCCGCCGTGGAAAGGGAACAAACGGGAGCAACAAGGCCGGCAACAAAGAACATCGCAACAATTAACTTCTTGGACATGACGTTTCCTCCTGACAGGAAATCGTCGCGAGCGAGCGTAGAGCGGATACGACCAAAAAGTGAGCTGCGTCGCATTTCTTGTCCCCCTTTGCTGATAGACGCCGACGGGAGCAATAGCGTCCCTTGAATCTGGCGAATCGCGAAGGCATCGAGTTCTTCTCGTTCCGGCAGGATGGGCGGTGAGGCTGGCACGTGGCCCACTACTTTAACGGATTGGAACGGTGCTGACCAAGGCAGCGACCACAAGAGAGGGATGTCGAAAGATCGATGAACGGGGCCTGGCACATCGTGGCGTAGGGAACGAACAACTCGCATCGCTCGTAGAAATCGGCCGCTTCGTCCACAGCCTCCCGCGTCCAATTGCCATCGGCATCGAGCGATAAGACACCATCTTCGACAAGCTCCTCCAACGAATCGACTGGGCTGTCATAACCCCTACTGCGACGCTAGTTGCTGATTATCGTTTTCCGCATTCAATATCGTTGTCGCCTAACGACTAGCCGGAGAGCTTTGGCCATCGTGTAAGTCACCCTAAGTCGTCGCTCCGCTTCTTCCTGCGGAGCACGCTAATGATACCTACGGCCGCTGGTCCTACCGGGCATCTTGTAAGAATTTCACCAGATCGGCCAGTTGCTGTGAAGTGAACTGCTTGTCCAGCCCGGCTGGCATGATCGACACTGTGCTTTCAGACTGCTGGTCGATTTCATCGTGGGTGATGTCGATCAACCGCTGAGCATCTAACTGCAGCTGGATCCGCTGGCCGTCATCGTCTTTGATGACACCGTTATGGATTTTTCCGTCAGTCGTGATCACGTTTACCGATTCATAACTTCTTACAAAGCTGACGCTCGGGTACATGATCGATTCGAGCAAGTCTCGCGGTTGCCGAATGCGTCCGATGCCATTTAAGCTTGGTCCGATCTTGCCACCAACGTAACCCATGTTGTGGCATGACATACAGGCTGCCTTGTTGCTTGAGAAAACTTGCTGGCCGCGGCGAGCATCCGCTTGATCCATTAGTGCCAGAACAGCCTCTATTTTCTCACGCTTTTGTGAGTTTGCTGCGTTAACGCGCTCAAACAATGGTTCAGCGGATGCAAATACGTCTTCACCATACTTGTTCAAGTGCACTTTCCACTGATCCAGCGTGATGACGGACACGGAGTCTGAACTAGCTAATGAGCTGACCAGAGCTTGCCCGAGTTCTGGACTTTGCTGGTTGGCAAATCTCTCCATAAGGCGTTTCAGCTCCATGGGGCCGGTTGTTTGAAGAGCATTTGCGAGCTGGAAAAACTCAGGGCCTTTCAGTGGACTACTCATAATCACATCAACAGCCGTTGCTCTCGTAGCGACATTTTCTGTTGTCGAGATTTGGCTGCAAAAGAACTTCATGTTGACCGCGTCGATATCCCTCAATCCACTAGGGATGGAATTCATGGCTTGTAGACGGATCATAGCGGGTACATCAGGGTCAGCACTGATGGTTACAAGCAGCGCTGCAATCTGATCATCATCGCTTTCTTTATTTATGTTATTGAGCGCGCCGACAGCTGCTCCAATCACTGCAAGATCATCTGTTTGCAGGCTACGCACGATTCCCTCTTCCCATGATGCCGGTACAGACTTGTTCCCGCTTTGTGCGATTACATCAAGCAAAACAATTAATTTATCTTTGGACAGATTTTCGACGCTTAGATGAGTCCCAATTACGGGTTGTATGTCAGGGCTGTTTGCATAGTCGATTAGATTTACAGCAAGTTCTTGTAATTCCTGATCATCCAGATCTTTAGATAGTTGACTGTCAAAGTGCTTGGCTGCACTTCCTGCCCAGTCGGGATGGTGGCTTAAAATCCACCATGCAACATCGCGCAGTGATGGATCGCCGGACGTAAATAGCGTTGAGATGTCACCAGGTGCCAGAAGTGCCTCGTTAGACGGAATTTGATCCAGAGCAATTAATGCTCCGCGACGCACGGATGCAATTTCGTGTTGCGTAAACTGCCGAATACGGTCAACTCCCTGGATCTCGATACACGCATATATCAGCGAGTGTTCCAAATGGCGGTTGTCTGCCGAACTCAGCGCCGTGAGTAACGCTGGTATTACTTTGTCATCGCCGATACGGCCAAGAGCTTCCGCTGCAACTCGGCGGTTATGCAAATCCTTGGAGTGCAATTGAGGCAAGACTTTTTGGACTGCGTATTTGTCCTTGTGAACGGAAATAACGTGCAGTGCAGCCTGAACAACGGTGGAGTCCGTATCGTTGAGCGCAACCTGAGTGGCGATTCTTGCCGCGGGATGGTGGATGTGTGATAAGGCCCATACCGCCTGTAATCGATGAGCTGAGTCGTCGGACTGTTCAAGAATCGTGACGAGCGGGATAATTGCCTTGACCTCTTGTTTGCTAAAGAGCATACGCGCTCTCTCGCGAACCGCCTTGCGAGGATCCTGTAGTAGCTGACTTAAATGTTCGTCACTTAGTTTCTGCCATGCGAATTCCAGCCCTCTCGGATCAACGGCCGGTGGAGCATCTTTGCGTGTCACGCGGTAAATGCCGCCGAGAATGTCGGGTTTATAAAGCTGCGATGTTGGGCAGCAGATCTTGTACCAGCCACCGGTATCAACCACGACAATGCTTCCATCGGCGTCTTCCTGTACATCGGTAGGATGAAAGTCGATGTTATCGCTTTCAAGAAATGGTAATTCCTGAGCTGTAAATGATGAGCCTTCGTGCGTGAGTTGATAACGAAATACCTTTCGTAAATTGAAAGAACATGAGAGTATATTGTCCTGAAATGCCGCTCCGAGAATATCGGCTTCAATTCGGGTCAGACCACATGGAGCGCTTGCTCCCTGGTGTACCAGCGGCGGCATGAGGTCACCTGTCCTGGGATGGCCATTGAGAACGCCATAATCTTTACCGTAGACACCGCCATAGATTGCATGAATTAGTCCGTCGCGAGTTACGCCTCCCGAGTGCGTTAGGAATGTCGTGGTGAAAAGCCGCTCTCCACCCGGGGTAAAAGTGATATCTACCGGATTGTCCATACCGCCAGTCATGACAGGTTCAACCATGCCACCGTTGGGGTGCCGGCGAAATAGATGAGCAGCTCGTGTAACGAGATCTTGTTTGCCTTCAAATTTATATGTTTGTTCTTCAAAAGCACCCTTGGCCCAGTAAAGCCAGCCATCCGGGCCAATATATGGACCGTGGAGGTCATTAGCACAACCGTTAAGAGTTTTTCCGTCGAAGAAGACTTCACGCTTGTCAGCAACGCCGTCGTCGTCAGTGTCCGTTAGTTTCCAAATCTCCGGCGGTGCACCGACGTACAACGAACCGTCATACCATTGGCACCCTTCAGGGAACATCATCTTGTCAGCGAATATGGTGCGTTTATCAAATACTCCGTCTCCGTCAGTGTCTTCAAGTCTCAATACACGATGTGGTTTTTCTTCCAGCTGGTCGTACACTTTGGCATTGGAGCCACTGGATTCAGTAACGTATAGACGTCCCAATTCATCAAACGATGCGGCGATCGGACGATCTACCAATGGCGGACCAGCAATTTGTTCGATCGTCAGCCCATCTGCCAGGGTAAAAGTCTGGCCGTCCAGCTCCACGGTTTCTTCCGCAAAAGCTGAAAAGCCGACGGTTTCAAAGGCAATGAGAATCAGAGCAAGGGTCGAGAATCGCATGGTTCACCAAATCAGAGAATAAACACAGTACATTGGGAGCGGCTTAAATATGACGCTCGGTATTGGTGAGCTTATTGTACCGTGCTGGCAGACGAATAACACGAATCGGAGGACCGTTGACTTATTTGCTGCAATTGGGACATTGAATCAGGTCAGCAGAGGATGCCTTGGTTAAAAGTGGAAGGCAACCAATCCCGGCAGTAGCAGTAATTGATTTTTTAAGAAATTGACGGCGCGGTTGGTTTTTCATGATGATGAAATCCAATGTGTGAGATGGTAATAGCATTGTCGAGCGAAGCGAGCATAGTTGCCAATTCCGCCTAGGTATTTTGCCCCGTTATTATCGAGATAATTTTGATCATAGTCGAGAGTCGCCACTGAACGAAATTGTTTTTGACTCGATTATTGATTGCTTTCCTCTTCGGTCGACAGTTTTGAGAAACGCGTGGAAACAATTATCCCAAAGATTAATTGCGCCCTGAACTGTCTAATAATGACATCTTTATAAAAAGAGACTTAAATCGTAAAGATGGTAATCAACGCAGTTTGTTACCCTAATCTGCGAGTTGACCAATGGAAAAACATTTGAAGATCGACTTTAAAAGAGATCTGCGTAACGTATTGTCGCTGCCATGGTTAATTATCCTGCGTTACGGATTCACTTTTGGTTTATTGGCGGCCATCGGTGGTGCAATTATGGGCATTCCGGAAATACTTTCAGAGCAGTTGTTACGCTTCTTAAATACCGGTGAGGTAGATCTGACCGGCGAGCGAGACATTTCTTTTCTAGTTACTACGTTTGTTCTAATCGTCGTTCTTGTCGCCTGCGTCATCACATCTTTGTTAGTTGTATTTTTGCTTCTTCAAGGTAGTAAAACAGTCCAGTTTATATTTTTATGGTGTTTGACAATGTTTTTCTACTGCAGCGGAATCCTCCTGTTGGTCAGTATCCTTGGTATGCCTTTCATCTTAGTTGTTGGTGCTTTTGCTGAGAATGAAGTGATGCTGGCCGGTCTTGCAATCGTATTAGCCTATCCCGGATGGAAAGCGGGCCAGGGGCTTTGGTTTATGTTTACCAACTTTCGAGTAATGTCTCGTTGGGTCTATCGTAACGTGGCAGAACTATAGCTATCTCCGCGTGTCATCCAAAAGAGAACATTGATTCTATCGGTGTGTAAAGCGTCTCTTCATCTAGCTCGTTTGAGATCACCGAACTCATCTAATGATAAAAAACAGCGTGAGGGATTCCTCACGCTGTTTCGATCGCCCAATGGGCGGAACTAAATAATCATATGGACCTAGAATCATTGGAGTCGGCCACGGCCGCCCTGCCCTAATTCTTTCCTGTACTGATAGGAAATTTGATTTCCACTCCCGGTCCTATTGTAGCAGGTGGAACGGCCATGGCCGTCGAGCGAATCCTTGGCTTCTGGCCGTTTTGACCAGGCTGCTCCCTTTCAGGCCGCAAAACAGGTGTCGAGCCCGCAGCTCGCGCGCATCGCCCCCGGGCCGGCGTGCGTCGGGGAGGTGTGTCGGGGAGGTTTTCTGCTCCGAGCCGTTATCCAGGGTGGAAAACTTGTCAACAGCGATACGCCGAACTCCACCGATGAGGGTGCTGAAGAATCAAAATTAAATCCAAGATGTTGCGGATACCGCAATGAACTGACAAAGTGAACATCGGCCGATCCACCAGAAACACAACGCCGTGGTTTCGCATCAGGACAATCGTGCTTGACGAACAAAACGAGCTGGCGACCAGAGAGAAAGGGAAGTTGTTGGTGCCCCACGTTCACGGCTATACTGTTCTGGTCGCAGCTGTTCCCGCGGCCTGAACACGCCGGGAAGTCGTCACGATTATGAGCACTGGTCCCCTACACTCACCGTTTTCCACACGTCGCGGAATGCTCCAAGCGGGCGCGGCGGGACTGCTCGGATTGAATTTGGGAGATCTGTGGCAGCTTCAGGCGTTGGGCGATTCCGACACGGCGAAGGCTCCCAAAGCGAAGTCGGTCATCTACATTTTCCTGGCCGGAGGGCTGTCGCAGATCGACTCGTTCGACATGAAACCGGACGCGTCCAAAGAAATCCGCGGCGAGTTCAAGCCGATCTCAACACGCACGCCGGGCGTGCAGATCTGCGAGCACCTGCCGAAGCTGGCACAACACAGTTCGCTGTGGTCCATGTGCCGGTCGGTCACGCACGGCACCAACATCCACTGGCCCGGATTCCACATGATGAACTCGGGACGGTCGTCGCTGCCGGCCGGCGCCGAGATGCGAGATGGTACACCACCGACACGACATGACTGGCCGGGCATGGCGGCGCTGGTGAATTACGCAATCTCGTCGGAGAACAATCTACCGCCGGCCATCGTGCTGACACCCAACCGGGAACTGGAATCGACCAGTATGACTCCCGGTATCACCGCCGGGCGGATGGGAACAAAGTGGGACCCGTGGATGATTGAAGCCAGCCGTGGCTGCGGCGGTCATGGGTGTTGCCCGGATCACTGTTATTTGTTCCGCACGGCCGAAAAGTTCGAGCACACCAAGCAGCCTGCGTTTACACCGCCCAGGCACTTAACGTTGAGCAATTCGCTGGACGAGTTGCGATTTCATCGGCGGAACGATCTGCTGTCCACGCTCAACCAGCAACGGGCTGACCTTGAAGCCTATGCAACTGTC
Source organism: Pirellulaceae bacterium (assembly GCA_022446825.1). GTDB lineage: Bacteria > Planctomycetota > Planctomycetia > Pirellulales > Pirellulaceae > JAKVBY01. The sequence continues at coordinate 53,669 of JAKVBY010000054.1, forward strand.
AAAACGCTGAATCCCTTTCGACAGCGCGCCATTGCTCTGCTGACGAGCAGCGAAACACGCAGTTCGCTGTTTGACGTCACGGCCGCACAGGCTCGCGAACAGGATCTGTATGGACACACGCAGTGGGGCTGGACGCTCCTGCTGGCTCGACGGCTGATTGAATCTGGAGTGTCGATGGTGCAGGCGGTGCTTGGTGACTACGCGCCGTGGGATACTCACAAGAAGAATGCGGGAATCCTGCGAGACTTCCTGCTGCCTCCTTTTGATCGTGCGTTGACCGGACTGCTCATCGATCTGAAGCAGCGCGGTTTGCTCGATGACACCCTGGTCGTCGTCGCCAGCGAATTCGGCCGTACGCCGAAGCCTCAAATCATGAACGGTTTTCCCCACGGTCGCGATCACTGGGGACGGCTGCAGACTGTGCTGTTCGCCGGAGGTGGAATCCGCGGAGGCACGGTCGTCGGTTCGTCAGACCGCATCGGTAGTGAGCCCGCTTCGGAACCGCAGAGACCCGAAGACCTGGCAGCCACGATCTACAACGCACTGGGCATTCCACGCGATGCGGTGTGGTTCGACGAAGAACTAGCTGAAGCCAAAGCACAGCCATATCGGCTCTACGGCGGATCACCAATTCCCGGCCTGGTCTGACGCGCCGGTCGTGGCACCGACACCAACGGCACCAACGGCACCAACTTCATCAGTGCAAATCGATGCAAGCAATCGTTCTTGCTGGAAACATGCCGAGTTCGCAGACAATGCGATTGAACTTTCTCAAACGCGTCAGGCGAAATGGGTTGATGCCGACGTTCGTGCAAAATGCCAATTCCTTGAAGTTACCTGTTTGAGTTGCTTGCCGGACGGCGTAATTCTTGTCCTCGAATGGAGTAAGCCTGTTGACGTGCTCGCCGAAGGGATCGTTTCTGAATACAGTCAGGATGACCGGACACGGTGAGAACGTTTTGCTTCTCCATTTCACATGACTCCGCGTCGTGTGTTGAGGCTGTCCTCGCATGCGCGAATTAATCATCCTGATGTCTTCAGTCGGCTGTTCGCTGTTGATTGATCTTCTCTTGTGGCCGCTGACGAAGTCGGGGCTGGCACTGATAGGAAATTTGATTTCCACTCCCGGTCCTATTGTAGCAGGTGGAACGGCCATGGCCGTCGAGCGAATCCTTGGCTTCTGGCCGTTTTGACCAGGCTGCTCCCTTTCAGGCCGCAAAACAGGTGTCGAGCCCGCAGCTCGCGCGCATCGCCCCCGGGCCGGCGTGCGTCGGGGAGGTTTAGAAGCTGGCCAGGAACGTGTCGATATCGACGTACGTCAGCTCTCGAGACTCATCGACCTGGTCCGCGGAACCGATTGGGCTGTCCGCATAGGCGGCATCCAGCTCGAGCACCAAGCCTTCCACATCAGGCGGCGCCCTTGGCGCCGACGCTCGCCACAAGCCACAGTGTTTTAGAATCTTCTCGATCACTTCGCCCTGAGGCGGTTCGATGAACGACACCACCTGCATCTGGCCGCCACACTCTGGACACGACAATGGGTTGACTTCGCTGGGTTGTTAGTTGACAGGGCTCGCTTGATGAGCATCGCCCACGTCTGGCTGCTGCGAGAAGTGGTGGTCTCCTCGGCCAATGGCTCG